>NZ_RJMM01000021.1 GCF_003943655.1 Streptococcus sanguinis
TTATATGACTATAGAGATGAAGAAAGGGAGATAAAGTTTAAATGATAAAAAAAGCAGATTTTTTAGAAAGAATAAAAGCAGAGTTTCCAGATGCGATTGAAAATAGAACAAAAAGCTATGTTTCTTTTCAGGTTGAGAATCAGAAAGGAAAATTACAAAACTTCATTGAGGTTAGTTTTCAGAGTAAAAGAATAAAAATTGCTATTTTATCAAAAAGTCTTCAAGAATCAGATGTTTTTTTATTTGATAAGAAACCAGATTCGTTTGGATGGACGCTTGATGCTGAGTATATTATTGATAGTGAAGACTCATTGAATGAGGTTTTACCTTTTATAGACAAATCGTATGAGTTTGTAAAAGGAGGGACGGATATAGAGTGTTACACAGCTTTCAGAGAATTTTTATCAAAATTTGTTAATCAAGCAAATCTCTATAATTCAAAAGATATTAGGATTAAACGTTCTCAGAAATTTGATGGTGCTAAGGCTATCTATCCTGCAGTTATTATTGATAATATTCCATACAAAGTTGAAATGCTTAACACAGGTCATTTTGGTCCAAAGAGTGGTAATGGATATATTAAATCACCTTACTTTGGTTATCGACTGAGTGACATTGATAACTTATGGATAAATATAAGATGTGGTTTCCAAAGTTTTGAACTTACAGAATTTAAAATAGTAAAATGGTATAGTGATAATCGAGATGAAGAATTAGGTCATAAATACTTTGTTAAAGATTTAGAGTTGGAATCAACTGGTAAACCTAGCGATACCTTAAAAGAGTTTTATGACTATTTTACTAGTTTTTATAGAGAATTAAAAAAGAAAGATATAAATATGTTAGAAAATATTAACAAATATAAGAATATTTTACTTTCATCCCAAAACCTCATCCTCCGTGGTGCGCCCGGTACAGGTAAAACCTATCTTGCTAAAGAAATTGCCTTAGAGTTAACTGGTGGAAATGAAGACCAAATTGGATTTGTACAGTTTCATCCATCTTATGACTATACAGATTTTGTAGAAGGACTGAGACCAGTATCAAATGGGGATGGGATTATTGAGTTTAAGCTACAAGATGGTATTTTTAAGAAGTTTTGTCAGAAGGCTAGAGACGCTCAGAAGACTGGAGGACAAGATAATTTTGAAGAGACTTGGACTAAGCTAACCAATGCTATCAATGAGAAACAGGGGCAATATTTGTTCCCTCGTAGTTCGGTTCCAGCCAGTTTAAACAGTCAAGGGAATGTGAAGTTTGATTCTCCTGTTGCCACCAAAGAAAAAGTATATCTTTTATATAAGGGTGAGGAGACTAAGTTAAAGTACGAAACTTATCAAAAAATTGTTTTGGATCACATGAAAGAAAGTTATGGCTTATCTGATTATGTATCCCCAACGATTGACATAGACAAGAAATTCGTCTTCATCATAGATGAAATCAATCGTGGTGAGATTTCTAAGATTTTTGGTGAACTTTTTTTCTCTATTGATCCGGGCTATCGTGGTAAGGATGGAGAGGTTTCGACCCAATATGCTAATTTACATGAAACTAATAAGAAGTTTTATATTCCTGAAAATGTCTACATCATCGGAACAATGAATGATATTGACCGCTCGGTAGATACCTTTGATTTTGCCATGCGCCGTCGTTTCCGTTTTGTAGAAATCGCGGCTGAAAGTCAGCTGGGAATGCTTGATGAACCTCTTGGATATGGAGCTGAAGAAGCGAAAATGCGTCTAAGAAACTTGAATGCTGCCATAGAAAAAGTAGAAGAGCTCAATAGTCATTATCATGTTGGACCAAGTTATTTCCTTAAGTTGCAGGAAGTAGACTTTGACTATGAGTTGCTCTGGTCTGATTATATTAAGCCGCTCCTAGAAGACTACTTGCGAGGTTCTTATGATGAGGTTGAGACTTTAGAAACTTTGAAAAAGGCATTTGATAAGACAAGCAATGAGCAAACCAATCGGTCAATAACTGGTGACAATGAAAGCGATGGAAATGACGATAAGGATAACAGATAATCAGCAGCTGATAAAAAAAGAGGATTTTGTTGAAATCTATCCAAAAATTAGTCAGGTACTTTTAGATAGAACTTTAGAAAGCCTTTCTAAAGAGGATAGTATTTTCATTTTTCCAAATGAGTTGAAAAATACTTCTGACTTGGACAAGGACCAGAAAATTTTTGAAACTGTAAATCGGAATATTAAGACAGGAAATGTGATTGGTTTTCTGGGTTACGGTCAGGAAAGATTAACGATTTCCTCTCGTTTTTCAAATGCTAATAACGACTATTTTTTACATTATCTATTGCAGAAGGTCCTAAATATCAATCTCACTAACTTGGATGTTGGTTTATCTAGCGAAGATAAACTCTATCAACTATTGGTTTACCTCTTTCCAAAATATCTGCAAGCGGCTTTGAGAAAAGGGCTTTATAAGGAGTACCAGCGATTTTTCAATAATGATAGCCATGTGAAGGGAGCGATTGATGTAGGAAAACATCTTAAGAAAAATGTTCCTTTTATGGGAAATATTTCCTACACTACTAGAGAATTTACTTATGATAATCCATTGATGCAGCTGATTCGACACACCATTGAGTATATTAAGAATCAGAAAATAATTGGAAGTGGAGTATTTGATGCTAATCGTGAAAATGTAACAGAAATTATTCGTGTGACTCCGTCTTATAAAATAGCTGATCGTGTTAAGATTATCAGACTAAATCAAACTAAACCTATCCGTCATGCCTATTTTAGANAATATAGAAAATTACAGGAACTCTGTCTGTTGATTCTGAGTAGAGAAAAGCACGGTTTAGGATTTCAAGAGCAAAAAATACACGGTGTTCTCTTTGATATTGCTTGGCTTTGGGAAGAGTATGTTTACACCTTGTTGCCAAAAGGTTTCATCCATCCTCGTAATAAAGAAAAAAAAGAAGGTATCTTAGTATTTTCTGGTGGGAAACGAAAAGTATATCCAGATTTTTATGACAGAGAACGAAAGATTGTTTTAGATGCTAAATATAAAAAACTGGAGTTTACTGAAAAAGGGATAAACCGAGAGGACTTGTTTCAGTTGATTTCCTATTCTTATATTTTAGAAGCTGAGAAAGCTGGACTTATTTTCCCAAGTGTAGAGAAGGTTGTTGATAACGAAATAGGTAAATTAGCAGGTTACAGGGCGCTCTTGAAAAAGTGGTCCATTCTTATTCCTCAAGAAGCTGAAAATTATGACCATTTTGTTCAACAGATACATCAATCGGAAACGATAAATTTTAGATTTTAAAGCAGGTTAAACCTGCTTTTTTCTTTACCCCCAGTTTAAAATTACTTGGAAATAGAACAAAATTCTTGATAGTTGAAATCACAAGTGTTACAATGGAACTGTTCGTTTTGGATGATAATGGATTGATTGTAGAGCATTGGGACAATAAAGAAGTCATGCCTAAGGTAGAAGACTTGACGAATCGTGGGAAGTTTTAAAGTGAGGAGAAAGAATGATTGAATATAAAAATGTAGCGCTACGCTATACAGAAAAGGATGTCTTGAGAGATGTCAACTTACAGATTGAGGATGGAGAGTTCATGGTTTTAGTAGGTCCTTCTGGGTCCGGTAAGACAACCATGCTCAAGATGATCAACCGTCTTTTAGAGCCAACAGATGGCAATATCTATATGGATGGCAAGCGCATCAAAGACTATGATGAGCGTGAGTTACGCCTTTCTACAGGCTATGTCTTACAGGCGATTGCCCTCTTCCCAAACCTAACTGTGGCTGAAAATATTGCTCTCATTCCTGAGATGAAAGGATGGAGCAAGGCAGAGATTCAGCAGAAGACCGATGAATTGCTGAAGCTAGTAGGCTTGCCTGCTGAAGACTATGCTCAGCGTATGCCGAGTGAGCTGTCTGGTGGTGAGCAGCAGCGGGTGGGCATTGTCCGTGCCATTATCGCTCAACCCAAAATCCTGCTGATGGACGAGCCTTTTTCAGCTCTTGATGCCATCTCGCGTAAGCAATTGCAGAGCTTGACCAAGAGTATCCACGACCAGTTTGGGATGACAACAATCTTTGTGACCCATGACACGGATGAGGCCTTGAAATTGGGGAATCGGATTGCTGTTCTGCAGGACGGGGAGATTCGTCAAGTGGCGACACCTGAGGAAATCTTATCTGCACCTGCGACCAGCTTCGTAGCAGATTTATTTGGAGGTGTTCAACATGGCTAATTTGTTTTCTACCTTTCAGGAGCGCTTTGGCGAATGGTTAGCAGCCATAGGACAACACCTCCAGCTGTCTCTTCTGACCTTACTAGTGGCCATCTTCCTGACCATTCCGCTCGCTATTTATCTTCATAGTCACAAAAAGGCAGCTAATTGGGTGCTGCAAATTGCGGGAATCTTTCAAACCATTCCTTCAATGGCCTTGCTGGGACTCTTTATCCCCCTCATGGGGATTGGTACACTGCCGGCACTGACTGCTCTGGTGATTTACGCTATTTTCCCGATTTTAGAAAATACCGTCACGGCTTTGAATGGGATTGATCCTAGTTTAGAAGAAGCTGGAATCGCCTTTGGGATGACCAAGTGGGAACGACTCAAAAAGTTTGAACTGCCTCTAGCAATGCCCGTCATCGTTTCTGGAATTCGGACAGCAACGGTTATGATTATCGGGACAGCAACTTTAGCGGCCCTTGTCGGAGCTGGTGGACTAGGTTCCTTTATCCTTCTAGGAATTGATCGTCGCAATGCCAGTCTGATCTTGATTGGGGCAATTTCATCTGCAGTTTTGGCAATTCTTTTCAACAGTCTCCTTAAATGGATGGAAAAGGCTAAGCTTCGGACGGTATTTACAGCTTTTGCGGTCTTAATCCTCGGCCTCGGCGCGTCTTACACACCGAGTCTGCTTCCCAAGCAGGAGAAGGATCATCTGGTTATAGCTGGGAAATTAGGTCCAGAACCAGAAATTCTCATGAATATGTATAAACTTCTCATTGAGGAAAATACGGATATGACTGTGACAGTCAAGCCAAACTTTGGTAAGACAGACTTCCTTTATCAAGCTCTGAAAAAAGGCGATATTGATATCTATCCTGAGTTTACCGGTACGATTACTGGAACTCTCTTGCAGCCTGCTCCAAAGGTCAGCAATGATGCTGAAGAAGTTTTTGAAGCAGCACGTGATGGAATCAGAAAACAGGACAATCTAGTCTTGCTAAATCACATGGCTTATCAAAATACCTATGCGATTGCTGTACCTAAGAGTGTTGCTAAAGAATACAATCTTAAAACCATCTCTGACCTTAAGGCAGTCCAAGACAAGCTCAAGGCAGGGTTTACCTTAGAGTTTAACGACCGTGAAGATGGGAACAAGGGACTCCAGTCTGTCTATGGATTGAATCTCAATGTGTCAACTATGGAGCCAGCCCTTCGCTACCAAGCTATCCAATCGGGTGATATTCAAATCACGGATGCCTATTCGACTGACGCAGAACTTGCGCGTTATGATTTACAAGTTTTAGAAGACGATAAGCACCTTTTCCCTCCTTATCAAGGAGCACCTCTCATGAAAGCTGAATTGCTCGAAAAACACCCTGAATTGGAAGGTATTTTCAATAAGCTATCTGGCAAAATTACGGAAAGCCAGATGAGCCAGATGAATTATCAAGTTGGTATTGAAGGTAAAAAGGCCGAAAATATCGCGCGTGATTATCTGGTCAAGGAAGGACTTTTAAAAAAATAAGAAGTAAAAGAGTTAGACTTGTATGGTCTAGCTTTTTTTGCTTACTTGAGCATAGACAGACTACGGATTGGAGGAGATGAGTTGATCTCTTAGTTAGGAAATCTTCATTCATTTTTGGTATAATAAAGTATCAATTCATGGAGGTGTTCCGATGGCATCTAGTCAAGAATATTTGGATTTTATTCTGAAGCAGCTGCAGGGCTTAGGCCAAGAAATTAGCTTTCGCAAGATGATGGGAGAGTATTTGCTTTATTATCGGGGTCGCTTATTCGGCGGGATTTATGACAATCGCTTGCTTCTCAAGTCAGTCCAGCCAGCTCTGGATTTTTTTGAAAATCCAGTCTATGAAACTCCTTATCCAGGCGCAAAGCCGATGCTTCGTATAGAAGAAGTAGAAGATGCTGCCTTTCTCTGTAATCTGATTGAAGCAGCCTACCCTGCCTTACCAGTACCTAAAAAGAAAAAATAGTCTTTCCTTTACAATGGATATTCTAAAAAGTTGCCGTTTAAATAGACATTTTTAAAATTTTCCTTTATAATGGACTTAAAGGAGGTTTGGTATGCTTTATATTGCTCTTATTGGAGATTTAATAGAATCCAAACAGCTGAAAAATCGTAAGCAGGCTCAGAAGGACCTGCAGGACATGATGGCAGTGCTAAATCAGGATTATCAGGATTATCTGGTGTCACCTTTCACGGTAACGACTGGAGATGAGTTTCAGGCTTTGCTGCGGCCTAATCCAGAAATCATGCAGCTCCTTGATCAGATTGCCTTGGGCTTTCCTCATCCGATTCGCTTTGGGCTTGGTTTGGGGGAGATTGTGACGGACATCAATCGGGAGCAGAGTATTGGTGCCGACGGTCCGGCCTACTGGAGGGCACGCGCAGCCATTGAGGCTATTCACGAGAAGAACGACTACGGCAGCAGCCGTATAGCTGTATCCTTGGGAGATGAAGAGCTCAGTCAGGCGGTCAATACGGTGCTGGCAGCTACTTCATTTATCCAGAGTAAGTGGAATAGCAGTCAGAGAGAGGTTCTAGAGCAGATGCTCAAGGAATATATCTATGACGAGAATTTTTCTCATGGGGAAATGGCAGAGCTGCTGCAGATTAGTCCCAGTGCGCTTAGTAAGCGGCTGAAGTCGTCTGGACTGAAGATCTATCTGAGAAATCGCCGTTTAGCTATGAGAATGATTTTACAGGCAGCAAAGGAGGCTGAACAATGACAAATTTTATGGGATTTTCAGAATTTTTCATGCAGAATCCGATTCTTGTATTGACTTTGCTGGCTCATGTGTTAGCTGATTTTCAGCTTCAAAGTCAGAAAATGGCCGACCTAAAAAGCCGTCGGATGAATTTCTTAATTCTTCATTTGGGAATTGTTCTCTTGCCCCTGTTGCTCTTGGGTCTCATCTTACCTAATTATCTGCTATATTTCGCCTTGGTCTGGCTCAGTCATGCGCTTATTGACTTCTTGAAGAATAGGCTGAATTCTTTGATTGTCCGGCATCATGCTCAAAAGTTTGCCTTTATATTGGATCAGATCTTGCATCTGATTAGCATTTTTGCTCTTTATTTCCTCTTAGGACAGCAGCAAATTCCAGCTCCTAATTGGCTGTCTGAGCGCTACCTCATGCTGCAGGCTCTCTTTTTCTTTTCCCTGACTGGTAAGCCAATTAATATCCTCTTTAAACTCTTCTTCAGCAAGTATCAGGCAGGGGAAGACAGCGGAGAGACTATTGCGGGGGCTGGTGCCATGATTGGGATTTTGGAGCGCTTGATTATGGGACTGTCTCTTATTTTCGGACAGTTTACTGCCATTGGGCTAGTTTTTACAGCTAAGTCTATCGCCCGCTATAATAAGATTTCAGAAAGCCAGTCCTTTGCTGAATACTACCTGATTGGCTCGCTTTTCAGTATGATTGCAGTCCTGCTTGTTTACGGCTGTCTTTATTGGTAAAAATAAATAAAAAACAGATCATCATAGTAAGGATGGTCTGTTTTTGTGTTTTTATCTGTAATTCTACTCAATCATGGTATTGACAGCAGTGCCTGTTTGGTAGTCAATCTCTGCATTTGGAGAGACATTGTCCAGGATGACATGAGACATTCCGTCTTCATCTATGGTTTCCTTGCCCCCTAGCTGAATGCTGACAACACTGCCTTCTGCGTCAAGCCCGACATACTGGAGCTCAATCTTGCGAGGAAGAAGCTCATTGTCCGTATAAATCGGAGTAACCTTGTAATCCAGCCAATAATCAGGATTTTCCTCTAACCAGCGCTCCAAGCGATGTTCATAATAGATCATGCTATCTGGATTATTATCATCCAGTCCTTGGAAACTGCCGGAGTTGAGCCAAGCGGTCANCGGAACGAGGTTTTTCCCTTCGTTATTGAGGCCGCTGAAAGTGAAGCCAATCAGGTGAGCGCGATTCATGAGCCAAGCCCGATCATCTCCATTACCGTAGTAAAATTTGTAATTGTGCCAACCGATGGGGTTGTAAGTGACCTTGGTCTCCTTTTTCTTTTTGGCTTTGTGTTGCTCCTGCATTTGGACATGAGCAGCAGTAGCCCGACCGTATTTGTCCTTTTTTCCAAGCTTTAGCTGATACTCCCCATTCAACTCCAGAGTGCCAATAGCTGTTTCATCGCTATGGTTGAGCAGCTGGACCTTAATCTGGTTCTTCTGATTAGCAGCAACATTTTCTGCAGGAAGAGCCTGTGAAAGTAACAACAAAGAGCCGGCTGACAGGACAAGCCAAGTGCCAAACCTAAACTTTTTCATAAAGAACTCCTTTTAAATAATATATCTCCGACATCATTCTACTAAAAAATAGATTGTTTGACAACTAAAACTTTTCAAAAATATTACAAAAATAAATATTTGTTCAATAAGTGCGAGGTTTGACTAGGATGTGTATTTTTTCTATAATCGTAACTAGAGAAAACGCTTGTATAAATTACCTAAGGAGGTGCTTATGAGTCCATCTTTAGAGGAAATGTCACTTGAGGAGCTGTGGCAGCTTTTTCCGATTTTTTTAAGAGAGCATCAGGATGAGTGGAAAGACTGGTATGCGGAGGAACGGCTTCGGCTTTTGAGTTTTTTGCCTGCAAATCAGCTGGTTCGGATTAGTCATATCGGTTCGACATCTCTTGAGACCATCTGGGCTAAGCCAATAGTGGATATCTTGCTAGAAATTCCCAAAGAAACAGATACGGCGGTAATGAGAGACTTGCTGCTGCAAAATGGTTATCTGCTCATGTCAGAAAGCCAAGGGCGGATGTCATTTAATAAAGGCTACACACCGAGTGGTTTTGCCGAGCGGGTTTTCCATCTGCATCTGCGCTATGAGGGCGATCATGATGAACTTTACTTTAGAGACTATTTACAGGAGCACCCTGTTGTAGCTAAAGACTATGAAAAGCTCAAGCTATCCTTATGGAAGCAATATGAGCACAACCGTGATGCCTATACAGAGGCGAAAACGGATTTTATCAAGAACTATACAGAGGAAGCTAAAAAGCTTTATGGCGGAAGATACGAGAGGGGGGACAGATGATTTATTCAATTATTGGCTTTCTGATTATTCTTGCTTTTCTTTACTTAATGTACCAATCAAAGAATTTGATTTGATTACGGCATTTTAAACTCATTTTTATTAATCGAATCTAACTCAGGCGTTCCTAGAACTTAAGCCAGATGGAATCATTCTACTGGCATGTGAATGGAGCAAATTAGCTTATTACCAACCAGACTTTACAAAGCAAGAAAAACTAGAAAACTATTTGACAGATTTGGACTTACATCTCATCAATAGCCAAAGAAAGGGTCAATGGATTCTTTATAAAATCAGGAAAAAATAAGGAGGTATCCTATGAAACAATTATTTATATGCTCTTATTTTGCAGGAGTCAAGGACTTGTTCAGACAATATGTATCTGAAAAGCAATTGGGCAAACAAGTACTGTTTATACCGACGGCTGGAAATGTAGAAGAGTACAGGGGTTATATTGATGAAGCCCTGCAAACCTTTGAGGACTTGGGATTTCAAGTAGAGGTCTTGGATATTTCAGCTTGTGATAGAGAGACAGCTCAGGCCAAAATTTTCCAAAGCAAGCTTCTCTATGTCTCTGGTGGCAATACCTTTTACCTTTTGCAAGAACTAAAGAAAAAGCACCTTCTGTCCTTGATAAAAGAGCAGATTGCAGACGACATGGTCTATGTGGGAGAATCTGCTGGCGCTGTTATCACTGCTGAGGATATTGACTACATCAGACTTATGGACGATAAGGAAGTAGCAGGGGAACTGTCTGATACGGTGGCGTTACATGAGGCAGATTTTTATCTCCTGCCTCATGTTGGCGAAGAACCCTTTGCTGAAAGTGTTCAGGCAATCCTAAATACTTATGGAGACAAGCTTAATTTGCTGCCCCTTAATAATCGCCAAGCAGTGCTGGTGGAGGATGAGGAAGTGAAGGTTTTGGTGGAAAATAAATAAGAATGCGGGTGTAGTATTTTGATTGAAAAGACATACGAAACATCAAGTGGAGTCATTCACTATTGGACAAATGAGGTTGATGAATCATCCGAAAGTGCTCTTATCTTTTTACCTGGGCTAACTGCTGACCATAGGTTATTTGAAAAACAAATAGAATATTTTAAAGATACATATAGAGTCTTGGTTTGGGATGCACCTGGACACGCTTCATCTTATCCATTTCGTCTCGATTTTACTTTATTTGATTTAGCAAGTTGGCTGGATAGAATATTTGTCAAAGAGAGAATAAAAAATCCAATAGTAATTGGTCAGTCAATGGGAGGATATATAGGACAGGTTTATGCTCAACTTTTTCCTGAGAAATTAAAAGGCCTTGTTACGATTGATTCACCTTCCCTGCAAAGGAACTATTATACAGCTATGGAGTTGTGGCTCTTAAAAAATATGGAGGCAATTTATAGAATCTATCCATGGAAATCTCTTTTGAAATCAGGCCCTAAAAGCGTATCAACAACAGACTATGGAAGAAAACTGATGTATGATATGATGATGGTTTATGATGGCGATCAAAAAAGGTATGCTCGTCTTGCGGGATACGGATATAAGATATTTTCAGAAGCAGTAGAGAAGAAACTTTCTTATGAAGTAAAATGTCCACAATTGGTTATATGTGGAAAAGAAGATCGTGCAGGGTCTTGTATACGATATTTGAAAGCCTATGAAAAAAATACTGGGAAGTCTGTTCAATGGATTGATAAGGCGGGACATAATTCTAATACCGACCAACCCGATATTGTAAATAGACTGATTGATGAATTTTTGAATAACAAAATTAAAGAAAAGCTTGGTTGAAAGACCGGCTTTTTGATATAATAGACTCTATGAACACAAAAGAAAAAATTTCAAATTATCAACTTTTATTGGCTCAGTTGGAAGCCTTGTTGGAGGGCGAGACCAATGTTTTGGCCAATCTTTCCAATGCTAGCGCTCTGCTCAATCAAGCTCTTCTTAATTCTGTTTTTGCGGGTTTCTATCTTTTTGATGGGAAGGAGCTAATTTTGGGGCCTTTTCAGGGCGGTGTTTCCTGTGTCCATATTACCTTAGGTAAGGGTGTCTGTGGGGAATCCGCGGAGAAAGAGCAGACGATTATCGTGGATGATGTGACCCGGCATGCCAACTATATCTCCTGTGATAGCCGGGCTAAGAGTGAAATTGTGGTGCCCATGGTAAAAGACGGTCGCCTGCTAGGAGTGCTGGATTTGGACTCAGCCTTGACGGGTGATTATGATAAGGTAGATCAGGAATATCTGGAAAAATTTGTCCAGATTTTGCTTGAAAAAACGACTTGGATTTTTGAAATGTTTGGAGAAAAAGCCTAATGTATCAAGCTTTATATCGGAAGTACCGCAGTCAGACTTTTGGTCAGCTGGTGGGTCAGCAGGTAGTGGCCACCACTCTCCGGCAGGCTGTTGAGCAAGGGAAAATCAGCCATGCCTATCTCTTCTCTGGCCCTCGTGGAACAGGAAAAACCAGTGTTGCTAAGATTTTTGCCAAGGCTATGAACTGTCCGAATCAAAAGGACGGCGAGCCCTGCAATGACTGCTATATTTGCCAGGCTATTACTGAGGGAAGCCTTGAAGATGTTATCGAAATTGATGCTGCTTCTAATAATGGAGTAGATGAGATTCGTGATATTCGGGACAAGTCTACCTATGCGCCTAGTCTGGCCAAGCACAAGGTCTATATCATCGACGAGGTGCACATGCTCTCGACAGGGGCTTTTAACGCCTTGCTCAAGACCTTGGAAGAACCGACAGAAAATGTGGTTTTTATCTTAGCAACGACAGAGCTGCACAAGATTCCAGCGACCATTCTTTCACGTGTCCAGCGTTTTGAGTTTAAGTCTATCAAGACGCAGGACATTATTGGACATATTGAGTGGATTTTGGAGCAGGAAGGGATTGATTTTGAGCAGGAAGGTGTGCAGATTATTGCCCGTCGAGCGGAAGGTGGTATGCGGGATGCCTTGTCTATCCTCGATCAGGCTCTTAGCTTAACTCAGGAAAATCGTTTGACTACAGACATAGCTGAAGAAATCACTGGATCTATCAGCTTGGGAGCCTTGGATGCCTATGTAGCAGCCTTGATTGCTCATGATGCAGTTGGCGCCTTGGATAATCTCAATCTGATTTTTGACAGCGGCAAAAATATGGCCCGTTTTGTGACGGACCTCCTGCAATATCTGCGCGACTTGATTATTGTCAAAACTGGTGGGGAGAATCATCACGCTAGCGAGTTTTTTCTGGAAAATCTCAAGACACCGCAGGACACTCTCTTTGCCATGATAGATATGGCGACCAAGAGTTTGGCAGACATCAAGAACAGCCTGCAGCCCAAGATTTATACAGAAATGATGACCATTCGACTGGCAGAGACCAGTAGCCATTCTACGTTGGCAGCTATTCCGGATAATCTAGCTGATGAACTCAAGGGATTGAGACAAGAGATAGATAGTCTCAAGCAGCAAGTGGCTAATGGCAATGGAAAACCTGCAGCAGCTGTCAAAACTTCAGATATTCGACCGCAGAAGTCTAAGGGCTATCGAGCAGACCGTAATAAGGTCAATGCCATCCTAGAAGAGGCTGTTGAGAATCCTAGCCTGGCTCGCAGCAATCTGACTAAGCTGCAGAATGCTTGGGGTGAGATTATCGAAAGTCTGGCTGGAGCTGATAGGGCCTTGCTGGCAGGCTCGCAGCCAGTGGCCGCCAATGAAAGTCATGCTATCTTAGCTTTTGAGTCTAATTTCAACGCTGAGCAGACTATGAAGCGGGACAACCTCAATACCATGTTTGGCAATATCCTCAGCAATGCGGCGGGATTTTCACCAGAAATTTTGGCCATTTCTTTGGAAGAGTGGACCAAGATTCGGGCGGATTTTTCGGCTCGCAGCCGCAATGGCAAGGCAGAGGTTGAAGAGAAGGAAGAGGAAAGCTTGATTCCAGAGGGATTTGACTTTTTAGCAGAAAAAATTACCATTCAAGAGGATTAAAAAAAGATTTTTCTAGGCTTTCGTGTTATAATAAATCTATGAACAGACGACAATTTATTGTGATGGCTGTTTTCACAGCCTTAGAAACCTATTTTTTCAATGAATCCATCATGGCGGGGCGCTATTTCATGGCTGCTTTCTGGGCAGTTTTAGTGCTGCGCAATCTGCAGATTTCCTATGTCATGGGGCGGATTGTGGATGAAATCGATAAACATTTAGGACCGAAATAATGAAAACAGGACTGAGCTATGAGACTCAGTCCTTTTGAAATGAAATTTTTGATTACCAACTAGTCAGCGAGACTTCACCGCTGTTGAGCCAGATTTCCTGACCATCTGTCAGCTGGACTAGTAATTGTCCGCTGTCTGAGATGTCCTTGGCTAAACCTTGGTAGTCCACGCCTTTTTGGCTAAAGGTCACTTGTCGTCCCAGCACCAAGGAACGCTGCTTGTAGAGATAGATGAGCTCTTCTGGGTCACTTTCGTAGAAGCATTTCCAAATCTCGGCAATGAGCTCATTGCGACTAATGGCTGGTTTCTCTTCAAAGAGGGAGCCAGCTTTTTCTTTAATCTCAGCTGGAAAGTCTTTAATGAAAAAATTAAAGCCAACACCAATGATAACATCAGTGACGAGTCCTGTCTCAATAGAAGTCGTAGCCTCAGTCAAGATGCCGGAAATTTTCTTGTTTCGAAAGTAAATGTCGTTGACCCACTTGATATCAACTTCCATGAGGGTTAGATTTTTTACTGCCTTGTAGATAGCTCCTGCGGTCAAGATTGTATAGGAGGGGAGCTGGTCGAAGGGGAGGTTGGGCTTGAGGTGGAGAGACATGTAAAAGCCGCCCTGGCTGGGGCAGAAGAAAGCACGACCGAAACGGCCACGGCCAGCAGATTGGGCAGCGGCTAGATAGAGAGTGTCGGCAGGGCGTCCGGCCTCCATGCCAGCCTTGGCATCCATCTGAGTGGACTGGCAGTCAGAATTAAAGGAGACCTGAACAGGTGAGTGTTCCTCAATCCAATCAGGAATCAGCAAGTCACCCGCTGTCAATCGATAGCCTCGGTTCTTGACGGATTCGATTTGGATGCCTTCTTTCTCCAATTTTTGAATGGCCTTCCAAATGGAAGTTCGTGAAATGCCCAATTCTTGGGCTATTTTTTCACCGTTGACATAGTCGTCAGCCTGACTGAGGATGTCAAAGATTTTTTCGTAGGTTTTCATAGGCGGTCTTTCTAGCTTAAAGGCTGCTTTCTCTTAGTGTCAGCTTGGTTGAGAGCTTGATCATGTAAGGGATGAGGCTTTCGTCAGTTTTAATCATCTGGTCCAGCATCTGCAGAGCTTGCTTGCCCATTTCCTCTGTAAAGACTGTCACAGTACTGAGAGGCGGATAGACGTATTTGGCAATGGATGTATCATTAAAGGAAATAATCTGGATATCTTGGGGAACAGCTATTCTCGCTTCCTGAAGAGCACGGAGGGCACCGACAGCCAGAGCATCGCTGGCTATGAAGAATGCTTTGGGCATCTGTTCTTTTTGTTTGTCAATCATGTCTTTCATCAGCTGGTAGCCAGACTCTGAGGAGAACTTGCCTGTCTTGACATAAGTCGGCTGATAAAGACCTTTGTCACTAAGGTAACGGCAGAAGCAGGCCAAGCGCGGATCGTCAAGACTTGTCGTTCCGTCTGCGGTCTCTTCACGTCCAGCAATCATACCGATTTCTCGAAAGCCCTGCTGAAGAAAATGGTCGAGAACATGAGTAACGGCATGCTCAAAGTCCGTTGTCACACAGCTGTGGCCTTGGTCGAGCGTATCGCTATCCACGAAAACCAGGGCAGGACTGTATTGCTCTAGCTCCTTGACTTGCTTGCTGCTGAATTTTCCGATGGCAATGATGCCGTCAATCTGCTCTAGCTGGCTCAGAGAGTCGTTGTTGAAAATCCGCACGATATCATAGTCCAGTCCCTGGGCTTTCTTTTCGATGCCTAAGCGGATAGAGTAGTAGTAAAGATCATCCAGCTCTTCCAGCTCTGTATACCATTCAACAATGGCAATGCGATGGGTCTGAGGCAAAGTCTTTTTCTGCCTGTTGCTTTTTTTGTAGTTGAGCTGTTCTGCGATATCGAAAATCTTTTTACGCGTCTCATCACTGACAGACATGGACTTGTCATAGTTCAAAACCCGCGAAACAGTTGCGGGGGAAACACCAGCAGTCTGGGCGATATCTTTGATAGTAGCCATTTGATTTGGTCCTTTTTAATTTACTGTCTACATAAATTATAACTCAAAAATTAGTAAATAACAAAGAAGAATTTAGTAAATATTATTGCGGCAATTTGTTAACTAAAATTTTACTAAATTTATTGAAGTTTTACTCGGAAACAGTTATAATAAAATTAAGAAAACGATTACAATATCGATCATTCATTTTAAAGGAGTTTAGCTTATGTCAAATGTCATTTCAGTAGAGCAAATCCGCGCAGATTTTGCCAAAATTTTTGGAGTAGAAGCGGATCACACTTTCTTTTCACCTGGTCGGATCAATCTGATTGGTGAGCATACGGATTATAACGGTGGCCATGTCTTTCCTGCAGCAATTTCTCTAGGAACTTATGGAGCGGCTCGCAAACGGGACGATCAGCTCTTGCGATTCTTCTCAGGGAATTTTGAAGAAAAAGGGATTATTGAAGTACCACTGGAAAACCTGCACTTTGAGCCTGAGCATAACTGGACCAACTATCCGAAAGGAGTTCTGCATTTTCTGCAGGAGGCGGGTCATACAATTGACCGAGGAATGGATGTCTATGTTTATGGAAATATTCCCAATGGATCTGGCTTGTCGTCTTCAGCATCGCTAGAGCTATTAACTGGTATCATTGCTGAGAAACTTTTTGATTTGAACTTGGAGCGGCTGGACTTAGTCAAAATCGGTAAATTAACTGAGAATGAATTTATCGGGGTTAATTCTGGTATTATGGATCAGTTTGCTATCGGAATGGGTGCTGACCAGCGAGCTATTTACTTAGATACAAATACTCTTGAGTATGATTTGGTACCGCTTGATCTCAAGGACAATGTCGTAGTGATTATGAATACCAATAAGCGCCGTGAGTTGGCGGATTCTAAGTACAATGAGCGCCGTGCTGAGTGTGAAAAAGCTGTTGAAGAACTTAACCGCAAGCTGTCTATCGCTACCTTGGGTGAGTTGGACGAGTGGGCCTTTGATGAGTATAGCTATCTGATAGAAGACGAAAATCGTCTCAAACGGGCTCGCCATGCTGTTTTGGAAAATAAACGGACCTTGCAAGCACGGGCAGCTTTGCAGGCAGGCGATCTTGAAAAGTTTGGCCGTCTCATGAATGCTTCCCACGTTTCTTTGGAACATGACTATGAAGTGACTGGTCTAGAGCTGGACACTTTGGTTCACACGGCCTGGGAGCAAGAAGGTGTTCTGGGGGCTCGTATGACTGGGGCAGGCTTTGGCGGATGTGCTATTGCTTTAGTTGGTAAGGATGCGGTGGAAGCTTTCAAAGAAAATGTCGGCCGCAAGTATCAAGAGGTTGTCGGCTACGCCCCTAGCTTTTACATTGCAGAAGTAGCTGGCGGAAGCCGAGTGCTGGATTAAATGGCAGAAAAGGAACTTGGGTCTGGGACAAAAGTCCTAGCCTCTCAATTGTCTTTGGATTGTCGAGCAAGACGCAGTGGTTGAGTGGGCTCTATTACGCTGATTTCATCAGCTTTTACAGCCCTAATCAACTGTGCGGAGGTGGGACGACGAAATCGAATTCTAACGAATTACCGATTTCTGTCCCACTCTCTTTACTAGCAAGAGAAAGGAAGATCTATGTCCAAGAAGTTACTGACTGCTTTTGTATCTGCAGTGATTGACAATAGTACTTTTGAAGAAATGGACACCATCTATCTGAGCAATCGTGTTATGGCTTTGGTCGGAGAGGCAGTGGCAGAGCAGGAGACCGAGGCTGAGCAGCTAATTGACCTTAAGGATGACTTGGTAGCTGTGGCTGTCAAGAATGGGAAGATTGGTGATACCCTGGCTGAGCAGGATATATTGGGAGCTGAGCTCATGAACTTCATCACCCCAGCCCCTAGCCAGCTCAATCGGGACTTCTGGATGACTTATGCCTCCAATCCCGAGCAAGCCGTGGCTGATTTTTACCAGCTTAGTCAAAAAAATGACTACATCAAGGTCAAGGCCATTACTAAAAACATTGCTTTCAAAGCACCGACTGAATATGGAGATTTGGAAATTACCATTAATCTCTCTAAGCCAGAAAAGGATCCCAAGGAAATTGCGGCAGCTAAAAAGGCTAAGAACAGCAATTATCCAGCCTGCCAGCTCTGTATGGAAAATGAAGGTTATCAAGGTCGCTTGGACCACCCAGCCCGCGCTAACCATCGGATTATCCGTTTTGACTTGGCTGGACAGGAGTGGGGCTTCCAGTATTCGCCCTATGCCTACTTTAATGAACATTGCATCTTTCTGCACAGCCAGCACCTTCCCATGGCTATCAGTCGGCTGACCTTTGAGCGCTTGCTGGACATCGTGGAGACCTTTCCGGGTTATTTCGCTGGCTCCAACGCCGACCTGCCTATTGTCGGTGGCTCTATCCTGACCCACGACCACTATCAGGGCGGACGTCATACTTTCCCTATGGAAATAGCAGAGCTGGATTGCAGCTTTACTTTTAGCGGCTTTGATGAGGTGGAAGCAGGCATTGTCAAGTGGCCCATGTCCGTCATTCGTCTAAGGTCTGAGAAGAAGGAACACTTGATTGAGTTGGCTGACAAGATCTTGCAAGCTTGGCGAACTTATTCTGATCCTAGTGTGCAGGTATTGGCAGAGTCTGAGTGTGAGCCGCACCATACCATCACACCGATTGCTCGCAGGAAAGATGGATGTTTTGCGCTGGACTTGGTCTTGCGGGACAATCAAACTTCCCCAGAACATCCGGACGGCATTTACCATCCTCATAGGGATGTGCAGCATATTAAGAAAGAAAATATCGGTCTGATTGAGGTGATGGGACTGGCTATTCTGCCGCCTCGGCTCAAGGAAGAACTCAAGCAGGTGGAACTTTTCCTACTAGGAGAAAACTGTCAGGTTGCTGCCTATCATCAGGAGTGGGCCAATCAACTCAAGGACCAAAATCCAAATGTTTCCGCTGAAACGGTGGAAGGAGTAGTTCAGGCTTCGGTTGGACAAATTTTCAGCCGTGTGCTGGAAGATGCTGGAGTTTACAAGCGAACAGAGGAAGGGCAAGAAGCTTTCATGCGCTTTGTCCAATCCGTCGGCATCCAGCCCTAGGAAATGTGTTATAATGAATCTAGCGTAACAGGGAAAGGA
Organism: Streptococcus sanguinis; assembly: GCF_003943655.1. GTDB lineage: Bacteria > Bacillota > Bacilli > Lactobacillales > Streptococcaceae > Streptococcus > Streptococcus sanguinis_F. Next base: position 18,656 of record NZ_RJMM01000021.1, read on the forward strand.
AGTTTTATGGCAATTTTAGTATTAGGTGGAGCTGGCTATATCGGCTCGCACATGGTAGACCGTCTAGTAGCGGCAGGCAAGGAAGAGGTAGTCGTCGTTGATAATTTGGTGACTGGCCATAGGGCAGCCGTCCATCCGAAAGCGGTCTTTTATGAGGGGGATTTGGCGGATAAGGACCTCATGCGTGATGTCTTTGCCAAACATCCATCCATTGATGCAGTCATTCACTTTGCAGCTTTTTCACTGGTAGCAGAGTCTATGTCGGACCCGCTCAAGTATTTTGACAATAACACAGCCGGCATGGTTTCTCTTTTGGAGGTCATGCAGGAATGCGGCGTTAAAAACATTGTCTTTTCTTCAACCGCTGCGACTTATGGCATTCCTGAGGAAGTGCCGATTCTGGAAACGACCCCGCAAAAGCCGATTAATCCTTATGGTGAGAGCAAGCTTATGATGGAGACCATTATGCGTTGGGCGGACCAGGCCTATGGCATCAAGTTTGTAGCCCTGCGTTATTTCAATGTGGCGGGTGCCAAGCCCGACGGCTCTATTGGCGAGGACCACGGACCTGAAACCCACCTCTTGCCCATTGTGCTTCAGGTGGCTCAGGGCAAACGTGAGAAGATTGCCGTCTTTGGCGATGATTACGATACTCCAGACGGCACTAATGTACGCGATTATGTCCATCCTTTCGACTTGGCTGAGGCCCATATTTTGGCTGTTGAGCATCTACGTGCCGGCCATCCTTCAGATGCCTTTAACCTTGGCTCTTCGACTGGTTTCTCCAACCTGCAGATTGTAGAAGCAGCTCGAAAGGTGACCGGCCATCCTATTCCTTTGGAAATAGCAGAGCGGCGCCCAGGTGATCCGGATACGCTGATTGCTTCCTCTGAGAAGGCCAGAAAAGTTCTGGGCTGGCAGCCGAAATTTGACAATATCGAAACCATTATCGAAACTGCTTGGAAATGGCATTCCAGTCATCCAAATGGCTATGATGACAGAGAATAAACTGACAAACCAGCTTGAAAAGCTGGTTTTTTAATTTGAATCATAAAGCTCTTCTTTACAATTTTTTAAAAGCCTTTTATAATAAAAGGAAGATTGATTGATATATTATCTACAATTTTATTTAGTTGCTACTAACTCTTAGTATGTCTTGAAAAATCANGCAGTTATAGATGCAAGGAGAGATAAGAATGTTAGAATAGCGAATTTTTTTTTGTACTACAATCAGATGTGACAGTTGTTGACAGTTTGTTGTGTAAGGGCTTTAGAGACTTATGATATAATGAAGTCATAAAAGTTTGAGAAGTCTCTTAATCTTTTCAAGCAGATTTTCATAAAGAGAATAGGAAATAACTATGCGCTCGATTCTTGCTTTATATATCACCCTGATGCCAGTCATTTTGGCTGGGATTCTGAATATGATCTTTTGCAAGTCTCCACTGCTAGAGGGGGCATACCAACCGATGGATGCTGGGCTGATTTTAAAGGATGGGAAGAGGCTTTTTGGAGCTAACAAGACCTGGAAAGGTTTCTTTGGCATGATTGTCTGGGGAGCTTTGGCGCAGATCCTTTGGGGATTGTTCTTGAAGAATATTCCTAGCCTAGAGAAGTTGCACATGGTCTATGCTTTCTACGAAAATACCGTGCTGTTTAATCTGGTCCTTGGGGCTCTTTTGGGGCTGGCTTATGTTTTGTTTGAGCTGCCCAATAGCTTTATCAAGCGCCGTTTGGAAATCAGAGAGGGCAAGACAGCGGAAAATGGCTGGAAATGGACTTTTATCTGGATAGACCAGATTGATTCTTTGATTGGCTGTATTATTTTCTTGCTTTTCTATATCCCTCTGTCTTGGCAGCAGATGCTGGGCATTCTCATCCTAGGGGCGGGCACGCATCTAGGAGTCAATCGTCTGCTCTACTGGGCTAAGCTTAGAAAAAATCGTATGTGAGATGGGAGTATTTGATGAAAGAATTATGGCTGGAAAAAGAGTCTTCGGCCGTCTATGGCGGTAAAATCAATCAGTTAATCAACCTCTGTCAGCTGGGGCTTTCGGTTCCTAAGGGTCTGATTTTGCCTGCGGACCAAGTAATGGCTTGGCTAAGAGCAGCTCTGCCAGAATACTCAAAACAGGGACTTAAAGAATTCATCGAACTGGGCAAGGAGGAAATTGCGGAGCGTTTGCAGCACTATCCCTTGGATCCAGCTTGGCAGCGGGAGTTAGCAGCCTTTTGTCAGCAAAATCAAGCTTATATCGTTCGCAGCAGTGCCCTTTTAGAAGACGGACAGGCCATGTCATTTGCCGGTCAATATGACTCGATTGGCAACTGCCGGACACTGTCAGAAATTGAGCAGGGCATTCGTTCTTGTCTGCTTTCTCTTTTCAACCCAGAGGCGCTAGTCTATTGGCAACGACAAGGCTTGGCCGAGCAGGATTTTGCTATGGCGGTGCTGATTCAGGAGCAGATAGAGCCTGACTTCAGCGGTGTCTGCTTTTCCCTAGACGTGGCGACCAATCAGGACCAGACCATGCTGTTGGAGTATGTAAAAGGCTCAGCTGAGAGTTTGGTTAGTGGTCAAGTCAATCCTGAGCAGCTGAATATTCCTTGGTACAAGCCGGACTGGAGCCTGTTTGAAAAAGTTGAAATGCCTCTGGCAGTCTTGCAGAAGCTGCATGCGCAGGTTTTGGAGATTGTGGCGTATTTTGGTCGACCGATGGATATTGAGTGGTGTGCTGTCCAAGAGCAAGTCTATGTGCTGCAGGCTAGGCCTATCACAACAGTACCAACTAAAATCGACAGTGGTCGCTGGACGACGGCGAATTTTCGGGATGGAGGCGTGTCGGCTCAGCCCTGTCCCAACCTGATGTGGAGCCTTTACCGCCATTCTTGGCAAGAGGCCCTTTCTAGCTTTTTGCTGGCAATTGGCCTAGAGTCTGAAGGTGTGATGCCTCCACTGATGCGTCTCCATTATGCTCGGCCTTTCTGGAACTTAGGCGTAGTCAAGCAAGGTATGGAGCAGATTCCGGGCTATATTGAGCGAGACTTTGATGATGAGCTGGGAGTCAATAAAGACTACCAAGGTCAAGGTTTTACCAGCAAATTAAGTCCATCCTTGCTCTTGAATTTCCTGCGGGTAGCCTTGAAAACGCAAAAAGTAACTAAGACTTTTCTGCATCAGGCGCCAGAGAAGCTGCAAGAGCTGCGTCAGCAATTTACCCGCCTGAATCAAGAAATCCAAGAACTGAACGACCAAAGCCCGATCCAGCAAGTCGAGAGTCTTTGGCAGTTAGTGCTAAATCAGGCTTATTTAGACAGTGAGGGAACGTATTTTTGGCAGGCCTACATTAATACGGTCCAGCTGTCTATGAAAAAGACCAGTCTGCTCAAATGGCTGACGGTCGATGAATTTTTCCAACTGATTGCTAAGTTGGGAAATGTTTCGCATACCAAGCCTTTGGCTAGGATGCTGGAAGTTGCGGATCTTGTTTTGGCAGACGAGAAACTGACAGACGATTGGTTGAAGCTATCGGTGGAAGAATTGCAGGAACTGACTGCACAATATCCTGAGCGAACGGATTTCATCAAGGTTCAGGATTTCCAAAAAGATTTTGGCTATCACTCGGCACGAGAGCTGGACTTACGAGTAGCTAGTTATGAAGAAGATGCTTATCAGGTCCTGACAGCTGTCCAGCAGTTGGTTGCTGATTCAGCGTATTACCAAGCGGCCAAAGCTTCGCTCAGTCCTGTCTCAGAGTCTGAGCTGGATCTGGCTCATCTATCTCGATCCAAGCAGAAAAAAATTGAAAAAATCAGTCAAGACCTGAGGAACTTGCTCTGGTGGCGAGAGGAGTTCAAGGATATTTCCACGCGCTATTACCACCTCATTCGTCAGATTAGCCTCAAACTCGGCCGAGCCTATGAAAAGCGAGGCTTTCTTAAAAATGAACAAGATATTTTTTACATTAAGAAAGAAAGCCTGTCTGCCTTTATGGAAGGGCAAAAAACTGCTGACCAGATCCAAGAAGAAGCAGCAGATAATCGGCATTATTGCCAGGCCTATCGGAATTTTGAGCCAGCGGGGGATTTGACTGACAAGGAGATGAGCCTGGAAGAGGTAGCCCATGATAGTCAGGCTCTGCTGACGGGAATGCCAGCCAGCAGCGGTCAGGTGACCGGTCGGGTTCGAGTTCTCTTGGATTTGGCTGATATTGAGATGATTGAACCGGGAGAAATTCTTGTCACTCGCTATACAGATACGGGCTGGAGCTATGTTTTCGGTATTCTAGGCGGTCTTGTAACAGAGTATGGCGGGGTTCTCTGCCATGCCTCCATTGTCGCTCGGGAATGCGGGGNTCCAGCTCTGGTTTGCGCCAAGAATGCAACTCAGCTGCTAGAAACTGGCATGCTGGTTACTTTAGATGGAAGAAGAGGAGAAATAAAAATTCATGAAGAAGAATGAACCTTTGTTTATTGGTGAATACGACAAATCTGTTATCCTGACCTATATGGGCGCTGCTTTTGCACTGTTGGCAGTCTATGCCGTCATTCAATCCCAGCTGCGGCTAGCTATGATGGCCTTTATCGTTAGCGGTATCTGTGACCTTTTTGATGGTGTGGTGGCGAGAAGGATGAAGCGGACTGAAAGTCAGAAGCGCTTCGGCATTGAGATTGATTCGCTCTGCGACATGATTAGCTTTGCGACTCTTCCGGCTGTGCTCCTCATGACTCAGCTGCCCTTGGGAGCGGCCAATATCGTCTTGGCTGTCCTCTATGTCTTAGCTGCAGTTACGCGCTTGGCTCATTTTAATCGCTTGGCCAAGCATGATGAAGGATCTGGCTCGTATTTTATCGGCTTGCCCGTGACTTACAGCGCCCTATTTTTTCCTCTGACTTATCTGGTCTGTCAATGGCTGGCGCCTGGTTTCTTTTCTTGGATCTGGCTGGGCTTGTCTCTTTTGCTGACCTTCCTATTTGTCTACAACTGCCGTATTCCCAAGCCAAATAAGCTGGCCTACCTAGTCTTTGCGATTTTAGCTGTTGCAAGTCTGATTGGTCTGGGGGTTCTGCCCCATGGTTAAGGTCTATCAGAGAAGGACTGGCCAAGTACTGGAACCGATAGAATACAAGGCGGGTCTGTTAGACAAGCTTTATGGTACTGCTTGGGGTCGCTTCTTATTGCCTATCTTGACCCGACCTAGCCTGTCTTATCTTCTGACTTTGAAAGACTACACTTCATTTTCTCGCAAGAAAATAGCAGCTTTTGTGGAAAATTATCAGCTGGATCTAGCTGACTATGAAGGTGGCTCCTATTCTAGCTTTGCGGCTTTTTTCCAGCGGAGAATCAATCCCGCTCTGCGTCCAGTTTGTCCTGACAGTCAAGTACTGGCAGTGGCAGATGCCAAGCTGCAGGCTTTTACCATTAGTCAGGACTTGCAGCTGACGATAAAGGGGCAGACATACAGGATAGCTGACTTACTGCTGGATGAAGAATTGGCTCAACTGTTTAGTGGCGGAACAGCGCTTGTCTATCGCTTGGGAGTGGAAGACTTGCACCGCTATTTGGCAGCTGAATCCGGCAGAATTACCCAAAGTCGAAAAATCAAAGGCCGCCTGCATACGGTTAGACGGGTAGCCCAGAAGCGGCGCCTCATTTACAAGGAAAATAAAAGAGAATACTGTCTTTTAGATACCGACCTAGGACCTGTCTTGCAGATGGAGATAGGGGCTCTCTTGGTCGGAAGAATTTACAATCACAATCAGGACTATTTGGTCAGGGGACAGGAGAAGGGTTGCTTTGGTCTGGGCGGCTCAACCATTCTTGTCCTCTATCCGGCAGACACGATTTGCTTAGATCAGGATATCCTGACTTACTCAGACCTCGGAATAGAAACCCAGATTCAAATGGGTGAAAAGATTGGAGAAAAGCTATGTTTAAACGATTAGCTGTTTATTATAAGGAAATGTTTCCTTTGCTGCCGCGCTTTTTTGTGGCTGCCATCATGTTTTTTGAGATTTATTTTGTCCTTCTGCTCAATGACGGAGTGACCACCTTTCACTTTGACCATAAGGAGTTGATTGGGATTTTTACGATTTTTGTCTTTCTGATGATTCTGCGGATTGCGGATGATTTCAAGGATTATGAGACCGACAGACGGCTCTTTCCTCATCGGGCTCTGCCATCTGGACGAGTGAAAAAGAAGGACTTGGCTATTGCTCTCAGCTTTATCGTAGCTGTGTCTGTGATTCTTAATATTCTCTTTATGAACAATATTGGCTGGTTCCTCTTTCTCTATATCTACGGAACCCTCATGTCCTTCTGGTTCTTCAAGCGTGACAAGATTCAAAATTCCCTGCCGTTGGCTCTAGTGACTCATAATCCGGTCATGATGATTTTGAATCTCTATACGATTTCTTTTGTCTGCTACAAGTACAATCTGCCTCTCTTGTCTCTGCCGACCGTCTTGCTGGCCTTTACCATGTATTTCCCAAGTCTAATCTGGGAAGTCTGCCGCAAGATTAGGGCGCCAAAGGACGAGACCGAGTATGTGACTTATTCTAAACTTTTTGGCTACAAAAAAGCCACTCGCTTTATCGAGGTCGTGACGCTGTTGGATATCTTGACCAATTTCGTTCTTCTTTGGAATATTTCCCATGTCGGAGTGGTAGTCTTAGTGCTGAATGTTATCTGGATGACCGTCCAGTTTGAGCAGTTTATCAAGGATCCGACTCGCTTTAATATCCGGGAGCGGGTGGAGCGTTATACTTATATCACGGAGACGACCATGGTTCTGTCCGTTGCTGTTTATCTCTTGATGGGGGTACTTTGATGAAAAGAATCAAGCAGACAGGGCTTGACCAGGTCGGAGGCAAGGCCTATCATTTGCTGAAAATGCAGGCTGCTGGTTTGCCGGTTCCTGACTTTGCAGTGTTTGCTTTTGACTTTTTTCAAAAATCTGCTAGCTCTGCTGACTTGGAGCGGATGGAAGCAGCCTATCGGTCTGGAGAGTTGGACTTGTCCCAGTTAAGTCAGCAACTGCAGGACTGGGCCAGAGAGCAGTATAGTCAAGAAGATCTAACAGCGGCAGAAAACTGGATTCATCAGGAGTTTTCTCAGAAAGACTGTCGCTTTGCAGTCCGCTCATCTGCAACCATTGAGGATGGGAAGGCTTCATCCTTTGCCGGTCAATTTGAGAGCCAGCTCAATGTGAAGCCAGAAGGGCTTAAAGAAGCTATCCAAGCTACTTTACTTTCTCTTTATCAGGAGTCGGCTCTTAGCTATCTATTTGAGCAAGGCCAGTCTTTGAAGCAAGCTCAGATGATTTGTCTTGTGCAGGTCATGCAGGAGGGAGACTTGTCTGGTATTTACTTCACGGCTAATCCCAAGGGTATTTTGAATGAGCATATCATTGTCATCGGTCGGGGCTTGGGCAATAAGGTTGTGGAGGATAAGATTCCTACAACAATGGTGACGCTCCATCCCAAGGATCAGCTCTTTTATACAGAGCAGACGGAGGACTCACCAGACGTATCACTGGAACAACTCGAGGAGTTACAGGCTTTGGCTGGTCAGGTAAGCCAGCTTTTTGGACCTTATATGGATATGGAGTTCACCTTCGCAAATGGCCAGCTCTATCTCTTGCAGGCACGACCTATTACCACCTTGCCAGAGGGACAGCGGATTATTCTGGATAACAGCAATATTGTCGAGAGCTATCCGGGCGTTTCCAGTCCTCTGACTATTAGTTTTATCCAAGAGGCTTATGCCAGCATTTTCCGAAGTCTGGCTCAACGCTTGGTTGGCAAGGATGCCCCTGAGTTGGCTGCCTATGAAGCTACTTTTCAAAATATGCTGCAGCCGGTCAATAGCCGAGTCTATTACCAGATTCAGAGCTGGTATCAGCTGCTGCAGCTTTTACCTTTTTCGAAGAAAATCATTCCAATCTGGCAGGATATGCTGGGAGTGCGAGAGACAGAGGTACCTCAGATGCCGGTGCACCTTTCTGCTTTCAAACGCCTGCAAATCATGCTCCGCATTATTCGAGAGTTTTGGACGGCCCCCAAGCAAATGCGGCAATTGGAAGAGCAGTTTGCCCAGATTCAGCGCGAATACGAAGCGAGCTTTTCTCCCGACGCAGATGCAGAGACCTTGATTAGCTTGGTCAGCAAGCTAAAAGAGGATATTCTGGCTCACTGGGACATTACACTGGTCAATGACTTGTATGCTTTTGTCTATACCGCACTCCTGAAAAAGTCGCGTCGCGGCGGGGCTGTTCAGGCTGAGATTGCAGGAATTGAGCAGATTGAAAGTATGCGGCCGGCTTTGGCTCTGCAGGCTTTAACAGCTCAGCTGAAAGCAGAAGAAAATGCAGAGATTAGACAGGCCATGGCAAGTGAAAGTCCAGCAGTCTTTCTATGTCGCCAGCATCCTTTGGTTCAAGAAATAGTCCATTTTATCCATGAATTTGGTGATCGGGCTCCGGAAGAGTTGAAGTTAGAAACTCCAACTTTTCGAACGCATCCAGAGCGTCTGCTCAAGCTCCTGCTGCAAATGTGCCAGCAAGAGGAGAAGAGGTTGGCTCCTCAGAAACTTGAAGAAGAGGTGCAAAAATCAGGCTGGTGGACAAATTTTCTTCGCAAGCGAGCCATGACTGGTGTTAAATATCGGGAAAGCTCCCGCTTAAACCGCACACGGATCTACGGCATGATGCGGCAGATTTTCAGAACATTGGGTCAGCAATTAGCCGAGCGAGGGTTGCTGGCTACGCCTGACGATGTTTTTTACCTGACAAAGGAAGAGCTGTTTGAGTTGACCATAAAGCCCATAGATGTCAGTGGCTTGATAGCCGAGCGTCGGGAGAAGTTGGAGGCGGATAAGGATCTGCCAACCTTTAGTCGCTATGTTTTTGCTGGACAGGTCTTTGAGAAATACCTGAAACCGCAAAACCGCACTCACAGTCATAATACAGGAAATCAGGCCTTACAAGGGATTGGTTGCTCGCCTGGCTGCGTTAAGGCTCAGGTTTTGGTCGTGGAAGATGTGCAGGAGATTGAGTTTGCTCAGGACCGGATTATCGTGACCAAGATGACCGATCCGGGCTGGGTCTATCTTCTGACCCAAGCCAAGGGTGTCATTGCAGAGCAGGGGTCTTTGCTCTCGCACACGGCCATTATTTCCCGCGAGTTAGGTATTCCTTCCATTGTCAATGTCAGAGGTGCCTGCAGCCAGCTGCAAAATGGTGATTGGATTGAGATGGATGGCCTGACTGGCAAGATTCGACTGATCAAGGAGGAAGACCATGCTGGAAATTAAACCAGTCAAACCCAATACTGCAGAGATGGATGATTTTCTAGCCCTGCCCAAGAAGATTTACCAGCCAGACCACCTTATGCAGTCGGAAGAGGAAGAGTTAGCTTTGATTGAAGGCAGTCACCCGCTGAGTTCTGACCTAGAAACTTATACTTTTATTGGCTATATGAACAGTCAGCCGTGCATTCGAGGACTTCTGACCTTCTATCCAGATGATGAGGCTGCTTACTTGGGATTTTTCGAGTCAATCAATGACCAGCAAATTGCATCTGCTTTTATCGAGCATTTAGCAGGTTTTGCTCGCAGTCTCGGAGCTAGCAAGATTATCGGTCCCGTACAGGCAAGTTTTTGGCTGGGTTATCGAATGCAGTTGACTGGAACAGAGGAGCTCCCTTTTACTGGAGAACCTCATAATCCAGACTATTATCCTGAGCTATGGCAGGCTGCTGGTTTTGAGCTCAAGGAGCGCTATCTGTCCAATTTTTATCCCAAGGTCAGCAATCAAACTCATCAGGATAAGCTGGCTCATCGCTTTGAGTCTTTTGAAGAAGCGGGTTTTAACATTTGCTCTCCAAAGAAGCAGGAGTGGGATCAAGCTTCGCTGCAGGTTTTCGAACTACTCAATCGCCTCTATCAAGATTTCCCGATTTATCGGTCTATTTCCAGTCAGCAGTTCAGTCAGATTTTTCAAAAATACCAGTATATTCTTGATTTTTCCATGGTTAAGCTGACCTATAAGGAGGGCAAGCTAGTAGGTTTTCTGATTGCCATGCCGGACTATGGCTCTTTGGTTTATCAAAAGCTGACTCCTCTTAACCTGGCCAAGCTTTTTTGGACCAGGCGTTTTCCCAAACGTTATACGATTATGTATCTAGGAGTAGATGAGCAATTCTTGGGGTTGGGCTCTGCCTTGGCCTATCCGATTTTTAAAGAAGCGCAGAAGCGACAAGCCTCAGCTATCGGAGCCTTGATTCATCAAAAGACTGTCACGCGCCACTATGCGGCAGAACTGCAAGGAGACAAGCATGAGTATGGTCTCTTTGAGTTGGATTTGTAACAAAATAAATCATATTTTAAAAAAACAAATTTTCTAACTGAAGATTTGTTTTTTAATTTTTCGGGTAAAAATAAACACTATTTTCAGGCTGTTCAAAAATATGATGATTTCAGCCTTCAAAGATATATTTTTAAGCAAAAGCATTGAATTTTTGTAGGAAATTCTGTAAAATTTTAAGAGATTATTATATGAAGAAAAGGGAATTATTATGGAAAAAAGAATCACTGGTGATACGCTCCAGCGCTATTCTTTTAGAAAGTTATCAGTAGGATTGGTTTCTGCCACTATCGGAAGCTTCTTTTTGAGTACCGCAATAGGGGGAAATATAAGCACGGTTGAGGCTGCAGAAGTCTCAGCTGGCAAAACCGTTCCAGTTCAGTATCACTACGTAGTAGAGTCTGAACTGACTGAAGCTGAGAAGAATGCAGTTGTTAAGGAGCTTCCAAAGTTTGTGGAAGAAAACTCTGATGCTTATTACCTGGTTTATCGTCCAAAGACTCAGGGGCTTTCGGCAAAAAGTTTGCCAAAGACAGGCTACTCAAGTCTGTGGGAAGCAACTTTTGCAGCTGCTGGGCTGACTTTAGCAGTCTTAGTTATTGCACGAGGTCGAAATGGCAAGCGATACCTGTCTTCTATTTTGCTAGTGACAGGTCTAGGCTCTATTCTCCTAGCTCCTTCTGTATTTGCAGTGACCAATATTGAATTAGCTGCCTACAATCAAAGGCTAAATTTGACAGTAGGAGATAAGCTGCCTGAACCTTTAGAGATTGCTGGTTTCGAATATGTCGGCTATCTTAAAAGCGGTGAACAGGGCAAGGCGAACGCAGCAGGAAGTCATCAGCTTCCTACGGCACAAAAGGACTTGTCAGCTGTCGAAGTCGATCAGCAGGCAGGTAAATCTGCTAGTCTTTCTGGGAATCAGGGTACTGCCAACAAGCCGGTATCTACTGAAATAGAGAAACTGACAGAGCAAGAAAAAGAGATTATTGCTGCCAAAGAGCGCGAATTTGCTCGGCTTTCTCCAGTCACTGAAGTACCAGAACTCGAATTCAAGAGCCAAGAAAGCAGCCAAACCCAAGTTCTGCCTTATCAAACAGAATACCAATATTCAAATGAGCTCGCAGAGGGACAATCTCAGATTGTTCGTGCAGGTGTTGCTGGTACACGTACTGTCGTCACTCGCAATTATATTGCTGGTAAAGAAATTGTAAAAAGCGAAGTGATTTCAGATCAGGTAACTGCAGAGCCAGTTTCGGAAATTCTGTTGGTTGGAACTGCTGCAGTAAAATCTGTACCAAATGAAGCACCAGTGCATCAAGTCCCAGAATTGACGACCTATGGAACGACGCCCGATACAGCGCCAGTCCAAGAAGTGCCAGAGTTGACAACCTATGGCACAACGCCCGATACTGCACCAGTGCAAGAGGTTCCTGAGCTAACGACTTATGGTACTGCACCAGATAGCGCACCTGTAAATGAAGTCCCAGAATTGACGACCTATGGCACTGCACCAGATACAGCGCCAGTACAAGAAGTTCCGGAGTTAACCACTTATGGCACAACGCCAGATACTGCACCGGTTCAAGAAGTTCCTGAGCTAACGACTTATGGCACTGCACCAGACACCGCTCCAGTACAAGAAGTTCCGGAACTAACAACTTATGGTACCTCACCAGATGAAGCACCTATGCATCAAGCCCCAGAATTAGAGCTGACTGCGACGGATGAAACAAGAAGAGAAAAGATAGATTTTTCCGTTGAAGAACAGTATACTGATGAGATTCCAGAAGGCAGTCGCCAAGTTGTCACACCAGGAGTACAGGGTGAACGGGATATTACCACTCGTATCTATACCTCGAATGGCCAAGAGGTTGACCGCCAAGTTTTATCAGATGAAGAAATTCTTGCAGCAGTCACTCAGATTATTAAGGTCGGAACAAGTAAGTCAAGTCTGATTCCAGGTGAGGCACCAAAGGTAGAAAAACTACCAGAATACCCGCTAACTTACACCGACGAAACGCGCGTAGAGAAAATCAACTATACTATTCGTGAAGAAGAAACGGACGAGCTAGCCCAAGGTACTCGCCAAATTGCGACTCCGGGCGTTCAGGGTGAGCGAACAATCAAGACCCGCGTTTATAGTTCCAACGGCCAAGAAATCGATCGTCAAGAGCTGTCTAATGAGGAAACTCTAGCGCCAGTAACGCAAGTTGTCAAAGTTGGTACGGCAAAATCAACCCTGGTACCAAACGATGCACTGAAAGCCGATGCTCTTCCAGAGTATCCATTGACTTATACGGATGAGACGCGTGTTGAGAAAATTGCCTTCAATATTGAAGAACAATACACTGATGAATTGCCACAGGACGCCCGCCAAATTGTCACACCAGGAGTACAGGGTGAGCGTGCTATTACTACTCGTATCTATACCTCGAATGGCCAAGAGGTTGACCGCCAAGTTTTATCAGATGAAGAAATTCTTGCAGCAGTCACTCAAATTATTAAGGTCGGAACAAGTAAGTCAAGCCTGATTCCGGCTGATGCTCCAAAGTTAGAAGGTCTACCAGAATACTCTCTAACTTACACGGATGAAACCCGTGTAGAGAAAATCAACTATACTATTCGTGAAGAAGAGACTGAGGAACTAATCCAAGGCGCCCGTCAAATCGCTACCCCAGGTGTTGAGGGTGAACGAACTATCAAGACCCGTGTCTACAGTTCCAACGGTCAGGAAATCGACCGCCAAGAACTGTCAAATGAGGAAACCTTGGCTCCGGTAACGCAAGTTGTCAAAGTTGGAACGGCTAAACCAAATATGGTTCCAAACGATGCACCGAAAGCAGACGCCTTGCCAGAGTATCCACTGACTCATACAGATGAAACGCGTGTTGAGAAAATCAACTTCACGATTCGTGAAGAAGAAACCGACGAATTGGTTCGCGATGCCCGTCAAATTGCCACTCCAGGTGTTGAGGGCGAACGGATGATTAAGACTCGTGTCTATAGTTCCAACGGTCAGGAAATTGATCGTCAAGAACTATCTAATGAAGAGACTCTAGCGCCAGTAACACAAGTTGTTAAAGTTGGTACAGCTAAGCCAAATATGGTACCGAATGATGCACCAAAAGCAGACGCTTTTCCAGAGTATCCACTGACTTATACAGATGAAACTCGGGTAGAGAAAATAACCTTTAACATCGAGGAACAATATACCGATGAATTGCCTCAGGATGCCCGTCAAATTGCGACTCCGGGAGTTCAAGGTGAACGGACCATCAAGACTCGTGTCTATAGCTCAAACGGTCAAGAAATCGATCGTCAAGAGATCTCAAACGAAGAAACTCTAGCACCTGTTACTCAAGTTGTCAAAGTCGGTACCGCTAAGCCACATATAGTGCCGAACGAAGCACCAAAAGCAGACGCTCTTCCGGAATACCCGCTGACTTATACGGATGAGACTCGTATTGAGAAAATAGCATTTAACATCGAGGAACAATACACCGATGAATTGCCTCAGGATGCCCGTCAAATTGCGACTCCAGGTGTTGAGGGCGAGCGGACGATTAAGACTCGTGTCTACAGTTCCAATGGTCAAGAAATCGACCGCCAAGAGTTGTCCAATGAGGAAACTCTAGCTCCAGTGACGCAAGTCATCAAAGTTGGTACCGCTAAGCCAAATATGGTACCGAATGATGCACCAAAAGTAGACGTCTTGCCAGAGTATCCACTGACTTATACAGATGAAACGCGTGTTGAGAAAATGGCCTTTAACATCGAGGAACAATACACCGATGAATTGCCTCAGGACGCCCGTCATATCGCGACTCCAGGTGTTCAAGGAGAGCGTACCATTAAGACTCGCGTATACAGCTCTAATGGTCAAGAAATNGANCGCCAAGAGTTGTCCAATGAGGAAACTCTAGCTCCAGTAACGCAAGTTGTCAAAGTTGGAACGGCTAAGCCAACCATGGTTCCAAACGATGCACCGAAAGCAGACACTCTTCCAGAGTACCCGTTGACTTATACAGATGAAACCCGCGTAGAGAAAATAACCTTCAATATTGAAGAGCAATATACGGATGAGCTGGTTCGCGATGCCCGTCAAATTGCAACCCCAGGTGTGCAAGGTGAGCGAACCATCAAGACCCGTGTCTATAGTTCTAACGGTCAAGAAATTGACCGCCAAGAGTTGTCCAATGAGGAAACTCTAGCTCCAGTAACGCAAGTCGTCAAAGTTGGTACAGCTAAGCCGCACATAGTACCGAACGATGCGCCAAAAGCAGACGCTTTGCCAGAGTATCCGCTAACTTACACGGATGAAACGCGTGTAGAGAAAATCAACTTCACGGTTCGTGAAGAAGAGACTGACGAGTTAGTTCGAGATGCTCGCCAAATCGCAACCCCAGGTATTCAGGGTGAGCGTACCATTAAGACTCGCATCTACAGTTCCAGCGGTCAAGAAGTTGACCGTCAGGAGCTGTCTAACGAAGAAACTCTAGCTCCGGTAACACAAGTTGTCAAAGTCGGTACGGCTAAGCCAACCATGGTGCCAAGCGATGCACCGAAAGCAGACGCTTTGCCAGAGTATCAGCTAACTTACACTGATGAAACTCGAGTGGAGAAAATAAACTTCACTATTCGTGAAGAAGACACGGACGAGTTGGTTCGAGATGCTCGTCATATCGCGACTCCAGGTGTGCAAGGTGAGCGTACCATTAAGACTCGCGTATACAGCTCTAATGGCCAAGAAATTGACCGTCAAGAGATCTCAAACGAAGAAACTCTAGCACCTGTTACGCAAGTTGTTAAAGTTGGTACAGCTAAGCCAACCATGGTGCCAAGCGATGCACCAAAAGCAGACGCTCTTCCAGAGTACCCGCTGACTTATACGGATGAAACTCGCGTAGAGAAAATCAACTTTACCATTCGTGAAGAAGAGACGGATGAACTTGTACGAGATGCCCGTCAAATTGCAACTCCAGGTGTGCAAGGTGAGCGTACCATTAAGACTCGCGTATACAGCTCTAATGGCCAAGAAATTGACCGTCAAGAGATCTCAAACGAAGAAACTCTAGCACCTGTTACTCAAGTTGTCAAAGTCGGTACCGCTAAGCCACATATAGTGCCGAACGAAGCACCAAAAGCAGCAGCCTTAGAAGAGTTCGATTTAATTCCACTGTACAATCTATTAGCGGAAGCGGATCAAATTAAAGCTCAGGCACGTTATTTCAATGATAGTCAGGAGCATCAGGCTAGCTATGATACCTCTTTGGTATCTGGTCAAGCGATTCTCAACCAATCCCAAGCCAGCCAAGCAGAAGTCAACCAGCTTGTTAAACAAATCAATCAAGTCAAGGCACAGTTAAGCGGACTTGAGGTTGTCAAAACCGCTCTTCAAAATGAATACGATTTAAATCCAACTATCAAAGCAGCTCCAAAATATAAAAATGCTGACTCAGAGAAGCAGACAGCTTATACTGACGAATTAGCCAAGGCAGAAGGAGTTCTGAACAATCAAACTGCCACGCAGGTGCAGGTCAACCAAGCATTTGCTAGCCTGACAGCAGCCAAAGAAGATCTAAACGGAGTGCCTAAAGTCAAGCCAACTGTTTCCATTCTAAGTCTGACAGAAAATCCTGATGATAAGTCGGTTACAGTCCAATATAGACTGGAAGACCAGACCCAGTCCTTCCGTTCAGCGACTGCAGAATTGTACCAGGGAGATCAGCTTGTTCGTACTCTTCCAATTACCAATTTCGCAGGAAGTCTGAAGATTGGCGACTTAGACTACTACACAGGTTATACGCTAAAAACCAAGCTGACTTATGAACTGGATAATGGCAGCTTCACAGACCTTGAAACGGACAGCCGCAATTTTGAATTGGAATACAAGAAGATTGCCTTCCGAGATATTGATTCGGTCGAGTTTTACAGAAAAGAAACAGACCAGTTTAAGCGCGTCGTATCTATGAGCTCTTTGCCTACGGATTTGTCTACCTATTTTGTCAAAGTCAAATCAAGTGAATCTAAGGAAATGCTCCTGCCGGTTCACAGCATAGCGGAAAGCCATAAGGATGGCAGGGATGTCTATAAAGTAACAGTCTCTCTGCCTGAGCTGGTCCAAGAAGGTGAGACAGCCTATAAGTCTGGCTATGACTTCTATATCAGTAAGGCAGTCCCTAGCCAACAAAATGTCTACACTAGCTTTGCTGGTTTGGTAGACGCTATGAAGCAAAATATGGCTGGCAACTATGTTCTGGGAGCAGATTTGGATGCTAGCGAGGTCAGTCTGGCACCTGCGGACTATGTCTACCTCAAAGGGAACTTCACAGGCAGTCTGACAGGTAATCATAATGGCAAGCAGTACGCGATTTATAATCTAGCTAAGCCTTTATTTGAAAACCTCAAGAGTGGTTCTTCTATTTCCAATCTGGACCTGAAAGAGGTTAATATTGTAGGAACCTATGATTCAGCAGCCCTGGCCCGCAATGCAGAAGGGGCTCGAATCACAGACGTTTCAGTACAAGGTAGAGTAGAAGTAAAAGAAAATGCTTCACAGGTGGCAGGTTTGGTTGTTATTGCTAACAATACCCAAATTACCAATAGCTCCTTTACTGGAACTATCGTGTCCAATGATAAGCAGGGCAAAGAATACAATGTCGGTGGTTTGGTTGCCAATCTTAAGGGAGGAAACTCCTTGATTAGCCAAAGCAGGGCAGATGTGACCATTCTAGCAGGCGCTAGAGCAAACAACCAACGCTTTGGCGGTCTGGTTGGCCGTTTAGAAAACAATGCCCGCATCAGCCGCTCTTATGTAGCTGGAAAGATTCAAAACTCTACTAAGAATGGTCAAATCGGTGGAGTAGTTGGTTCCAATTACTTCAATGGCTTGATTGATAATGTCATCAGCAATGTCAGCGGTACAAATGTTTACAGTATTTCTGGCGACCAGGGATATGAGAATAACCGTATCACAGAAGCTTATGCCGTTGAAGGTAATAAAACGCTGGAAAATGACAAGTTTGTCACTTCAACACTGACTCTGGACCAGGCAGAAGAGAAGCTAGCTAGCTTAGATATTACGACCACGCTAGAAGACACGAATCTCAACCTTTATTCTGTCAACTATGCCCAGGAAAAGAATGTTCGAGAAGACCGTCTAATAGCTTATGCTAACATGGAAAAACTCCTTCCATTCTATAATAAGGAGACCATCATTGCCTATGGAAATAAACTTCCAGATAATCACAAGCTCAATAAGGAGTACTTGCTGGATGTTGTTCCAATGAAGGGCAACCAGATTATCACTGATATCAATAGCAACAAGACAGCGATTAATCGCTTGATGCTGCACTTCGAGGATAATACGGTTGACTACCTAGATCTGACCTATAAAGGAGATTTCAAATATAAGGCAATTGCAGAATATACTGTAAACGGCTTAGACCTCCTTTATACTCCAGAAGCCTTCCTATCAGACTATAGCAGAGTTCTCAATCAAGTGCTGCCGGAATTGAACAAGGTTGTCCTTGATTCGCCAGCTATGCGGACTGTTTTAGGCGTAAATGCTGATACTTCTTTGGATGATCTCTATCTGGATACGGCTTTTGACCAAGTCAAGACCAAGCTGTCAGAAGAGCTGCGCAAGGTACTGGCTATGGACAAGTCTATTAATACGGAAGGCAATGTTGTAGCAGACTATATAGCTCAGCAAATTAAAGACAATAAAGAAGCCTTCTTACTTGGTCTGACCTATCTCAACCGTTGGTATAATATCAACTATGACAATATCAATGTCAAGGATTTGTCAGCCTATAAATTTGACTTCTTTGGAAATCATAATGCTTCAACCTTAGATACCATCATTTCACTTGGTAAGTCAGGCATTAACAATCTTAAAGCTAAGAACAACTATATGGCTTATGATGCCTCACTTTCTGAAGCGACTGGTAAACGAGGACTCTTCAACTATCTGGAAGGCTATCGTCAGCTCTTCCTGCCGGACAAGAGCAATAATGAATGGCTCAAGACCAATACAAAAGCCTACATTGTTGAGGCTAAGTCCGATTTAGCAGAAGCGAGACAGCTTCAGGATGCAGCCGAAGACAAGAGTAAGTATTCTGTCGGCGTTTACGACAAAATTACTGCTGATAACTGGGAACACAAGGGCATGCTTCTGCCGCTCTTGACCATGACTGAGAAGGGTGTCTATGCTATTTCAAATATGTCTACCATCTCCATGGGGGCTTATGACCGTTATCGCCTTGATGCCAATGGCAGGGTTCGGACAGATGCAGAGCTAGCGGAATTTGTCGAAGACCGAGTGAGAAAAACAGCTGAATACCAGCGCGATCACTATGACTTCTGGTATAAGATTCTAAGCGATGAAAGCAAGGACAAGCTCTTCCGTTCTGTTCTGGTTTACGATGGATTCTCATTGGTTGACAAGAATGGTCAAAAATATTGGGCTCCAGCTAATGACAAAAAATCACTAGCTATGCAGGAATTCTTTGGACCAGCCGGCAAGTGGTATCCAAGCAAGGGCTACAATGCCTATGCCACGGGAAGTGTAACCCACTTTGATGCAGCTAAATTGTTAGAAGACTATGGTAACTCTGTCTACACGCATGAGATGACCCATAATTCTGACGGTGGCATCTACTTTGAGGGCAATGGTCGCCGCGAAGGTCTGGGAGCTGAGCTCTATGCTCGCGGACTCCTGCAGTCCACTCCAAGTGCGGATGAGGCAACCATTACGCTCAATACCCTCTTCAAGGTCGACAAGGATTCTAAGACGCGCCTACACACATATAACTTTAAGGAACGCGTTCAAAATGCAGAAGATCTGCAACACTATGTCCATGGTATGTTTGACATGATCTACACGTTAGATTACCTAGAAGGTACTTCTATGCTGAAGCAGAGTGATGATGCGAAACTTCAGTGGTTCAGAAAGATGGAGAATTACTACGTTACTGATAAGTATGGTAAGGAAACCCACGCTGGAAACCAGACGCGAAGTTTTACTGCTGAAGAAATCAAGCAGCTGAAGACCTTTAACTCCCTGATTGAAAATGATGTTATCACTCGTCGGGAGAACAAGGATAGTGGAAGATATGGCCGAAATGGCTACCTCAGTCTCAGCCTCTTCTCACCAATTTACTCAGCCTTGAGTAATCCAAATGGAGCGCCAGGTGATGTCATGTTCCGCCGTACGGCCTATGAGTTGCTGGCAGCCAAGGGTTACCATGAAGGATTTATCCCTTATGTTTCTGGTAAGTACTCTAAGGAAGCATTTGATGAAGGTAAGAAAACTTGGGATGGATGGTCCGGAAGAGATGTAGGTCTCGTGACTGACCAGAAAGTCTTGGAAAATGTATTCAAGGGTGAATATGACTCCTGGGTAGCCTTCAAGAAAGCTATGTACCAAGAGCGGATTAATCAGCTGACCAAGCTTAAACCAATCACTATTGAGTACGAGCTTAAAAATCCAAGCAGTACCAAGAAAGTAACCATTCGCTCTTATGAAGAGATGCAGAAGCTGATGGACGAAGCAGTAGCAGAGGATGTACGCAACATTACCAATGCAACTAGCCGTGTTGATGCCAGCTGGGTCAACCTGCTCAAAAAGAAGATTTATAATGCTTATC
>NZ_RJMM01000022.1 GCF_003943655.1 Streptococcus sanguinis
ATTTAATTGCATCAGGTGATTGAAATATTACTTTTCAAAAAAACGTCAGTTATCTTTATATAGTATCATTGTCAGTATAACAAAAAATCACTTAACCTGTCAATCGCTTTTTTATCATACTATCTTCTTCAATGATTTTATTAGGTTTGCAAAAAATCCCCTACTAGTTGCAAGTGAACTAAATCTACTAAAGTAGCTTATCACCAACAAATAACAATGGGTTATCAAATTTGTCCACAAGGTTCTATTTATTTAAGGAGACATCAAAAAAAGGATTCGAAAATCCTTTTTTGTCAGTCCACATAATTACTTTCTTCCTTATTAAACCAAGCGTATGGCAAACCTATGAGTAGGCCACCACCGATGAGATTACCGATAAAGGTTACGCCCCAGTGGCGTAGGATATTTCCAATACCAAAATTTTGCACTTCCGCTGCTGCTGAGCTGAATTTCACGATGGCAAAGGAAGCAAAGTTGGCTGCCAAGTGTTCGTTAGTTAGGAATACAAACATATAAATAGCTGATATAACTAAGAAGAGCTTAGCTGTACTATCCTTGACCAAGACGAAGGAAAGAATAGCGATATTAACAAAGATATTGGCCAAGACTCCCTCGAGTAGAATCAGCTCATTAGATCGGGCAAGCTTCATCTGCACAACACCAGAAATGAAACTTTCTTTGCTAAGCCCTGCATAAGCAGCCGAGTTAGCAAAGAGCCAGCCGGCAATCAAGGCGCCAATCAGATTGAAAAAGGTACAATAAAGCAAAATCATCAAGGCTTTTTTCCAGTCAATCTTCTTCAAAAAGGTACCAGCAGTCAGAAACATCATATTGGAAGTCACCAATTCTGCATTTAGAAAGACAATGTAAGCCAATCCCCAAGCAAAGATGAAAGGAAAGAGAAAACGCCCAGTTCCTGGAACGATCTTATTCGTCAAATCTGCCGCGATGGCTCCAGCCCCAGTACTAAAGGTTAGGAAAGCTCCAGCAAAGATGGAACGAACGGCATACTTGGCCTTGCTTGTATCAAACAAAGCTTCTTTTTTGCGGCAAGCTGCTTCAATTTTAGGGATAAATGTCGATTCAGGCATAAAAAATTCTCCTATTAATTTAAACTATGTATAGTATATCACAAAGTTCTTTCTTTTGATAGCGTTTTCGAGAACCTTTTTAAATTTTCTAAAAAAGGATTGAAAATTTATTTTCAACCCTTTAATCCTTTTGCTAACTGAGCAATATCTTCTGGTCGTGTTCGACAACAACCACCAAAAAGCCGCACTCCTTGATTTTGCCAAAGTTTACTATTTTCCAGCAAGCTCCGCTCCTGCTCTGGATCATCGTGCCAAGTCTTGGTCAAGCCATTATAAGTTTCGCCAGAATTTGGATAGGTCAGAAAAGGTTTGTTGCACACTTGTCCAAGCTCATCTAATAATGGAGCAATTAAATGCGGAGCTGTACAGTTAAAGCCGACTGCCAAGACTTGTGGACTTTCTTGAGCCAAGTTTCCTAATTCCTCAATTTTAGTGCCATCTGATATAGCCGTCTCCGACTGGGCGACAAAGGACAAATAAGCCTCAGCCTGCGGAAATTCCTCAGCTAAAAGCCGAAGGATTGCTGCCGCTTCTGCTCCATTTGGAATTGTTTCAATAGCCAATAAATCACAGCCTGCTTCTAACAAAGCTTGAATACGCGGTCGATGAAACTCTTGGAATTCCTCTTCGCTCAGCTGGTAGTCCCCCGTATACTCCGAACCATCAGCTAAATAGGCAGCATAAGTCCCTACCGAGCCTGCAACTAGAGGATAGGATCGCTGCTTTTGCTCTTCTGGAGATAATGCTTGCCAAACATTTTGGATTGCCTTTTGTGCTAAGAAGACTGTCTCTTTCAAAAGATCATAACCCTTTTCAGGAGTTAGTCCTGCCTCTATAAATGCTGGAATGCTGGCCTGATAACTGGACGTAGTGATGATGTCACTGCCAGCTCTCACATAGCTTTCATGCACATCTTGAATAATCTGAGGCTGGTCTAATAGGTATTGAGCTGACCAAAGCTTACCAGATACATCATAACCCAGACTTTCCAACTCTGTACCTAAGGCTCCATCTAAAATAATAATTTCTTGGTTTTCAAGTAAATCTTTAAATTTTCCCATGAAATACTCCTAAAAATCTTCTTAAGTAAGCAGGATCAACACTAGCGAATACGAAAATTCGAGACTAGAGAGATCAGCAAGGCGACATAAAAAAGAGGTCTCCCCTCTTTTTTAGTTACGCTATTAAAATCTATTAGCCCAAGCAGTATCGACATCCAAGATATCTTGAGTAGTGTATTGCTGACGATAAGGATTGTAAACGATATAGCCGGCTCCAGACTCATAGAGCGGTGAATCAAATCGAGTCAAATCATATTTCTCAATAATATAGTTCAATTTAGCATTATAGCTAGTATCTGTCGCATAGACACCAGTCAGGGCAGCTGTTGCATCCTGATAGGTTGGTGCATTGCTCTTCCAAGCACCTGCAAAATGCCCCTGTTTGAGAACCGCAACATAGTCTTGAAGAGACTCTACATAGCTAGGATATGAACGGAAACTGTCGTTGATGGTATAAGCATTTCCTTCTCCATCATCTTCCCAAGTCTCCATATTAGCAGACTGACCGTCGTAGTGACCTTTGATACCGAAAAGGTTATAATGAGGTTCACCGGACAGACCAGACTGTCCTGAGCCACTTTCTAAAATAGCCTGTGCAATCATAACAGAGGCATAAAGATCATTGTCCTGTCCCAACTGACGCGCTGGCTCACCGATTTGTGAAATGAAATAGTCTGTTTGATTCATAGGCTGCTGGTCGCTATTATTGGCACTAGCAGGATTAATATGCTTTGCCAAGACGAAGCCAACAGCAATTGTTGTTGTCATGATGAATAAAGCTGAAAGGATTCTCTTACCTTTTTTTGAAATTCTCTTTTTCACAGCACTTCTCCTGAATAAGATGTTAATGATACCATTGTAACATACTAAAGATTAAAAAAACACTATTGATAATTTACAAGTATATGACATTTTTCGTTTTATTTCAAAAAATCCAACTCAAAAACGAGTTGGATTTAATTCGTATTATTAAATTTTTGATAAAATCGCGTCCCAAACAGCATCTAAGCCATCTTTGGTGACTGAGGAAAAAAGAATGAAATCATCATTTTTGTCAAAGTCCAGCTTTTTCGTAATAGCCGACTCGTGCTTATTCCATTTCCCGCGAGGGATTTTATCAGCTTTGGTCGCTACTAGAATAACCGGAATGTCATAATATTTCAGAAATTCATACATCTGCACATCATCTGCGCTGGGATCATGCCGAAGATCAACAAGGCTGACAACTGCTCTGAGATTTTCACGACTGGTCAGATACTCCTCAATCATCCGCCCCCATTTTTCACGCTCTTTTTTGGAAACACGGGCATAGCCATAACCTGGCACATCGACAAAACGCAGCTTGTCATCAATGTTGAAAAAGTTTAGCAGCTGCGTTTTTCCAGGTTTTCCAGAAGTTCGTGCTAAATTTTTTCGGTTGAGAAGGGTGTTGATAAAACTGGATTTTCCGACATTGGAGCGGCCAGCTAAGGCAATCTCTGGAATATCATCTTGAGGGTAGTGCGATTTATTGGCTGCACTCAGCAAAATATCAGCATTGTGTGTATTGATTTCCATAAGCACCTCGCTAGGCAGTTTCTAGAATAGGCTTATCTGTTCCATCTACTGCTTCTTTGGTAATGCGGACAAGTTTGACATTCTCCTGGCTCGGAACTTCAAACATGACATCCATCATAGTTTCTTCGATAATTGATCGAAGTCCGCGTGCACCTGTTTTACGTTCAATCGCTTTATTGGCAATCTCCTGCAGAGCTTCCTCGTCAAATTCAAGCTTAACGTCATCATAAGATAGAAGTGCCTGATACTGCTTAATAAGGGCGTTTCTAGGCTCTTTCAAAATCCGAACCAAATCATCAACTGTTAGTTGCTCCAGAGCAGCAAAAACAGGCAAACGGCCGATTAACTCAGGGATAATACCAAACTTTTGGACGTCTTCTGAGACGATTTCCTGCATATAGGATCCATCTTCGTCAATCGCTCGATTATTCTGACCGAAACCAATGATTTTCTCACCCAGACGCTGTTTTACGATTTCTTCTATACCGTCAAAGGCACCGCCAACAATGAAGAGAATATTCTTGGTATCAACCTGAATCATTTCCTGCTGCGGATGCTTGCGTCCACCCTGCGGCGGTACACTAGCTACTGTTCCTTCGATAATCTTCAACAGAGCTTGCTGAACTCCTTCGCCTGAAACATCACGAGTAATTGAGACGTTCTCACCTTTCTTGGCAATCTTGTCAATCTCATCAACATAGATAATGCCGCGTTCTGCACGTTCAATATTAAAGTCAGCTGCCTGCAAAAGCTTGAGGAGAATATTTTCCACATCTTCCCCGACATAACCAGCTTCAGTCAGAGCTGTTGCATCAGCAATGGCAAAAGGCACATTGAGACTGCGAGCAAGAGTCTGCGCCAGGAAGGTCTTACCTGACCCGGTCGGGCCAATCATCAAAATATTTGACTTTTGCAGTTCCACATCTTCTTCTTCTCGGCTGTCGTGGTAGTTAATACGCTTGTAGTGATTATAGACCGCTACTGCTAAGGCACGCTTAGCTCGGTTTTGCCCGATAACATAGTGGTTCAAGATATTCAGCAGCTCCTGAGGTTTTGGTACCTCAGACAGATCTGCTAGCACTTCCTCAGCTAGCTCTTCACGGATGATCTCCTGCGCCAGTTCCACACATTCATTACAGATGAAGGCATTGTTACCAGCGATAATCTTCTGCACCTCATCTTGGTTCTTCCCACAGAAAGAACAAAAAACCATCATATCATCATTACGACTTGTAGGCATTGTTTACTCCAATTCTAAAATTCTAAATCTATTTATTTTCTTTCGTACATGTTAAAAAAGTGTCATATAAAAAGCATGAATGGAATTTACAAGATTTGTAAAAGCATTCAGCAAAAATAAAGCTGCTAGTCCAAACCGCTTTTTTCGAAAGGTTTGAACGGCACAAATAAGACAAATGACACATAAAAAGGCCGTAAAAAAACCAAAAATACTACGTTCCATTCTTACGAGTCCTTCCTTTGGTATCTTTTTATAGTGAAATCATAAGGATTCTTTTCATCTTTGGCATGAAATTCACTGCTAACTTCCTGATAAGGAGTCCAGTCAAATGTCTCAGGGAAATAGGTATCTCCTTCCAACTTAGCAGCAATCTGAGTCTGAATCAATTCTTCCAAATATGACTCAAAAGCTCTGATAATCTGCGCTCCGCCGATAACATACAAGTTTCTATCCTGCTTGTGGTACCACTCCAAGACATCTTCCACATTGCTAAACAGCAAGACATTTTCATTGTCAACTTGATAGTTCTTGTCCTTGCTCAAAATCAAACTGATTCGATTTGGCAAAACGCGACGCTGCAGACCATCAAAGGTCACACGCCCCATTAAAATAGCATGTCCAGTCGTCGTTGCCTTAAAATGCTGCAATTCTGCCGGGAGATGCCAAGGCATGACCTTGTCTTTTCCAATCAGACCATCCTCTGCCTGAGCCCAAATGGCAATAATCTTCTTTGTCATCCTTTTATCCTTTGTATTAGTAACTCTATTCTATCAAATTTGCTGTAAAAAGGCATGTTTAAAGTATGATTCAAGCAGAACTTTTGCAGAGGTTGGCAGTTTTCGCATACACTTATCAAAATCGTTAAATAGCCAAATCAAACTTCAGCTGAGGTTTAACGGGATCATAGTCTAATAACTCAAAATCTTCTGCTTTGATATCAAAGAAATTGGTCCTATCCGGCACATTTAAAACGAGTCGAGGCTGACAGTCGCTAGGTTCCCGACGCAATAGCTCCTCCGCCTGCTCGAACTGATTGTCATAGATGTGCAAGTTATTGATAAAGTAAAAGAACTTGCCGACCTTCCAGCCGAAATGCTTGGCAACCATCATCTGCAGAGCAACGTACTGCATAGCATTGATGTGGTGAGCAACTAACATATCATTTGACCGCTGAGTCAGAGTCGCATCCAGATAAATGTCACCATCTACACGCCGAACGTCAAACATGGTTTGAAAAGCGCATGGAAACAAGCCATCTGTTTCTTCAAAAGCTTCATAATCCCAGAGAGAGATGATATTGCGACGGTTCCAAGGATTGGCTTCCAACTGTTGGAGAATTTTATGGATAATATCATGCTTCTTGACAACAGCTCCGTAGCGCTGGCCTATAGTACCTGTATCGCCAACTTCCCAGTCATTCCAGTAGTGTACATGATACTTGTCGTTGAGCAGTTCCAGACTATTAGACTGATCTTGATAGATCCAAAGGACTTCTTTGATGGCAGACTTGATGGCAATAGGACGCAGGGTCGTGATTGGGAACTCGCCCTTGCTCAAATCATATTCCGCAAAAGAACCAGTGATATATTTGGAATTAGCCACATTTCCATCCTTGTATCGTGGACGAGCATTTTCAGAAAAAACACCCTGCTTCATAATTTTTTTAATATTCTCTTTGAAAATCGTATCTGCTAGCGTCATGATTTCTCCTTCGTTCAGTGAGCTTTTTCTAGTATAGCAAATTTTCCATAAAAATTCTCCTACAGACCTTTCTGCAGGAGAACAAATGAAGCATACTTGTTGAATTATTGTAAAACCAATGAAGCTGCCCCGATAACACCGGCATCATTTCCAAGAGTAGCCAAGGCCAACTTGGTTGAAGTACGAACCTGCGGGAAGCTATTCTCTTCATAAACCTTGCGCACGCCATCAAGTAAGAATTCACCCGCAGCCGACACACCACCACCGATAACAATTGTAGATGGATTTAGGATAGAGCCGATATTGGCACAGGCAATTCCTAGGTAGCGAGCGAAATTGCGATAGACAATCAAAGCTAGCTCATCGCCTTCTTTCGCTAAGTCAAAGACAATCTTTGCATTAACATCTTCACCATTGTCAATCAGCTTTTTCAACTCGGCATCACCAGCATACTCATCAGCATAGCGGCGAGTCAGATTGACAATACCGGTCGCAGATGCAACCGTCTCCAAGCAGCCCTTCTTGCCACAGGTACATTGAATCGGCTGATCAAAGTCAACAGTGATGTGACCCAACTCTCCTGCTGCTCCAGCAAGTCCGTGTAAGAGCTTTCCT
Source organism: Streptococcus sanguinis (assembly GCF_003943655.1). GTDB lineage: Bacteria > Bacillota > Bacilli > Lactobacillales > Streptococcaceae > Streptococcus > Streptococcus sanguinis_F. The sequence continues at coordinate 7,266 of NZ_RJMM01000022.1, forward strand.
TCGGCAACGATTCCTCCGCCAACACCTGTACCCAGTGTCATAAAGACTACATCAGGCTGGTTTTCTCCAGCTCCCATCCAGCGTTCACCCAAAGCAGCAACGTTAGCATCGTTGTCAATATAGAAAGGAATCCCTGTCGCTTTTTCAATCTTATCCTTGACCGGCTGCAGCGTCTTCCAATTGAGATTGTAAGCACCGATAACAGTCCCTTTCTCACGGTCAACTACTCCTGGCGAGCCCATACCAATCCCGATAAAATCCTCTGCTGAAAGCTGAAGCAAGTCCAAACGATGCAGGATTGACTCAATCATATCATCTACGATGTGGCTCCCTTCGTCCAAAATATTGGTTTTAATGGACCATTTTTCTTGGATTTCGCCCTCTGAAGTCAAAATAGCAAACTTAATAGATGTTCCACCAAGGTCAATTCCGATTATTTTTTTCGACATGATGTTCTCCTCTGTGTTTTATTTATCATCATTATATCAGATTTTTTCAGTAAGGAAAAGGTTTGCATAAAGAAAAGTAAAAATCAAATCCATCTTTATTCCCAAAGTAAACTTACAACTCTTTTGTATAATAATATCTTTCACCAGTATAAGGATAGCCTTTCAGTGCGAACACTTCTGTATAGCCGTGCTTTTTATAAAAATCCGGCGCTTGAAACTGATACGTATCTACAAATGAATATTTACATTTCCTTTCTCTGGCTTCTTGTTCCGCCTTGCATAGTATTTCTGAGCCTATACCTTGCCCTCTTAATTCCTCGCTCACATACAAATACTCAATCTCCAGCCAATTACCAAAAGTTTCGGCCACCATACCAGCCAGCAGATTCCCTTGTTCATCTTCTACATAGATGTTAAGAGGTTCGCTTTTGGAGGGCTCCCTCTTTGATTGATTGTAGGATCTGATTAAATTTCCCAGTTCTTGCGTTTTTTTCGATTTTCTACTTTCCAATCTTAGTTTCATAGATGCCTCCGTTCCATCTCTAAAGGTTTTAGATTAACAATAGACCAAACAGTTCGAATCAAAAAATTTCTATTAAATATCTTTCTGTCTTGCTTGCCAATGATTATGGAACTCCATCATTGTTTCATAAATATATTTTGGTTTCTCTTTTTTTAGCAACATTAGAAGAATTTCTAACGACTCAGGGATTCCAAACTTATACCTTCTGCTCTTTCTAGAAGCAAGCCTACTTTTCTTCAAAACTGCAGGATCTACTGAATGAAAACAAACCGTTAAAATATGTCTTTTATTGAATAATTGGATCTTCCCATAATGTCGAATACGTTCAATTTTATAGTCTATCCTCTGGATTTCTTCCCAACTATAAAACGAAATTTCTCTAAAAAGAAGGGGTCTAAAGTAAAAGCCCTGTTCCGTTAGACGAAGAAAACGTTTATCCCTAAACAAACAAATCCATACTAAAATAGACAGGAAATCAAAAACAATTGTACCTATCACCAAAAACATTTTTTCAATCACAGAAATTTTGGAGTCGAATAACAAATAACCGTTTTTAGATGGTAATATAAGAACTGCAGTCAAAAAGCCAGCAAGAGCGCTCGCCGATATAGCTAAAAAGAATATTTTCAACCAGCTCTGCCTAAACACTACTTCTTTCATCCATCTAACCCACTCAGGTATTCATAGCGCTCATATTTTTCCAGCAGCTTTTCGTTCTGCTTATCCAGTTCTTGCTGGAGCTCAGACAAGCGAGCAAAGTCAGAGCCATTCTCCTGCATGGCCGCTTCGATATCAGAAATCCGCTCCTCAAGCGCCTCGATATCAGCCTCAATAGACTCCCACTCTTGCTTTTCAAAGTAGGACATGCGCTTTTTCTCCTCGCGCACCTTGGTTGATTTTTCCTTTTCAGTCTTTGGTGAAATGGCAGAGCTGTCAGCCAGAAAGGCTTTTTCGTCTAAGTAATCCGTGTAATTTCCGAAAAACTCTCTGATATTTCCATCCTCAAAAGCCAAAATCTTGCTGGCTACTTTGTCTAGGAAATAACGGTCATGACTGACTGTAATAACTGGACCGGCAAAGCCTTGCAGAAAGTTTTCCAAGACCGTCAGAGTTGCAATATCCAAATCATTGGTTGGCTCGTCAAGAAGCAAGACATTAGGCTTTTCCAAGAGAAGTTTGAGCAGGTAAAGGCGTTTCTTCTCTCCGCCAGAAAGCTTTTCGATTAAAGTCCCATGAGTAGAGCGTGGAAAAAGAAACTGCTCCAAGAGTTCTGCAATGGAAGTCGTTCCAACGCCCATCTTGACCTCCTCGGCCACTTCTTGCAGGTAATTGATGACCCGCTTAGACTCATCCAAGCCTTCGATCTGCTGAGAGAAATAGGCGACTCGGACTGTCTCTCCGATAATGAGCTGACCAGCCTGAGGCCGAAGTTTACCGACAATCAGATTGAGCAAGGTTGACTTGCCGACACCGTTATCTCCAACAATCCCAATGCGGTCTTTGTTCTGGATTAAAAGGCTAAACTGAGAGAGAATAGGCTTCTGGTCATAAGCAAAGTCTACGTTTTGAAACTCGATGACCTTCTTACCGATACGACTGGTTTCGAAGTTCATTTCCAGATTGCTGTCAGTCGTCTGGTCTGCCAAATCGTTCTTGAGGTCATGGAAACGATTGATACGAGCCTGTTGCTTGGTTGCCCGAGCCTGAGGCTGCCGCCGCATCCAAGATAGCTCCTGCTTGTATAGCTGCTGCTTCTTATGAAGTAAGGCCGCATCCCGTTCATCCTGCTCAGCCTTAAGACGAACATAGTCTTGATAATTTCCTTGGTATTCAATCAAGCGACCGCCATCCAATTCAAAAATCCGTGTCGAAATATTATCCAAGAAATAGCGGTCGTGGGTTATGAAAAGCACGGTCTTCTTTGAATTTTTCAAGAAATGCGTCAGCCATTCAATGGTATCAATATCTAGGTGGTTGGTCGGCTCGTCCAGCAAGAGCAAATCGGCATCACCTAAGAGAACCTGAGCCAGCTGAACTCGACGACGAAGACCTCCTGATAACTGACCAACCTTAAGTGACAGATTAGTCAGACCAAGCTTGGACAGGACCGTCTTGACCTGACTTTCGATTTCCCAAGCATGGAGCGAGTCCATCTCGGCCATAACCGCTTCTAGTCTTGACTGTTGTCTTTCATCATAAGCCGTCAGGAGCAGCTCATATTCTCGAATCAACTGTATTTCCCGTAAATCACTGGACAAAACAGTATCAAGCACCGTCTGCTCCTCATCAAAATCAGGCTCCTGAGTCAAATAAGCAATCTTATAGCCTGCCTTAGCAGAAAAAGGGCTGACATCTCCGTCAAAGCCCGACTTGCCCGACAACACATCCAGCAGCGTTGTCTTTCCTGTTCCATTGACACCAATCAGACCAATACGGTCTAGGTCATGAATGATAAAGGAAATATCCCGAAAAACAGTCTTATCTCCTACTGATTTGGTTAGCTTGTCAACGATAAAATCGCTCATTTTTTCTCCTTGATATAGGCGTAAATAGCCTCTAAGTCATTAGGCAAATGGCCATCTACAATAGCGTATTCCAACTCTTTCAGAATTTGGCCCAGTTTTGGTCCTGGCTCAAAGCCGAACTCCCGCATCAGCATGCCGCCATTGACTACCATTTCCTGCTTATTATGAATAGTTAAACTAGCATCAAGATTCTGAATTGCGGAGAAATCCACTGCCAAACCTTGCGCCTGTCGAAGCTCTTCTGCTTGTAGCAATAAGTCAATATCATAGTCATAGCAGTCTCGCTTGGTCAAGTCTCGTTCTGAACGAATGTCCGCAATCTCAACCATATCTTCTACTTTCTTGGCAAATTCACGAGAAGTCTTCCATTTTTTTAGAAAGCCTTTGACATTTTGCACATCTAAGACCAGTAAAAGGGCTGCCCAAGCTTGCTCGGATGCTGAAAAGCGAAAATCTGAAGCCAACTCGAAGAGCCTTTCTAACTTAGCTCTGCTTCCCTTCAAATCAGGCAAAAATTCTATGGCACCGCTTGTCAAGAGTGCCTCTAAGCCTTTGAGCCAAAACGGAGCCAGCAAGAGCTTGTCGAACTCGATAAAAATTCGTTCAACCGAAATCTTTTCAAGCAAGGGAGCACAATCCTTCATAGCCGCAAAAGTATCTTGCTCCAAATCAAAATTCAAGGCGGCCTGAAAACGAAAGCCTCGCATGATGCGTAGAGCATCTTCATTAAAGCGCTCTGCAGCAGTTCCAACAGCCTGCAAAATCCGATTTTCCAAATCATCCAATCCTTGGAAAAGATCGATGACTTGACCGTTTTCATCCAAAGCCAGAGCATTGATGGTGAAATCGCGCCGCTTGAGATCTTCTTCCAAAGAGCGCACAAAAGAAACCTTGCTAGGCCTGCGGTAGTCCACATAGACATCCTCAGTCCGGAAAGTTGTTACTTCGTATTCACGGTTATTTTCCAAAACCAAGACGGTCCCATGCTCAATCCCAACATCAACTGTCCGGTCAAAGATACGCTTGGTTTCCTCAGGATAGCTAGAGCTGGCGATATCCACATCGTGAATAGGTCGCTGCAAAAGGGCATCTCGAACAGAACCCCCAACGAAATAAGCTTCAAAGCCAGCCGCTTTTATCTTCTCTAATACTGGCAAAGCCTCCTGAAATTCAGAAGGCAGAGTTTCTAATCTCATAGTAAATGTTCCAATCCATAGACTAATTCTGAGCGTTTGACAACTTCTTTAATGGCAAGATTAACTCCTGTCATAAATGAAGCACGGTCATAGGAATCATGCCGCAGGGTCAATCCCTCTCCCTGGCTGCCGAAGACTACTTCTTGATGGGCAACCAGACCTGGCAAGCGAACTGAATGGATACGCATGCCATTGAAATCAGCTCCACGAGCGCCAGCTATAGACTCTTCCTCATCAGCAGCTCCCTGCTGCTTGCTCGGTCTGACTTGGCTGATGAGCTCAGCTGTCTTGATAGCCGTCCCGCTCGGTGCATCCTTTTTCTGGTCATGATGCAGTTCGATAATTTCTACATTTGGGAAATACTTAGCTGCCTGAGCCGCAAACTGCATCAGCAAAACAGCTCCCAAGGCAAAGTTTGGCGCAATCAATCCGCCCAGCTCCTTTTCCCTAGACAACGTGATTAACTCTTCCAACTGCTCTGGTGTAAAACCTGTCGTTCCGACAACTGGGCAAAATCCCTGGTCTAGAGCGAAGCGAGTATTGTCATAAGCTACTTTAGGGGTTGTAAAATCAACCCAGACATGGGCTTCCAGCCCAGCCAATTCTTCCTTAGCATTGAAGACAGGAACACCAGCCACTTCTTTTTCATCCGTAAAAGGGTCCAGTAGTCCAACTAATTCTAATTCAGGATCTTCTGTCACCATTTTATAGGCTGCTTGGCCCATTTTTCCTTTAAAACCAGCAATAATAACTTTGATACTCATGTTTTCCTCCTTACAGAGACAAGCTCAGACTTTCAAGCAATCAGATCACAGGAATATACCCAAGTGCAACACTGCCCTCACCTAAGTGCGTCCCGATGACGCTGCCAAAGGTTGCGATAGGGACTTTACTAGCAATACCGCTGTCTAGCAGATTTTGCTGTAGATCAGCTGCTTTTTCTGGTGCATTGCCATGGATAACCATAATCTGATAAGCACCGCCTGCTGTTCTTTCTTGGACAAGTTCCAGCATACGCTTGGTTGCCTTCTTCTCCGTCCGAATCTTTTCAAAAACCTCTATCACACCATGATCGTTAAAATACAGAATAGGCTTGATACTGAGCAGATTTCCCAGAATAGCTGCACCGTTAGACAGGCGTCCTCCTTTGACCAAGTGGTTCAAGTCGTCCACCATGATAAAAGCGCTGGTGCCATCGATTTGCTTCTGGACATTAGCTAAAATTGTTTCAAACTCCAGGCCTTGCGCTGCCCATTCTAGAGCAGATTGGACCATGATACCGAGCGGTGCACTGGTAATCTTAGAATCCGGAAAGGCGATTTTCAAACCGTGAAATTCATCTTTCAGATACTGAATATTTTGGTAAAAACCAGAAATACCGCTGGATAGAAAGAGACCCAGAACATGGGTATAGTCCTTTCCGTCTAGAATGGTGAGAATCTCTTCTAACTCAGCAATACTAGGCTGACTGGTCTTGGGTAATTCATCTGACTGAGCCATTTTTTCATAAAATTCACTGGCTGTTAAGTTTCTACCTTCGACATAAGTCTCACCAGCAATCACGACCGGAATATCCAAGACGAAAAGATTTTCATTTTCCAGCAGGGAAGCCGGCAGATAGGCCGATGAATCTGTGATAACCGCTAACTTCATAATTAAAACTCCAAATTAATGCCGGGCAAATCCAGAGCAATTTCTGTCACTTCATAAGTCAAGCGGTTGAGCATGGTCAAGCAAGGCCGAGCCAGTTCTTCTACTTCATCGTGGTCAAATTCACTCGGTTCTTCAATAAGGCGACCGCGAATGTGGTTGGCTTGCGAAATAGTTCCGCTGATAACAAAATTCTCAAAAACAATCATAAAGGTCAAAATCACAATCAATGAAGTTGTGTGAGCTTCAACATCTCTTTTGACCAATTGGAAATTCACATCAACCTTGGTTTCAGGTGTTCCATTTTCTTTTTCCCACTCAAAATTTCGGGCGTCAAAATGGTACTGACTAACAAATTCTTTTTCGCGCTGTATGTTCATTTTTATTCTCCTAAAAATATGCGATAGGCCCATTATACCATATATCGAGCGAAGTTTCCATGCTAAAATTTGCAGGCTGGAAAACACAAAAAAGAATCTCACTAACAAAAGCGAGATTCTTTTAAATATTATTTTTCAAGTGGTTTGCGCAGGTAACCAAAAATAACACCGCTGACTACCGCACCAATCAATACATATACCAAGTAAAGGATTGGATTATTTGTCAAGCCGATAACGAAGATTCCTCCGTGAGGAGCCATGAGCTTGATACCAGACAGGCCTACAAGAGCACCTGTAAGAGCGGAACCGACGATAAAGCTTGGAATAGCACGGGCTGGGTCAGCAGCTCCAAACGGGATAGCTCCTTCTGTGATGAAAGACAGACCCATGACAATGTTTGTCAAACCTGAATCGCGTTCTTCTTCAGTGAATTTATGTTTGAACAAAAGAGTTGCAATAAATACTGCCAAAGGTGGAACCATACCAGCTGCCATTACAGCTGCCATTACAGGAGAACCACCAGTTGAAACAGTGCTTGCAAGTGTACTAGTACCAAATACGTAAGCAGCCTTATTAACCGGCCCACCCATATCGACAGCCATCATACCACCAACTAAGAGACCAAGAAGGACAGCCGAGCTTCCGCTCAGACTTGCCAAGAAATCGTTCAGGGCTGTATTGATTGCTGACATTGGAATATTGACCGCCAACATCACAAATCCAGTCACAAGAACACCCAGAAGAGGCAAGAGCAAGATTGAACGGATACCTTCAAGTGAGCGAGGCAGACCTGCAAGAAGCTTACGAAGGAGAAGTATGATACCACCAGCTAAGAAGCCGCCTACCAAAGCTCCTAGGAAACCAGATGATACACCAGTTAATTTAAGAGTCTTCTGACCGCCTTCAGCATAGGCAACACCACCAAATGATGCACCGCTGCTTGCAATGGCACCAGCTACGAAACCAGAAACCAGACCTGGCTTTTCAGCGATTGAGTAAGCGATATAACCAGCTAATACCGGCAACATGAAACCAAATGCTGCTCCACCAATTGCTTTAAACTGCGCTGCAATCTCATGATAACTTCCCAGATTAGAAAGCTGATCTTTGGTACACCTAAGATCTGATCCAGCAAGAATGCAATGGCAATCATAATCCCGCCACCAATAACGAATGGCAACATTTGGGAAACACCGCTCATCAAGTGCTTGTAGAAAGCGCCGCCCAGACTAAGTTTCTCATTGCTTGATTCTGCAGCACCGCTACCGTTAGCTGCCTTGTAAACCTCAGCATTTCCAGAAAGGGCCAGATTGATGAGTTCTTCTGTCTTACGAATACCATCTGCAACTGGACGATTAATCAACGGCTTGCCGTCAAAGCGATTCATCTCTACGGCCTTATCTGCCGCGATGATAACAGCTTTTGCTTTTTTAATATCTTCTGCAGTCAGCTTATTTCCAACACCGCTGGCACCATTGGTTTCAACCTTGATGCCGACACCCATTTCAGCTGCGACCTTCTGCAAAGCCTCTTGAGCCATGTAGGTATGCGCAATTCCTGTCGTACAAGCTGTTACAGCTACGAGGAAAGCTCCGCCTTCATTGGCAGGTTCGACGACAGCAGGTTCTTCTGCTTTTTCTGAAGCTTGGTTAAAGAGCTCAATCACCTGATCAGGCGAAGTCACTTGGCGCAATTTATCCGCAAAACCATCCTTCATCAGGTATTGGGACAATTCAGCCAAGGCAGCCAAGTGAGTATCGTTAGCACCTTCTGGAGCTGCAATCATGAAGAAAAGATCAGTTTGCTGTCCATCCAAACTCTCATAATCTACGCCTTTATTTGACTTGGCAAAAAGCACCGTCGCTTCTTTCACTGCAGTATTTTTGCTGTGAGGCATAGCAATTCCGTCACCCAATCCTGTAGAAGTCAAGGCTTCACGAGCCAAAATCCCTTCTTTGAAAGTCTCGAAGTCTGTTACATAGCCATGATCCACTAGACTTTGAATCATTTCTTCGATAACAGCTTTTTTCTCTGTTGCCTGCAAGTCTAGCAACATCACATCTTTTCTTAGTAAGTCTTGAATTTTCATATTTTTTCTACCTCTACTTTTTCATAGATTTCTTTTATGTACTCAGCTGTTGCCAAATCATCTGAGAAGGTGGTTGCCGTTCCGCAGGCCACTCCCCATTTGAAAGCTTGAATAACATCACCAGAGCGGACAAACTCTCCAGTAAATCCAGCCACCATGGAGTCGCCAGCACCTACAGAATTTTTAACATCGCCCTTGATAGGTTTGGCGAAGTAAGCACCCTCTTGAGTTACAAGCAAAGCCCCGTCTCCAGCCATGGAAATAATCACATGCTGGGCACCCTTGTCTAAGATTTGACGGGCATAACTCTCAATCTGATCCAAATTTTCGAGCTTGACTCCAAAAATATCACCTAGTTCGTGATTGTTTGGTTTGACCAAGAGCGGCTCAAACTCTAAAGAATCCAGCAGTGTCTGTCCTTCAAAATCACAGACAACTTGTGCTCCTGTCTTTCTGGTCAGACTGATCAGCCTCTTGTAGACAACATTTCCTAAATTTTTAGGACTGCTGCCAGCAAAGACTACTGTATCTTCTGAAGTCAGAGAAGAAAGAAATGATTCCAACTCTTCTAGTTTCTGACTGGAAATTTCTGGACCTGGTCCGTTAATTTCTGTCTCAGCATCTGCTTTAATCTTGACATTGATACGAGTATCCTGCTCAACCTCTACAAAATGGCTGGAAATCCCTTCCTCTTCCAGAATATCTGTGATGAACTTTCCAGTAAACCCACCGATAAAGCCAGTCGCTGTATTCTCAATACCTAGACGTTTGAGAACTCGGCTAACGTTGATTCCCTTTCCGCCAGCGAATTTGTTGTCACTGTCCATCCGATTAACGCTTCCTATAAGGACCTTTTCCAGACGAACAATATAGTCGATGGAAGGGTTTAGTGTGACAGTATAAATCATACTTCAATCACCTCCGTTTTTTCTTTGAGCGCTTGAATCACTTCCGATTCATTTTGATTAGTAATAATGCTTGCTTTGGCAAGAGGAGCGACCTTGACAAAGGACGTCTGTCCTAGTTTAGAAAGATCAGCCAAGACATAAGTCTTCTTAGCATTCTCCAAAATCGCTCTTTTGACAGCTCCTTCCTCCATATCGGGAGTGGTAAAGAAGCCATCATCTATGCCATTCATTCCAATAAAGGCCTTATCGAAATTCAACTGACCGATTTGATTTAGGGCAACACCGCCAATGCTGGCATCCGTTGAGCGTTTGACCTTTCCACCGATAATGACCGTCGGGATATTACGCTCTACCAACTTGGTCGCATGGTGAATGGAGTTGGTGACCACTGTCACTCTAGGGTCATGCAGCTCATTAACTAAAAGCTCATTGGTTGTCCCCGCATCAATAAAAATCACATCATGTTCTTGAATCAAGCTTGCTGCCATCTTGGCAATAGCTGTCTTTTCTTGAATGCTTTTGATAGATTTTTCCTGATTACTCTCCTCTTCTTGCAGAAAATGAAGGCTTTCGGCTCCTCCGTGAACTCGTCGCAGCTTATGCTCGCTCTCCAGTTCATCCAAATCTCTTCTGATAGTTGATTCTGAAGTGTTTAAAGCATGTACTAGATAGTCTAAGGAAACAAATTTTTCTCTTATGACTGTCTCTAGAATAACCTGCTTTCTTTCCGACTTCAGCATAAAGCACNTCCTTTGAAATCGTTTACGATTATTATACCTCTTTAATTTTTAATGTCAAGCATTTTCTATCAAAAACTTTCAATTTCTATCTTTTTATCGAACAAAAAAAGAGCTGGACTACATCCAACTCCTTACATATCGTTGCATAACTGCCAATTAAAAGGCAATTAGCTATTATTAATCAATGATACAAGATAGGCTGCCATGACAGGCAGAAACGTTCCAAGAAAAGTAAACACAACCAGAACCCAGAACCAGACTGATTTAAAAGCCTGTCGATAGGTCCCTGGGAGCGAACGATTGGCATCAATGTATTCCTTAAATTTTGGCCACTTCAAGATTAAGAGCAAAAGAAATACTGTACTGCCAGCGATTAATAAGCCGTAAAAAAAGATGTTAACTATAGGCTCCGGAGCTCTTTTTGAAAGAAAAGCTAAACCTTCTGCTATAACAAAATTATTAATAGCATGAAAAATGATAGACCAGATAATCGAATACTCAAAAGCGATATAGCCAAGCCCCAAACCAATTAAACTAGCAAAATAAAGCTGATAAAGATTTTCGTGAAAAAGGCCAAATAAAATCGAAGTCATAAGAATGGCAAAAATCTTTCCATGCTTCTCTAAAGCTCGCAAACCAGCGCCTCTGAAAATAATTTCCTCTGTAACTGGAGCCATCAAAGATGAATAAATCAGCATAGTCAGTGTCTCAGAACCACCGCTCCCTGATTCCATACCAGATAGGTCTATATTGAAGAGTTGCATGATAGCCTGCATCATCTGATTGACAACAGCTGTAAACAATTGGGCGAACAAAAGGAAGCAAATCATATAAAAGAAAACTTTAGGAGTCATCTTCCGTCCCTTGCGACGAAGGTCGTATTTAAAGAGCTGCTTACCCCGAGACACCGTGAAAGTAAGAACACCGAGACAAGAAGCTAAAATATAAGCTCCACCGTCCTTTTCAATAAATTTAGTGAGAACTTCCTGGGTCTTTTGGATATCCATATCTTGCCCTGGCATAATAACGAAAAAAGCTACAAATGCATAAACGAAAACAGAAGCAAGCATAACCCATAAATAAGTAAAGCAAGTTGCTGAAAATCGGCCTAGATCTTTTTTAGGATTTAAAGGTTCGGGCATATAATACATAAAATCTCCTATATTAAATTTTCTCTTTACCCTTTCGGCTTAGGAAATACAAGGTTAAAAAGATTCCCTCATAAAGTAAAGCAAAAAGAATAAAGGCGTGCATGAAAAATTCTTCTGGTAGAATCCAAATGACTGGATCCTTAGTTGGATCAAACATCCAGGTATTGTCTCCGGCAAAGAGAACTTGATGAAAGAGTGTAAAAAAATTATTAAAACCAATCATAAAAGCCAAGCCAGCAAAGACAAGCGGCAAGAGACTAATCACCAGAAAGGCCCGTCTGTAAAGACCCAAAAATCCCTTTTTAACCACTTTTTTGATAAAGAAAATCAAAACCGGCAAGGTTATTAGAAAATTAGCTTGCGCCAAGTGAAAAAGATACTTGACCGCCTGAAAATGATGTAGCCCTGCAGCTGACGAGCGAAAATCTGGCATCGCTAGTTTCTGACTAAAAGGATTGGTCAGGTAATTCATCAGAATATTAAAATTATACTGGATGGTCTCTGCTTTCAAATACACCTTATCCGGCAAGTTGAAATGAGAAATCTCCATCGGGTATAAAAGCCAAGCCAGATAAATGGTCAGCAGAATAGCTACTGCCAGCAAGCACAAGACGCTGGCTGAAAATCTTACCTTATCACGCATCGAAGTCCCACTCCGCTAAACTTGACAAGACGTGCGTCGGTTGGATCGGCAGATTGGGCACCTCTTCTGGTAGGGTAAAACCTGTCGTAACCAGAAGGGTCGGAATCCCATTGTCGATTCCCGCTCGAATATCTGTCAGATAGTTATCACCAACCATGACCACTTCTTCACGCGCCAGTCCTAGATGCTCTATGGCTTTTTCCATGATGATTGCATTTGGCTTGCCGATAAAGGTGGGCTCAACCCGAGTGGCTGCTTCCAAGAGGGCGTTGATAGCACCCGCTCCTGGCTGCAGACCTCGCTCCGTCGGAATGTTGAGATCAGGATTGGTCCCGATAAAGTGAGCACCTTTTTGAATGGCCAGAGTCGCTATTGTCAGCTTCTCATAGTCCACTTCCCAGTCCAGGCCCACTACTACATAGTCAGGATTTTCTGTATCCTCTATATATCCAGCTTCTTCAATAGCATGTTTAAGTCCCACATCACCAATGACGTAGACTTTCTTGCCCAGTTTTCTCTCCTGCATATAATCAATGGTAGCCAGAGTTGCTGTGTAAATAGTCTCAAGCGGCGTTTCAATATTGAAATTTTCAGCCAGCATGGTCTGCACTGTTTCTGGCGTGCGAGTAGTATTATTGGTCAGGAAAAGATAGGGAATCTTGCGCTTCTGCAAGTCATGCACAAAAGCTTCACCAGCCGGAATTCTACTCTTCCCCTTATAAATCGTCCCGTCTAAATCAATCAAATATCCTTTATAAGTCATTTCTGCTCTTCCTCATTCTCATGTTTAAACTCTTGCCAGGTAACCAAAGCCTGAGCATTGACTTCGCCGTCACTGGAAATCTGGTGATTGCTCTGCAGACCTTCTAGGTCATAGCTAGAAGCAATCATACCACCCGGTCGAACTTCCTTGACATACTTGAGATGGACTTTCTTGGGAATGTATCGGGTGAGGAAGTCTGCGCCCATGACCTCAAAGATCCAGTCCAGATACTTGCTATTGTTGACATGGCCGTTCATATCCAAGTCGTAAAAGCGTACATGGTAGTCCTTGCTGACAGGATTTTCCAAGTCTGGATACTTAGGACCGCGCAGTAATTTCTTGGAAAACTCAGATTGATATGGCGCTACAATCTCCGGATCAACGGCACGAACCTTGCGGCTATCTCGATCCATAAGAACAAAGGTTGCCATCATCTGAATAATGGCCTGACCTGCTTCATCAAAAATCGTGAAGCGCCGGTAGCAAAAAAGCCGATTGTAGGTCAAAGCTTCCGTCTCAATAGTAATTTCCTCTGCAAATCGTGGCAGACGTGTAACATCAATATCATAGTCCGTGATAATCCAGACTAAGTTATACTGCTCCAGCATATCCTTGTCACTGACGCCAAGCTCAATCGACTGCATCCCCGATACCTGCAAGGACAACAGGATGACATCCGGCAGCTTGATATGGCCATTCATATCTGCCATATCAAAAGGAATTTTCATTTTCATTTGATAAGTTAAGCCCATGATTTACTCCAATATAAATTTCTCAGCAACCGTATCGCCCAAAAAGAGGCCTTGTTTGGTCATGCGCACGATATCTCTATCTGGCACTAGCAAGCCCTGCTCAGTCAGTTCAGCCACGACAGCTCCGTACTGATCTTCAAAGGAAATACCGAATTTTTCCTCAAAACGTTTTTTAGACACGCCTGATTTCTTGCGCAATCCTAGAAACATTTCTTCTTCCATCTTTTCTTTCAGCATCAGCATTTCTTCCTGCACACGGGCATTGCCCGCTTCCACCGCCTGCAGATAATGACGAATCGGCCCGTGGTTTTTATAGCGAACACCATCGACATAGCCAGACGCTCCCGCTCCAATACCATAATATTCCGCATTGTCCCAGTACATGAGGTTGTGACGGCTCTCAAAGCCTGGCTTGGAAAAGTTTGAAATCTCATAATGATCAAAACCTGCCTTTTCCAGCTCAGCTATAATGTAGTCAAACATCTCCGCTTCCAAATCTTCCTTGGGCAGAGGCAGTTTCCCTCGTCGCATCCGATTCATGAAGACCGTATGATTTTCCAAAATCAAGCTGTACAAACTCATGTGAGGAATGTCCAAAGCAATGGCCTTGGCTACATTAGTTTTCACATCCTCCATGGTCTGCTTGGGCAGGGCATAAATCAAATCGATCGAGATATTGTCAAAACCCGCTTTTTTGAGATTGGCAATATTCTCATAGATATCCTTTTCCAAGTGACTGCGGCCAATCTGCTTGAGCATGCGATCATTGAAAGTCTGTACACCCAGCGAAACCCGATTGACTGGTGAATCTTTAAGTACAGCAATCTTCTCCTGGTCCAAATCCCCGGGATTGGCTTCAATAGTCAATTCCTCCAGATAAGATAAATCTAGCTTATCTGTCAGCTTTTCCAACAAAAAGGCTAATTGAGACGCAGATAGAGCCGTCGGAGTCCCACCACCGATATAGAGGGTACGGAGCTTTTTGATGTCGTAAGAATTATACTCCTCAATCAAATGCTCCAGATAACTATCTACCGGCTGATTTTTGATAAATACCTTGGAAAAATCGCAGTAATAACAAATCTGAGTACAAAAAGGAATGTGCACATAAGCAGAAGTCGGTTTGGTTTGCATAGTACTTATTATACCACAGTTTTAAAGAGAGGACTTATTTGATTATCAAACAAAGAAAAAAAGAGTGAGCCTGCAAAGACAAAAATTATCCTCGCAAGTCACACGCTTTCCTATAATCTAAAAAATTAAAGTTTTAAATCACTTCTTCCCCAACTCCTGCGTCCTCTTGTAGGCAGCTTGAACGGCATCCATGACTGTTCCTCGAAAGGAATTTTCTTCCAGACTGGCTACCCCGGCGATGGTCGAACCAGCCGGACTGCAGACCTGGTCTTTGAGCTGGGCAGGATGTTGCCCACTGACCTGACTTAGCTTAGCAGCTCCTAAAAGTGTCTGATTGGCCAGCTGCAGGGATATATCGCGACTGAGTCCTGCTCGGACACCAGCGTCCGCTAAGGCCTCTATAAAGAGATAGACGAAAGCTGGTCCACAGCCAGCAAGAGCTGTCGCCGCATCCAGCTGCTTTTCCTCTAGTTTGACCAAAAGACCAGCCGAAGACAGAAGTTCCTGTAACAAATCTTCATCCGCTTGATTCGCCTGCTGGGATAAAGCAAAGCTAATAACGCCCTCACCTACGACTACTGGAGTATTAGGCATTATCCGAATCCAGCGATGGTGACTAGGAATTAAGTTTTCCAATGTTTCCAAAGGCAGACCAGCAGCCATTGAAACCAGCAAAAGAGACTCCCGTTTTTCTAGAACTTCCTGATATTCAGTTAGCAAGTCAGCAAATTGAGCTGGTTTGATACCCAGAAAAATCACCTCTGCTCGCGAAAAAACTTCTGCATTACTGACCGGCTGGCCACCAAGTTCCGTAGCAATCTTTTCAGCCTTGTCACGACTGCGATTAGCCAGGAGTAATTCGCTTCTAAATCTTTCATCTTGGGCAACTAGACGAGCGAGACTGCCGCCCATATTTCCCAGACCGATAAATCCAATTTTCATCATTATTTCCTCACTTGACCAGTCCCTTGGATGACGTACTTATAACTGGTCAGCTCTTTCAGCCCCATAGGACCTCTGGCATGCAGTTTTTGAGTAGAAATCCCCATTTCACAACCAAGGCCAAATTGACCGCCATCTGTAAAGCGGGTTGAAGCATTGACATAAACTGCTGCGCTATCCACCTGCTCTGTGAAGTAAGCTGCCGCTGCATCATTCTCCGTCACAATGGCATCCGAGTGATGGGTGCTGTGGGCTTCAATATGCTCCACCGCTTCTTCCAGCGAGGAAACTAACTTGACCGCTAAGATATAGTCCAAAAATTCGGTATCAAAATCTTCTGGTTTAGCTTGCGAACCCGAGATATACTGACCTGCTTTCTCATCCAAACGTAATTCAACAGGGTTTTCTTGCGCAGCATCACGATCTGTCACCAGCATCTTCTGCAAACGTGGTAAAAATTCAGGAGCAATCTCTTCGTGAACCAGCAGTACCTCCATGGCATTGCAGACAGAAGGGCGACTGGTCTTGGCATTCTCAATAATGGCCAAGGCCTTGTCCTGATCAGCATCCTTATCTACATAGACATGGACGATTCCAGTACCTGTCTCAATAACCGGTACAGTCGCATTCTCTACGACCGCCTGAATCAGTCCCGCGCCACCACGAGGAATTAGCAAATCCAGATATCCCTTGGCCTTCATCATAGCCTGGGCGGAAGCCCGACTGGTATCAGAAACCAACTGGATACAATCCGGCGAAATCGCCGTCTGAGCCAAGCCGTTTTTCAGAGCTGTGACAATGGCTAGCGCAGTCTGATAGGCATCCTTTCCACTTCTGAGAACGACCGCACTGCCACTCTTTAGGGCAAGAGCAGCAGCGTCAGAGGTGACATTAGGTCGACTTTCGTAGATAATCCCAATCACACCCATAGCCACCCGCTTTTTGCTAATAACAAGGCCATTATCCAGCTCGGTCCTTTCTAAGACTTGCCCTACAGGATCCTCCAAGTCAATTAGCTGACGAATACCCTCTGCCATGGCAGCAATGCGATCCTCATTCAGATAGAGGCGGTCCAGCATCACATCTGAAATCCTACCTTTTGCTGCGGTCATATCCAATTCATTGGCTGCTAAAATATCCGCACGAAAAAGCCAGAGCTGCTTTGCCATTTCTTCCAAAGCATGATTTTTCTCAGCCGTTGTGGCCGTATTGATCGTCTTCTTAACTTTCTGAACCTTTTCAAAAATCGCTTGTGTTGAGGTCATCGCTTCTCCTTTCCTCGTCTTCTAAAATTCTGCAAATAAATCATTCAGCTCCGGTGTCAGAGAAATCCAGTCATCCCGATGAATGACAACACCTTTAGGTTTATTGGACTTGAGCATATCTTTAAGAGCTGATTTGCCAAAACGCACGCGCCCTTTACCAAGAATAGCTCCGCTGCCTTCCTCGTATACTGTAACCGTATCCTGATAGGCAAAGCTACCCGATACAGATACAAGACCGGATACCAACAAACTTTTCCCATTGTTTCTGAGAGCGTCGGCTGCTCCTTGGTCTACATAGATTTCACCTTGACTTTTAGCATAAAAAGCCAGCCATTGCTTCTGCGTTTTTAGACCTTTTTCCTGAGCCGAAAAGAGACTGCCATCCTTGGTTTCCTCCGCTGCTTCCAGCAGAGCGTCAGATTTGAGCGAGGAGCAGATATAGACCGGAACACCAGACATGGTTGCCAGCATTGCTGCCTTGATCTTTGTCAGCATGCCGCCAGTTCCATTGCTCGTTCCTGCACCACCTGCCATCTCAATCAGCTCAGAGCTAATCTTCTCAATTTTTTCAAGCCGGCGGGCATCAGGGTTGGTAGAAGGATTGGCCGTGTAAATGCCATCTACATCTGTCAGAAGCACCAAAAGGTCCGCTTGGGCCATAGCCGCTACCTGAGCACTCAGTGTATCGTTATCACCGACCTTGAGTTCTTCGATAGCAACCGTATCATTTTCATTGATGATAGGAATAGCTCCGCGATTCAGCAAGACAGACAAGGCCTGATGAGCATTTTTATACCGGCGTTTGTCCGCAAAATCATCTTGTGTCAGCAGAATCTGAGCAGAAATGATTTGCTTTAAAAGAAGATTGGTTGTATATTCCTCCAAAAGCAACCCCTGTCCAACCGCAGCTGATGCCTGTTTATCCGCCACCTTGGTTGGTCTCTTTTTAAAGCCCAGAGAAGAAAAACCTGCGGCAATAGCTCCTGATGAGACCAAGATTAACTCATGACCCGCCTCGTGCAAGAGAGCCAACTGCCGAGTGATTTCCTTTACCTTGGCGCGTGACAGACTGCCATCTGCGTTGGTTAATGACGAAGTCCCCACCTTAAATACGATTCGCTTTGCTTTCATTTCCTTTTCCTTCACTGCTAGGTTGTCTTATTATACCACGATTTACAGAAAATAAAAACGACCGCGATTGAAGCGGTCAAAGGAAAATTTGTATTTTAACAATGAGCAAACCTACCTATTCTTGTCGCAGTTTTGCTAAGGTTTCTTGGAAAATGGCTGGCGCTTCAGCTGTAAATTCCAGCACTTCACCAGTTCGAGGATGAGTGAAGCCTAACGTTCGCGCGTGCAGAAATTGGCCATGACCTTTTAAGGTCTTACGCGGTCCATAGACCTCATCACCAGCCACAGGATGTCCGATGTAGGCCATGTGAACGCGGATCTGATGAGTCCGACCTGTTTCCAGCTGAAGCTCGACTAAGCTATAGTCACCAAAACGTTCCAAGACTTGGAAACGCGTCAAAGCCGGCTTGCCTTTGACCGTCACGGCCTGCTTCTTGCGGTCTTTTTCACTGCGGCCAATCGGTGCCTCAATCACTCCACGGTCGTTAGGCAGGTTTCCATGAACAATAGCCCAATACTTGCGTAGGGATTTCTTATCCTTGAGCTCATCAGCCAGAGACACATGGGCTTGGTCATTCTTGGCAATCATAAGAAGCCCAGAAGTATCCTTATCGATCCGATGGACAATGCCCGGCCGAAGAACTCCGTTGATGCCAGAGAGGTCCTTGATGTGGTACATAAGGGCATTGACTAGCGTACCGCTAGTATGGCCTGCCGAAGGATGGACTACCATTCCCTGCGGTTTATTGACGACTGCCACATCCTCATCTTGATAGACGATTTCTAGCGGAATATCCTCAGGCACATACTCAACCACTTCTGGCTCAGGCAGCTCATAGGAGATGACATCGCCTTCTTTGACAGAGTATTTGGCTTTTTTGGCTTGTCCATTGACCAAAATCTGGCCGTCCTTAATCTGCTCATTGGCCAAACTACGGGATAGGTCTGTCAGCTCAGCGACCGCCTTGTCCAAGCGCTGACCAGCTACTGAAGCCTCAATTCTTACTTCCATCTTTTTCTTCCTTCAAAATCATCAGCAGTAAAATAGCTACACCAAAGGTCAGATACATATCTGCCACATTGAAAATAGCAAAATTGATAAAATCAAACTGAAACATATCCACGACAAAACCTTGACGTATCCGGTCAATAAAGTTCCCCAAACCGCCAGCAATCACCAAGGTCAGCCCGGCCAGCATCCACTTTGAAGCATGTAGATGCTTGATGAGATAATAAACAGCTCCGCCGATGACCAAAAATGTCACCAAAGTAAAGAGCCATTGCTGATTTTCCAGCATAGAGAAGGCTGCGCCTGTATTCTGAAGATAGGTCAGACTCACCAGATGCGGAATGAAACTCTTGACTTGCCCCAGCTTAAGATCGCTGATAATATATAACTTGACCAGCTGGTCCACAGCAATAAGAACTAAGACTGCAAAAGGAATAATAATTTTTCTTTTCATACTTTATTTTTTCTGTGCAAAATACTCTTTCATAACTGATACGAAGTCTTCTCCGACCTGAGTCAACTCCACATCTTCTCGCTTGACATAGACCATGTGGTTGTCCAAGTTGTCACGAAGCTTGATGACAGTAATACCATTTACACTATTGCTGTCCAAAAAGCCAGAACCAGTCGCATAAGCATCGGTTCGCTCCAAAATTCCATTCAAAGTCGCTCGGTCAGTCACATTAAACATTTGGGAACTGGCACTGGTATCGACAAAATTCTCTGAATAATAGAGATACTCGTCCTTTTCCTGAGTAAAGCGAACAGTCGGCAAGGCCGCTAAATCTTCCATGACCAGCTCTTCCTTTTGTGTCAGAGGATGATCCTCCCTCAGGTAAATGTGGGTCTGAAAAGGAATCAACTCAATTACTTCCAAGCCCAGCTTTTCCATCCGCTGCATAATACCCTTGGTATTCTGGTTATTGAGGTAGATAATGCCGATTTCACTATGGCCTTGCGCGACTTCGTCCAGAATCTGTACAGTTGTTGACTCAAAAATCCGGAAGTTCTTATACTCAGGATAGGTCTGAGAAAATTGGGTAATCAAAGGCGGCAGAAAGTCATAGTGTTGGCTGGCAATAGAAAACTCATCCCGCTCTTCCTCGGGATTTGCATATTGATTTTGAAAAACATCAAAACCCTTGACCAAGTCTTGAGCCTTTTCATAAAACTCCATTCCTCGGCGTGTCAGAAAAGTCCCGCTGCTGGTCCGACGAAAAATCTTGAAGCCCAACTCTTTTTCCAGATCACGGACAGAAATAGACAGACTAGGCTGGCTGACATACATTTTTTCCGCTGCTTCTCGAAAAGTCCCACTGTTAGCAATGGCGACCACATAACGCAATTGTTGAATATTCATAACATTTTCCTTCTTTACATATCGTCTCATTATACCATAAACCAAGGCAGAACAAAAGAAACCAGCCGTAAGAAGCTGGTTTATCCTTTGAAGTTAATGAGCAACCTGAGAAAAATTTGCTATTTTTCTTTTAGATAAACAACCTCTGTCATCTCTTTGAAGCCTAGCTTTTTATAAAGTTTCAAAGCTCGGCTATTCTGCTTTTCTACGACAATCTGAAACTCTTGTCCATTGCGCTCATTCAAATCCTGCATACTTGCAAGCAAGAGATAGCTTCCTAGCCCCTGCCCCTGAAAATCTTGATCAACCGCCAATCCAAAGAAATAATTGGTTCCAAAATCCGTATCAACCGATACTGAAGCCACAACCCGACCATCTTTCTTCAGGATATAGAGCAAGCTAGATGCTCTGCTGACAGCTTCTCTGGCGTATTTCAAGGCAACATCAAGCGGTGTCTCAAAAACCTGGGACTGAAAGACTGCAATCTCTTCTGCCAAGTCCAAACTTCCCTGCAAAACCTCTATCCCTTCTCTCTTTTCCAGAGGAAAAGTTTGAACAGGCTGCGCTAGCCAGATTTCTGCTTCATCCTCTTGGTAATCAAATCTCCGAGCAAAATCAGATTGTTCGTTCAAAAAGGCCTGCTCTGCTACATACTCAATCTCGGTCAAATCATACTTATCAGCTACTTTTGAAAAAGCAATCAGAAGCTGATTAGCCACACCCTGACGGCGATACGCCGGCAAGACATAGAGAGAAACCTCTGCTTGACTAGGTTCATCCGCATAGACTGATAAAAAACCGATGGTCTGGCCATCCATCTCAGCCAAGAAGAAGGCTGGCATTTCAGGATCTGCATTATAATTATTATCCAGATAGGGCAGTCGATAGCCTCCGTCTGCCTTATTACACTCTTGAACTAATTCAAACAATTCCTGCTTTTCTTTCTCAGGTAATGCATTATAAATACTTATCTGCATCTGTCTCACTTCTTTCCAGTATTTCTTTCTATTCTACCACGAATAGCCCTGTCAAGTCATTCAAAAAGGGACTGGAAAATCCAGCCCCAATCTCGCTTAGTTAATTGTTTTTTTATTTTTCAACGTGGTCAGCAAGTTCTTCCTGAGCTTTTTTATTTGCCGCAGTAGCTTCTTCTTTCCATTTTTTCTTAGCCGCTTCGTATTCTTTAGTCGTTACTACATCCTTCTGAAGCTGGGTCAGCTTGAAGTTGTAAGCTGAACCTTTGACACCAACTGGTGAGTAGGCCTTTGTAAATGGCACTGATTTAGTAACAGACGGTGTTGCTCCTTGTGAAACAGTCGGGATAATCAAGCCGCTATCTAGCAACCAAGCTTCCGCTTCTGCATACTTTTCGTAACGCAGCTGCACATCGTTGGTTTCAGCATTGGCTTCTTCCAGCATCTTAGTATATGTATCCAAGCCCAGCTCTTTAATCTTATCATTATCCTGACCTGGCTCAAAACCAAAGTTTTGCAAGCTTCCGCCGTTCTTGATATTGAGAGTATCAAGGTAGGTAGATGGGTCTTGGTAGTCACCAGTCCAGCCACCAGTAGACATATCATAGTCTTTCTGAGCAGCAGAGTTAGCAAAATAGGTGATATTATTAAGATCGTCTGTGCTCATCTTTTGCAGGTCAATGACGACATTTTCCGCTCCAAGAGCCGATTCGATAGACTGCTTGGTTGAGCTAGCCCATTGAACGCCAATCGTGCTAGACTGATCCACAGGCATATCTAAGTGAATTGGGAATTCAACTCCCTTAGCCTGCAAGGCTTGCTTCGCTTCTGCAAATTTCGCCTTGGCTTTTTCAGGATTGTAGTAAGGATCTTGAGCGTCAGAGAGGTCAATTCCTTGCCATTGGCTGCCATAGTTGACTAATTTTTCTCCAACAACAGTTCCAAAATCTTTGTCCCCAATTTGGACAAAAGTAGGCGGCACTAAGGTATTTCTCAAGACCTTAGTCGCTCCGTCTTCACCATTCCCTTGCGCTCCATAAGACGTACGGTCAAAGGCAAAGTTAATAGCCTGACGGAAGTCCTTGTTCATGATTGCTTCGTTGGTCGCAGATTTTTGAGCATCTGTTGTTTTAGAAGTATGATTGTAAGACTGACGGTTGTAGTTGAAATTATAGTAATAAGAAGTAGAATCCTGCGGGCTATATACGATATTGTCCGCATATTTCTTCTTGACTGAAGCAAAGCCTGAGCTATTCGGATAGAGACGTGCTGTGCTGTAAACGCCATCGCTGAAGTTACGAATCAGTGCTTCCTGATCATTTCCATCGTAATAGGTCAGCTTGATACTATCCAGAGTCACATTGTCTTTGTCGTAGTAATTTGGGTTTTTGACAAATTCCATCACAGACTTGGAAGTCAGAGACTTGAGCAAGTAAGGACCATTATAGAGGATGCTAGATGGCTTGACAGAGCCAAAATTGCTTCCTTCTGCTTTCAGAAACTCTTCATTGACTGGGAAGAGAATCGTGCTGGTCGTTTTAGAGTTCCAGTAAGGCTCAGGGCGAGCCAGAGTGTATTGGAGTGTATGGTCGTCAATAGCCTTGACACCAACATTGTCGAAATTCTTATCTTCACCCTTGATATAAGCATCCAAGCCCTTCACAGAGTCCTGAACTAGATAAATAGCTTCAGAATTTTCATCCGCTGCATACTTCAAGCCAGTCACAAAGTCCTGGGCTTTTACTTCTGCATATTCTTCACCATCGGATGTGTACCATTTAGCATCATCACGCAGCTTATAAGTATAGGTCAGACCGTCCTTAGAAACTGTCCATGACTTCGCGATAGAGGGAATCAGGTTCCCATACTTGTCATTTTCAAAAAGTCCATCGACCAGGTTGGAAATGACATCACCTGTCGTTGCACGGTTTGTAGCAAGATAGTTCAAGCTGTCAGGGTCTGAACTATAAACGTAAGTATAATTATTTGTGCTAGATGAAGACTGACTACAAGCCGTCAGCAATAGCCCGGCACTCAGTGCAACTCCAGTCGCAATCAGCCATTTTGATGCTTTCATGGATAGAACCTCCTTCGATGTTATATTTTATAACATGAACTATTATACCAAAAAACGTATAAAAAGTAAATAGTAAACCGATGACAGTTGAGTAAAATATCTAAGGACGGGTACTTTTAGCAAGCTCACAAAGCTTTCCGTTACTGCATTTCTGCAAATTTCTAAATAAAAAAGGAAGAATCCGCTTTTACTGCAAAGTTGTCTCGGATTCTTCCTTTTTGTTATTTTATCAAGAATGACTAGAACTGTTAGAAGTTTAACAATGCTTGCTCGTTCTTTTATTTCTTAGAGTTTTCGGCATGATAAGCCATACAGATAGACAACTCCAAACAAGAACAAGACACCCAGCAAGACTAAGAACAAACTTCTGCTGTCTCCTGTTTTAGGAAGCTGACTTACCAGCGGAGCCTGCTGACTTAGTTTCCGACGAGGACTTACAGGTTCAACAGAACGCAAATTCAACTGCGGAGGATTTTGTTGACCTGGAGCCATGATTCTCTGCCTAGCTGCAGTAATCTGAACAAGCTCCTTGTGATAATCTTCTCCCATGCTGAATTCTCTGTCTTGACTGTCAATCAATGTTAGAGACACAACTGGACTGAACTGACCTTCTACTAAGCCTTTCAAGCCAATCTCAACCGGATTAGTATCATTGGCTTTTTTAGAAATCAGAACAGTATCACCAGAGATGGTATAGTCTGGACTAGGGAGAATGCTGAAATGTTGAGTATCCATCTTAAGAGCAAGACGATAGTCATTTTTCTCTAGACCATTTAATCCACTCAGGGTAACCGTAGCTGTAAAAGGCTGATCTAGCTGAGCTGATGTAGGAACATTGACTGTGATATCCTTAACTGGATCGGTATAAAAGAGGCCGTGTCCGATAGGATAGGCAACCTCTGTCTCAGACATGATACCATCCTTGATACGTGGTACATTCACTGGTAGCGTTCCAACATGTTTTTGACCGTTGAAAATCACTTCCACTCCAGCCGGGATATTAGGACCGAAAGCATTGTCCGGCTTCAGAGACTCAGTTGGATCCATACCCTTGTTTCCATAAACCGCTACTATAGCCTTGGCATTAGGATAATTCGCTACATCATAAGGTTTGGAAATGCTCATGACAGCTGCTTGCTTTCCAGTTGCATTTGCATAGTCCACGACTTCTGTCGGAACCCTTGTCAGCCAGAAATCGCTGGCCAGTTGAGATTGACGCCCAATTTCAGAGATTAAGACAAGGTGAGTAGCCTGGTCAATCTTTCCTTTCAAATCTTCCAACTTGGTTGTCTTACTGTAGTTCAGCGCTTCATATGTGACACCTGCCGGAATCACTCCGTCTGCTATCAGACGCTTGACACCCAGCTCTAGTCCAGGCGCTTCATCGTCATAGGCTGCTAACAGCAAAATCCTGTCGCCAGATTTGACCTTAAAGGGCAGAACAGTATCGTCGTTTTTAACTACTGTCACTGCACTAGCAGCAATTTTTCGTTCAGTATCTCTGTTTAACTCTGAGCCAACAGTTGCTTCAGCCTTGGCTTGGGTTCGCTCAGATGGGTCAAAGTCTAAAACACCCCGTTTTTCTTTCAGGTTCAAGATGCGGGTCACTGACTCATCTAATCTGCTGACTGGGATATCGCCTCTCTGAACCGCCTGCTCAATATCACTGATAATCTTATCAATCTTGGCTAAATCACTCTTGCTGCGTAAGACAGTTGGCATCAGCACCACATCCACACCTGACTTGATAGCCATGATAGCCGCTTCAGATTCTCCAAAATTCTTGGCAATCGCATCCATGCCCATAGCATCAGATACTACCACTCCCTTATAACCAAACTTTTTGCGAACAATGCCGGTAATAATGTCATCAGACAAGGTGGCAGGAATATAAATGGTTCCCCCAGTTTGCTTAGATATAACTGTGTCTTTTTCGATCTGAGGATATTGAATATGAGCTGTCATCAGCATATCAGCATTTTTGTCAATGGCAGCCTTGAAGGGAAGTAACTCCAGCGCTTCGAGCTCCGCATAGGACTTATCTACCAGAGGCAGACCAGTGTGAGAATCCACCGCCGTATCACCATGCCCAGGGAAATGCTTAGCCGCTACTGCGACATTGTATTTCTGAATCCCCTCCATCATAGCCGTTCCCAAACGAGCAACCACCTTAGGATCTGAAGAGAAGGACCGCAAACCAATAACGGGATTCTGCGGATTGTTATTTGTATCAAAAACAGGAGCAAAGTTGACATTTAAACCTAGAGCCGATAGCTCCCGTCCAATAATTTGACCTGCTTGATTAGCCAATTCTGAATCACGCGTCGCGCCAACTGCCATGTTGCCAGGAAGAGCAGTCCCACTGCCCAAACGATAGACGATACCACCTTCTTGGTCAATCGCGAGCAAGAGCGGCAACTTGCCATTATTAGCTTGGTTGCTGATAGCTGCTTGCTGCAGAGCCTGCGTCAAGGCTAAGGTTTGAGCAGTACCCTTCACATTCTCAGCAAAGAGAATGACACCACCAAAGTCGTATTTATCAACCGCTTCTGCCACTTCTTTATTAAGCTCCGTCATATCGGACTGGGTGGCTTGGCCCTCTTGCTGCCATTTTCTGAAGTCCGGCATCAACATCTGAGTAATTTTCTGACGAACTGTCATATCAGCCACAAGCTCCTGCACTCTCTTAGAAGCCGAAGGTTCATCACTCGCCGCCTGATCCTGCGCCTGATTGGCAGCTGAGGAAACTTCTGCAGACTGAGCTGTCGCTGGTTTGGCAGAATCTTCTACCAATTTCCCCGTGTTACCAGCTTGACTTGAATCATCTGCTTCAGTAGTTGCAACTGACGGAGCAGCAGAGACCGGCAGAGCTTTTGCAGCAATCTGACCATCCTGACTTGGCATGCCCCTAACCCCTGCACTACTATCAGAAGAGTCCGTTGCAACTGCAGCACTTGCTTGTTCTGACTGGTTGACTGGTTCCAGCAGCTGATTAGCCGTATCTGCTTTTATGGCTCCCAATGGCCAAAAAACTAGCAATGACAAGGCAAGTACCAATAGCAATTTATACCTTTTCATCATAGGCATTCTCCTTTCATCACTATAATAATAGCACAAAAAATTATGTTTGTAAACGTTTACATATTATCTAATCCTTGTTTGTTTTTATCACCAATTAGTAATATAATCTCTATAAAAATGAAATAGTATTACAATATTATAGAAATGTTACAGAGGTATAATTTTATAGAAATAACATAACCTAACTGTTAAAAATGAGATTCTTTAATCTTATACTAACAGTTGCATAGAAAGGATTTGCTATGAGACAAGAAAAGAACACCAAAACAATGTTCAACCGCCGCTACTGGTTGGGCCTTTCACTCGCTTCTGCTACGACTTTGGCAGCTGCTTTGATTTCCACCGGAACAGTCCAAGCGGAGAACAAGTCAATCCCAGACTGGGCTTCTAGACGTGAAGTTGGTATTTACGATCCTAGTGTACCCGACATTGAGGACGACCCTACTATCTTTGATGATTCTGAACCTATCAAGGTTCCGGAAGCACCTAAGCCTGAGTTCCCTGGCGCTTTTTATGATGAGTCTGGTGAAAGAATTGAAAATAGAATCGTTCTTCACGAGGGTAAATACTACAGGGCGGACCACTATGGTAATACATACAAAGTTCAAGATGATCCAGCTGAACAAATTCCGACGAATTTAAAAAATTCCTTCTATACTAGCCCAACCGGGAAGACGTATTATTTCGACGAAAAAGGACGAAGGGTCATCAATACTTACACTATTGATGGCAAACTATACTTCTTTGATTCTAACGGAGAAATGGTTAAAAACAGATTTGTTAGTTACTCTGAATATACTTATTACTTTGGTGAAGATGGAACAGCTTATGAAAACGGTCTTTTTAAGATTGGCAAGTATTACTATTACTTTGGTGAGTATGGTGAACTTTATAGGGAAACTATTGTCAACTACAAAGGAAAGACCTATTATGCAAATTGGTATGGCGTTGTCAATATAAAAGACGAAGAAGTTACTCCATAATGAAAAACACCAGAAATGAGAACGTGTGTCTTCGTTTCTGGTGTTTGTTTTATTCAACCCCCCTCTAATGGGAAATTCATTTTTTAGCAGATGGTTATTGTTCTTCTGATTTTCTTACACTAATACCTAGCCCCAATCCAGTCAGAAGCAAACCAAGCCCCACAACACTATAGACTGCCTTTTCGCTACTTCCTGTTTTAGGAAGAGACTGTTCAGATTTGGCCAAAAGTGTTGGTGCTTGAACATGATAGACGGTAGATGTAGGCATTGTAGTACGACGTTCAAGATAGAATTGATAACTATCTTTTATGATTTTATAGTAACGAGCTTCATTGACACTTTCAACAATCCATGAAGTGGTTCCTTTTGTTAGAGCATCAGCTAGGTTATTTTCGATATCAAGCACTCTGCCTTCTGTTGCAAAATTTTTGTAAATTCCCTCAATCGCTTTTACCGTTGCTACGGTTCTTTCTATACCAGCAGCTTTCAAAGCCGCAAGTGTATCAGCAACCGTTGGAATTGAAGGGTCTTCTTTCATTTCAGCATCTGTTAATAAAACGACGAATTTCTTATTTTTAGATGACTTAGACCAATCATAGGTCGAAATAATCTGTTTCAGGGCAGGAGTTGGTGTTTCCGGAGTATCTCCTCCACTCGCTATACGAATCGCAGCTAACGCTTTTTCGAGCTCAGCCGGATCAGTTGTAAAATAAGATGACCCAAACCGTGTTAGAACCGTATCTTCATCTTTGCTGCCAGAATTACGGCCGTAGACTTCATCACTAAATGTTGCCAAGCCAAAACGTGCTGTAATCCCCTCTTTAGTAATATTTCGCACAAATTCATTAATATTTGCACGAACAATATCAATTGTGCCACCCATCGATCCTGAACGGTCGACAACAAATACAATATCAGCTGAACCAGCTTTTGTCACAGTTGGTGGCGTTGAGGTGTAGGTAATAGTTGTAGTCTTATCTACTCGCTCATACTGCGTATAGGGATTCCCATTTTCATCTGTGCCAGATAAAGTATTTTCAGTACGTCTAGTTATTGGCTCTGGCGCCTTGTCAACCTTTGCCGGAGCCACTTCTGTCTTTGTAACATCAACAGTTGACGTTTCTACACGGACTGTTTGATTGCCTTCTTGACTTTCTTTGACATCAACAGGTGATACATTTTTTGAGACATCGATCAAATCTCCTGGTTTCGCTGTAGATTCTTCAACAACAGGTTTCGTCGTATCAGCAGCAATTTCAGAACCAGCAGCTTCAATCGGAGACCTTACTGCTTCAGTTTTTGCTATACTGCTTGAAGGTGGTGTGCCAACCTGGTCTGCAAAAACATGCGAAGCTTGTGAAAAAGCAAATAGAAGAGTTGCTGATGCTAATCCAACTTTCAATTTATACAATGAAAAGCCTGGAAGTTTAAATGATTCTTTTTCCATAATTTCTCCTTATCTTTTTATATTTAGAAACATGATTGCATCTATTTTATATAGAATAACATAAAAAAATAGGAAC
>NZ_RJMM01000023.1 GCF_003943655.1 Streptococcus sanguinis
CTTCTACTGAATTTAATAAGGCAGTTTCGTCTGCTAAAAAATTTAAAAAGTTGCAAAATTATCTTCCAACAAACTTTCTGCTTGGAAGCAAAGTAAAACTTGTTTTGGGAAATTAGTATAACAGAAAACTAACATGAAAAATGAGGACTTTGTCAACTATCAGTTATTTTACCTGCTAATAGAAATTATAGAGACTAAAAAAATAGAATGGGCAAGTCTACCTGTTCTATTTTTTCTTAATTTATGCTAAACTAGTAGTATGGGGGTGTGAGCATGATAAAGATTTTCGGTAAGGTTCGCTATCACTGGCAGCCAGATGTAGCTATCCTGATAATATATTGGTCTTTATCGGTCATTCCGATTTTTGTTGGCCTGGCTTTGATGTATGAAAGCTCACGAGTGCCGACTCTTGTTCTGTTTTCTTTCTTCTTGTTCATGGTTTTGCTGGGAATGGGAGTTCATCGTTATTTTACCATTTATGATGATGGAACCTTGCGAATTATCACAGCCAATCCCTTTACTCCGATAAAGGTCAAGATTTCAGATATTGAAAAAGTCGAAGTGACTAAGACGTCTATTACCTTATATTTTAAAGGGCAGAGCCGCAGCCGGAGTTTTTGTATGCGCAAGTGGCCTAAGAAATATTTTGTCAATGCCCTGGCCCTTAATGAGTATTTTAAGGGTGAGGTAGAATTAGTAGATAATTTTACCCATATTGACTATTTTGAAGCTTACTATGGCAGTCAGTCCAAAAAATCGTAGTCTTTCAAAAGAGCTCGGGTTGGGCAGTTTTTGATGGCTTCCACGACATCGGGATCCTCAGCGATTTCCTTTTCTAGGAGCTGGTCGTCCTGGTAAAATTTGACGATGCCATTGTCATGATAGTCAAAGAGATCTGAGTAGGTTTGACAAAGCCCGCAGGCAATGCACCGTTCGGGAATGAGTGTTACTTTCATACCCATATTGTAATAAGATTTTAAGAAAAACTCAAGGAGGAAGTCATGGAAAAAGAACCATGGGAAGAAGATGTATACGATAACGGAGAAGATAAGTTGAAACGAACCAAGAAATTTAGCGCCTTGAATGCAGATCGTTTGTTGACCATATTAACCATTATTTTCTGTATTTTAGTGGTTGCGGTGGTGTGCTTCCTGACCTATCTGTCTACTGGGGGAAGTAATAGACAGACCCAAATGGAAGGTTTCTACGGCACTTCAGCAGCAAGTTCCAGCAGTGAAGCGTCTTCTACAGCAGAGCAGCCAGCGGCAAATACCACAGAATCCTCTGAAGGAACTCTGACTGTCCAGCCTGGTGAAGGTGAGGCAGCTATTGCGGCGCGTGCAGGTATTTCTATTGCCAAGCTTGAACAGCTTAACCCTTCTCATATGTCCACTGGTTCTTGGTATGCCAATCCAGGTGATGTTGTGAAGATTGAGTAGGAGCCAGCCATGAAACAGATTCAAATTGCAATTGATGGTCCAGCTTCCAGTGGAAAATCGACCGTTGCCAAGATTATCGCTAAGGATTTTGGCTATACTTATTTAGATACAGGAGCCATGTACCGGGCTGCAACCTATCTGGCTCTGCGGCATCATCTAACAGAAGCAGATGCCACTGAAATTGTAGACTTGCTCAATAATCATTCGGTCAGTTTTGGTCGAGCGGAAGATGGCGAGCAGCTAGTCTTTGTCGGCGATGTGGATGTGACTCACCCAATTCGGGAAAATGAAGTTACTAATAATGTTTCCTGGGTATCTGCCATTCCTCAAGTCCGTGAGAAACTGGTGGCCTTGCAGCAGCAAATTGCAGCTCAGGGAGGGATTGTCATGGATGGCCGTGATATTGGAACGGTAGTCTTGCCTCAGGCTGAGCTCAAGATTTATCTGGTAGCCTCGGTTGATGAAAGAGCAGAGCGCCGTTATAAGGAAAATCTATCAAAAGGCATTCCAGCTGATTTGGAGAAACTGAAAGAAGAAATTGCAGAGCGGGATTATAAGGACAGTCACCGCGAGGTTTCGCCATTGAAACCAGCAGACGATGCCGTACATTTTGATACTACGGGTGTTGGTATTTCTGAAGTTGTTGCCTTTATCGAAGAAAAAGCGAAAAAAATTATTGACAAATAAAATGAAACTTGGTATGATAGTAGAGTTGAGAAAAGCAGAAGTGAGAGCTTCTCGCCTTGCGACTAACGTTGTCTGGCTCTACAGGATTCAGTTTCAGTAATGAAATACTATCATGTAGTGCGGGTTTGCGTTAGCAGGTCCGCACTTGTTTTTCTCTAAAAATAAAAAAAGAGGTGAAAACCATAGCAAAACAAGACTTATTCATCAATGATGAAATTCGTGTGCGTGAAGTTCGCTTGATCGGTCTTGACGGCGAACAATTAGGTATTAAACCGCTGAGCGAAGCGCAGTCTCTTGCGGATGAAGCAAATGTCGATTTGGTCCTGATTCAGCCACAAGCTAAACCACCTGTTGCAAAAATTATGGACTACGGTAAGTTCAAATTTGAGTACCAGAAAAAACAAAAAGAACAACGCAAGAAACAAAGTGTTGTTACTGTGAAGGAAGTCCGTCTCAGTCCAACCATCGACAAGGGAGACTTTGACACTAAACTTCGCAACGCACGCAAGTTCCTTGAAAAAGGGAATAAAATTAAGGTATCTATCCGCTTCAAAGGCCGGATGATTACCCACAAAGAAATCGGGGCTAAAGTTTTAGCAGATTTTGCTGAAGCGACTCAGGATGTTGCAATCATTGAGCAAAAGCCTAAGATGGATGGACGTCAGATGTTCATGCAGATGGCGCCAATTCCTGACAAAAAATAGATTGTCAGAAAGATAGAAAAAGGAGAAAACATTATGCCAAAACAAAAAACACACCGCGCATCAGCTAAACGTTTCAAACGTACAGGTTCTGGTGGACTTAAACGTTTCCGTGCTTACACTTCTCACCGTTTCCACGGAAAGACTAAGAAACAACGCCGTCATCTTCGCAAAGCAGGAATGGTGCATGCAGGAGATTTCAAGCGTATCAAAGCAATGCTTACAGGTCTGAAATAAGAGCTGCTGAAACGATTATCTAGGAAATATTGGAGGAAATATAAATGGCACGTGTTAAAGGTGGCGTTGTATCACGCAAACGCCGTAAACGTATTTTAAAATTAGCTAAAGGTTACTATGGAGCAAAACATATCTTGTTCCGTACTGCAAAAGAGCAAGTAATGAACTCTTACTACTATGCATACCGTGACCGCCGTCAGAAAAAACGTGATTTCCGCAAACTTTGGATCACTCGTATCAATGCGGCAGCTCGTTTGAACGGACTTTCATACTCACAATTGATGCATGGTTTGAAGTTGGCTGAAATCGAAGTGAACCGTAAAATGTTGGCTGACTTGGCTGTTAACGATGCAGCAGCTTTCACAGCTCTTGCAGATGCAGCTAAAGCTAAGCTTGGTAAATAATTAAAATAAGAACTGAGGATTTCCTTGGTTCTTTTTCCATAACTCTTAATGAAAAGTATGAAGAGGGAAATTGCCTGCCATGCCACTTATAGTATAGATAAAGGCATGTTGCTGATAAGATAGCTTTCATGGTAAAGCTAGTTAAAAATAGGAATTTGCGATATAATAGATAAAAANAGACATTTATGTAAATAAAAAATCAGTAGAATGGAGAAATTATGTCAGAGAATCGTTTAGCTTGGGATCAGTATTTTGCGGCTCAGGCTCTCTTAATCGCTAATCGCTCAACCTGCAAACGAGCCAAAGTCGGCGCTGTCTTGGTCAAGGATAATAAGGTTATTTCAACTGGTTACAATGGCTCAGTTTCAGGGACTGAGCACTGTATTGACCATGAGTGTCTGGTTATTGACGGTCACTGCGTGCGGACCTTGCATGCTGAGGTCAATGCCATCTTGCAAGGAGCCGAGCGGGGAGTTCCCAAGGGATTTACGGCTTATGTGACCCATTTTCCCTGTCTCAACTGTACCAAGCAACTGCTTCAAGTAGGCTGCAAACGGGTTGTTTACATCAACCAATATCGGATAGATGACTATGCTCAATATCTCTACAAGGAAAAAGAGGTGGAATTGGTTCATTTGCCGCTGGATGATGTCAAGAAGGCTATTGCTCAGACAGATTTGGTTTAGTGTACTTTAAATTTTTAAGATTAGTAGTCTAATTATTCCAAGTAAATCTACATAATAAAGCTATAGTTTCTGATTATAGCTTTTTCTATTTAAAAAATTCTGAACTTTTTAGCGAAAAGTGGTATAATGAAGAAGTTATATAGTCCCGATAAGGTGGTAGTTATTTCTATCAGTACTTTGTAACTCTATAACAATTTATTTAAGGGGGGACATTTCTATGTCAGAACGTAAACTTTTCACGTCTGAGTCTGTATCGGAGGGACATCCCGATAAGATTGCAGACCAAATTTCCGATGCTATTTTGGATGCTGTCTTGAGTCAGGATCCAGATGCCCATGTAGCTGCTGAAACAGCAGTTTATACTGGCTCGGTTCATGTTTTTGGTGAAATTTCGACCACAGCTTATGTAGATATAAACCGTGTGGTTCGTGATACCATTGCAGAAATTGGCTACACCAATACAGAGTATGGATTTTCAGCCGAGACAGTCGGTGTGCATCCGTCTTTGGTAGAGCAGTCGCCAGATATTGCTCAGGGTGTCAATGAAGCTCTGGAGGTTCGTGGGAATGCAGATCAAGATCCATTGGACTTGATTGGTGCTGGCGACCAAGGGCTTATGTTTGGATTTGCGGTGGATGAAACGCCAGAGCTCATGCCGCTGCCTATCTCGCTCAGTCACAAGCTAGTCCGTCGATTGGCGGAATTGCGCAAATCAGGAGAGATTGCCTATCTGCGCCCAGATGCTAAGTCACAGGTGACCGTTGAGTATGATGAAAATGACCAGCCTATGCGTGTGGATACAGTGGTTATTTCGACCCAGCATGACCCAGAAGCGACAAATGAAGAGATCCATCGTGATGTGATTGAAAAGGTGATTAAAGCAGTCATCCCAGCCCAGTATCTGGACGATAAGACAAAATTTTTCATCAATCCAACCGGCCGCTTTGTAATTGGCGGTCCGCAAGGGGACTCTGGCTTGACAGGACGCAAGATTATTGTGGATACTTATGGCGGTTATGCTCGTCACGGCGGCGGCGCCTTCTCTGGTAAGGATGCAACCAAGGTTGACCGGTCAGCTTCATACGCAGCTCGCTACATCGCTAAAAACATCGTGGCTGCTGGACTGGCCAAGAAAGCAGAAGTGCAGTTAGCCTATGCCATTGGTGTGGCTCAGCCGGTTTCTGTACGCATTGATACTTTTGGCACTGGTACTGTTGCAGAAAGCAAGCTGCAGGAAGCGGTTCGTCAGATTTTTGATTTGCGTCCGGCCGGTATCATTCAAATGCTGGATCTGAAACGCCCAATCTACCGTCAGACAGCAGCTTATGGCCACATGGGTAGGACAGACATTGACCTGCCTTGGGAAAAGTTGGATAAGGTAGAGGCTTTGAAAGCAGCAGTGCAGTAAGAAGACAGTTCTCAATCGTAATGATTGGGAACTTTTCTATTTTTTAAAGAAAAAATCATTTCTATACAGGCAACTTTTAAAAGGCAAGCAGTCTAGCCTTGCGCTTCTTTCATTTTTCGCAATACTTTTTCTGAAAAATTATTGAAAAAGCCATTTTCCCTGTTTCATTTTAATTTCAATTGTCTTATTTATCTAAAAGTATAGGAAATTTCCCGAATCTGTGGTATAATAAATGGCAATACCTTGAAAGAGCTTTATTTTAAACATGAAAAAAATTGTAATACATGGTGGTCGCCCCTTAAAAGGAGAGGTGACTATTAATGGTGCTAAAAACAGTGTCGTTGCCTTGATTCCGGCTGTGATTCTGGCGGATGATATTGTAACGTTGGATGGCGTTCCGGATATTTCGGATGTGGATAGTCTGATTGATATTATGATTGCCATGGGAGCTAGTGTTACTCGCTCTGAGGACAGTCTGACGATTGATCCGCGTGGTATCCAAAACGTCCCTATGCCTTATGGAAAGATCAATAGTCTAAGAGCATCCTATTATTTCTATGGTAGCTTGCTTGGTCGCTATGGTGAAGCAACGGTAGGTTTGCCTGGTGGTTGTGACTTGGGGCCGCGTCCTATTGACTTGCATCTCAAGGCTTTTGAAGCCATGGGGGCTAAGATGACAATGGATGGCAACTACATGAACCTATCTACAGGGGGCCAGCCGCTTAAGGGCGCTAGTATTTATATGGATACGGTCAGCGTGGGTGCTACCATTAATACTATGTTAGCTGCTGTCAAGGCCAAAGGCCGGACTATTATTGAAAATGCAGCGCGGGAGCCAGAAATCATTGATGTGGCAACTCTCTTGAACAATATGGGAGCGCACATCCGTGGAGCAGGAACTGATATTATTACGATTGAGGGGGTTCCACACCTTCATGGAACTCGCCATCAAGTAATTCCAGACCGTATCGAGGCAGGAACTTATATCGCCCTTGCTGCAGCTATTGGTCAGGGAATTCAGATTAATAATGTCCTTTATGAGCATTTAGAGAGTTTTATTGCCAAGCTTGAGGAAATGGGTGTTCGGATGACGGTTTCTGAAGACAGCATTTTTGTCGAAGAGCAGCAAACTCTGAGAGCTATAAACATTAAGACTTCTCCTTATCCAGGCTTTGCAACTGACCTACAACAGCCTATTACCCCGCTCTTGCTGACGGCTAATGGCCATGGTAAGATTACGGACACCATCTATGAGAAACGGGTTAACCATGTGGCGGAGCTGGCTAAGATGGCAGGCAAAATTTCGACCAGCAGCGATCAGATTGTCTATGAAGGACCAAATCAATTGCAGGGAGCTCAGGTCAAGGCGACCGATTTACGAGCAGGAGCTGCCTTGGTTATTGCAGGTTTGATGGCTCAAGGAAAGACAGAAATTACTAATATCGAGTTTATCCTGCGTGGCTATTCTAATATTATTGAAAAATTAACAAGTCTGGGTGCAGATATCCAGTTGATAGAAGAATAAGCGTTTTTCGCTTATTTTTTGTAGAGGTAGCAGATGAATTTGTGGACACATTTGGCAGCCTGTTCATTTATTGAGACAGAGCATGCTTTTTTGCGGCCCATTGTCTTTGAAGATGCAGGAGCCCTATATAAGATTGCGTCCAATCCGGAAAATACTCAGTTCATTTTTCCGACAGAAGCAAGCCTAGAGGAAAGTGAATACGTCATTGCCAATTTCTTTATGAAAAATCCTCTGGGGATTTGGGCTATTTGTCACAAGCAAACGCAGGAAATGATTGGCTCTGTCAAGTTTGAAAAGATGGACGAGATTAAGAAAGAAGCTGAGTTAGGCTATTTTCTGCGCCAAGACTACTGGGGACAAGGGCTGATGACAGAAATTGTTCGGGAAATTGCTTTTCTATCTTTTACCCGCTTTGACTTCAAGCGCCTCAGTATTATCACTCATGCAGAGAACCTAGCTAGTCAAAAGGTAGCTCAAAAATCTGGCTTCAGCCTCTACCGGCAGTTTAAAGGGAGCGATCGGTACACGAGGAAGATGAGAGATTATCTGGAGTACCGTTATGAGAGAGGAGATTTTAATGAGTAAGCATCAGGAAATTTTAACCTATCTTGAAAATCTTCCAATAGGCAAGAGGGTCAGTGTCCGCAGTATTTCAAACTATCTGGGAGTCAGCGATGGTACGGCCTATCGAGCTATCAAGGAAGCGGAGAACCGCGGTATTGTTGAGACCAGACCTCGGAGTGGTACTGTTCGGGTTAAGTCCAAGAAAGTTGTCTTGGAGCATCTGACCTACAAGGAAATCGTTGATATTACAGGCTCAGAAGTATTGGCCGGAGAAGATGGTCTGGAAAAAGAATTTAATAAATTCTCCATCGGAGCTATGACGGAGCAGAATATCCTGCGCTATCTGACAGAGGGTGGTCTTCTGATTGTCGGAGACCGGACGAAAATTCAGCTCTTGGCTCTGGAAAATGAGAATGCGGTGCTGGTAACCGGAGGCTTTGAAGTCAGCTCGGAAGTTCTGAAGATGGCTAATCTGCTCAATATACCGGTTCTCAGGACCAAGCACGATACCTACACCGTTGCAACCATGATTAATCGAGCCCTGTCCAATATGCAGATCAAGACCGATATTTTAACAGTGGAGCAGGTCTATCGCTCCAGCCACGAGTACGGCTTCTTGCATGATACTGATACTGTTCGTGACTATCTAGACTTGGTTCGTCGCAATCGCGCCAGCCGGTTTCCGGTTATCAACCAGCAGCAGATGCTGGTGGGAGTAGTAACCATGAGGGATGCAGGGGATAAGTCTCCTCTGACAACCTTGGACAAGGTCATGACGAAAAACGTCTTTATGACGGGTCTATCTGCCAATATTGCCAATATCAGCCAGCGCATGATTGCAGAAGATTTTGAAATGATACCAGTAGTTCGCAGCAATCAGACCTTGCTGGGTGTAATCACGCGTCGGGATATTATGGAAAAAATGAGCCGTTCTCAGATTTCCAGCTTGCCGACTTTCAGTGAGCAAGTAGGACAGAAGATTAGCCGTCAGGATGATTTGTTCTCCTTTACCGTTGAGCCTTTTATGCTGGAGCAAAATGGTGTGTTGGCTAACGGTGTGCTGACAGAAATTTTGACTCGGATTACCCAGCAGCTCATGGTCAACAGCGGCCGCAGTCTCATTATCGATCAACTGATGATTTATTTCTTTCAAGCGGTCCAGATTGATGACCTGCTGCATATCCAGCCGCGTATTATCCGTCAGACTAGGCGGACAGCTATTATTGACTTTGAGATGTATCTGGAAGCGATGCTGGTTGCCAAAGCTACGATTACAGTGAAAATTAATTAAGAAGAGGAAATTAGAGAAAGAATGATTACTTTAAAATCACAGCGTGAAATTGACTTGATGGACAAGAGTGGAGATTTTCTGGCTTCGGTCCACATCGGTTTGAGAGACTTGATTAAGCCAGGTATTGACATGTGGGACATTGAAGAGTATGTTCGCAAGCGTTGTAAAGAAGACAATGCGCTGCCTCTGCAGATTGGTGTTGAAGGCTCTGTCATGGACTATCCTTATGCTACCTGCTGCTCTCTTAATGACGAGGTGGCCCATGCCTTTCCCCGTCATCAGAAGCTGGTAGAAGGCGATGTCATTAGCGTTGATATGGTGGTTGGCTTAATCGATAAGGCAGAGCTGGATGTGTCCAAGCTAGATTTTGACAATGTAGCACAGATGAAGCAGCACACAGAGAGCTTCCGGGGCGGCGTAGCAGACTCTTGCTGGACCTATGCAGTAGGGAAGATTAGCCTAGAGGCTCAGCAGCTGATGGATGTGACCAAGGAATGTCTCTATCGTGGAATTGCGGCTGCCAAGGTCGGCAATCGTATCGGCGACATTGGAGCAGCTATTCAGGAATATGCTGAAAGTCATGGCTATGGCGTTGTGCGTGATTTGGTTGGGCACGGTGTTGGCCCAACCATGCATGAGGAGCCTATGGTGCCGCATTACGGTCGAGCAGGACGCGGCTTGCGCTTGCGTGAGGGAATGGTTCTGACTATCGAGCCCATGATCAATACAGGTACCTGGGAAATTGATACGGACTTTGAGACTGGCTGGGCACATAAAACGCTGGATGGCGGTCTGTCCTGTCAGTATGAGCATCAGTTTGTCATTACAAAAGATGGACCTGTCATTCTGACCAGCCAGGGAGAAGAAGGGACTTATTAGAAATCAAAGGCTGGGCAGTTGTCTCAGTTTTTTTTGAAGGAGAAGAGAGTGAAGAAATTATTTAGTAAGGTTCGGAAAAATCAGTTTTTAAGAGCATTTTTCCATTTTTATAAAGAGGCAGATAGTGAGCTGAGCAGCGTTGCAGTTGCTTATTATTGGCTGATTTCCGTTTTTCCTTTGCTCTTGATTGTCGTCAATATTCTGCCTTATTTCCATATTCCAATTGCGGATTTTCTGACAGCTATCAAGGACATGCTGCCAGAGACTTTATATGATGTTGTAGCAAAAGTCATGCGTGAAGTGCTGACCCAGCCTTCGACTGGGCTGCTGAGCTTCTCAGTCTTGTCTGCTCTCTGGACTTTTTCCAAGTCAATGAATTTTCTACAGATTGCTTTTAACAAAGCCTATGGGGTAGCCAAGAGCCGGGGGCTGATTTCTCATCGCGTCATGAGTCTCTTTGTGAGTCTAGGTCTGCAGATTCTCTTTGCCTTGGCCCTCTTTCTGACCATGTTTGGCCATATGTCGCTGGATTTCCTCCGTACTTACTGGAAACTAGATAATCAGCTTTATCAGCACTTGCAGAATTTTACCGAGCCATTGATTTACGCCTTACTCTTTGCGGTTTTGGTCATGTTCTATTATTTCCTGCCTAATGTGAAAATCAACAAAAAACGCTATGTTTTGCCAGGCAGCGCCTTTGTGCTCTTGACCATTCTAGCTTTACTGAATGTCTTTTCTGTTTACATGGATAATTATTTAAATCACCTGGTTGATGTCCGCTTTTTCAGCTCCATCATTATGGTTGTTATGATGTTTTGGTTTATCATGATTGCTAAAATTTTGATTGTTGGCGCAGTGCTCAATGCCAGTATCCAGAGCTGCTGTGAGTCAGGGTTTCAAGTTGAAAGTACTGGACGCTTTACTTTCAAGAAGAAAGAGCAGGATGGGGAAGGTGAATTATAATATGACATTATTTAAGAATGGTAGAAGAGGATGATAAGATGAGAAGAAAAAGTAGAATTGTTTTATGGCTACTGTTAGGTGGAATATTTTCCATAATTACACTAACTGGTTGTAGGACACTGAATCCCTCGGTTCCTGAAAATCGAACAGAAGAAGAATATGTTCTGGAAAATAGCTTCAAGCCTTTCTTTGACTTTTTAGCAGCAGAAAAGAAAGATTTATCAACTGTTCAAGAATATAGCTCTTATTTATTGGAACAGGAGAACCCCTCAAGTACTTTACAACACCATAAAATAGATTTAGAAAGAAAAGGCAATGTATTAGAGTAAAATTATAATATTGGCTATAATGATGGGGAGCCAAATTCAACTCTTTATAAGGTGATTTATGAGAATGAGCACTTAAATTATTTAGAAGAAATCCCACAAGAGTATGATATGCGGCTTTTTAATCCTCAGATTCATGAGGAAGTCTTTCGAAAATTACCGATTATTTCAATTCAAAAAGATCATCCAGAGACAACTTTACAAACCATTACTTATAAAGCTAATGATGACCTTGATTTTGTAAAAGAGATAAAAAAGAATTATAATATTAAGAGTAAGAGTTATGTGAGTATTACTTTAACTAATAGAGGATATGGAGAATTTTCTGTGGATATCAGCATTGAAGCTGAGAATGGACAATATATTAGTATTTTAAATCATATTGTGTTGAAAAAAACAGAGGAACAGTAGAAAAATACTAGAAGATAAAACCTTTGTTAAATTCTTGCATTTTTTCAATTTAAAGAGGATTTTCCTCTTTTTCTTTTTAGTTAATTTTATTGCATTTGCAATAAAATGTGCTATAATAGAGTCAAATAAAAATCAAAGGAGGGGATATGTCAGTATTGCGGGAAATTGGAATTATCGCCCGAGCTTTGGATTCCATTGCTAATATTGAGTTCCGCGACATAGAGCTGGCGCGGGGGCAATATCTTTATCTGGTACGAATCGCGGAGAATCCAGGAATCATCCAAGAGGAGCTGTCGGAGCTGCTCAAGGTGGATCGCTCAACGGTTGCCCGTTCTGTCAAGAAGCTAGAGGCCAAGGGCTTGGTTCACCAGAAGGCAGCCAAGGATAACAAGAAGAACAAGGAATGGTTTGTGACGGAAAAAGGGGAAAAACTTTATCCTTTTATCCTAGCTGAGAATGACTATTCTGAAGAGACTTCCTTGCAGGGCTTTTCTCAGGCGGAAGTTCAAGCCTTAGAGAAAATACTGGTTCGAGTGCGTGAAAACATCACAGGTGACTGGGAAGCCGTCAAAAAAGGACAAAAAAGAAACTATTAAGATTTAAGAGGTAGAACATGAAAGTTACAGTTGAAAATGAATTTTGGCAAGTATTTCCGGAAGCTCAGATTAGTATTTTAGTGGTCAAAGGGCTTGATAATAGTGTGGATGAAAGTAAGGATCCATATTTCAAATCCCTGCTGGATAAGGGAGCAAAGCGAGCTGAGGACTTTATCCCAGACGAGAACTTCACTCAAAATGAAGTCATTCAGGAGTGGCGGCAGGCTTTCAGCAAATTCAAGACCAAAAAAGGAGCGCGCTCCTCTATCGAAGCCCTGCTCAAGCGGGTTAGTCAGGGGCGGGAACTTCATCCAATCAATCCTTTGGTCGATATCTACAACAGTGTCTCGCTGTCTTATGCGGTTCCATGTGGAGGTGAGGATTTGGATAAGATTGTCGGAGGTCTTCATCTAGGAAAAGCCAAGGGTGGCGAAGCCTTTTTCCCGCTGGGAGCTGAGAGTGACGCGCCGGCTCTGCCAGAAGAAATCATCTACTATGATGAAGAGGGGGCTGTCTGCCGTTGTCTTAACTGGCGAGAAGCCCAGAGGACCATGCTGAAAGAGGAGACCAAGGACGCCATCTTGGTCATTGAGGCCATTAATGAAGAGCAAGCAGCACGCGTCCAAGCAGCTATGATAGAACTCCAGACTCTGGTTGAGGAATATTTTGGTGTCAAGGGTGAAATCACTCATCTGACTTTTGACAAACCAAGTTTGGAAATTTAAGACTATAAAAAACTGGATCAGAATTATCTGGTCCAGTTTTGTTATTTTGAGGCTGAAGCACCATAGCCAATTAGTTTTTCTTGTTTTCAAAGATAAAGACTTTACTGAAAACATAGTTGAGGACAATAATAAGCACTTGAGAGAAAAGGGACTCTATCGAGTTGATAAGGTTGCGTTCATTTTTGACAAATTGCCCGATAATATTAGGGTAAGTATCTACTAATAATTTTGCAAGAACAATATCTAGCAAAAGAGTGCCAGAACGAGCCAGAGCAAATTTAAGAAGTCGTTTTTGCCAACCTTTGCGCTGCTGTTTAAAGACAATGGTATCATTTGTGATAAAGGCAAAAAGTACTGCTGTGACATTAGCAGTAATGGTCGCAAATAATGTCTGTCCTGTAAGAGCGAAGATAAGGAGACGAGTAGTCATATAAACAAGGGTAGCTGCCACACCAAAGAAAAGATAGGACAGAACCTCATTGTCAAAGAATTTTTTGATTAAAGTTTTCATAAAGATAGTCTATCATATTTCTGGGATTTATGCTATACTAGTTGGGTTGCCAAATCTGTGGGGGAATCATCTAATGATGCTCCTCTCATGCGACGCAACCCTTGGCGCTTAGCTTCTTTCGCCAAGCATATTACACGCGGTAAAGCCGCTAAAGGAGAAAACATGAAACAAGAAAAACTGAGAGTTCGTGATTTNGCTCAGATTGCCATTGTCGCTGCCATTTATGTAGCCCTTACGATTACGCCCCCTTTAAGTGCTATAAGCTATGGTGCTTACCAGTTCAGAATTTCTGAAATGATGAACTTTATGGCCTTTTATAATCGGAAATATATCATGGGTGTGACTATTGGCTGTATGATTGCCAATCTATATAGTTTTGGAATCGTTGATGTCTTTGTTGGCGGTGGGTCCACCTTGGTCTTCCTGTCACTGGGTGTCTACCTTTTTGGTCGCTATAAGAATCAATATCTGATTAAAGGCTTGATTCGTTTGGATCATTTCTATTTTGCAGTATTCTTTTCTATCTCAATGGTGACCATTGCTGCAGAATTACACTTCTTGCAAGGCCTGCCATTCTTCCTGACTTGGTTTACAACGGCCATTGGAGAATTTGCTTCCTTGATTGCTGGAGCTATTATTATTAACCAGATTGCGAAAAGTATTGATTTGACAAAATAAG
Organism: Streptococcus sanguinis; assembly: GCF_003943655.1. Taxonomy (GTDB): domain Bacteria; phylum Bacillota; class Bacilli; order Lactobacillales; family Streptococcaceae; genus Streptococcus; species Streptococcus sanguinis_F. The sequence goes on from NZ_RJMM01000023.1 coordinate 14,033, forward strand.
ACAGCAGAGAGCGGAATTTCCGCTCTTTTTGTATCCCTTTCTTTTTTAGGAAGAATTCGGAACAAATAGAGGAAGATTTTGTGTATTTGTGATAAAATAGAAGTATGAAAGAAAGAATGTCAGAATTAGTAGAATTGCTCAACCGATATGCTCATGAATATTATACGGCAGACAGGCCAAGTGTATCGGACAGCGAGTATGACAGACTCTATCGTGAATTAGCGGAGTTAGAAGAAAAGTACCCAACCGATATCCTACCTGATAGCCCAACGCATCGGGTGGGTGGGAAGATTTTAGAAGGATTTGAAAAATATCCACACCAGTATCCTCTCTTTAGTTTGCAGGATGCTTTTTCACGTGAAGAATTAATAGCCTTTGACCAGCGGATTCGCAAGGAATTTCCTCAGGTATCTTATCTTTGTGAGCTCAAGATTGACGGGCTCTCTATTTCCCTGACCTATGAAAAGGGAATATTGGTAGCAGGTGCGACACGGGGGGATGGCTCTGTTGGAGAAAACATCACTGAAAATCTCAAGCGGGTCAAGGATATTCCACTGACCTTGAAAGAACCGCTGGACATTACGGTTCGCGGAGAGTGCTATATGCCCAAGGCATCCTTTGATGCGGTCAATCAGCTGCGACAGGAAAATGGTGAGCCTGAGTTTGCCAATCCACGTAATGCAGCAGCGGGAACCTTGCGCCAGCTGGACACAGCAGTTGTGGCCAAGCGCAATCTAGCAACCTTCCTATACCAAGAAGCCAGTCCTACTCAGGTTGGCAGCCAAGAAGCCGTCTTAAACAAGCTGGCAGATTTGGACTTCTCAGTCAATCCTACTCATATTCTGGCGGATTCTATCGAAGCAGTTTGGGAGTTTATCGAAAAGATTGCTCAGGAGCGGGACAGTCTGCCTTATGAGATTGACGGTATTGTCATCAAGGTTAATGACTTGGCGGTGCAAGAGGAGCTTGGCTTTACTGTCAAGGCACCCAAGTGGGCCATTGCCTATAAGTTTCCGGCTGAGGAAAAGGAAGCCCAGCTTCTGTCTGTTGACTGGACAGTGGGGCGGACGGGAGTGGTGACTCCGACAGCCAATCTGACGCCAGTGCAGCTAGCGGGAACGACTGTCAGCCGAGCAACCTTGCACAATGTGGACTATATTGCAGAGAAGGATATTCGTCAGAAAGACACCGTTATCGTCTATAAGGCGGGGGATATTATTCCTGCTGTCTTGCGAGTGGTTGAGTCCAAACGAGTCTCAGAGGAGCCTCTGGAAATACCAAGTCACTGTCCGAGCTGTGAGAGTGAGCTAGTGCACTTTGAAGATGAAGTCGCTCTGCGCTGCATCAATCCTCTCTGTCCAGCTCAGATCAAGGAGGGCTTGATTCACTTTGCCAGCCGGGATGCCATGAATATTACTGGCCTTGGTCCAGCAGTGGTAGAGAAGCTCTTTGCTCAAAACCTAGTCAAGGATGTGGCTGGAATCTATCGGCTGACGGTAGAAAATTTACTAGAACTAGAGAACTTTAAGGAAAAATCAGCAAATAAGTTGTATACTGCTATTCAAGCTTCCAAGAAAAACTCAGCTGAACGCCTCTTGTTTGGCTTGGGGATTCGCCATGTGGGAAGCAAGGCCAGTCGGATTTTGCTGGAGAAATTCCATGATATTCCTAGGTTGTCTCAGGCCAGCCAAGAAGAGATTGCGGCTATCGACAGTCTTGGGACGGTGATTGCCCAAAGCCTGCATACCTATTTTGAGCAGGAAGGCTCTCAGATTCTTTTGGCGGAACTGCAGGAAGCAGGTGTGAATCTGGACTATCTGGGACAAAAGGCAGCGGCTGATGCAGCCCTATCAGGTATGACGGTTGTTTTGACTGGTAAATTACAAAAATTGACACGCAATCAAGCTAAAGAAAAATTGCAGAGTCTAGGTGCTAATGTTTCCGGATCTGTTTCTAAAAAAACGGATCTGGTAGTAGCTGGCGCAGATGCCGGCAGCAAGCTGGCCAAGGCCCAGGAGTTAGGAATTGAAATTCGGGATGAAGATTGGCTTGATAGCTTATGAGGCTGAAGTATGAAGGATAAGATTAAACGAGCACGATTGATTTATAACCCGACTTCGGGACAGGAAATTATTAAGAAAAATATAGCGGAAGTTCTGGATGTTTTGGAGGATGTGGGCTATGAAACCAGCGCCTACCAAACCACTCCAGCGCCTCTTTCTGCTCAAAAAGAAGCTGAGAGAGCAGCAAAAGCAGGATTTGATTTGATTATTGCGGCAGGCGGCGACGGTACCATCAATGAGGTAGTTAATGGCGTGGCGAATCTGGATGAACGGCCTAAATTGGCCTTTATCCCAACTGGTACAACCAACGATTATGCGCGTGCTCTGAAGATTCCCATGGGAGATCCGGTAGCGGCAGCCCGCATTATCGAAAAGAACCAGACCATTAAGATGGATATTGGCCGGGCCTATGGCAGCAAGTATTTTATTAATATTGCAGCGGCTGGAACCCTAACGGAGCTGACTTATAGCGTACCTAGCGAGGTCAAATCCCGCCTAGGCTACTTTGCTTATGTCGCAGAAGGAGCAAAAAAACTCCCTCGCTCTAAGTTCCGCAAGGTCCGTATCAAGCACGACCACGGTGTCTTTGAAGGGAAGATTTCGCTGATGTTTGCGGCTTTGACCAATTCCATTGGTGGTTTTGAAAAGCTAGCGCCAGACACTAAATTAGATGACGGGAATTTTACCTTGATTTTGGTCAAGACAGCTAATCTCTTTGATATGCTGAGTCTGATGATGCAGGCTATCAATGGCGGTCAGCACGTTGGCGATATCAATGTAGAATACCTCAAAACAAGCAAGCTGCAGNTGGAAGTTTTAGATAAAAAAGGTCCATTTATGCTGAATTTGGATGGAGAATACGGCGGCGATACGCCTGTTGAACTGGAAGTGCTGCACGGTCATTTGGAATTTTTTGCCAATATTGATGAAATCAGTCAGACAGCCCTTTCAATAGAATAATTTTAGATAAGAGATGAAAGAACATGCTAGACTATAAAGTCTTAGTCCATTATCACAATCCTACTGGAGATTATTTCTCATATGATATGTGGCAGTGGCAAATAAACCAATGGGGACAGGAAGCAGCCTTTTTCAAACTTGATTATTTTGGTATTCAGGGGGAATTATCATTTCAAACCTGGGAGCCCTTAGATCATGCTCACGTGATAATCAAACGTTCAGACTGGTCTAGCCAGTCCTGTGACTACCATATTGATTTGTTGCCTCCTCATCTGGTTACGGAAATTTGGCTGATTGAGGGAGATACGCAGGTTTATTATTCCCTGCAGGCTGCAACGACGAGTCACCAGTATTCACGCCGGCGTCCGCATAACTTTGATATGGCTCTAAGAACAGACTATTTTGATGAATGCTGGGGCTATCAAGGCTGGTTGGGACACCGTCAGGCGGACGGCAAACATACTTTCAAAGTTTGGGCACCGACAGCTAGGAAGGTAGAGCTGGTAGTGTATGAATCAGCTGACAATCAAGCTTCTGTTTATAAAGTCTTCCCAATGCAAAAAGGTGACCGATATTCCCACGACCATAAGGAAAATACCATCGGTGTCTGGTCAGCTGAAATAGCAGAAGACTTGACCGGCAAAACTTATCACTACCATGTTAGCTTTGAATACCGCAATTTTTATACTCGAGATCCCTATACTGTTGCGACCAGTCCAGATGGCAAACGCTCAGCGATTCTTGGAGCGGATGAGACAGAGGTAGCTGGTTTTCAGGTCCGACAAGGCAAAGAAGCTTTCTGGCGCTTGGATAATCCAAATCAAGCAGTGATTTATGAGATGCACATTCGGGATTTGACCAAATCGGAGACTTCAGGCGTGGACAGTCAGCTGCGCGGGACTTTCCTGGGGGCCTGTCAAACAGGCACTACCAATCATCTAGGGCAAAAAACAGGCTTTGACTATATCAGCGATTTAGGCGTTAATGTTGTCCAACTTCAGCCTGTCTCTGACCGTCACAAGAACTATGATGAAAATGGGGAGCTAATCTACAACTGGGGCTATGACCCACAGAACTATCATGCTCCAGAGACTAGCTTTTCCAGCAATCCTGCCGACCCAGCGCAGGCCATCCGTGATTTGAAAACGATGATTCAGGCCTACCATGATGCGGGAATCTCTGTGACACTGGATGTTGTTTACAATCACATCTACTCGACCTATGATTCGGCTTTTCAGGCTATAGTACCGGATTATTACTATCGGATGAATCCTAACGGCTCTTTCCAAAATGGAACCGGAGTGGGGAGTGAGACGGCTAGCGAACATGAGATGTTCCGCAAGTTTATGATTGACTCTTTGCTGTACTGGGTGGAGGAGTTCAATGTAGATGGCTTCCGCTTCGACCTAATGGGAATTCATGACGTGGAAACGATGAATGCCATTCGTCAGGCCATGGATGAGGTGGATCCACGAATCTTGCTCTATGGAGAAGGCTGGGATATGGGAACGGGTCTGAGACCAGAAGACAAGGCTAAGAAGGACAATGCTTATCAGTTACCACGGATTGGATTTTTCAATGATACAGAGCGGGATGCGGTTAAGGGAGCCGAGGTTTACGGTGGCATCAAGGCTGGTTTTGTCAGTGGTCAGGCGACGGAGGATATCGTCGCTAAGTCTATCCTTGGCAGTAGTGAGCTAGGCAGCTATCTCAGCCCTAATCAAGTTCTTAACTACGTGGAGGCTCACGATAATTTCAACCTGCATGATTTGCTTGCGGAGCTGCATCCCGACGATGATGTTCTGACTCGCACCAAGCGGATTGAGCTGGCAACTGCTATGAATCTGCTCATGCAAGGCATGGCTTTCATGGAGCTGGGACAGGAATTTTCCCGTACCAAGCTAGTGGCGACTGGAGAAGACGGCCAAGTTCTTCCCAGTGATCGCGAAAGGGCAATGAACAGCTACAATGCGCCAGATGCAGTCAATCAGGTGAATTGGGATATTTTGCAGGACCATCAAGAGAGTATTGATTTTATCAAGGACATCATTCGCCTCAAGACAAGCTGCAAGGCCTTTTCTTATCAGACCTATGAAGATATTTATAAGCATGTCTTTGTTCAATCAGCAGAGCAGGGCAGTGGTTTGATTATCTTTGAAATCAAGGATGACAAGCATTATCAAGTCATTTTTAATGCTAGTGGACTGCCTTATTATCTGCCTAATGCAGATAAGATGCGCCTCCTAGTCGGCAATAGTCGTCACAAGAAGCCTTTCTATGTTGAAAATCTGACGGTTTCTGTTTTTGAAGTTATTCAATAAGATATTAGCTACAAGAAAAGCCGTAAGTCCATTGGACTTACGGCTTTTTTGTTATCTATGGATTGGCTGTGGAACTAGAGCTGGAAGAGCTTGCGTCTTCTTGACTGCTGTCTTCGTCGCTACTGCTAGTTTGGAACTGCTCTGGATGCAGTGCTCTATAGCTTGGCGAGTTAAATAGGTCCACAGTGGAGACATTGCCTCGCTTGGAGTAAAGACTGGTTGATTGGTCGCCTTTTTCCTTTTCAATAGCCAACAAGGCTTTCATTGAATTAAGATAAGAGTAATCTTTAGGGTTGACCTTGCCCAAGTCATTTCCCTTGTAGAAGCGAATCAAGTCACCGGTTTGAATGGCATCACTCATCTTCAGCTGAGTATTGGCGGCATTACGAATCTCATCCAGCTCTTTCTTGATGGTTTCGTCAGGATTAGTAATTTCCTCACCGGTCTGGGTGTAGTAGGTCCGTCCATTGAAGCTAGTGTATTTTGGAGTGACAAAGTTATTGCTGGAGCGGAAGGCTGTGATTTGCTGATGCTGAGATGACAGCAGGTCTTGTCCAACTTGAAGGTAGTTCTTAGAGTCAATGCCCAGTAAATGCTCCAATGTTGGCAGCATATCTACTTGACCACCGTATGTATCAATTATCTTTCCTTTGTCCATGCCAGGCACCACTACCATGTATGGCACGCGCTGCATCATGGCATTGTCGTAGTTGGACCAAGTCTCAGAGGTCTTTCCTACAAGGGGGGCTAAGTTAGGATTACGGGTTTGGGAAATTCCAAAATGGTCTCCGTAGAGAACGATAATAGAGTTGTCATAGAGGCCGGATTCTTTGAGATAGTCAAATAAGGCCTTGACAGAAGAATCTAGATAGTTGGCAGTGGCAAAGTAACCGTTGATGGTTTCATCCTTGGTCTTGGCCAGTGGGAAGCCAATCTCGTCACCAATCAGACTTGTCGTGTAAGGATAGTGATTGGAAACCGTGATATACTTAGCATAGAAAGGCTGCTGCAGGTGTTCCAGATATTTGATGGAATCTTTCAGCATAATCTTGTCGTTCAAACCATACTGGAAGGAGTTGGTGTCGTCCTGCTTGGTAAAGTAAGACGCATCAAAGAAATAGTTATAACCCCATTGCTTGTAAGCTGTATTGCGGTTCCAGAAGCTTCCAGTATTTCCATGGAAAACAGCAGAAGTGTAGCCGCCATTTTTGGAAAGAATAAAAGGTGCTGCTTGCTGGGTATTGGTACCACCGTAGTTGACCATAAAGGAGCCTTGATTGAGACCGAAGAGCCCAGTTTCAATCATGGTTTCAGCATCAGAAGTCTTACCAGCCTTGACCTGGTTGAAAACATTAGAGAATGCCAGAGTCGAGTTGGAGTGGTAGAGGGAGTTGAGGAAAGGTGTCACCTCGTACTCTTTCCCATCTGCCTGCAGCTTATAGTCAATCAGGAACTGCTGGAAGCTTTCCAGATGGACGTAGATTACATTGCGACCCTTGGCAATCCCGTAATATTCTGGATTTGGTTCCGCATAGTGGGATTGGATATATTCTGTTACTGGTTCCAAGTCTTTTTCAGAAGCTTTGGAGCGCTCACGATTGGCAGTATATGTCTGGTTGGCACTGTAACCTAGAAAGGCTGGCAAGCCCAGAGCCCGAACGACATAATAGTTGGAAAATCCACGTGACAAGAGCTCAGGCCGGTCAATTTCAGCCAAGAAAAGGTTGGCTGAGAAAAGCATGGCGGACAGGGATGTCACAGCAAAGCTGGCGCGTTTATTGAAAGGCCGGTCATCCATACGAATGTATTTCTTAAAGAATAAGAAGGCCAAAATCGGGAAATCAATCAGATAAAGAATATCCCAAGGGCGGAAGAGCTCAAGTGCTGCTTCCCCAAGTCCAGCTGAAACGCTGCTAGAAGCCAGCATAGTGTTTACTGTAACAAAGTCACTGAACTCGCGGTAGTAAATGGAATTAGATACCAGCCAAGCAAAGAGGAGCAGATAGATTCCGAAGGCTAGGCTGTAGAATAATTTGGTTCGTTTTACATAAAGTGCCAGTCCTAGTAGCAAGAGGCTGATAGGAAAAGGGTTGATAATAGCTAAAAATACTTGATAGACACCTTGGATATCAAGGTTAAAATCAATCGTATAGGCCCACATGGTTTTTATCCAATAGAGGACCAGTAAAATCAAGACAAAACCTAGTCTCGTACTCATGAAATTGAGTAAATTCTTGGTTATTTTTTTCACAAAAAGTTACTTCCTTGTCTTATTTCCTAAAAATTTTCTCCTCTAAGTATAACATAATTTCTCCAGTTAAGGAAAATTTGAGCCGCATTTGAGATATTTTAAATCGACGAAATTGTAATATTTCTATAAAAGCCTTATCCCCTCTATGGAGAGGTTTATAGTCATTTTGCACTCGTTTGTGAAATCTTTTATTAACTCAAATGTAAAATATGTTTTGAGAATTTTCACAATCTTTGGTATAATATAATTTATGAATAAACTTACTGTTACTCAAGAGGCAGAAGAAAAACTGAGAAAGGGCATTCTTTTATTAGATAAAAAGGATTTTGGCGCTCTTTCGCTTCAGAATCAATGTGTGGAGCTGCAAAACCGTCAGGGAAAGTTCTTAGGCATAGCTTATCTCTCTCCTCAGAATAAGGGAGTTGGCTGGCTGATTTCTCAGAAGAAGGTAGAGCTGAACTCGGATTTTTTTCAAACTCTCTTTGAGCAGGCTAAGAGTAGACGTTCTACTTATTTCCATTCGGCTGACACGACAGCCTTTCGACTCTTTAATCAAGAGGGGGATGGCTTCGGTGGCTTCACGGTGGATTTCTACAATGACTTTGCGCTTTTTTCTTGGTACAATGGCTTTGTCTTTGCTATCAAGGAGCAGATTCTGACAGCCTTCGTTAAGGTTTTCCCAGAGATTCAGGGAGCTTATGAAAAGATTCGTTTCAAGGGTTTGGACTATGAATCGGCTCATCTCTACGGAGCGGAAGCACCGGAAACCTTCACAGTCTTAGAGAATGGTGTCCGCTATCAGGTTTTTCTGAATGACGGTCTTATGACCGGTATCTTTCTGGATCAGCACGACGTGCGGGCTAGTCTGGTAGATGGTCTGGCTGCTGGTAAAAGTTTACTCAATATGTTTTCCTATACAGCTGCTTTTTCAGTAGCAGCAGCTATGGGCGGTGCCAGTCAGTCAGTATCAGTTGATTTGGCCAAGCGCAGCCGTGAGCTGTCAGAAGCTCATTTTCTGGCCAATGGTTTGACATTGGATCAGCACCGCTTTCAGGTGATGGATGTCTTTGATTATTTCAAATACGCTAAGCGCCACGATCTAAGCTTTGATGTCATTGTGATAGATCCGCCCAGCTTTGCCAGAAATAAAAAGCGGACATTCTCGGTTGCTAAAGATTATCATCGTTTGGTTGCACAAGCTTTGGAAATCCTGAATCCTCAGGGAATCATGATTTTAAGTACCAATGCAGCCAATCTTTCCAAAAGTAAGTTTAAACAAGAAATTGAAAAAGGCCTTGCTGGCAGAAAGCACCGCTATCTTGCGGAGTATGGCCTGCCAGCAGACTTTGTCTATAATAAAAAAGACGGGAGCAGTAATTACCTCAAGGTATTTACAATAAAGGTGGACCAATGAAATTAGTCGTTTCTGTAATGCCCAAGAGTTTAGAAGAAGCTCAAGAAATTGATGTATCACGCTACGAAGAAGCGGATATTATTGAATGGCGGGCAGATTTTCTGGCCAAGGATGACATTTTAAATGTTGCGCCAGCTATTTTTGAAAAATTTGCCGGACGTGAATTGATTTTCACCTTGCGGACCCGTCAGGAAGGCGGAGAAATCGAACTGTCCGATGATGAATATGTAGCTCTCATCAAGGAAGTAGCCGGTTTTTACCAGCCGGATTATATCGATTTTGAATATTTCTCTCACAAGGGGAAATTTGAAGAAATGCTAGAGTTTCCTAATCTGGTGCTGAGCTACCATAACTTTGAGGAGACGCCTGAAAATATGATGGAAATCCTGTCTGAGCTTACTTCTCTGACCCCTAAGGTGGTCAAGGTTTCTGTCATGGCTCACAATGAGCAGGATGTGCTGGACTTGATGAACTATACTCGCGGTTTCAAGACTTTGAATCCTGAGCAGGATTTTGTCACCATTTCCATGGGAAAAGTTGGCAAGATTTCACGCATTGCGGCTGATTTGACAGGTTCCAGCTGGTCTTTTGCCAGTCAGGATATGGCGTCAGCACCCGGTCAGATTTCTCTGAGCAATATGAAGAAAATCCAGGAGATTTTGAATGAAAATTAATGGCCACACCCGCATGGCTGCTGTGGTTGCCAAGCCAATTAAGCATAGTATTTCTCCTCTTATTCACAATATGGCTTTTGAAAAGACTGGTGTCAATGGTGTCTATCTAGCTTGGGAAGTAGAGGCAAAGGATCTGCAGGCCAGTATAGAAAATATCCGCAGATATGATATGTTTGGTGTCAATCTTTCCATGCCCTATAAGCAGGAAGTGATACCTTATCTGGACGAGCTGGATGTCAGTGCCCGCCTTATCGGAGCGGTCAATACCGTTGTGAATAAAAATGGAATTTTAGTTGGTTATAACACAGATGGCAAGGGATTTTTTAAGAGCTTGCCTTCTTTTGCTATTCGGGGCAAAAAAATGATGATTTTGGGAGCAGGTGGAGCAGCGACAGCGATTATTGCTCAAGCAGCTTTGGACAATGCAGAGGAAATTTTTGTCTTTACTCGGCAAGCTTCCTATGAGAAGACTGTCAGAAAGATGGCAGCTATCAGCCACCAAACCAAGAGTCGTATCCAGGTACTAACTTTGGAAGATGCGGATAGTTTGCAGGATAAAATCAATCAATCAGACCTTCTGGTAAATGGAACTAGTCTAGGCATGGATGGTATCAGCATGCCCCTGCCTGAACAGCTTGAGCTGCCCAGCCAGATTTTAGTTGCAGATGTTATCTACCAACCTTTCGAAACGCCCTTTCTCAAATGGGCCAGAAATCAAAATGTCACAGCAATCAATGGACTTGGTATGCTGCTCTATCAGGGAGCAGAAGCCTTTGAGCTTTGGACCGGCAAGACCATGCCCAGTCAGGAAATTTGGCAGTGTTTAGAAGAATTGTATAAATAAGGAGGCGCTTATGAAACTGAATGTGAATCTCCCGCATCATCCCTATGATATTCTCATCGAAAAGGGGTCTTTATCTCAGGCTGGAAGTTGGCTGAGTCAGCTTTGGGAGCCTCAGAAGGTAGTTATCGTCACGGACAATCGAGTGGCTAGACTCTATGCGGAAAAGGTCAAGCTGAGCTTGGAAGCGGCTGGGTTTGAGGCCTTTGTCTTTGACTTTTTGGAGGGTGAAGCCAGCAAGAACTTAAAGACGGTCAACAAAGTCTATGAGTTTTTGGTCAAGGTTGGTCTGACCCGCAGTGATGGTATCGTAGCCTTGGGAGGAGGCGTTGTTGGTGATTTGGCAGGTTTTGCCGCTTCGACCTACATGCGGGGTGTGCATTTCGTGCAGATTCCGACCAGTCTGACTGCTCAAGTGGACTCCTCTATTGGTGGTAAGACAGGTGTCAATACGCCTTGGGCCAAGAATATGGTCGGAACTTTTACCCAGCCTGACGGAGTTCTGATTGACCCTGAAGTCTTGCATACTTTGGGTCAGCGGGAACTAATCGAAGGCATGGGCGAGGTGGTCAAGTACGGCTTGATTGAGGATAAGGAACTCTGGGATGAGCTGTCAGAAATGGATGGCAGTCCTGAGTCGATTTTGGAGCATGCTGAAAGCATCATCTACCATTCCTGCGATGTCAAGCGTAAGATTGTGGTCGAGGACGAGCTGGATAATGGCGTCCGCCTCTATCTGAATTTCGGTCATACTATTGGGCACTCTATCGAAGCGACAGCAGGCTATGGAAAAGTCATGCACGGTGAAGCAGTGGCGATTGGCATGGTACAGGTTTCCCGCGTCGCTGAAAAGAAAGGCCTCATGCCAGCTGGAATTACAGAAGACATCGTCCGTATGTGTCAGAAGTTTGGCTTGCCGGTGGATTATCAGCCTTGGAATGAGAATGCTCTCTATCAGGCCTTGACTCATGATAAGAAGGCTAGAGGCAACTCTATCAAGCTAGTACTGGTGCCTGAGTTGGGTTCGGCTAGTATTCACCAGATTCCGCTGGAAGAGATGAAAGAATTTCTGAAGAAATAAGTGCCAGATGGAGTTTAAGACGATTGGACAGTTTGGATGAAAAAATAGACAGAATGTCCAGTTTTTTCCATCTCAGAATAGGAGAAAATGTATGAGATATTTAACAGCAGGTGAATCGCACGGACCACGTCTGACAGCTATTATTGAGGGAGTGCCGGCTGGTCTTCCTCTGACCGCTGATTATATCAATGCTGAGCTCAAGCGACGCCAGGGTGGGTATGGTCGTGGTGCCCGCATGAAGATTGAGAGCGACCAAGTCGAGATTACGTCTGGGGTTCGTCATGGCTTGACCATGGGCGGCCCGATTACTCTCAATGTCACGAATCTGGATCATCAGAAGTGGCTGGAGATTATGAGCGCAGCAGATGTGGATGAAAAGAAAAAAGGGCTGCGCAAGATTACCAAACCACGCCCTGGCCATGCGGACTTGGTTGGTGGTATGAAATACCGCTTTGACGATTTGCGAAATTCCCTTGAGCGCTCTTCTGCGCGTGAAACGACTATGCGTGTGGCAGTCGGAGCAGTAGCCAAGCGTTTGCTGGAAGAAATCGGTGTAGAGGTAGCCAGCCATATCGTAACCTTTGGTGGTATTGATATTGATGTGCCGAACAATCTGACTGTAGGAGAAATCAAGGAAAGAGCTGCCCAGTCAGAGGTTTCCATTGTCAATCCCGATCGCGAAGAAGAAATCAAGGCCTACATTGACCAGATTAAGAAAGACGGGGATACCATCGGTGGTGTCATTGAGACTGTCGTTGGTGGTGTGCCGGTTGGTCTGGGCTCCTATGTCCAATGGGACAAGAAGCTGGATGCTAAGATTGCTCAGGGAGTCGTGTCCATCAATGCTTTCAAGGGAGTTGAGTTTGGTGTGGGCTTTGAAGCAGGTCGTCTCAAGGGCAGTCAAGTAATGGATGAAATCCTCTGGTCTGAGGAAGATGGCTTCACTCGCAGGACTAATAATCTAGGCGGCTTTGAGGGCGGTATGACCAATGGTCAGCCAATCGTGGTGCGAGGTGTCATGAAGCCCATTCCAACTCTTTACAAGCCACTGATGAGCGTGGATATTGAGACCCACGAGCCTTATAAGGCGACAGTGGAACGGAGCGATCCTACGGCTCTGCCAGCGGCGGGTGTTGTCATGGAAAGCGTGGTGGCAACAGTTTTAGCCACCGAAGTCCTAGATAAGTTTTCTTCGGACAACTTAGAAGAACTAAAGGATGCGGTAACCCGTCATCAGGAATTTGTCAAGAACTTTTAGAAGAGAGGAGAAGGTCATGGAGAGAAAAACGGTCTATATCGCTGGTCTGGGACTGATTGGAGCTTCCTTGGCTCTGGGCATCAGGCGTGACCACCCTGAGTATGAAGTTCTCGGCTACAACCGCGGTGAGGAATCAAGACAGATTGCCTTGGAACGGGGAATAGTAGACCGTGTAACGGATGATTTTGCCGCCTTTGCTCCCTTGGCTGATGTGATTATTCTGGCTGTGCCCATCAAGCAGACCATAGCATTTATCAAGGATCTAGCGGAGCTGAACCTGAAGGAAAATGTTATCATCTCAGATGCTGGATCGACCAAGGCTGAGATTGTGGCAGCAGCAGAAAAGTATCTGCAGAATAAGCCCATCCGTTTTGTCGGTGCTCATCCTATGGCCGGAAGTCACAAGACCGGAGCCAAGGCCGCCCATGTTACTCTCTTTGAAAACGCCTATTATATCTTCACCCCCTCTAGTCTGACCAAGCCTGGTACGCTTGAGGAAATGAAAGACTTACTGAGTGGTCTTCATGCCCGCTTTATCCAGGTGGACGCAGCCGAGCATGACCGAGTGACCAGTCAAATCAGTCATTTTCCGCATATCTTAGCCTCCAGCCTTATGGAGCAAGCGGCAGCTTATAGCCAAGAGCATGAGCTGACCCAGTCTTTTGCAGCTGGTGGTTTTCGCGATATGACGAGGATTGCGGAGAGTGAGCCGGGTATGTGGACCTCTATTCTCTTGACAAATCCCGAAGCCATTTTGGATCGGCTGGAAGATTTTAAAGACCAGTTGGACAAGGTTGCCGCAGCGATTGAGACTAAGGACGAGACAGCTATCTGGGAATTTTTTGACCGAGGACGGCAGAGTCGCAAGCAGATGGAAATTCATAAGCGAGCTGGTGTGGATAGTTTTTATGACCTCTTTATTGAGGTGCCCGACGAAGAAGATGCGATTTTGGGTATTTTGGAGCTTCTGCGCGGAATTTCAGTCGTCAATATTCGGATTAACGAGGAAAACCGTGAAGATATCAACGGTATTCTGCAAATCACCTTTAAAAATCACCAAGATTTGGAAAAATCTGCTAAAATAGTAAGAGAACATACGGATTACCTAGTGTCCGAAGACTAATATAGATTGGAGAACTCTATGTCAAATATTTATGATTTAGCCAATGAACTGAGCAGAAATCTGCGTGATTTACCTGAGTACAAGGCCGTCGCAGAAAGTAAGAAAGCAGTGGATGCTGATAGCGAAGCGAAGGCTATTTTTGCGGATTATCTGGCTTTCCAGCAGGAGTTGCAACAGCTGGCTCAGACTGGTCAGGTACCGACCCAGGAGGTGCAGGACAAGATGACTTCCTTTGGTGAGAAGATTCAGGGCAATGCTGTTCTTTCTGAATTCTTCAATAAGCAGCAGCAACTGTCCATCTATCTGGCGGACATTGAGCGTATTATCTTTGATCCGGTACAAGATTTGCTTAAGTAAACTAAAAAAAAGAAGAATCTGGGCTGAATACCCGGATTCTTTTTGCTTTAGCTAGGATTCCAGAAATTTTAAGAATTTCTGGTCTTTTTATGATAAAATAAGAAGCAACAAAGGAAAGTACGAGGTCACCTATGAAATTATCAACCAATGCAAGAGGTCTGAAGGGCCGTATCCGCGTACCTGGAGATAAATCCATCAGTCACCGTTCCATTATTTTTGGCAGTTTGGCCAAGGGGGTCACTACTGTTCGTGACATTCTGCGAGGAGAAGATGTGCTGTCCACCATGCAGGTTTTTCGTGACTTAGGTGTGCAGATTGAGGACGATGGAAATCTAGTCAAGATACATGGCGTAGGATTTGAAGGTCTGCAAGCACCGAAAAATAAGCTGGATATGGGGAATTCTGGAACGTCTATCCGTTTGATTTCTGGTGTTTTGGCCGGTCAGGATTTCGAAGCGGAGATGTTTGGTGACGACAGTCTATCCAAGCGCCCTATGGATCGGGTGACTATTCCTCTGCGGCAGATGGGAGTAGAGATTGCTGGTCGGACTGAGCGTGATTTACCACCGCTCAAGATGAAGGGCAGCAGGGAACTGCAGCCTATTCATTATCAGCTGCCAGTGGCTTCTGCTCAGGTTAAGTCGGCCTTGATTTTTGCTGCCTTGCAAGCTCAGGGAGAGTCGGTTATTATTGAAAAGGAAATCACTCGTAATCATACAGAAGATATGATTGTCCAGTTTGGCGGGCAAATTGAGGTCAAGGACAAGGAAATCCGTATTCAGGGCGGTCAGGAATTCACTGCTCAGGAAGTGACGGTTCCAGGTGATATTTCCAGTGCGGCCTTCTGGTTGGTTGCCGGACTGATTGTGCCGAATTCTAAGATTGTTTTAGAAAATGTTGGCATCAATGAAACTCGTACAGGTATTCTAGAAGTAATAGAGGCTATGGGCGGACGGATGACGCTGTCAGATGTCGATCCAGTAGCCAAGTCTGCTACCATCACCGTTGAGACGTCTGATCTTAAGGGAACAGAGATTGGCGGCGAGATTATCCCACGCTTGATTGATGAGTTGCCGATTATTGCGCTTCTTGCGACTCAGGCTCAGGGACGGACTGTTATTCGTGATGCTGAGGAGCTTAAGGTCAAGGAAACCGACCGGATCCAGGTAGTAGCAGACGCTCTCAATAGCATGGGCGCAGCTATTACCCCGACGGAAGACGGCATGATTATCGAAGGGAAAACACCTCTTCACGGTGCACAGGTCAACACCTTTGGCGACCATCGCATCGGGATGATGACGGCGATTGCTGCTTTGTTGGTTCAAAGCGGTCAGGTAGAACTTGAGCGGTCTGAAGCTATTAAAACCAGCTATCCAAGCTTCTTCAGTGACTTGGAGGGCTTGATGCATGGCTAAGATATTGCTGGGCTTTATGGGAGTCGGGAAATCCACAGTGGCCAGAGGCTTAGCTCAAAACTTTGTCGATATGGATGAACTACTCTGCCAGCGGTTGGGCATGTCCATCAAGGACTATTTTGATCAGCATGGTGAAGCGGCCTTTCGGGCTGCTGAAGCCCAACTCTTGGCTGAGTTGATCGATACGGACTTGGTCGTCTCAACTGGCGGCGGTGTAGTCGTCAGCCCTGAAAACCGCAGATTACTGGCTCAGAATGCTGACAATATCTATCTGAAAGCAGATTTTGAAACGCTCTATCAGAGAATCCAGCAGGATGCTGAGCAGGAACGGCCCTTGTTCTTAAACCAGAGCAAGTCAGACTTGCAGCAGATTTTTGAGCAGCGTCAGGCCTGGTATGAGGAAGTGGCGACCCAGATTGTCGATACGAGGCTCAAAAGCCCGCAGGAAATTATTGAGGAAATTCAATGAAAATAGCATTTTTAGGTCCCAGAGGCTCCTTTTCTCACCATGTAGCTCAAGCTGCCTTTCCCAGTGAGGACTTGGTGCCTTATCAGAATATCACCGAGGTCATGAAGGCTTATGAGGCTAGAGAAGTGGATTATTCGGTTGTTCCGGTGGAAAATTCCATTGAGGGCAGTGTCCATGAGACGCTGGACTATCTCTTTCATCAAGCAGACATTCAGGCGGTGGCTGAGATTGTGCAGCCCATCAAGCAGCAGCTTTTAGTGACGGATTTAGAAAAGCCAATTGAGAAAATATTTTCTCACCCGCAGGCTATTGCTCAAGGAAAGAAATACATCCGCCAGCATTATCCACAGGCTGCCATTGAGGTGACGGCTAGTACGGCCTATGCAGCTCGTTTTGTGGCAGAGCATCCTGAAAAGAATTTTGCGGCTATTGCCCCGCGCACGGCTGCAGCAGAGTACGGGCTCAAAGTAGCGGCCAGCGATATTCAGGAAATGGAAGAAAATTATACCCGCTTCTGGATTCTGGGTCATGAGGTACCTGAGCTTCAACTGACCAAGACAGGAGACAAGCAGACACTGGCCTTGACCTTGCCGGACAATCTGCCAGGTGCTCTCTATAAGGCTTTATCAACCTTTGCTTGGCGAGGGATTGACCTGACCAAGATTGAGAGCCGACCTCTAAAAACGGCTCTGGGAGAGTATTTCTTCATTATTGACATTGACAACGAACAGAAAAAATTGGCGGATTTTGCCTATCAAGAGTTGACAAGTCTTGGAATTACTTATAAAATTTTTGGTAGCTACAGTGTGTTTCTGATTCAGGACAAGTAGCAGTAGATTGGAGAAGAGATGAAGAAACCAGAAAATCTTAGCCATCATGAACAGCTCCGCTTAGATTATCTCTATAAAAATTATTATTATCTAAACGATAAAGAAAAGAAAGAATTTGACTATCTGCGTCAGAAGTCCAAGGGGATTGGCGGTTCAGCCAGTGCGCCGGACCATGAAGAGCAGCCGCATAGAGTTAGTGACGCCTATGAGCAAGAGCCAGTGGAAATGGATTCTTCTGGCCTCTTGCCCAAGTACCCTGAGCGTTCTTCTCGCAGCAGAAGGCAAAAGAAGGCGCCGGAAGCTCTGGCAGGAGCTGCTCTGGGACAAGACAAGCCTAAGAAACCCCGCAAAAAAATCCGCTTGAAACGAATTTTGCTTTGGGTAGGAATTTTCCTGCTGATGGTCTTGGGGGGCATGATTTTCATGTTTGTCAAAGGCTTGACGACAGCTCATAATGGAAATTCTAAACCGGCAGAAACGGAATTCTTTGACGGCAAGGATACTAAGGACGGAGTGAATATCCTCATTCTTGGGACGGACGGCCGAGTTGGTGATGACTCGACTGAGACACGGACCGACTCCATTATGGTCTTGAATGTTGGTAATAAGGATCACAAGGTTAAACTAGTCAGCTTTATGCGTGATACCCTTATTCACATTGATGGCGTCAGCAATGAATACACTGATCCGTCACAGGCAGATTACTATGACCAAAAGCTCAATTCTGCCTACACGATTGGGGAGCAAAACCACAACCGCGGTGCAGACTATGTCCGCCAGATGCTCAAAGATAATTTTGATTTGGACATCAAATATTATGCACTGGTGGATTTCCAGACCTTTGCGACAGCTATTGACACCCTTTTCCCAAATGGCGTCAGTATGAATGCCCAGTTCTCAACCATTGATGGGGAAAAGGTGACAGAAGTTGAAGTGCCAGATGACCTGAATATGAAAGACGGTGTGGTGCCCAATCAAACAATCAAGGTCGGTCAGCAGCAGATGGACGGTCGGACCTTGCTCAACTACGCTCGCTTCCGTAAGGATGACGAGGGTGACTTTGGCCGGACCCGCCGCCAGCAGGAAGTTTTGACAGCTGTTTTCCAGCAGGTCAAAGATCCGACTAAGCTCTTTACCGGGTCAGAGGCCCTAGGTAAGGTCTTTGCCTTGACTTCGACCAATGTGCCTTATAGCTTCCTTTTGACTAATGGCCTCTCTATGGCAGGAGATTCCCGCAATGGGGTTGAGCGCCTGACGATTCCGGAAAATGGCGACTGGGTTGATACCTATGACATGTACGGTGGCCAAGGGCTCTTGATTGACTTTGAAGCCTATAAAGAAAGACTGCAGCAAATGGGTCTCAGATAAGATATATGATATAATGAAAGGTAGGACGATGTCCTGCCTTTTCTTTTGGGAAATGGCAGAGCGATAAAGCAGAAAGAGAAAAATATGTTAAAAAAGAATGATATGATTGAAGTTGAAATCGTGGATCTGAGCCATGAGGGAGCTGGAGTTGCCAAGGCAGAAGGCCTAGTTTTCTTTGTGGAAAATGCCCTGCCGGGTGAGCTCATCCGCATGCGTGTACTCAAGGTCAACAAAAAAATCGGCTTTGGCAAGGTAGAGGAATTTCTCCGTACTTCAAACCAGCGCAATGAAAATCTTGATATGGCTTATCTGCGTACGGGGATTGCCGACTTGGGGCATCTGAACTACCCAGCCCAGCTGGACTTCAAACGCAAGCAGGTCAAGGATAGTCTTTATAAGATTGCTGGTTTGTCTGATGTTGAGGTGCCGCCTACACTTGGTATGGAGCAGCCGCTGGGCTACCGTAATAAGGCTCAAGTGCCTGTCCGCCGTGTTAATGGCCAGCTGGAAACAGGATTTTTCCGGAAAAATTCCCATGACCTCCTGCCGATTGAAGATTTTTATATTCAGGATCCAGTCATTGACCAAGTTATCCTCTTTACACGTGATTTGTTGCGTCGTTTTGACCTCAAACCTTATGATGAGCAAGAAAAGACTGGACTTATTCGCAATCTGGTAGTCCGCCGCGGCCATTATTCAGGGGAAATTATGGTGATTCTAGTGACAACTCGTCCCAAGATTTTCCGAGTAGAGCAGCTGATGGACCGCTTGACAGAGGCTTTCCCAGCTATTAAGTCCATTATGCAGAATATCAATGATCAGCCGGGCAATGCGATTTTCGGAAAAGACTGGCGAATGCTTTATGGTCAAGACTACATTACCGACCAGATGCTGGGAAATGACTTCCAGATTGCTGCGCCTGCCTTTTACCAGGTTAATACGGAGATGGCAGAAAAGCTCTATCAGACAGCCATTGACTTTTCCGAGCTGACCACAGAAGATGTAGTGCTGGATGCCTACTCTGGCATCGGGACTATCGGTCTATCAGTTGCCAAGCAGGTCAAGCAGGTCTATGGTGTCGAAGTGATCCCAGAAGCTGTCGAAAATAGTCAAAAGAATGCGGCAATCAACGGCATTACCAACGCCAGCTATGTCTGCGCCCCTGCTGAGGAAGCCATCCAAAACTGGCTTAAAGAGGGTATCCAAGCGGATGTCATCCTTGTCGATCCACCACGAAAAGGCCTGACAGAGAGCTTCATCAAAGCCAGCGTCAGCATGGAGCCCCCAAAAATCACTTATATCTCCTGCAATGTCGCAACCATGGCGCGTGATATCAAACTCTATCAAGAATTAGGATATGAGTTGAAGAAAGTACAGCCGGTGGACTTATTTCCTCAAACGCATCATGTTGAGGCGGTATCGCTGCTTGTACGAGCTGAGGTATCAGCGAAGTAGAAGTAGATGCTCCGCCCATGGGATAGGACTCGTAGAATGAGGAGGGAAACCGACGAGATGATACGGAAAATCTGAACCGCTGAGTGTGTAGCTTTGCTGGTGAAAACGTAGGAACATTTTAGAGAAAGTAATTCAAAAATCCTTGTTTGTAAATTTTTGACAGTTCAAAGTATTAGTAATCGAAATAGGTTAATGCGAGTATGAATGAAATTATTATAAGCAATCTAAAGAAAAATTTTCGTGGTAAAGTTGTATTGGACATTCCTAGCTTTGAATCGCATTCAGGAGAGATTGTTTCTATAGTGGGCACCAATGGTGCAGGTAAATCAACTTTCATAAAAATTATCTCTGGCTTAATGTTACAAGACGCAGGTGATGTATTTGTTTTTGGCAGTAAGAATACTTCGAAAGATATTCATAACAATGTCAAGCTTGTACTAGAAAGCGGTAGAGGCTACTATGAATATCTGACGGCAAATCAAAATATTGATTACTTTTTACATCTGAATAAAAGTTCGCGTGATCAGGTTAAGGATGAATTGGAGGATTTATTTAATAAACTAGCTTTCCATCCCTATGTTGATGTCTTGGTGTCCGAATTGTCACAAGGAACGAGACAAAAATTGTCTTTGATTATTGCATTACTTTGTAAGCCAAAAGTATTGTGTTTAGATGAGCCAACCAATGGTCTGGATGTCATTGCCAAAAAGCAGTTTGCGAAATTGTTACTAACTCTCAGCCAAGAAAAAGGAACCATTGTTCTCATGACGACTCATGATATCTATTTTGCAAAAGAAATATCAACAAGAATTTGTATCATGCGTAGCGGGAGAATAATACAGCAAGGTAGTTTCTCAGAAATCTTTGGGAAAAATACTAGGTGGGTTAAATATAGAATTGGTATTTCAAACTCTGATAAAGATGCTTTTGAGAGATTGTTTCCTGATTTATCTTATCAAGTAGAAAATAAAAGATTGATTGTTGAAGTGAAAGATAGTCAGGTAAAAAATAATATCTTTAATAATTTTGAGATGATATTTTTTGAAGAAGTTGAAGAAAGCATCGAAGAAATAGTGTATGAGGT
>NZ_RJMM01000024.1 GCF_003943655.1 Streptococcus sanguinis
AGTTGCCAAATATATTCGCGAGCAAGAGAAAAATGACATTGCCTTGGATAAGTTAAGTGTCAAAGAGTACGAGGATCCGTTCTCAGATGGTAGTTTTAGAACAAGATAAAAGCCCGTTTTTACGGGCATTAGTCAAGTAATCATAGCATTAACCTGAACGAAGTTCAGCGAACGTCTTTAGACGTCGCTGGAGGGAAACGGCTTATAGCCGATGTACAAGCCACCCGTTTTCACGGGTGGTTATGACTTTTGATAGAACGCTGTTATTCTTTGACTTGATAATGGAGGGATGAGTAGATAGTAAAAAACTAGACCGAGATAGGCGTATCTCGGTCTAGTTTGTGTTTAAAGAAAGTTGCTTACCAGAGGATTTCGCACTGGCTCCCGACAGCATTTTGGAAGGATTCGACCGGTGGCTGGTCGGTGATAATGCAATCCAGACTAGAGTAGTTGGAAAGTTTGAAATAATGACTGGTGTTAAACTTAGAATGGTCGGCTAGTAAAATGGCTTTATCACTATTAGCGATCATTTCCCGCTTGATATGTGCCTGATTATGGTTAGCTTCGTAAGCGGCGTAGCGATCCAATCCGCGGCAGCTAAAGAAGAGTAAGTCTGCATGGAAATTGTTGATGAAGTTGGCTGCAAAATCGCCCAGCGCAGAATTGGTCCCGCAGCCAATATGTCCACCTGATAAGAAGAGGGTGACATTTTCAAAATTATTTAGCTGGCGGGCTGCTTCAATACCATTGGTTATGACACGTAGGTTCTGGAAAGGTGCCAAATGCGGAATGAGCATGGCTGCAGTCGTAGAGCTGTCAATGAAGATAGACTGGTTATGAGTGATAAAGGTTGAAGCAATTTCAGCAATTTGCTGCTTGCTTTTTTCTTCTTCACGGGCGCGAGCAGAATACACATATTCTACATTGTTGGCCGTAATCAGCATGACCTCACCATGAGAGCGGATGATTTTCCCCTCTTTTTCTAGCTCAATCAAGTCCCGTCGAAGTGTTGATGTAGAACAGTACAAAAGTTCTTCAAGTTGGGCGGTTGCAATAATCTTTCGCTTGCTGAGAGTGTCTATAATTCGACTCATTCGTTCCAAAGAAACCATAGTGACCTCCACCGATGAACAAAGATGAACATTTATGGTCACATTATAACACAATAAACGAAAAAAAATCAATATAGTAACCATTAGATTGAACGATTATGAACTGTTTTGGCTATATTGTTATATAAAAGTTGGCTATTTATCAATTAGAGGTATAGGTATTGAATGCGCTTACAAAAAATACTATGATGAATCCAGAAAGGAGTGAGATTATGGATCATCAAGAAGAAATAATCCGCGAACAAATATGTGATGTATGCCACAAAATGTGGCAATTAGGCTGGGTAGCCGCTAATGACGGCAATGTTTCAGTCCGTCTAGACCAAGATACCATTATTGCAACGCCAACAGGTATCAGTAAGAGCTTTATCACGCCTGAAAAACTCGTCAAGCTCAATCTAAAAGGGGAGATTATTGAGGCTCAGGACGGCTATCGTCCGTCCAGTGAAATCAAGATGCACATTCGCTGCTATGAAGAACGGGAGGATGTGAATGCTGTCGTCCACGCGCATCCGCCAATTGCGACTGGCTTTGCACTGGCTCATATTCCGCTTGATACCTATTCCTTAATCGAGAGTGCCATTGTAGTAGGAGCAATTCCTATCACTCCCTTTGGTGTGCCATCTACTATGGAAGTGCCGGATGCCATCACCCCATACTTGCCAGAACATGATGTCATGTTACTTGAAAATCATGGTGCCTTGACTGTAGGAAGCGATGTGATTACAGCTTACTATCGGATGGAAACCTTGGAGCTGGTTGCTAAGACCACCTTCCACGGACGCATGTTGCTTTCTACTAAGGGAGTTGAGGAGGAAGAAATTTCTCGTCCAACCTTGGAACGCTTGTTTGCAATGCGGGCCAATTATAAAGTCACAGGCCGTCACCCTGGTTATCGTAAATATAATGGTGACGGAAGCATCAAAGAATAAGAAACATTGGAGGAAATGATTATGACTCAACATCCACGTATTGGAATTCGTCCAACCATTGACGGACGTCGCCAAGGTGTTCGGGAATCACTAGAAGTACAAACCATGAATATGGCTAAAAGTGTGGCTGACTTGATTAGCTCAACTTTGAAATATCCTGACGGTCAGCCTGTTGAATGTGTTATTTCGCCATCTACCATCGGTCGTGTCCCTGAAGCAGCCGCATCACATGAATTATTCAAAAAATCAAATGTCTGCGCGACTATCACAGTGACACCATGCTGGTGCTATGGTAGTGAAACCATGGATATGTCACCAGATATTCCGCATGCGATCTGGGGCTTCAATGGCACTGAACGGCCAGGAGCAGTTTATCTCGCTGCAGTACTGGCTTCACATGCACAAAAAGGTATTCCAGCTTTTGGTATTTATGGCAGGGATGTCCAGGAAGCTAGCGACACTGAAATTCCAGAAGATGTAAAAGAAAAAATTCTCCGTTATAGTCGGGCCGCTTTGGCAACAGGACTGATGCGTGACACAGCTTACTTGTCCATGGGCAGCGTCTCTATGGGAATCGGTGGCTCCATTGTCAATCCTGACTTCTTCCAAGAATACCTGGGTATGCGCAATGAATCAGTTGATATGACGGAGTTTACTCGTCGGATTGACCGAGGCATTTATGACCACGAAGAATTTGAACGGGCCATGGTTTGGGTCAAAGAGCACATCAAAGAGGGTGTGGATCGCAACCGTGAAGACTTGGTTCTTTCTCCAGAAGAAAAAGCAAAACAATGGGAATTTGTAGTCAAAATGTTCATGATTGGCCGAGATCTTATGCAAGGCAATTCTCGCTTGGCTGAGCTTGGCTTTGAGGAAGAAGCTGTTGGGCATCATGCCTTGGTTGCTGGCTTCCAAGGTCAGCGTCAATGGACCGACCACTTCCCGAACGGGGACTTCATGGAAACCTTCCTCAATACTCAGTTTGACTGGAACGGCATTCGTAAGCCATATGTCTTTGCGACAGAAAATGACTCGCTCAACGGTGTGTCTATGCTCTTTAACTATCTCTTGACAAATACACCGCAAATCTTCGCAGATGTCCGGACTTATTGGAGTCCAGAAGCGGTAGAACGTGTTACAGGGCATCAGTTAGAAGGTCAGGCAGCTGACGGCTTCCTGCACTTGATTAACTCTGGCTCTTGTACTCTGGATGGAACGGGGCAAGCCAGTCGAGACGGCAAGCCAGTCATCAAGCCATTCTGGGAATTGGAACAAAGCGAAGTAGATGCGATGCTTGAAAATACAGACTTCCCACCAGCCAATCGCGAATACTTCCGTGGGGGCGGTTTCTCTACTCGCTTCTTGACCAAGGGCGATATGCCTGTGACCATGGTACGTTTGAACATCCTTAAAGGTGTAGGTCCGGTCTTACAAATCGCTGAAGGTTATACTTTGGAATTGCCAGAGGAAGTGCATCATACCTTGGATAATCGAACAGATCCGGGCTGGCCAACCACTTGGTTTGCACCGCGTTTGACAGGAAAAGGCGCCTTCAAGTCTGTCTATGATGTTATGAACAACTGGGGAGCAAACCACGGTGCTATCACCTATGGCCATATCGGAGCGGATTTGATTACGTTGGCTTCCATGCTGCGTATCCCAGTCAATATGCACAATGTGCCAGAGGAAGACATCTTCCGTCCCAAGAACTGGTCACTGTTTGGCACAGAAGATTTGGAATCAGCCGACTACCGTGCTTGCCAATTATTAGGGCCAATTCATAAATAAAGATTTTGGGTGGGCGTGCCTCTTTCTGGGCACGCAGCCTACCCAATAGAAAGAGAGTAGCTTAGATGACCAAGACAATTATTCTAGCCTGTGTAGGTGGCTTAACAACCAGCATGTTGGTAGAGAGAATCAATGAAGTTATTCATCGTGACCAATTAGATTATTCCTTTTATTCCATTGGGATTACCGGCATGAATAACTTGAAGAATATTGATGTCTTATTGCTCAGCCCGCAATTAGCCTATTTAGAAGAAAAGGCTAAAGCAAGCCTGCAGGTGCCAGTCGCAGTCATTAGTGATGAAGATTTCGAGTTGATGAGAGGCGAAGAAGTGCTTCGTCAGGCTGAAGTATTGATGGACTAGGCCTATGGCAGGACAAGACAAAAGCTCAAGCCAAGAGCTGATGCGACTGATTGTCAAGAGTAGTAAAGTGACTGCGCAAGTCATGCAGAGTTTGGAGTTGGCTCAGTCAGGTCAGAAGGAGGAAGCAAATGCTGAGTTGGAACAAGCGAGAAAACTCAGCGTGGAGGCTCACAACTTACAGACCAGCCTTATCCAGTCTGAACTGAGTGGTCAAGCCAATCCTCCAAGTCTGCTGGCGGTCCATGCTCAGGACCATTTTATGAATAGCCATTTATTACTCGAATTAGCCGCCGTATTTCTCAATCAAATAGAAGAAATTGAAGATTTAAAAGCAAGAATTGCAAAACTGGAACAGGTAGGTGAGTAGCATGGATCATCCTGTCATATTAGAAATGAAGGGCATTGTTAAAAGTTTCGGTCCAGTCCGAGCCTTAAAAGGAGTCAATTTTGACTTGCGGGCTGGTGAAGTGCATGCTCTAATGGGTGAAAATGGGGCTGGTAAATCCACTTTGATGAAGGTCTTGACTGGTATCTATGGAGCAAATGAGGGTACCATTCATTACAATCAAGAAGAGGTGGTCTATTCCAAGCCCAAGGAAGCAATGGATGCTGGGATTGTTATCGTTCATCAAGAATTGAATATGATGAACCATCTAACAGTGGCTCAAAATATCTTTATTGGACGGGAAGAAGTTCAAGGCAGCTTCTTCATTAACGATGCATCCAGTATTAAGAAAGCAAAAGAACTCTTTAGTCTCTTAAAACTAGACATCAACCCAACTGAAAAAGTAGGAAATCTGACAGTTGGGAAACAACAAATGGTCGAAATTGCCAAGGCCCTCTCAATGGATGCCAAGGTGATTGTCTTTGACGAACCGACTGCAGCTCTGACTGAATCGGAAATCAATGAGCTCTTTGTCATCATTGACGACCTGCGTGCAAAAGGTGTCGGTATTATCTACATTTCTCACCGGATGGATGAGATTGCCCGAATCACAGACCGCGTGACTGTTATGCGGGACGGTGAGTATGTAGGCACGGTCAATACCAAAGATACCACCAAAGATGAAATCATCTCGATGATGGTTGGACGGACGATTTATGAAGATCCTAAGGCTGCGTCAACAGTAGCAGAAGATGCTCCTGTGGTGCTAGAGGTGAAAAACCTCTGTGCAGGAACGGCCGTTAAAGATGTGAGTTTCAAACTCCATAAGGGCGAAATTCTAGGTTTCTCAGGATTGATGGGAGCCGGTCGGACAGAAGTTGCCCGTTTGCTGTTTGGTGCAGACAAAAAAGAAAGCGGTTCCATTGTTATAAATGGGAAAGAAGTAAGCATCAATTCTCCCCAAGATGCCATTCGGGAAGGGATTGGTTACTTATCTGAAGACCGCAAGCGCTTTGGCTGTATCGTGGACATGACCATTGCCAACAATACGGTTATAACCAATCTTGATAAGTATATCAAGGCTGGCTTGATTGATGATGGTGCTATTGTCAAGGCAAGTGATCAGTTTGTTCAATCTTTACATACCAAGACACCGTCATCCAAACAGCTGGTCCGCAATCTTTCGGGAGGGAACCAGCAGAAAGTAGTCATTGCCAAATGGCTGGAACAAAATAGTGATATTTTAATCTTTGATGAGCCGACACGAGGAATTGATGTCGGTGCCAAAAGTGAAATATACACACTGATGAATGATCTGGTTGCGCAAGGCAAATCCATTATCATGATTTCGTCAGAACTGACGGAAATCTTACGGATGAGCGATCGAATCGTAGTCATGTGTGAAGGTAGAAAAACGGGTGAGCTGGATATTAGCCAAGCAACACAAGAGAGAATCTTGGCGCTAGCGACTGACCGTTAAAAGTGAAAACAGAGGTGTTTACGTATGGAAGAGAAACAATCCTTATGGATGAAATTAGAAAAAACAGTTGGTTTACAAAAGCTGATTGCCTTGATTGCCTTGGTGGTAATCTTTGCCTTCTTTGCCATCTCCAGCGAATCATTTCGTTCGTTTGATACGGTAGTCAGTATCTTAGATGCGTCATATTACATTGGTTTCCTTGCCATTGGGGTCACATTTGTCATCATTACAGGTGGTATTGATCTCTCTATTGGTACGGTGATGATGTGCTCGGCTATTATCGGGGGCGTCCTTCATACCAAGATGGGCTGGCCGCTCTGGCTGTCTTTGCTGGCCATTCTAGTCATTGGAGGATTATTCGGCCTGCTGAATGGAATCATGGTCGCAAAATTCGGTTTGCCGCCTTTTATCGCGACACTGGGTACGATGATGATTTCCCGCGGTTTAAGCTCTATTGTCTCAAATGTGCAAAGTGTGACCTTCCCTCTTCGTGGAACAGGTGAAGGTTGGTACAAAGATTTATTCCGAACTCAGGATAATTTCCCGACAGGCTTGATCGTGCTGGTGATTGTGGCTGTCCTTGCTGCAGTAGTATTGAACAAGACAAAAATTGGCCGCTATATCTTCGCGATTGGATCCAATAAAGAAGCCACTCGTCTGTCTGGGGTCAATGTCGTCAAATGGGAAGGCATGGCCTATGTCATAGGTGGTCTGTCAGCAGGGCTTGCTGCCGTTGCTTATGCAGCCACCTATTCTACGATTCTGCCAGGTACTGGTAACGGTATGGAGCTTGATGCAATTGCCGGTGTCGTAGTAGGGGGAACTTCTCTAGCTGGTGGTGTCGGATCTGTTATTGGTACCATTATCGGGGTCTTCATCATGTCAGTCCTGAAAATTGGTTTGCCTTATATCGACCTACAGCCCCACTATCAACTCTTTATTACTGGTTTTGTTGTTATCATCGCTGTTTACTTTGATATTTTCATTCGCAAGAATAAGAAGAAATAAGTACAGCCCTCGCTATCATATAAATGAGTGTATAAAACATAATAGGAGCTTTTATCATGAGAAAATCATTTAAATTTGCTACTGCGGCACTTCTTGCTGCTGCTGCGATTGGACTAGTTGCTTGTTCTTCTAAGAAAGACAACAATAAAGCTACAGACAGCAAGGGTGGAGACTATCGGGTAGAAGTAATTGCCAAAGGTTTCCAACATGACTTCTGGAAAGCCGTTAATAAGGGTGCTGAACAAGCGGCAGATGAATTTGGCGCTAAGATTACTTTTGTCGGCCCTCAAAATGAAACCGCTATCGCAGAACAATTGGAACAGTTAAATAATGCCATTAACAAAAATCCAGATGCGATTGCCCTAGCAGCTCTTGATACCGAATCAGAGCTAGACGCTATTAAACAAGCTCAAGCGAAGAATATTCCGCTGATTGGTTTTGACTCAGGGGTTCCAGGTGCACCAGACGGAGCAATCAAAGCAACCGCCTCTACAGACAACCATGCAGCCGGTGCCAATGCAGCAGAACACTTGTTCCCATTGTTAGAAAAGAAATTGGGTGACAAACCGGTTCGTATCGGGGTAGTTTCCCAAGAAGCAAACTCACTCTCTATCACACAACGGACTTCCGGTTTCATTGACAAGATGGTTGAGTTGCTAGAAAAGAAAGGCATCAAAACGGCTGTTGTTGGTCATGATAAATTCAAAAATAATGTCTCTGAATCAGATGCCAAAGCTATCATTGAAGTTCGTGTACCAGCTCAAGTAGACGATGCAGCAGGTAAGACAGAAGCTTCCACTGTACTTGAAAAATCAGATACAGTCGCTATTTACGGTTCAAATGAATTTGCAGCTAAAGCTATTATCAACGCAAATGGCAGTTTCAAGGAATCTAAGCTCGGTGCAGACAAGATTTTGGCTGTCGGTTTTGACTCAGGTGCCTTGCAGCAAGATGCAATTCGCAACGGTCTCTTTGTAGGATCTGTTACGCAAGATCCGATTCAAATCGGCTATCAATCTGTAAAATTAGCTATTGAAGCGGCTCAAGGAAAAGAAGTTAAAGATGTAGACACAGGATCAAAATGGTATGATGCCAAGAACATCGACTCTGATGAAATCAAACCATTGCTTTACCAATAATCAAAATCGTTTGTAAAGATTGGTGTATTGGAGGAGATGAGAATGACATTGATGAAATTACTGGCCATTGACCTAGGTGCTAGTTCAGGTCGTGTCATGCAAGCAATTTACAATGGCCATAGTATCCAGCTATCAGAAGTTCATCGGTTCAAAAACGAGCCGATGAACGTGAATGACGGTCTTTATTGGAATATCCTGCATCTGTTTGGAGAAATCAAAATTGGGATTAAGAAAGCTTCAGCAGATGGGATTCCTATTCGATCCATATCCGTTGATACATGGGGAGTGGACTATGCCTACCTAGACCAAAACGGAGATCTGCTCTACCAGCCGCATTGTTATCGTGACAATCGTATGGGCCAATACGAAGAAACTTTTTATAAGAAAATCAGCAAAGAGGCGCTTTTTGAGGAGACAGGCGTACAGCCTGCTTGCATTAATACTGTCCTGCAAATATTCGCTGATTTGCAGGAAAAGCCCCATTTGGCAAGAGTTGCAGAGCGCGTGCTCTTCATGCCGGATTTGATTAACTATCTTTTGTCAGGTGTTTTATCCAGTGAGTATACCATTGCCAGCAGCAGCGGTTTGCTCAATATCAATTCTCAGACATGGTCTGACAGTGTTTTCGAGACGCTGGAGATTCCTAAAAAGTGGTTTGGTGAGGTGATACAGGGAGGAAGAGTCCTGAGAAGCCTGTCGCCACGGATTACCCAAGAGCTGAAAATTGAGCCTTTTGATGTCATTGCAGGTGCTGGTCATGATACAGCGGCAGCTGTTCTGGCTATTCCTTATGCCAGTGAGCAGCCAACAGCCTTTATCTCCTGCGGTACTTGGTCTCTGGTTGGTCTAGAATCTCCGAATCCTGTGACCAGCCAGGAAGCTTTAGCGGCCAATCTGACCAATGAAGGCTGCTTTGACGGACGCTATCGGATTTTGAAGAATACGACAGGACTCTGGATTATCCAGGAACTGCAGCGGGACTGGCGCTTGCAAGGAGAGGACATCAGCTTTGCTGAAATGGTGACACTGGCAAGAAACGTCACGAATAATCGCTCTTGGATTAACCCCAATGATGCTATTTTTGCAGCTCCGGGAGACATGGAGGCTAAGATCAAGGAGAGTTGCCATATGACCAACCAGCCTGTTCCGCAAAGCAAAGGAGAGGTTGTCCGAGTGGTCTTGGAAAGTCTCGCTTTTGCCTACCGTCAAACCGTGGAGCAAATTGAGAGCCTGACCGGTCAGAAAATCGAGCAGATTCACATGGTCGGCGGCGGTATCCAAAATGAGCTGCTCTGTCAGCTGACAGCTGATGTAAGCCAGAAACCAGTCCTAACAGGGCCGATTGAAGCCAGCGCTTTGGGAAATATCTTGGCACAGCTTTTGACCTTGGGTGAGATTAAAGATCGACAGACTGCCCAAAAGCTCATCAAGGATTCAGAAAAGACCAAGCAATACCATCCTCAAGAGGATTCAGATTTGGCTAGGTCCTATCAAAAATTTCAAGCAAGTATGAAAGTAGGAAGCTAGATGTTAAAGTATATTCCAACTATTTTAAGTCCAGAATTGGTCAAGTATCTGATGGAGATGGGCCACGGAGATGAAGTGGTCATTGCCGATGCAAACTTCCCTGCCCATCGGATTGGTCAGCGGGTTGTTCGCTGTGATGGTCACGGAGTTCCAGCATTGCTAGATGCTATCTTGACTGTGCTGCCCTTAGATACTTATAGTGATTACCAAGCAGGTCTTATGCAGGTAGTGCCGGGAGATCCAACCGTACCAGTCATCTGGGATGACTACAAGGCTTTGTTAGAAGAGCACTATCCAGGTACAGCCATCAAAGAATTTGAACGCTTTGCTTTCTATGAACAGGCGGAAAAAGCTTATTTGGTCATCCAAACGGGCGAAGGAGCTCTGTACGGTAATATCATTTTAAAAAAAGGTGTTATTGCCAGCTAATGAAAAAAACAGGTAAGAGATGGACAAGGTTGCTTCTGGAGAGGAGCGTCCTTGTTCCTCATCCTTATCTGGGACTTTCTTTGCTTTTTTTATCAATCTACTTGTTAAAAAAATCACAAAAATTCTTGCAAAAGGCAGATTTTTGCAGTATCATTATATTAACAATATAAATTAAAAGGAGAAAATATATGTCTACATTTTACGTACCCGCTGTCAATCTTATTGGCAAAGGTGTTGTCAAGGAAGTTGGCCCTTATGTTAAAGAGCTGGGTTATAGCAAGGCTTTGCTAGTGACGGATAAGTTTATCGAAGGCAGTGATATCCTGCCCCAAATCCTAGGCCCCCTAGATGCAGAAGGCATCCAGTATGTGGTCTTCAGCGATGTTGAGCCAAACCCGACTTGTAAGAACGTCATGGATGGTGTAGCTACTCTCAAGGAACACAACTGTGACTTCATCATCAGTGTCGGCGGAGGTTCACCACAGGATGCGGCTAGCTGTATTTCAGTTATTGCGACAAACGGTGGCAGACCACAAGACTACGAAGGCTTGCACAAGTCTACTAAGAAAGGTCTGCCAGTAGTGGCAATCAATACTACAGCGGGAACTTCGGCTGAAATTACCATTAACTATGTCATCACAGATGAGGAACGCAAGGTTAAGATGGTTATGGTTGACAAGAATAGCTTGGCCCTGATCTCAGTCAATGACCCCGAACTCATGGTATCCAAGCCAGCTGCCCTCACAGCAGCAACGGGTATGGATGCTTTGACTCACGCGGTCGAAGCTCTCGTCACACCAGGAGCTTATGGTGTAACCAAGAAATTATCTATTGGAGCTATTGAACTTATCAAGGAATACCTTCCTCGTGCAGTTGCCAATGGCCATGATATTGAAGCGCGTGAAGGCATGGTGAATGCCATCTTCCTTGGCGGTATGTCTTTTAACAATGCTGGTCTAGGTTATGTCCACTCTATGGCTCACCAGCTTGGGGCAGTTTACAATCTGCCGCACGGTGTCTGCTGTGCCATGCTCCTGCCAGTTGTAGAGCGTGAAAATGCTAAACGGGTACCAGAAGCTTTCCGCAATGTTGCCAAAGCCCTTGGTCTGCAAATCGAAGGAAAGACTGACGAAGAATGTGCAGCTTATGCCATTTCTGAAATCGAAAAACTGTCTGAAACGGTTGGTATTCCGAAGAAACTCACTGAACTTGGTATCGAAGAAAAAGACTTTGACTTTGACTACCTATCTAAAAACGCTTTGATTGATGCTTGTGCGCCAGGCAATCCATTCATGCCAACTCTAGAAGAAACGATTGCTTTTTATAAAGAACTCTTCTAAGAACGAAAAAATTCTGCTGAAACAAACAAGGCTCTGCATGACTCTAGCTTGCAGGGCTTTTTTTATAGGAATGAAAAGGA
This sequence comes from Streptococcus sanguinis, assembly GCF_003943655.1. GTDB lineage: Bacteria > Bacillota > Bacilli > Lactobacillales > Streptococcaceae > Streptococcus > Streptococcus sanguinis_F. Next base: position 11,583 of record NZ_RJMM01000024.1, read on the forward strand.
CCTAAACGAAAAATTTGATTACAACTGTAAATTTATTTTAAAAAATTATGTAAAATCTATTGACAAATAAATTCTGTCATGATAAAATTACAACTGTAAACAAAAAAGTTTACGTAAATTTAATCAGAAGGTATGAATACAGCCGGAAGGCAATTATTTTTGGGAGGATTATAAATTATGTAAAATTATCTTCGTCTGAAAGAGATTTGATTCACTCATAAAAGTAGAGACTGACTCAGTCTTGATTTTTGGGAATCGAATAAGTTATGTAAAATAATAGATTGGAGAAGATCTCCCAAATGAATATTTATAGTGGATAAGGAAGAGATTTCTTATCTGAAATTTTGGTAAAAATAAAAATTATGTAAAGCGAAAAATGAAGAAAAGTGAGGCAATGCTATGAACAACAACTACAACAATTTTAACAATATGGACGACCTTTTCAACCAACTCATGGGGCGCATGGGCGGCTACAACAGCGAACACCGGCGCTACTTGATTAATGGTAGAGAGGTCACACCGGAAGAGTTTGCTCAGTACCGGGCTACTGGCAAGCTCCCTGGTCAAGGAGCGGGTGAGCAGACTAGCCAAACTGCTGGTCATGGACCTAAGCAGGATGGCATCTTGGCCAAGCTGGGTCGTAATCTGACTCAGGAAGCGCGTGATGGTAAGTTAGATCCAGTCATTGGGCGCAATAAGGAAATCCAAGAAACTGCCGAAATCCTTTCCCGCCGGACTAAGAATAATCCTGTATTGGTTGGAGATGCCGGAGTTGGTAAGACAGCTGTCGTAGAAGGATTGGCTCAGGCTATCGTCAATGGTGACGTGCCAGCGGCCATCAAGAACAAGGAAATTATCTCTGTTGATATTTCTGGTCTGGAAGCTGGTACTCAATATCGCGGTAGCTTTGAAGAAAATATTCAAAACTTAGTCAATGAAGTTAAGGAAGCCGGCAACATTATCCTCTTCTTTGATGAAATCCATCAAATCCTAGGAGCAGGATCTATCGGTGGAGACAGCGGTTCTAAGGGACTAGCGGATATTCTCAAACCAGCACTTTCTCGTGGAGAGTTGACCGTTATCGGGGCAACTACTCAGGACGAGTACCGTAACACCATTCTCAAAAATGCAGCTCTGGCTCGCCGGTTCAATGAAGTCAAGGTCAATGCACCGTCTGCTGAGGATACTTATCAGATTCTTCGAGGCATTCGGGACCTGTATGAAAAGCACCACAATGTCATCCTGCCGGATGAAGTGCTGAAAGCGGCTGTGGACTACTCTGTTCAGTATATTCCACAGCGGAGCTTGCCAGACAAGGCCATTGACCTAGTCGATGTGACTGCTGCTCATTTGGCAGCCCAACATCCAGTAACCGATGTTCATGCGGTTGAACATGAGATTGCTGAGCAAAAAGACAAGCAGGAAGCAGCTGTTGAAAAAGAAGATTATGAAGCAGCTCTGAATGCCAAGACCCGCATTGAAGAGCTGGAAAAGAAAATTCAAAACCACACCGAGGATATGAAGGTGACTGCTACGGTCAACGATGTAGCAGAGTCTGTTGAGCGGATGACGGGAGTGCCGGTATCTCAGATGGGTGCCAGCGACATTGAGTGCCTCAAGGGCATGAATGACCGTCTCAAAGCCAAAGTTATCGGCCAAGACAAGGCTGTAGAAGCTGTAGCTAGGGCTATCCGCCGAAACCGTGCAGGATTTGATGAAGGCAACCGTCCAATCGGAAGCTTCCTCTTTGTTGGTCCGACAGGTGTCGGAAAGACTGAGCTTGCTAAACAACTGGCTCTGGATATGTTCGGTACCAAGGAAGCCATCATTCGTCTGGATATGTCAGAATACTCCGACCGGACTGCTGTTTCTAAGCTGATTGGTACCACTGCGGGCTATGTCGGCTATGATGATAACAGCAATACCCTGACCGAGCGTGTACGCCGCAATCCTTACTCTATCATCCTCTTGGATGAGATTGAAAAGGCGGATCCACAGGTGATTACCCTTCTCCTTCAAGTTCTGGATGATGGTCGTTTGACAGATGGTCAAGGGAATACAGTCAACTTCAAGAACACGGTTATCATTGCAACTTCTAATGCTGGCTTTGGCTATGAAGCTGGCTTGGAGGAAGATGCAGAAAAGCCTGATCTGATGGATCGACTCAAAGCTTATTTCCGTCCAGAGTTCCTCAATCGTTTCAATGCAGTTATTGAGTTCTCTCATCTCAAGAAAGAAGATTTGATGGAGATTGTTAATCTCATGCTGATTGAAGTGAATCAAACCTTGAGCAAGAAAGAAATTGATCTGGCTGTATCTGATGCAGCTAAGGAATTCCTGCGCGATGCTGGTTATGACCAAGTCATGGGTGTTCGTCCGCTCCGCCGTGTCATCGAGCAGCAAATCCGTGACAAGGTGACTGACTTCCACTTGGATAATCTAGATGCTAAGCATTTGACGGCTGATTTGGAAGATGGTGTCTTAGTTATCCGAGAAAAAGGTGCTGACGCATCTGAAGAAGACAAGCAAGCAGAATAAAGCTTACTAAGTCAACTAACTTTTCAAAGACCTCCTTCTTAGATGAAGGCAGGTCTTTTTTTGATGAGTATGAATTTCAAATAACTCTCTTTTCTGGAAATAAATTAGCATTTATCCCAAAATCTCAACTTAATTCCTCTTGACAGCACCTAAAAGAAATGTTACTATTAGGTATATAAAAATATTGAAATCTGATGCTGATGAAAAGCTAGGCTTGCTTAGAAGGTATCGGTAAAATGAAACAAACTATTGATATTGCCGAAGCAGTCGATGACTAAAATCAACCTAGCTTCTCTCAAATGAGAAATTAAGCTCGCATGCTGTAGGATTTTCAAGGAAAAATTTAGACAATTTGGAGGAAAGCAATAATGACAACTTTTCTAAAAAGCAGGCAACTTTATGAAGCCAGTATATTAGCCTATCAAGGGGATCAACTCTATTTGGAAGAAAACAAGGGACAGATGACGAGTGACACGCCTTTTGCCATTGCCAGTATTTCCAAATTATACACCGATGCCATTGTTTTCCAGCTGATTGACCAAGGAAAGCTGACCTATGATACAAGCTTGACGGATATTTTACCGCCAGAAATGACCAAGCATTTGCCTCAAGCTGAGCAGGTCACTGTACGACATCTGCTGGATCAAATATCCGGCTTTCCGAATTATGAAATGGACCGTCAAACAAATGGAAAGGTTTTGATAGATGACTTGTACAAAGCTGATCGGCGGGTAGCTTTTGAGGAAGCGCTGGAAATGATAGCAGAATTGCCAGCTGGATCATGTCTGGACGGAGATAAAGCCTACTACGCTGATATCAATGCTATGCTCTTAGGAAAAATGGCTGAAACAGTGACTGGGCAGACCGCTGAGCAACTATTAGAACATCTCATTTGCCAGCCGCTTCAGCTTAGTCAGACCCATTGGGCGACAGGCCATGAGAAACTTGCTCTCCTATACAATGGCCAGAAAACTATAGCTTTTCAAGCCTATCTTTCCAGTCAAGTCTACCAAGGCGGTATTGTGGCGACTAACAGGGAGTTAATGACCTTTATCCGTGCTTTCTTTACTGGCAAATTGTTTGCAAAGTCCCATATTCAGCAGCCGACTTTTCGGTCCATTCAATTCCGCCCTCTCAAGTATGGCAGCGGTATGATGCAGCTGACAATCAGCTCCTTCATGTCTCTCTTTTTCGGTGGCGCGCATGAAATTCGCGGTCATAGTGGGATAACAGGAAGTTTCTCCTTTTATTGTCCAGAAAAGGATGTCTTTGTCACAGGTACCTTCAACCAGACAAAAAAACGTCCCTACCCTACCATTTTTCGGGCTATTGCGGCCGGTGTCAAGAGACAGAAGGATTTAAAACAAGAGAGATGAATAATTTTTTGACGAAAGGAGACTGCTATGAAACAGTCCATAACTACAATTAAGCGCAATGTCATTATCTTTGCATTCTTCAGCACCCTATGTGGCTGGATTGGTTATGTTGTTGATAAAGTAACCGGCCAAGCTCATTACGAAAATATCGGAACAGAGATAGGAAGTGGCTCTTTAGGGATGCTGATTTGGCTGGTAACTCCCTTAATCTGTACCATCTTTCTTCGAAGCTTTAGCGGAGACGGCTGGAAAGAGGCAGGGTTTTCCATTAATTTTAAAAGTAATAAAAAATTATACCTGATTAGTTTTTTAGTTTACCCTCTTGTTACGATGATAGTGATATTCTTGGGATTGATGACACAAGGTATCAGAGTGATAGATGCGAAGGTTGAGTTCACGGCCTATCTTGGAATCTTGCTCACACAGATAGGAACTCAATTCATAAAAAATATTTTTGAAGAATCTGTTTGGAGGGCATATCTTACCAATCAATTAATCAAATTAAAATTATGCGACTTAAAACTATATCTACTTGTTGGCTTTATCTGGTGGATTTGGCATCTGCCTTACATTATGAAGTTTCTGTCTGAGAGAGAAATCCATAATACCTTGCCGGTTGGGAGGTTTACATTCTTCCTTATCGGGATGATAACTGTTGCATGCTGGACGGTCATGTATACAGAGATTTTTAGAATTACCAAATCTGTTTGGCCTCTAGTTATTATGCACACTATGGAGGACGCTGTTATAAATCCTTTACTATTACTAGGATTTGTCTCGGTAGAAAAAAATCAGGCTTTCCTCTTCTCGCTTTCAGTGGGGATGATTCCGACTATTCTTTATTTAACCGTTGGTCTAGCTATACGAAAATGGAGAAAAAACAGCAGTATGGAAAGGCGATCTAACAAAGTAAGAAAAGAAGATAATATTAATTCTTTTTTTCTATCTTAATAGAGGCAAAAGACTCTCAAAAGTCTATAAAACAGGAAAAGTTGACATTTCAATGAATTATGTTCTAATTTTTTTGTACATTTTCAAGTTTTTATATATGTAAATGTCAGAAAAAAGTGTATAATGGATTAGTAAATTAAATTTTAGGAGAGGATTTAATTATGAAAAAGTTGGATATTACAACAATGCCTGACTACAGGAAAGTCGAGGCTGTTGTTCAGTTGTTAGTTAATGGAACCTTAACTAGTTATCGGATTGCGACGGATGCAAACATCAGCAAGATGAGTATCCTGACCTTAACTAAAGGGACCAGTAAGATTAAGAACATTACTTATCAAACTGCGATGGCCTTAATTAATTGGTATGAAGAAAACCATGAAAAATACGGCATCACCATTCATCACAAGGCTGCAGGATAGTCTAAAACTATGATGTAGCTCAACCCTAACCCAGCTAACCATTTGGATAGCTGGGTTTTTCTATGCCTCTTAGCGATTGCCGGCTCGCAGAGTCGAGCAGAGCTTAGAGGCATTGATGCAGACTGAGCGCAAGCGAAGTCTACGTTCCGCTAATTTTTTAGCGATTGCTGGCTCATAGAGTCAAGAAGAGGTTAGAGGCATAGATGCCGTTTGAGTAGTAGCGAGAACTAGGTTCCGCAAAAACTTCATGAGACAAGCCACGTGCGCAGTCGAACTTAGGAGCAGGGATGCTCACTTTCTTACTTTTTTTCTGTCCTTATGGGCAGATTTTTTTGACAGTCCAAGAGTGAACAGTCACCTGTGTAATTCTTGGTCTTTTTGTTACCGCTTTCAAGATTTATAATAAATCTATAAAAAATGAGATTATCCCTATCTTGCGATATAGGGATAATTTTCATATAATAGATGTGAGACAATTTTTCGTTTCTACGACCATTGTTTATCCTGTTCTGATGTCAGAACAAGTCATAGTAAAAATAAGGAGTATCCAATGTCACAATTATCAGTTAATGCCATTCGCTTTTTAGGGATTGACGCGATTGAAAAGTCTAAGTCAGGTCACCCTGGCGTAGTCATGGGCGCTGCACCGATGGCTTACGACTTGTTTACTAAACAACTTCGTATCAATCCAGAAGAGCCAAACTGGATTAACCGCGATCGCTTCGTCCTGTCTGCAGGACATGGCTCTATGCTGCTTTATGCCTTGCTTCATCTGTCTGGCTTTAAAGATGTCAGCATGGAGGAAATCAAAAACTTCCGCCAATGGGGTTCTAAGACACCAGGTCACCCAGAGTTTGGCCATACAGCTGGTGTTGATGCCACTACTGGCCCACTGGGACAAGGGATTTCTACAGCTACTGGATTTGCTCAGGCAGAGCGTTTCTTAGCTGCTAAGTATAATCGTGAAGGATATCCAATTTTTGACCACTACACTTATGTCATCTGTGGTGATGGCGATTTGATGGAGGGGGTTTCAGCTGAGGCTGCTTCTTACGCTGGTCTGCAAAAACTGGACAAGCTGGTTGTTCTCTATGATTCAAATGATATCAACCTAGATGGAGAGACCAAGGATTCCTTTACAGAAGATGTTCGTGCCCGCTATGAAGCTTATGGCTGGCATACTGCCTTGGTAGAAGATGGGACAGATCTTGCAGCGATTGATGCAGCTATCAATGAAGCTAAATCTTCTGGCAAGCCATCTTTGATTGAAGTTAAGACGGTTATCGGTTACGGTTCTCCAAACAAGCAAGGAACTAATGCAGTTCACGGCGCCCCTCTTGGAGCAGAAGAAGCAGAAGCTACTCGCCAAGCCTTGGGCTGGGACTATGCGCCGTTTGAGATTCCTGAGGAAGTCTATGCAGATTACCGTACAAATGTAGCAGAGCGTGGTGCAGCGGCTTACGATGCTTGGAAACAGTTAGTAGAGGACTACAAGCAAGCCCATCCAGAATTGGCGGCAGAAGTAACAGCTATCATCGCTGGTCAGGATCCAGTAGAAATCAAACCAGAAGACTTCCCAGTACTTGAAAATGGCTTCTCTCAAGCGACCCGTAATTCTAGTCAGGATGCCCTCAATGCAGCAGCTAAGGTGCTTCCAACTTTCCTCGGCGGTTCTGCTGACTTGGCTCATTCCAATATGACCTACATCAAGGAAGACGGTCTGCAGGATGATGCCCACCGTCTCAACCGCAATATCCAATTTGGTGTGCGCGAGTTTGCTATGGGAACAATTCTCAACGGTATGGCGCTTCATGGTGGTCTTCGCGTTTACGGTGGTACCTTCTTCGTCTTCTCAGACTATGTCAAGGCAGCTGTCCGTTTGTCTGCCCTACAAGGTTTGCCAGTGACTTATGTATTTACTCACGACTCTATTGCAGTAGGTGAAGACGGCCCAACTCATGAGCCGATTGAGCATTTGGCTGGTCTGCGTGCTATTCCAAACCTGACTGTTTTCCGCCCAGCAGATGCGCGTGAAACTCAGGCAGCTTGGTATCTGGCCCTTAAGAGCCAATCTACTCCGACTGCTCTGGTCTTGACCCGTCAGAATCTGACAGTTGAAGAAGGCACAAACTTTGACAAGGTAGCTAAAGGTGCTTATGTGGTCTACGAAACAGGAGCAGATTTCGATACCATCTTGCTGGCTTCTGGTTCTGAGGTTAATTTGGCAGTTGCAGCTGCTAAAGCACTTGCAGCAGAAGGCGCTAAAATCCGCGTGGTCAGCGTGCCATCAACAGAGCTTTTTGATGCTCAAGATGCAGCCTACAAAGAAGAAATTCTGCCAAATGCAGTTCGTCGCCGCGTAGCGATCGAGATGGCAGCTAGCCAGCCTTGGTACAAATATGTCGGTCTGGATGGTGCAGTTATCGGAATCGACCAGTTCGGTGCATCTGCTCCAGCAGGCAAGGTGCTGGAAGAATACGGCTTTACAGTTGAGCACGTAGCAGAAGTTGTTAAAAATCTTAAATAAAAAGACATAAAATCAGGGTGCTGGTCATCCTGATTTTTGCTTTTAAAAAAATGCATCCAGGTCAGTCATGCTTCCTCCGACTTGAGACGGACTTTACCTGAAAAGTCAGAATCGTCTTGTAAAAATAAGGGAAATCTGCTATAGTAGTTCATATATGACATTCGAAGGAGAAAATATATGAATCCAACTATGCTTATTGTCTTTGCGGTTGTACTGATAGGGATGACCTATTTCCAAATGCGTGCCCAAAAGAAACAGGCTCAGCAGCGTATGGAAAGTCTTAACAAGCTGCAAAAGGGTTATGAAGTTATTACCATCGGTGGTTTGTATGGAACGGTAGATGAAGTGGACACAGATAAAAAGACAGTTGTTCTGGATGTGGACGGTGTTTACCTGACCTTTGAACTGACAGCTATTAAGACTGTGCTACCATTGACTGAGGGGATTCCTGCTGTTGCTGGCGGTGAGGGAAGCGTTGACCTTCCTGAGGAAGAATCAGCGATTGAAGAGTAAAGAAATAAACAGCTTGCGGGCTGTTTTTTTGTTTTGGTTCATGTAGCTAGGAGGTGTTTGATTGTAACCTTATCTGCCTTGCAGTTTGGACAAGCTGGTGAGTTTTAACTGAGTTTGGATTCTCTGGTTGACATTCTGTCCTTATTTTATGCTCTCAGGCTTGAAAAAGCGGATGAATTGCCCACATTCCAAGGATTTATGATATAATGAACTGACAAAACTTTAAATAGGATAAAAAGTATGTTTAGTTTTAAGAAAAAAGAAAAGCTGAACGCACCGCTGAATGTTCCAAAGCACATTGCTGTTATTATGGACGGCAATGGCCGTTGGGCCAAAAAAAGGATGCAGCCGCGCGTGTTCGGTCATAAGGCTGGCATGGAAACCTTGCAAAAGGTGACGATTGCTGCCAAGGAAATGGGTGTTCAAGTCTTGACTGTCTATGCCTTTTCAACGGAAAATTGGTCTCGGCCGGAAAAGGAAGTTTCCTTTATCATGAATCTGCCGGTTGAATTTTACGACCGCTATGTGCCGGAGCTGCACAAGAACAATGTTAAAATCCAGATGATTGGTGATACGGCTAAGCTTCCTAAGGCGACATTTGAAGCTCTGGAAAAGGCAGAAAGCCTGACCAAGCTCAATACAGGCTTGATTCTCAACTTTGCTCTAAACTACGGTGGTCGATATGAGATCAATCAGGCTGTTAAAGAGATTGCTCAAGATGTGTTAGATGCCAAACTCAGTCCTGGCGACATTACAGAGGACATCATAGGTAACTACCTCTATACCAGCAACTTGCCTAAGATGCTGCGTGACCCGGATCTGGTGATTCGGACCAGTGGAGAGCTGCGTCTCAGCAATTTTCTGCCTTGGCAGTCAGCCTACAGTGAGCTGTATTTTACGGATATCCTCTGGCCTGACTTTGATGAGAAGGCTTTGAAGGCTGCAATTGCAGAATTCAGCCGTCGGAATCGACGCTTTGGCGGTGTTTAAGGGAGAAAGTAAAAGAGTATGAGTAAAAATTTACAAAAACGTCTAATCTTTGGAGGAATCGCTCTTGCTATTTTTATTCCTCTGGTATTGACAGGAGGCGTCATCTTTCAGATTTTTGTGGGACTGCTGGCTATGCTTGCAGTGCATGAATTTCTCCAGATGAAAGGTCTGCCGACAGCGACAATCGAGGGTGTCTTGGCCATGCTAGCAGCCTTTGTCCTAACCCTGCCTCTAGAGAATTATCTGAAGTTTCTGCCGGTTGATGGCAATGTCGTGGCCTATGGCTTGGTCGTCTTTCTTCTGTTGATTTCGACTGTCCTAGGTTCCAACTACACCTTTGAAGATGCGGCTTATCCGATTGCAGCTAGTTTTTATGTCGGTCTTGGTTTTAATGCCTTGATTGATGCTCGCTTGATGAATATTGACAAGGTCCTGCTAGCTCTCTTTATCGTCTGGGCTACTGACAGTGGAGCTTATCTGGTCGGGGTGCGTTTTGGTAAAAGAAAGCTGGCGCCGAGAGTTTCTCCTAATAAGACTATTGAAGGAAGCCTGGGCGGCATTCTATCAGCCGTTCTAGTGACTGGAATCTTTATGTTGGTTCGACCGCAAGTGTACGCACCTTATAATGCCCTTGTCTTTTTGATTCTGGCAGTGCTCTTTAGTATTGCCGGCCAGTTGGGTGATTTGGTCGAAAGCTCAGTCAAGCGTCATTTCGGGGTCAAGGATTCTGGGAAATTCATTCCTGGTCACGGCGGTGTCTTGGATCGTTTTGACAGTCTTCTCTTTGTCTTTCCGCTCATGCATTTCTTCGGCTTGTTCTAAGACAGTCGAGCATGGCTGAAAGCAAGGGATGGCAAGCTTGTCCAAAGAAAACTATTTGAGATAAAACTAGGATTTGGAGCTCAAAATTTTTAGAGGAGATTCTATCCTATTTTCAAGAGTGTCAGCTATGCAGGGGCGGGAAGCTCGGTATTTAGCCGTTTTCTGCTCCTTCTTTGATTTAAAAGCAAAAACAAGATTTCTAGGAAAGGTAAAATATAGAAGTCCATGCAATTTATAACCTTTATTATTATTTTTGGGATCATTGTGGTGGTCCATGAGTTCGGACACTTCTACTTTGCGAAGAAGTCCGGCATTTTGGTCAGAGAGTTCGCTATCGGTATGGGACCCAAGATTTTCTCCCATATTGGCAAGGACGGGACGGCCTATACGATTCGGATTTTACCCTTGGGGGGCTATGTACGCATGGCCGGTTGGGGGGAAGACTCCACTGACATTAAGGTGGGGACACCGGCTAGTCTGACCTTGGATGCAGAGGGCAAGGTGGTTCGCATCAATCTCTCTGGCAAAAAGGTTGATCAGACAGCTCTGCCCATGAATGTGACCGGCTTTGACTTTGAGGAAAAGCTGGAAATCACAGGTCTGGTTCTTGACGAGCTCAAGACTTATGCAGTAGATCATGATGCAACGATTGTTGAAGAAGATGGCACTGAGGTGAGGATTGCACCGCTAGATGTTCAGTATCAGAATGCTAGTATCTGGGGTCGCCTCATCACCAACTTTGCTGGCCCTATGAATAACTTCATCCTGAGCGTGCTGGTATTTATGCTGCTGGCCTTTGTTCAGGGCGGCGTTCGTGATGAGAACAGCAATCATTTTCAAGTCATGGATGGTAGTGCTATAGCAGCTGCTGGGGTTCAAAATAATGACCAAATCCTTAAGATTAATGACTATAAGATTAGCAACTGGGCGGATCTAACCAGCGCTCTGGCGAAAATCACTGCCAAGAGCAAGGAAGCGCCGACCTTGTCTGTTACCTACAAACACGGCAGCGAAACGAAAGAGATTACCGTACAGCCTAAAAAAGACGGCAATCGTTATCTGCTAGGGGTATCTCCAACGGTCAAGACAGGCTTTTGGGACAAGGTAGTTGGCGGTTTTACTGCAGCTTGGTCTACTACGGTGCGCATTTTGTCAGCTCTGAAAGATATCATCTTCAACTTCAATATCAACAAGCTAGGCGGTCCGGTCGCTATTTACAATTTCAGCAGCCAGGCAGCAGAGCAAGGCTTGCCAGCAGTCCTTAGCCTTTTGGCCATGCTGTCGCTCAATATCGGTATTTTCAACCTGATTCCTATTCCAGCCTTGGACGGCGGAAAAATCGTCCTCAATATTCTGGAGGCTATCCGCAGAAAACCGCTGAGAAGAGAAACGGAGACCTATATCACTCTGTCTGGAGTGGCTATTATGGTTATTCTAATGATTGCCGTTACCTGGAACGATATTATGAAATTATTCTTCTAAGAAACTAAAGTTCTTAGAACTATGAAAAAGACATTATTCAATGAAAGTCAAGGAGTTTTGTTTTTATGAAACAAAGTAAAATGTTAATTCCAACCCTGCGTGAGATGCCTAGCGATGCTCAAGTTATCAGTCACGCTCTGATGCTGCGGGCTGGCTATGTCCGTCAGGTTTCAGCTGGGGTCTATTCTTATCTGCCACTGGCTAATCGCGTGATTGAAAAAGCCAAAAAAATCATGCGAGAAGAGTTTGACAAGATTGGTGCAGTGGAGATGCTGGCGCCTGCCCTGCTCAGTGCAGACCTCTGGCGCGAGTCTGGCCGTTATGAGACCTACGGTGAAGACCTCTATAAGCTGAAAAATCGGGAGAAATCAGACTTTATCCTAGGGCCAACCCATGAGGAAACCTTTACGGCTATCGTCCGTGATTCGGTTAAATCCTATAAACAGCTGCCACTTAATCTCTATCAGATTCAGCCTAAATACCGCGATGAAAAGCGTCCTCGTAACGGGCTCTTACGGACGCGTGAGTTTATCATGAAAGATGCATACAGTTTCCACGCTAACTATGACAGCTTGGATGTAGCTTATGATGAATACAAGTCTGCCTATGAGAAAATCTTTACCCGCAGCGAGCTAGATTTCAAAGCCATTATCGGTGATGGTGGTGCCATGGGGGGCAAGGACAGTCAGGAATTCATGGCCATTACGCCAGACCGGACGGATGTGAACCGCTGGGTTGTCTTGGACAAGTCTGTAGCCAGCTTTGATGAGATTCCTGAGGATGTTCAGGAAGCTATTCGGACAGAATTGACCAGCTGGATGGTATCTGGTGAGGATACCATTGCCTACTCCAGTGAGTCCAGCTACGCTGCCAACCTTGAAATGGCAACGGATGAATACAAGCCTGCAGGACGTGTCGTGACTGAGGAAGAAGTAGCCCGCGTTTCAACGCCTGACTGCAAGACTATTGACGAAGTTGCTGCCTTCCTTGGGCTGGATGAAAGCCAGACAATCAAGACCTTGGTTTACATGGCTGACGAGTCTCCTGTCGTAGCACTTTTGGTCGGCAATGACCAGCTTAATGAAGTCAAGCTGAAAAATCATTTGGCAGCCGATTTCTTTGATGTGGCGAGTGAAGATCAAGTCCGTCAGCTCTTGGGAGCAGGTTTTGGCTCACTAGGGCCAGTCAATCTGCCAGAAGGCGTGAGAATCATTGCTGACCGTAAGGTGCAAGACCTAGCTAACGCTGTGGTTGGTGCTAACGAAGATGGTTACCACTTGACCGGTGTCAATCCTGGCCGTGACTTTACCGCTGAGTATGTGGATATCCGTGAGGTTCGTGAGGGTGAAATTTCGCCGGACGGCCAAGGTGTCCTCAAGTTTGCTCGCGGTATTGAGATTGGACATATCTTTAAGTTGGGAACTCGCTATTCTGACAGCATGAACGCTAATGTCTTGGACGAAAATGGCCGAGCAGTACCGATGATTATGGGGTGTTACGGTATCGGTGTCAGCCGTCTCCTGTCTGCTGTTATGGAGCAGCATGCCCGTCTCTTTGTCAATAAAACTCCTAAGGGTGAATTCCGCTATGCTTGGGGCATCAACTTCCCGAAAGAGCTGGCACCATTTGATGTGCACTTGATTCCGGTCAATGTCAAGGACGAGGAAGCCGTGGCTCTAACTGACCAAATCGAGGCTAACTTGCTAAGTGCTGGTTATGAGGTCTTAGTGGATGATCGCAATGAGCGAGCTGGTGTTAAGTTCAGCGACAGTGATTTGATTGGTCTTCCAATCCGTGTGACAGTTGGTAAGAAAGCTGCAGAAGGCATTGTCGAAGTCAAGATTAAGGCTACTGGCGATACCATTGAAGTCCACGCTGATAATCTGCTAGAAACCTTGTCAATTTTGACAAAATAAAACAAACTGCCAGTTTTATCTGGCAGTTTTCTTTTGCTTATTGGAGGTGAAAATGCTATAGTAGGAAAAAATAGATTGGAGGACCGATTGATGGGATTATTCGGCGGTTTATTAGGCAATGCCTCTCAGAAAGATATTGAAAAAACAGAAAGACAATTGGAGGATATTCTGACAACAACAGAGAATGTAGAACTGGCTTTTAGCCTCATTCGCGACTTGATTGTCTTTACAGATAAGCGTTTAATCTTGGTCGACAAGCAGGGAATGACTGGCAAAAAGACTTCTTATAAGTCCTTTCCTTATCGCTCTATCAGTCGTTTTTCAGTGGAAACAGCCGGCCATTTCGACTTAGATGCCGAGCTGAAAATTTGGGTTTCCAGCGCTCAAGAGCCAGCAGAAGTCCTTCAATTTACCAGCGACCGCAGCGTCATCGCTATCCAAAAAGCCTTGGCAGAAGCAGTCTTAAGATAGCATATTGCCCCTTTGGGATTTAAAAATAAACAGAAAAGCCTTCTGAGTATTAACTATAAAGTTAAATCACTCAGAATGCTTTTTTATTCTTCTTTAAGTCCTTGCCCCTTCAAATAATCAAAGACAACTTCTGGTTTATCTTGAAGTTTCCTGAAGAAAGTCTGACTACTTTCAGAGTCACTTGCTGATTGAATCAACTGTTCTTGATCTATTTTACTGAGATCAAAGTCAAAAATGGCTATAGCGTTTTTCTTGTCTTCAGAAATTTTAAGATGAATTTTAAGTCCTTTTAGCTTTTCTTGGTTTTCAATCATGGGACTTTTCTTAAGATCTTCTCTATAGGATTTCGTTAATTCTTCGACGCTCATTTTTTGATTTTCTTCAGGGATGGCCTGGCTGGAAATGAGCTGGAAAGATAGGATCTTGTCTTTAGTATAGAAAACTTTGACTGAATTAGTATAATACTCATCAATTTTATTAGAAAAAGTTTTTGTCTTCGTCTTTTCTTCTTTAGTCTTGCTTTGACTCTGATTTTGCTTGGGTTTGTTTTCTTGCTGATTCTGATTAGGCATACTGCAGGCAGTCAGGGTCAGCAGACAAGCACAGGCTAAGAGAATTTTCTTCACAATTAAGTCTCCTTTTGATAAATGTTTTTTTCTATTATATCATAACTTAGCATCATGAAAAACGACTTAATAATTGTGTAGGAACTAGCGCTTTGCCCTATTCTTTTTCTGTCGAAAAAAGTGCTGATTTATGGTAAAATAGGGTCACTACTGTACGAGGAAATGTCATGTCAAACAAGTTTGAAATTTTAATGCATCAGCTGGATATGCCACTGGAAATGAGAAATTCAGAGGCCTTTTTGAATGCAGAAATTGAGAAGGTTCTGGTCCACAAGGTCAGTCGGGTCTGGGAGTTTCATTTTTCTTTTGCGAATATTCTGCCCATTGAGATTTTTCGGGAATTGCAGAAACGCCTAGCTCAAGAGTTTTCGAAGACAGGCAATCAAGCTATTTTTGAAATTCACTGTCAGGCTCCCCAGGTATCGGATGAGATCTTGCAGGCTTATTACCAGCTGGCCTTTGAGGAAGGTCCATGTGCCAGCCATGGCTTCAAGAGTCTGTATCAGGATTTGCGGGTTCATTTGGATGGGGACAAGCTGCTGATTGAGGGGGCTTCGACCATTGATACGGAGCATTTTCGCAAGAATCACCTGCCCAATCTCAGCCAGCAGCTGATCAAGTACGGCTTTCCTCAGCTGACCTGTCAGGTTCAGCACAGCGATGAGCTGACCCAGCAGCAAGCGGAGAATTTCCAGGCGGAGAATGATAAGATTGTCCAGGCGGCCAATGAAGAGGCGCTCAAAGCCATGGAATCCCTGCAGCAGATGGCACCGCCGCCAGAGGAAAAGCCAGCCTATGACTTCCAAGCTCGCAAGGCGGCGGCTAAGCCAAAGCTGGACAAGGCAGAGACTACCCCTATGATTGAAGTTCAGACTGAGGAAAATCGTCTGGTCTTTGAGGGAATGGTCTTTGACCTAGAGCAGAAAGTTACTCGGACCGGCCGGGTCTTGCTCAATTTCAAGATGACAGACTACACTTCTAGCTTTTCCTTGCAGAAATGGATGAAAAACGAAGAAGAAGCCAAGAAGTTTGACATGATTAAGAAAGGCGCCTGGCTGCGCGTGCGGGGAAATGTGGAGATGAACAATTTCACCCGCGACCTGACCATGAATGTGCAGGATGTGCAGGCCGTCACCCACTATGAGCGCAAGGACTTGATGCCTGAGGGGCAGAAGCGGGTTGAATTTCACGCCCATACCAATATGTCTACTATGGATGCCCTGCCTGAGGTCGAGGAAATCGTGGCAACGGCCGCAAAGTGGGGCCACAAGGCTGTCGCCATTACCGACCATGGCAATGTGCAGAGCTTTCCCCATGGCTACAAAGCTGCTAAGAAAGCTGGTATTCAGCTGATTTATGGTATGGAGGCCAATATAGTAGAGGACCGGGTGCCCATCGTCTACAATGAAGTGGACATGGAGCTGAGCGATGCGACCTATGTAGTCTTTGACGTCGAAACAACAGGGCTTTCGGCGGTCTACAATGACTTGATTCAAGTTGCGGCCAGCAAGATGCACAAGGGCAATATCATCGCTGAGTTTGATGAGTTTATCAATCCTGGGCATCCTCTGTCGGCCTTTACGACGGACTTGACTGGGATTACTGATGAGCATGTCCGCAATGCCAAGCCACTGGAGCAGGTGCTGAAAGAGTTTCAGGAATTTTGCCAGGACAGCGTCCTCGTTGCCCATAATGCCACCTTTGACGTGGGCTTTATGAATGTCAACTATGAGCGTCATGGCCTGCCAAAAATTACCCAGCCAGTCATTGACACGCTGGAATTTGCCCGCAACCTCTATCCGGAGTACAAGCGCCATGGTCTGGGGCCTTTGACCAAGCGTTTCCAGATTGCTCTGGAGCACCACCATATGGCCAACTATGATGCGGAAGCGACGGGTCGCCTCCTCTTTATCTTTATCAAGGATGTGGCTGAAAAGCATGGTGTGACCAATCTCAAGGATTTGAATACGGATCTGGTCGATGAGAATTCCTACAAGAAGGCTCGGGTCAAGCATGCGACCATTTATGTGAAAAATCAGACGGGATTAAAAAATATTTTCAAGTTAGTCAGTCTGTCCAATACCAAGTATTTTGAAGGTGTCCCTCGGATTCCACGGACTGTGCTGGATGCCCATCGAGAAGGCCTGATTCTGGGCTCAGCCTGTTCAGAAGGCGAAGTCTATGATGCTGTTGTCTCTCAGGGGGTGGATGCGGCTGTCGAAGTGGCCAAGTATTATGACTTTATCGAGGTCATGCCACCAGCTATCTATGAGCCACTGATTGCCAAGGAGCAAATCAAGGACCAGGAAGAACTGCAGACCATAATTCGCAATCTGATTGAGGTTGGCGATCGCTTGGGCAAGCCTGTCCTTGCGACGGGGAACGTCCACTATATCGAGCCGGAAGAAGAGATTTATCGTGAAATTATCGTCCGGAGTCTCGGTCAGGGAGCCATGATTAACCGGACCATTGGTCACGGTGAAAATGCCCAGCCGGCTCCGCTTCCTAAGGCCCACTTCCGAACCACCAATGAGATGCTGGACGAATTTGCCTTCCTGGGCGAGGATTTGGCTAAGAAGCTAGTCATCACCAATCCGAATCAGCTGGCCGAGACCTTTGAGCCGGTTGAGGTAGTTAAGAGCGACCTCTATACGCCTTTCATTGAAAAGGCCGAGGAGACGGTTGCTGAGCTGACCTATCAAAAAGCCTTTGAGATTTATGGCAATCCGCTGCCTGATATCGTGGACTTGCGGATTGAAAAGGAGCTGACCTCTATCTTGGGGAATGGCTTCGCCGTGATTTATCTGGCTTCGCAGATGCTGGTACAACGCTCCAACGAGCGGGGCTATCTGGTAGGTTCGCGGGGGTCTGTCGGATCCAGCTTTGTCGCGACCATGATTGGGATTACCGAGGTTAATCCCTTGTCACCCCACTATGTCTGTGGCAAATGCCAATACAGCGAGTTTATCACAGATGGCTCCTATGGTTCAGGCTTTGATATGCCGGATAAGGACTGTCCAGAATGTGGCCACAAGCTGAGCAAGAACGGTCAGGATATTCCTTTTGAGACCTTCCTTGGGTTTGACGGGGACAAGGTACCCGATATTGATTTGAACTTCTCCGGAGAGGATCAGCCAAGCGCCCATTTGGACGTGCGGGATATCTTTGGTGCGGAGTATGCCTTTCGGGCTGGTACCGTTGGTACCGTTGCGGCTAAGACGGCCTATGGATTTGTCAAGGGATATGAGCGCGATTACGGGAAGTTCTATCGGGACGCAGAAGTTGAGCGTCTGGCGCAGGGAGCTGCCGGAGTCAAGCGGACGACTGGACAACACCCGGGTGGAATCGTTGTTATCCCTAACTACATGGATGTTTATGACTTTACACCGGTCCAATATCCAGCTGACGATGTGACGGCCGAGTGGCAGACCACCCACTTTAACTTTCATGATATCGATGAAAATGTCCTCAAGCTAGACGTTCTGGGACACGATGATCCGACCATGATTCGGAAGCTTCAGGACTTGTCTGGCATTGATCCAAATGACATTCCTATGGATGATGCCGGTGTCATGGCCCTCTTTTCTGGGACAGACATTCTGGGGGTGACTCAGGAGCAAATCGGCACGCCGACTGGTATGCTGGGAATTCCGGAGTTTGGAACCAATTTTGTACGGGGCATGGTTGACGAGACCCATCCGACCACCTTTGCGGAGCTCTTACAGCTATCTGGTCTCTCTCATGGTACGGACGTATGGCTGGGCAATGCTCAGGACTTGATCAAGCAAGGGATTGCTGACCTGTCTACCGTTATCGGCTGTCGGGACGACATCATGGTTTACCTCATGCACAAGGGCTTGGATCCTAAGATGGCCTTTACGATCATGGAGCGCGTGCGGAAGGGCCTTTGGCTGAAGATTTCTGAAGAAGAGCGCAATGGCTACATCGCAGCCATGAAGAAAAACAATGTGCCAGAGTGGTACATCGAGTCCTGTGGAAAGATCAAGTACATGTTCCCCAAGGCCCATGCGGCAGCCTATGTTATGATGGCCCTGCGGGTGGCCTATTTCAAGGTGCATCATCCGATTTATTACTACTGTGCTTATTTCTCCATCCGGGCTAAGGCCTTTGATATCAAGACCATGAGTGGTGGTCTTGATGCCGTCAAACGCCGGATGAACGAAATCGCTGAAAAGCGCAAGAACAACGAAGCTTCCAATGTAGAAATTGACCTTTATACGACTCTGGAAATCGTCAATGAAATGCTGGAGCGAGGCTTCAAATTCGGAAAGCTGGATCTCTACAAGAGCCATGCGACTGAGTTTCTCATCGAAGAGGATACCCTTATCCCACCATTCTCTGCTATGGACGGTCTGGGTGACAACGTTGCCCGCCAAGTAGTCAGAGCGCGCGAAGAAGGCGAATTTCTCTCTAAGACAGAGCTCCGCAAACGTGGCGGTCTCTCTAGCACCCTAGTTGAAAAAATGGACGACATGGGAATCCTGGGCAATATGCCTGAAGATAACCAGTTGAGTTTGTTTGATGAGTTTTTCTAAATAAAACTAGAAAAATAGCAAGGCTTTTGAAAAGTCAAGGTTTTCAACATTAACTATCTTGATTGGGATTAGGATGATTCTTTTTTAGAAGAACACTCTGTCTAAGTTGTTGATAGTCTATTTGAGAATCTATAGTTATTGGAACAGTTTCTATCTCTTTGATAGTGCAGAAACTAGCAATGAAGCGTGAAGCATATTAATGTATTTATAATTTAGAAATGAATGATAGCTCACCTGATTAAAGAGGTAGTAATCTGAAGGAGGAAATAGATTGGCTGGGGAAAAAAACAATGCAACATCCAGTTGGAGTGGATATAACCATCAAGGTCAGGTTGGTATTTTTCTTGCTTTGAAAGAACTAAGTGAGTTGATTCAGAACGATGAAGATTTTAGGGGTTACTCTGTTCAATTTGAAAAAGAAGATGGAGAGGATATTGATATAGTGAAAGGGATTGAAGTTATATCAAGACATCAAGTAAAGGCAAATAAAAATAAAAAGAATCTTAATGATTATAAAGATGTACTAACTGGATTTAAGGAAGATGGAGTTGAAGAAAATTCTAGATACTTACATACAATTTGTGATGTAATTGGCTTTGAATTATCAGAAGAGGAGTTTAAAGAACTACCATATAAACCCAAATTTATTTCAAATGATAAAAATGTTAAACTATACGAGTATCCTGATGGTTGCAAGTATTGTGACTTGAGTAATGTTAGTGAGTCTAAAATAGATAGTTTTTGTAAGGAAGAAATAAAAAGTTTACTCATTGCACATAGTCCTAGCCTGAAAGATGATGATGAACATATTAAAGAAACTTTATTTGAACTGAAAAATTTACTGTGCACAAAAATAAGAGAGGCGCATGAAGATGGAGGAAGTGCAAATCCAGTAATTTTATTTCCAGAGATTTACAATATTGTTACTTCTACTGAAAAACGCGAAAGACAATCAATTCGTAGAGCAAAAGGGTTATTTTCACTTTATTGGAATGAAAATTTTGATAATGATGTTGATAATACAATAATAAATGAAATTCTAAATTTAGCTGATGATGACTTTAAAAATCTATTAATTGACATGCATCCCGATAATAGCATTTCGAAACTACAAGATTTGAATAATCTAGATAATTTGATTGATAGAGATAGTATTAAATATATTTTGTATAATTTTTTTAGGTGGTATAAAAAAGAAAAATTTATATTAAATAACTTGTATTATCAAACTAATCAGGAGTCGTTTAGGTTAAGTATGGTTCACCAACCAAAAGCTGCTGCTGGTGAAGTTAAAAATGACATTATGAAAAATATTGGATTTATAAGAGCTAGTTTTAATACAGATTATTTGATCAATATGAATATTGAAGGCAAAAAATTTTTTGAAGTTCAACCTATAGATGAAGAGGGAAAAGAAAAATTGAAGACTGGATTACTGGGGAAGGAGAAGGATAATATATTTTCAATTAATTTAGAATATATAGACTATGAGAAAACTGTTCTAAAATTGAGGGAGGATCAAAATAGTGATGAATAACTTCATGAAAAAAATTTTAGAAAAGGATGACTATCATTGTATTGACCAAGGTATTGAATTGTGGAATAATAACAATGAATTTTTTATAATTCAAGAATATGATGTAGAAGAATTGGAATCAAGTGGTGACAAAACACAAAATTTTTTTACTTGTGAAAAGACGAATCAGCTAATATCGGAATTTGAAAAAATTCAAGATAATAAAATAAAAAAGAATACATCCTTATTTGTGTCTGTGAAAGTTAATAATATTAAAGAAGTATATGAACGGTTTAAGAATATAGCCATGAGAATCGAAGAAGATGAATACTATTTTAGGAAGTATATTATTTTTTATACCGATAAAGGNCTAAATGATTCCTACTTTATTGCTATGCAACTGATTATCAAGTTACCGTTTATTTCTCTTCCTCATTCTGATAAACCTTTTGCAACAATTGAGGATAAAATAAAATTACGTATGGAAAGTGAACAACAAGTCAAAAAGGAGCAACAAGTAAATCAGATTTTAGAATGGTTTGATAGTGATAATATTCGCGAACAACTTGAAAATAGTGATATATTTGATAATTTAAGACAGATTTTGGAAGAATAATGTTATGAAAATAAAGAAGATTTTACTTTATAATTTTAAGAATTTTAGGCAAAAAACGATTATTGATTTTAGTAAGGATATAACTTTTTTAGTAGGACCAAATGGGTTTGGTAAGACGACTATTTTTGATGCAATAGAGTTAGGTTTAACAGGTAATCTTTCTCGCATTAATAAAGTTACTGCTGAAAATATTGTATATAATAAGCCCTTCTTTCAGAATGAAATTGGTCAGCCTGTAATTATAAAATTGTGGCTAGAAAAAATGAATGGGGACCAACTTTTAATTGTAAGAAAATTAGTAAATAGTTCTACTGATCGTAGAAACATATTTGCACCTTTAANATCTGCTAGTCAGTTTAAGTTATTTAGACAAGTGGAAGTGAGCGAGACAGATTTTAGTTCTATAGATAATACTAGTCTGGAAAAGATTACTCAAAGTTCTATTGATGCATTTTTAGGTATTAATGGGAAATATGAGATAGAAAAAATTTTTAATCTATTTAATTATATTCAACAGGAAGAAACAACTTTCTTTCTAAAGCAAACGGAACAAGAAAGAGGCGATAGTTTATCTTTTTTAGTAAAAACGGATAAAGTAGAGAAGAAAATAGAAA
>NZ_RJMM01000025.1 GCF_003943655.1 Streptococcus sanguinis
CATTATAAATTGAGGAGTAATAAATGACTAAACCAATTATTTTAACAGGAGATCGTCCGACAGGAAAATTGCATATTGGTCATTATGTAGGAAGTTTACGGAATCGCGTGCTTTTGCAGGATCAGGGTAAATATGAGATGTTCGTATTTTTGGCTGATCAGCAAGCTTTGACAGATCATGCAAAGGACCCTCAGACAATTGTTGAGTCCATTGGGAATGTAGCTTTGGATTATCTAGCTGCTGGATTGGATCCTGAAAAGGTGACTATTTTTATTCAAAGTCAGATTCCTGAGTTGGCAGAGTTGTCAATGTATTACATGAATTTGGTGTCATTAGCTCGTCTTGAGCGTAATCCTACTGTCAAGACTGAGATTGCTCAAAAAGGATTTGGTGAAAGTTTGCCAACTGGATTTTTAGTTTATCCGATTTCTCAGGCAGCTGATATTACTGCTTTCAAGGCTAATTTTGTACCAGTAGGACATGATCAAAAGCCTATGATTGAGCAGACTCGGGAAATTGTTCGTTCCTTTAACCACGCTTATCAGACAGATGTTTTGGTAGAACCGGAAGGGATTTATCCTGAAAACGAAGCAGCTGGACGTTTGCCTGGATTGGATGGCAATGCTAAGATGTCTAAGTCTCTCAATAATGGCATTTATTTGGCAGATGATATGGATATTCTGCAAAAGAAAGTCATGAGCATGTATACAGATCCTAATCATATCAGAGTGGAAGATCCTGGAAAAATTGAGGGAAATATGGTCTTTCATTATCTGGATGTTTTTGGCCGCCCCGAAGATGCTGCTGATATTGCTGCAATGAAAGAGCATTATCAAAGAGGTGGTCTGGGAGATGTCAAAACCAAACGCTATCTGTTANAAATTCTAGAGCGAGAGTTAGGGCCAATTCGTGAGCGTCGGGTAGAGTTTGCTAAAGACATGGGACAGGTCTATCAGATGCTGCAAGAAGGATGCGATAAGGCACGTCAGACTGCTGCTCAGACTCTTTCAGAAGTGAAGTCTGCGATGGGGATTAATTATTTTAAATAACGAACATTATTGATTATAAATCACAAAAACTATCGTTTTTAGTTTCAAAAATGATGGTTTTTATTTTTTGTGTAATAATGATTGACAATTTCCTATAGAATGGTATGATATTAACAACAAAAAAACCAGCTCTTATTCAAAGAAAACTGAACTTCGATTCTCTTTGGGTATTAGTTTAATAAAAAGGAAAAGAGGAAACTGTGGATGTCTAACNGGGACACTAAATTTTTGAAAAAAGGTTTTACTTTTGATGATGTACTGCTGATTCCAGCTGAAAGCCATGTACTGCCCAATGATGCTGATTTGAGTACCAAGCTTGCTGAGAATCTGACTTTGAATATCCCAATCATTACTGCCGCTATGGACACTGTTACAGAGAGCCAGATGGCTATTGCTATTGCCCGTGCCGGCGGTCTTGGAGTTATCCACAAAAATATGTCAATCGAGCAACAGGCTGATGAAGTTCGAAAGGTTAAACGTTCTGAAAATGGCGTTATTATTGATCCTTTTTTCCTAACACCTGAGCATACCATTGCTGAGGCAGATGAGTTGATGGGACGTTACCGTATCAGTGGTGTTCCTGTTGTCGAAACTCTTGAAAATCGTAAGTTAGTGGGTATTCTGACCAATCGTGATTTACGTTTTATTTCTGACTTCAATCAACCTATTTCCCGTCATATGACTAGTGAGAATCTTGTAACGGCGCCTGTTGGAACAGATTTGGGAACTGCGGAGCGTATTTTGCAAGAGCACCGGATTGAAAAGTTGCCTTTGGTTGATGATAAGGGCTGTCTTTCAGGTTTGATTACCATTAAAGATATTGAAAAAGTTATTGAGTTTCCAAATGCTGCTAAAGATGAGTTTGGTCGTCTCTTGGTAGCTGGTGCTGTTGGAGTTACTTCAGATACTTTCGAACGTGCAGAAGCTCTCTTTGAAGCAGGTGCTGATGCGATTGTTATTGATACTGCTCATGGCCACTCAGCAGGAGTATTGCGCAAAATTGCTGAGATTCGCGCTCATTTCCAAGATCGTACTTTAATTGCTGGAAACATAGCAACTGCTGAAGGTGCACGCGCTCTTTATGAAGCAGGTGTAGACGTTGTTAAGGTCGGAATTGGCCCAGGTTCTATCTGCACAACCCGTGTCATTGCTGGTGTTGGTGTTCCTCAAGTAACGGCTATTTATGATGCAGCTGCTGTAGCACGTGAATATGGAAAAACCATCATTGCTGATGGTGGGATTAAGTATTCTGGAGATATTGTTAAGGCCTTGGCTGCAGGTGGAAATGCTGTTATGCTGGGTTCAATGTTTGCAGGAACAGACGAAGCGCCAGGTGAGACAGAAATCTTCCAAGGTCGGAAATTTAAGACTTACCGTGGAATGGGATCTATCGCCGCTATGAAGAAGGGCTCTAGTGACCGTTACTTCCAAGGTTCTGTCAATGAAGCGAATAAGCTAGTTCCAGAAGGAATTGAAGGCCGTGTGGCATACAAGGGAGCTGCTGCAGATATTGTCTTCCAGATGCTGGGTGGTATCCGATCTGGTATGGGTTATGTTGGTGCCGCAAATCTGCAAGAACTTCACGATAATGCTCAGTTTATTGAGATGAGTGGTGCTGGATTGAAGGAAAGCCACCCTCATGATGTGCAAATTACAAATGAAGCCCCTAACTATTCAGTTCAATAAAAAATAAAAGGAGGTCAGGAATTTTTCCTAACCTCTTTTTAAATTTACGATTTAAATTGACATAATTTTACAATTCAAAAGGCTATAAAAGCTGTTCTAACAGCAATTCGATATAATTCGTTTACACCATAAGCAAGTTTTTTGTAAATGAAATTTACAAAAACGTAAACCTCATGTAATGCTAGGATTGAGATATAATTTGTCCTTGCTGAATGGTGAAAATTTTAATATCTTGTGGAAGATTTTTTAAATGTTCTAAAGTTGTTGTAGTGATGAAAGTTTGAATATCCTGAGAGATAGTTTCTAATAATTTTAGTTGACGGTTATTGTCGAGTTCGCTCATTACATCGTCAAGCAACAAAATAGGCGTTTCCTTTGTAATGCTTTCTATTAACTTGATTTCGGCTAGTTTCAGAGATAAAACAAGACTGCGATGCTGACCTTGACTACCAAAGTTGGCATCTATCTGGTTGATAAAAAAAGCAATATCATCACGATGGGGACCAACACCTGTATTTTTTTTGAATAGGTCGCGTTTACGACTGCCTAATAAGGAAGAACGGTAAGTTTCTTGTATATTGTCAATTTGGTGTAAAGGAATAGATGACAGATACTTGACAGTCAATTCTTCCAAATTTTGAGAGATGTCCCAGTGCTTGTCTTGAGCAAAGCTTTCTAATTTTTGCAAAAAATCCAACCGATGCCTTATGACACGACAGCCATAGTCAACCAGCTGCTCATCAAGGACAGTCAAGAAGGTTTCATCAACTTTGTCATTAGCTTTCAGATAGGCATTGCGTTGTTTGAGGACATGGTTGTAATTGGATAAATCTGATAGATAGACAGGCTTGATTTGTCCAAGCTCAATGTCTATAAATTTACGGCGTAAACTGGGGGAACCTTTAATCAACTGTAAATCTTCAGGAGCAAAAAGAACAACATTCATTGTTCCAATGTAGTCTGATAATTTACTTTGTTTCAAGTGGTTGACTTTTGTGATGCGACCTTTTGGTGTCAAGTTAATGTCAAGGGGAACTTTACCAGTCTTTTTTTCTAAGATGCCAGAGACAAAGAGATCATTTTCTGTAAA
The DNA here is from genome assembly GCF_003943655.1 of Streptococcus sanguinis. Classification (GTDB taxonomy): domain Bacteria; phylum Bacillota; class Bacilli; order Lactobacillales; family Streptococcaceae; genus Streptococcus; species Streptococcus sanguinis_F. The sequence goes on from NZ_RJMM01000025.1 coordinate 3,826, forward strand.
ATGAATCAGATCCTTATCTGAGCGTGTGCGGTGGCTTCTTGTCAAGGCTAGGAAATAAACAGCTTCTAAAATATTGGTTTTACCTTGTGCGTTCTGGCCTAGAAAGACATTTAATCCAGGATGGAAGTCAATATCAGCTTCCTGATAATTTCGGAAATGCTTGATTTTTAATGATTGCAGCCACATGATTAGATACCAGGGAAGCGAACAGGCCTTTTAGTAGTTTTCTGCTTTTTAGGTAGCCCTGCATTCTTACGCTTTTCTTTTTTAGAAGTCTGAGATTTTTTAAAATCCTTATTCATGGCTTTAACAAGTTCAGCAACTCGTTTTTTTTCTGTGATTTCTTTCTGGTGTTGCAGGATTTCTTCTTGACTAGGAGCTGTCAGATTAATTTTAATTCCTTGATCGGGAAGGGAGATGCTGTCATTGACACGGAGTTTTTTTCCCCGGCGGTTTTCTGGCTCACCGTTAAAAAGAACTGGATATTCACTTAGAAATGATTTAATTGCTCCGCCGCTTTGGATAATTCCTGTTTCTTTCAAAAGGGCTTGTAGTGTGATGTAGTCATCAAATAATTTATATTCCATATTTCACCTCAACCCTGTCATTATACCACATTTGTTAGTAAAAAGTGCTAAGGTGCTTTGGATAAAATCGGAAATTTTCTCCTGTTATCAGAAAACGTTTTAATCAGCAAAAAGCTTGGTAGAACAAACAAATCAGAGGCATTTCATGATATAATAGTAGTCTATATTATTCAGTATGAGGGGCGTCATGGAAATCACTAAAGGAGTTCGTCTCCATTTTATTCAATCGGAAAAATTTAAAACAAATAAAATCAGGGTTCGTTTTTCAGCGCCTATGTCCAAAGAAACAGTAGCTGGTCGGGTTTTAACAGCCAGTATGCTGGAGACTGTCAATGCTGTTTATCCTACTTCGCAGGCCTTCAGAGAACGTTTGGCCAATTTGTATGGAGCTGATTATTCTACGAGTCTTTCAAGGAGAGGATTGGTCCATTATTTAGATATCAATCTTTCTTTTGTGCGGGATAAATTTTTGAGTCGTAAAAATGTCCTAACAGATGCTATGCTTAATTTTTTGAAAGCTAGCTTGTTTTCTCCATTGGTAAGTCAGGACGCTTTTGATGAATCTGCTTTTGAAATTGAGAAGAAAAATATCTTGAATGATTTGGAAGCTGAAATTGAGAATCATTTTTATCATGCTCATCGAGAATTAGATAAACTCTTTTATGAAGAAGAGGAAATGCAGATGCCTCGTGTTGGGACGATTGAATTAATTCAGAAAGAGACAGCTGTAAGCAGTTTTGCTGCTTTTCAGCAGATGCTTCAGGAAAATCAGATTGACTTTTTCTTTATTGGGGACTTTAATGAAGTGGCTGTTCGGGAGAAAATTCAATCTTTCAATTTTGCACCTCGCCAGCAAGAACTTCAGCTAGTTTATCAGCAAGAATATTCCAATGTTTTGCGAGAAGGACTGGAGCAGAAGGACGTGCATCAGTCAATTATTGAGTTGGGCTATCACTTCCCTATTCAGTACGGAGAGAGTGAGCACCTGCCTTTGGTCGTTTTAAATGCTTTGCTAGGTGGCTTTGCCCATTCGAAATTATTTGTCAATCTTCGTGAAAAGGAAGGACTGGCTTATACGATTTCCAGCAACTTTGATATTTTTTCAGGCATGATGCGGATTTACGCTGGTATTGACCGCAGCAATCGGACTAGAACAGTTGCTTTAATCAACCGACAGATTGTTGATTTGAAGCGCGGAAATTTTAGTCAGGAAGAACTGAATCAAACCAAGAAAATGCTGAGAAATTCGGTATTGTTAGCTCAGGATCGACAGAATACAATCTTAGAGAGAGCTTATATGGCTTCTGTTTTAGGGAAAAAATTCTTATCTCTTGAAGCTTGGCTGGAAGCTTTGGAACAGGTTCATAAAGATGATATTGTCAAAGCAGCGGGTCTCTTAAAATTACAAGCTATTTACTTTATGGAAGGAAAATAATGCAGGGAGAAGTGCTAAAAAAAATCAATTATTCAGCAGTGGGAGAAACTGTTTATCAGACAGTCTTGGCAAATGGTTTGCGTGTTTTTCTTCTGCCTAAAAATGATTTTAATGAAACTTATGGGATTATCTCAACTAATTTTGGTTCAGTGGATACAGGGATTGTTTCACGTGAAACCAAGCAGGTCACTCAGTATCCGGCGGGAATAGCTCATTTTTTGGAACATAAGCTTTTTGAAGGCCCGCAAGGAAAGGATTTGCTGCTGGAATTTACTAAGTTAGGGGCTGAGAGTAATGCCTTTACAAGCTTTACTCGGACTAGCTATTTATTTTCTGCAACGGACAATATGTCAGAAAACCTACAGCTTTTGCAAAAACTTGTGCATCGGGTTGATTTCACAAAAGAATCCATTTTGCGGGAACAGGATATTATCGGCCAAGAAATTGAAATGTATCAGGATAATCCAGATTATCGTCTCTTTTTTGGAGCCTTGGCCAATCTCTATCCTCAAACACCTCTGGCAGAAGACATTGCAGGAACGAAAGAGTCTATCTCTGAGATTACCGTCGAAAATTTGAAGGAAAATTTCAGTAACTTTTATCATCCTTCTAATATGACTTTGTTTGTGATTGGTAATTTCGATTTGGAACAGATAGCTGCAGAGATTGCTGAACAGCAGGGAAAACTAGTTTTTGCTGGGAGTTCGGAACCTATTGAAAAAATTCCTGTTAGCCTTCATCCAGTGGTTTCAACAGACACCTACCGAATGGAGGTGGCTAGTCCAAAACTGGCAGTTGGGATTCGAGGGACAGACTTTGTTGATGAATCGGAGTTGTATCGCTATAAAATCACTTTGAAACTCTTATTTGCCATGATGTTTGGCTGGACTTCCAAGCGTTTCCAGTCCCTCTATGAAAGTGGGAAAATGGATAATTCTTTAACGTTGGAAGTGGAAGTAGAAAAAGATTTTCACTTTGTCATGTTGACGATGGACACTCAGGAGCCGGTGGGACTTTCTCATCAATTTCGCTCAGCCATCAAGAATTTTGACAAGGATCCAGATGTGACAGAAGAGCATTTGGATACGATTAAAAGTGAGATGTTTGGTGATTTTCTGCATGGTTTAAACTCGCTTGAGTATATTGCAACCCAATATGAACCGCATTTGACGGGTGAGAATCTGTTTGATTTGCCGAAAATTTTACAGGATATCAGTCTGAATGATGTGATAAAACTAGGTCATCGTTTTATCGATCAGTGTGATATGACAGATTTTACTATTTTTCCAAAATAATTCCAGAATCGTTTTTAAAATTTTGTTAAAATAGTGAAGAATAGAAATAAGGGAAAAGTACGTATGAGAAAAAAAACGATAGGAGAAGTGTTGAAGCTTGCCCGGACCAATCAAGGGCTGAGCTTAGAGGAATTGTCAAAAAAGACAGATATCCAGCAGGATTTGTTAGAAGCGCTGGAACGAAATGACTATGATTTGCTTCCTAGTCCTTTCTATGCCCGCAGCTTCTTGCGGAAATATGCTTGGGCTGTAGATTTGGATGAATCTATTATTCTGGAGGCTTACGAAGCTGGTGAGATGATTGTCTTTGATGAAGTGGCACTGGCAGCAGATGAGGAATTCAGGAGCAGAAAAAATAAAAATAAAAGCTCTTTTCTGCCCTTGTTCTATTTTCTCTTATTGGCTTCAGCTATTGCAGCTTTCGTTGCATACTATATTTGGAGCTATGCTCATACTAATTCGGTAAGTTTCAAAGCATCTAACAGCAATTATAGTCTGGTTTCCTCTAAAAGCATTAACAGTCAGAAGAGTTCCTTTTCTTCGATTGATTCTAAGTCAGTTTCTTCCTCAGTTAGCAAATTGACAGTTAGTGGAAGCGGAGAGAATTTGATTGCTGAGTATAGCGGAGCAAGTCAGCCTGTCAAAGTGACCGTTTCTGTGGAGCAAACGACCAATTTGGTAAGTATAAGCGATTCAGAACTAGCCGAAGGTATCACCTTATCTCCTGAAAAATCAAGCCAGACGGTTTCTCTTGAGCCAGGCAATAAGTATCTTATTACGTTAGCACCTGTTAAAGGAGCAACTGTGACGATAGAGGGACAAAAACTAGATACTTCGGCTTTGACTAGCGATAGTGGAACTATTAGTTTGAACATTACGAAAGGATAAAAACGAAGGGAATCCCATGAAAAAAGAAAATATTCCAAACGCCTTAACCCTTGTTAGAATTGCTTTAATCCCTGTATTTGTTGTGATTTTAACATTCGGTCATTCTTACATCATGCATATTTTAGCAGCTTTTATCTTTGCTTTTGCCAGTATAACTGATTATCTAGATGGTTATTTGGCACGAAAGTGGGAAGTGGTAACAAATTTTGGTAAATTTGCTGATCCCATGGCTGATAAGCTTTTAGTGATGTCTGCTTTTATCATGTTGATCGAGATGAAAATGGCTCCTGCCTGGGTTGTAGCGATTATTATTTGCCGGGAATTGGCAGTAACAGGTCTGCGCTTGCTTTTAGTGGAAACAGGAGGGACAGTCTTAGCAGCTGCTATGCCAGGTAAAATCAAGACCTTCACGCAGATGTTTGCTATTATTTTTCTACTGATTCATTGGACTCTCTTAGGACAAATCCTTCTGTATATCGCTTTAATCTTTACGATTTATTCTGGATATGACTACTTCAAGGGAAGTGCCTATCTCTTTAAAGATACCTTTAAATAATATGAAAAATATCATCGAAGTAAGAAATCTTAAGTACAAATACGATAGTGAGTCTGAGAATTACACTTTAAATGATGTCTCCTTTCAAGTAAAAAAAGGGGAATGGCTGTCTATTGTTGGTCATAATGGGAGTGGAAAATCAACCACAGTTCGTTTGATTGACGGTCTTTTAGAAGCGGAAAGCGGAGATATTATTATCTCAGGCGATAAGCTGACAGCTGAAAACGTCTGGGAAAAACGCAGACAGATTGGCATGGTATTCCAAAATCCAGATAATCAGTTTGTCGGTGCAACTGTAGAAGACGATGTAGCCTTTGGTTTGGAAAATCAAGGGCTGGACTATGATCTGATGGTAGAGCGAGTCCAGCAAGCATTAGAGCTTGTTGGCATGCAGGATTTTAAGGAGCGTGAACCAGCTCGTCTTTCCGGAGGGCAAAAACAGCGGGTAGCTGTTGCAGGTGTGGTAGCTCTGAGACCGGATATCATTATTTTGGATGAAGCAACTAGCATGCTGGATCCAGAGGGGCGTCTGGATCTTATCCAGACGGTAAAAAAGATTAAAGACAAGAATGGACTGACCGTCATTTCTATCACTCATGACCTGGATGAAATAGCCTTAAGCGACCGTGTTTTGGTCATGAAAGAAGGTCAGGTTGAATCTACCGCTACCCCGAGAGAACTTTTTTCTCGAGAAGATTTGGAAGAGCTAGGATTGGATCAGCCATTTGTTAATCAGGTAAAGGCGGCTTTGTGTCAGTCAGGGCTTCCTCTGCCAGACTCTTACTTAACAGAAAAAGAATTGCAGGATCAACTATGGGTATTACTCTCAAAAATGTAAGTTATACTTATCAAGCTGGCACCCCTTTTGAGGGACCAGCGCTTTTTGAAGTGGATTTGGAGATAAAATCGGGCAGTTATACAGCTCTTATCGGGCATACTGGCAGCGGTAAGTCAACCATTCTCCAGCTTTTAAATGGCTTGCTGGTTCCTAATCAGGGCAGTGTTGAAGTAGGCAGTACAGTTATCACGGCTGATTCCGTCAATAAAGACATTAAACAGGTGCGCAAGAGGGTCGGTCTAGTCTTTCAATTTCCGGAAAGTCAAGTTTTTGATGAAACAGTTTTGAAAGATGTGGCTTTTGGCCCTCAGAATTTTGGTGTTTCTAAGGAAGAAGCGGAAGCTTTGGCACGTGAAAAATTGCACTTAGTCGGAATTTCTGAGGATTTGTTCAATCGCAGTCCTTTTGAACTTTCTGGTGGCCAGATGCGCAGGGTGGCCATAGCTGGTATACTGGCCATGGAGCCTGATATCTTGGTTTTGGATGAGCCGACAGCAGGACTTGATCCGTCCGGTCGAAAAGAACTGATGAGGCTCTTTGAAGAGCTGCATCGAGCCGGTATGACCATTGTTTTGGTAACTCACCTAATGGATGATGTAGCCAACTTTGCTGATACAGTCTATGTTTTAGATAAGGGCAGAGTTGTCAAGAGCGGTCAGCCTGCTCAGGTCTTTCAGGATCTTGATTTTATGGAGAGTATTCAATTGGGTGTTCCTAAGATTACAAAATTTGCTCACGAATTGGCGGAGAAAGGGATGACCTTCTCGCACTATCCTATTACGATTGAAGAATTCAAGGAGATTTTGCATGGATAAGTTGATTTTAGGTCGCTATATTCCCGGAAATTCAATTATTCATCGTTTGGATCCGCGGAGCAAGTTGCTAGCGATGTTTCTTTTTATTCTATTAATTTTCTGGGCCAATAATCTTGTGACCAATCTGCTGTTGTTTGTTTTCGTTTTTAGTTTGGTCTTGCTGTCTAAGGTTCCTTTAAAATTCTTTTTAAAAGGGATCCAGTCTATGGTTTTTATCATAGCTTTTACAACCTTGTTCCAGCTGTTTTTGACCTCAGGAGGCGCTACAATTTTTCAGGTCGCTTTTATCAGAATTACAGAAGCAGGACTGTCACAGGCTGGTATTATTTTTAGCCGCTTTATTCTGATTATTTTCCTTTCTACTCTTCTGACTCTGACAACGACTCCCTTAAGCTTGTCCGATGCGGTTGAGTCTTTGCTGAAACCTCTGAAGGTTTTCAAGGTGCCAGCACATGAGATTGGCCTAATGCTCTCTATGAGCCTGCGCTTCGTTCCAACTTTAATGGATGATACTACTCGGATTATGAACGCCCAGAGGGCGCGTGGTGTTGACTTTGGCGAGGGAAAGCTTGTTCAAAAGGTTAAATCTATTATTCCCATTCTAATCCCTTTGTTTGCTTCTAGTTTTAAAAGGGCAGATGCTCTAGCAATTGCCATGGAAGCGCGTGGCTATAATGGAGGTGAAGGGCGGACACGTTTTCGCCGCTTGTCATGGAAAAGAAATGACAGCTTTGCTATTATTAGCTTACTTATATTAGGTATTCTGCTTTATATATTGAAAAACTGACCTGCAGTTTAAAGTGTTTTTAGAGAATAGTATAAGTTAAACTTGTCTATTTTTTACTTCGTCAAAGAAAATATTTGGCAAAAAAGCTCTAAAAGTCTGTTTTTAACGTCTAAACTAAATGTTCTTGTAACGTTTGACTTGGTAATGTAACTTTTTGGTAATATTTTATGTGTAAGATAGTACTATCACCGAAAGGAGAATTACATTTTAATGAACAAAAAAACAGCAAAATGGACTTTAACAGGTGCAGTCGCTGCAGCGGCTTTCTTGGTTTCAGGTATTGCAAATGCTGAGACCTATACAGTTGAAGCCGGTGATACTTTATCAGCTATTGCTAACGAAAAAAATACAACTCTTGAGAAATTAGTAGAGTTAAACAAGATTGCAGATCCGAATCACATCCGTGTTGGTCAAATCTTGGAACTTGGAAATAGTGCCAAAACGTCTGAAACAAGCGTAGCAGCAACTGCAACTCCCGTAAATAATTATGCAGCACCTGCAGCAACAGCTAATTCAGCAGCAACTTCAGGAGGCCTTGTACTTAGCAATGGTAATACCGCTGGTGCAACTGGTTCTTATGCAGCATCACGTATGGCAGAAATGACTGGTGTTCCTGCATCAACTTGGGAAGCTATCATTGCCCGTGAATCAAATGGTCAAGTAGATGCTTACAACCCTTCAGGTGCTAGTGGTCTTTTCCAAACAATGCCAGGTTGGGGTTCAACAGCTACTGTTGATGATCAAATCCAATCAGCATATAGCGCCTATAGTGCTCAAGGACTTTCAGCTTGGGGTTACTAAGATAAAACTAAAAAAACCACAGAATCCCTGTGGTTTTTTTAGTTTACATAAAATTGACAATTTATAAGCAGAAAATGGTAGTGTAGATAAAGATTTAAAGATAACAATCTTATCTAGATTGACAGCTATGTAAAGTTATGAAAAGTGTTCGTTTAATATTTTTAAAATGTGTTTGGGAGAATGAGCCAGGAAATCTGCTCCATTTTCTAGTAACTCTTCTTTGCTGCCAAAGCCCCAAAGGACTCCTAAAGTTGAGATTCCTACTTCTTTACCGCCAATTATATCAAACTTTGTATCGCCTATAATTATGGTTTCTTCTGAATTTGCATCTAGTGTTTGCAGAGCTCGGCGCAGAACATCTGCTTTGTGAAATGAATCTGGCAGTGAGCCAAAAATATCATCAAATTGCTCAGAGATAGCTAGATTTGCTAATAAATCTTGTGCTGTGGGTTGATTTTTACTCGTTGTTACATAAATCTGATAGCCAGCTTCTTTTAACTTTGTCAGCAATTCTGGTATCCCCTCATAGAGGCGGACGCCCCAGATGCCTTTTTCCTTATAGAAACTGCGATAATAGCTAATCGCTTCTGGAACTTGGCTTTCTTCAAGAACAGAAGCGAAGCTTACTTCCAGAGGCGGCCCCATAAAACTTTTTATAATACTTTCTTCAGGGCACTCTTTTCCAAGTTGTTTGAAGCTGTATTCAAAGGATTCTTGGATGCCCTTTGAGCTGTCAACTAAGGTTCCATCCAAATCAAAGAAGATATGTTTCAAATGACTCATCTTGTCTCCTTATTTACTATCCCGTAAATCTACTTGACAAATCTGTCAAGGTTATTCTCCAAAGATTTCTTTTGAAAGTCTGCGACCTGTCGGTGTTGTAGCTAGACCACCTTCAGCTGTTTCTCTGAAAGCAGTAGGCAGACTTGACCCGACTTGATACATGGCGTCAACAACTTCGTCAACAGGAATTTTAGACTCGATTCCTGCAAGAGCCATATCAGCTGCAATAAAGGCGTAACTGGCTCCCATAGCATTTCGCTTGACACAAGGAACTTCCACCAGACCAGCTACTGGATCACAAATCAAGCCCAGCATGTTTTTGATGACAAAACAAATAGCTTGACTGGCTTGAAAAGGTGAACCTCCAGCAGCCAGAACTAAAGCAGCTGCACTCATAGCAGAAGCAGAGCCAACCTCAGCTTGACAGCCACCTTCAGCACCTGAAATTGAGGCGTTATTGGCAATAACTAGGCCAAAAGCGCCTGCAGCTAATAGAAAGTTTAGCTGTTCTTCTTCTGAGAGTCCTAATTTTTCAATGGCAGATGTAAGAACAGCTGGCAGACAGCCAGCGCTGCCAGCCGTTGGTGTAGCACAAACCAAGCCCATTTTAGCATTGTGTTCATTGACAGCAATAGCATTTTTTGCAGCAGTCAGCACAGTGTAATCTGATAAAGTCTTTCCCAACTGGATATAGCGGTCAAGTTTTGCTGCGTCTCCTCCAGTCAATCCGCTGCGAGACTTGCTCTCATCGAGTCCAAGAAGGACAGAGGCTTTCATGACTTCCAGATTGCGATGCATTAGCCGCAGGACTTCATCTCTTTCGCGACCAGTTAATTCATACTCGGTAGCAATCATCAATTCAGCAACATTTCCTTGGTAATCCAAGTCAGCTTGCTCTACCAATTCTTTGATGGAATAAAACATATTTTCTCCTATTTAAAGAAATTCACATTATGCAGATGAGGAATACTGCGAATTTCGTCAATGGCTTCCTCACAGCTGCGGCTGTCAACTTCAATAATCATAATCGCTTTTTCTCCAGCCTTCTCACGGGTAACATTCATCTGTGCTATATTGATATTGTAGCGTGACAGAGCTTCGGTGACATGGGCAATCATACCTGGGACATCCTGGTGGACAATAATGATGGTTGGAGTATTCATGCTCAGAGATACTGAAAAGCCATTCAACTCTGTTACTTGAATGTTGCCGCCACCGATAGAGACTCCAGTCACACTGATTGTTTTACGGTCATTTTTGATTGTAATCTTGGTCGTATTGGGGTGGGGTGCATTGCTATCCTTTTGAATTGTCCAGACAATCTTGATACCGCGTTTATGGGCGATTTCAAGGCTGTTAGGAATCTCTGGATCATCTGTATCCATACCTAAAATCCCTGCTACAAGAGCTAAGTCAGTTCCGTGACCTCGGTAAGTTTTGGCAAAAGAGTTAAAGAGCTGGAATTCTACTTCTGTTGGCTCATCATTAAAAATAGAGGAGACAATTTTTCCAATACGGACGGCGCCTGCTGTATGGCTGCTTGATGGGCCTATCATCACAGGTCCGATAATATCAAAAACAGATTGAAATCTCAGTGAAGTCATAATTTCTCCTTGCAGCTTATTTATTATTTTCATTATAACAAAGTTTAGGGCTTTCTGCTGATTTTTTAAATGAATTAAAAGTGAATATTATAAAATTTTGTTAGAGGAGAAAGTAAACGAGAAAATTAATAACTTTACAGAGTTGTAAATATTCTTTACAGTTGATAATTCTAGTTAAATTTCTGATTTGTTTTCCTAGTCCTTTCGTGCTATAATAGGGCTTGCTCAAGCGACCTTCAATCGTTGAAAGCACAGCACGACCTTCAATCGTGAAATAACGAAAAGATGGGAGAACACAATGAGTGATAACTCTAAGATCCGTGTCGTAGTTGGTATGAGCGGAGGCGTCGATTCATCAGTAACTGCTTTGCTCTTAAAAGAGCAAGGTTACGATGTAATTGGCATCTTCATGAAAAACTGGGACGACACAGATGAATTTGGTGTCTGCACAGCCACAGAAGACTACAAGGATGTAGCAGCTGTTGCAGACCAGATTGGCATTCCTTACTACTCAGTCAACTTTGAGAAAGAGTACTGGGATCGCGTTTTTGAATACTTCTTGGCAGAATACCGAGCTGGTAGGACTCCAAATCCAGATGTCATGTGTAACAAGGAAATCAAGTTTAAAGCCTTCCTTGACTATGCCTTGACACTGGGTGCAGATTATGTTGCAACGGGTCACTATGCTCAGGTGAAGAGAGACCAAGATGGCCTAGTACATATGCTGCGTGGTAAGGACAACAATAAGGATCAGACTTACTTTTTGAGCCAACTGTCACAGGAACAACTGCAAAAAACTATGTTTCCTCTGGGGCATTTAGAAAAGCCAGAAGTTCGAGCAATTGCTGAAAGAGCTGGTTTAGCTACAGCTAAGAAAAAAGACTCGACTGGTATTTGCTTCATTGGTGAGAAGAATTTTAAAGAATTTCTGAGTCAATATTTACCAGCCCAGCCTGGTCGCATGATGACCTTGGAAGGCCGAGATATGGGCCAGCATGCTGGGTTGATGTATTATACTATTGGCCAGCGGGGTGGTCTTGGAATTGGTGGTCAGCACGGTGGAGATAATGAGCCTTGGTTTGTGGTTGGAAAAGACCTCAGCCAAAATATCCTTTATGTGGGTCAAGGCTTTTACCATGACAACTTAATGTCAACCAGTCTTGACGCTAGTCAGGTTCATTTCACAAAAGAAATGCCAGAAGAATTTACTATGGAGTGTACAGCTAAGTTCCGTTATCGTCAGCCGGATTCTAAGGTGACAGTTACTGTAAAGGGTGACAAGGCAGTTGTCAACTTCGAACAACCACAAAGGGCTATTACTCCAGGTCAAGCAGTCGTCTTCTATGATGAAGATGAGTGCTTAGGTGGCGGTTTAATTGACAATGCCTACCGTGATGGCAAGGTTTGTCAGTATGTCTAACTGGAGTTAAATAAAAACGATGAGTTCTCAATTTTTTTATGCATTTATGGCATTTTTCGCTATAATGAACCCAATTTCAAATCTTCCTGCTTACATGGCTTTAGTAGCAGATGATAGTCAAAAAATTTCACGAAAAATTGCTTTTAGGAGTCTTTTGATTGCCTTTGTTATTGTAACTGTTTTTATCTTTTCAGGAGATTTCATTTTTAAAGTATTTGGAATTACAATTGTTTCTTTCAGAATTGCTGGTGGAATATTAGTGGCCGTTATCGGTTATCATATGATTAATGGTAATCATTCACCCAGCTATAAAGGAATGGAGCAGCAAGCAGTAAATTCAGATCCAATGTCTATTGCTATTTCTCCTCTTGCAATGCCACTTTTTGCGGGACCAGGTACAATTACAACTGCTTTAAGTCTGGCTAATGGAGGTTTGCAGAATCAACTGATAACCGTAGTTGCTTTTGCTCTACTATGTGTCATCACTTATCTCCTGTTAAGAAGTGCAAAACAAATTGCAGGCTTCTTGGGAGAAAATTTGATGAAAATTATAACGAAAATGATGGGACTTTTACTATTCTCGATAGGAATACAGATGATTATCGTCAGTGTGCAGACCTTGCTCAAACAGTGATTTGCATTGACAAAACGATTTGATTTGATAAAATAGCTTTAACAATAGTCATGATGGTCAAAGCTCATGGATGTTGCAGGCTTTTTTGTCCTGCACTTCTGGAGACTTGGCCTTTTTTGGTGAAAAAAAACGAAGGGAAAAGAAATGTCACACAATTTTACTGAAAGTTATGATATTATCGTGATTGGAGCAGGGCATGCTGGGGTTGAGGCATCGCTGGCTGCTAGTCGAATGGGTTGCAAGGTTCTTTTAGCAACCATCAATATTGAGATGCTGGCTTTTATGCCCTGCAATCCTTCTATCGGAGGGTCTGCTAAAGGGATTGTCGTTCGTGAAGTAGATGCTTTGGGTGGGGAGATGGCCAAGAATATTGACAAGAGCTATATCCAAATGAAGATGCTCAATACTGGTAAAGGACCCGCTGTTCGGGCTCTTCGGGCCCAGGCGGATAAGGAAGTTTACTCCAAAGAAATGCGGAAGACTGTTGAAAATCAAGAAAATCTGACTCTGCGGCAAACCATGATTAATGAAATCTTGGTAGAAGATGGTAAGGTCATTGGGGTTAAAACAGCGACCCATCAGGAGTATGCAGCTAAAGCTGTTATTGTTACGACTGGAACAGCTTTGCGGGGAGAAATTATTATTGGTGATCTCAAGTATTCATCTGGTCCAAACCATAGCTTAGCAGCCATTCCTTTAGCAGATAATCTGCGTGACCTAGGATTTGAAATTGGTCGTTTTAAAACTGGAACTCCTCCACGTGTTAAGGCGTCATCTATCAATTATGATGTGACTGAAATTCAGCCAGGTGATGAAAAAGCCAATCATTTCTCTTACACGTCTCGTGATGAGGACTATGTGAAAGATCAAGTGCCTTGCTGGTTGACTTATACCAATGCAGAAAGTCATGAAATTATCCAAAATAACCTGCATCGTGCTCCTATGTTTTCAGGTATCGTTAAGGGTGTGGGACCTCGCTATTGCCCGTCAATCGAGGATAAGATTGTCCGTTTTGCGGACAAGGAACGCCACCAGCTTTTCTTAGAACCTGAGGGTCGTGATACAGAAGAAGTTTATGTGCAGGGGTTGTCAACTAGTTTGCCAGAAGATGTGCAGAAGGACTTGGTTCACTCTATCAAGGGTCTAGAAAATGCTGAAATGATGCGGACAGGCTATGCCATTGAGTACGATATGATTATGCCTCACCAGTTACGGGCAACCTTGGAAACCAAGAAAATTTCTGGGCTCTTTACAGCAGGGCAGACCAATGGAACTTCTGGTTATGAAGAAGCCGCTGGTCAAGGGATTATTGCTGGGATTAATGCGGCCTTGAAGATCCAAGGGAAGCCGGAGTTAATCTTGAAGCGCAGTGATGGTTACATTGGAGTCATGATTGATGATTTGGTGACCAAGGGAACTGTAGAACCTTACCGACTCTTGACTAGCCGAGCTGAGTACCGTTTGATTCTCCGCCATGACAATGCTGATATGCGTTTGACAGAGATAGGCCGAGAAATTGGTCTTGTGGATGATGAGCGCTGGGCTCGTTTCGAGATTAAAAAGAATCAATTTGACAATGAAATGAAGCGTTTGGAATCCATCAAGCTAAAACCTGTCAAGGAAACCAATGCCAAGGTAGAAGCGCTTGGTTTTAAGCCTCTGACAGATGCGGTAACTGCCAAAGAATTTATGCGGCGGCCAGAAGTGTCTTATCAAGATGTGGTTCAGTTCATTGGTCCAGCGGCAGAGGAGCTTGATGAAAAGATTATAGAGCTGCTTGAGACAGAAGTTAAGTACGAAGGCTATATTTCCAAAGCTCTTGATCAGGTTGAAAAGATGAAGCGCATGGAAGAGAAGCGGATTCCAGCTAATATTGACTGGGATGATATTGACTCGATTGCGACAGAAGCACGACAGAAGTTTAAGAAAATCAATCCAGAAACAATTGGTCAGGCTAGTCGTATTTCTGGTGTCAATCCAGCAGATATTTCTATTTTGATGGTTTACTTAGAAGGCAAGTCTAGAAGCATTTCTAAAAATCAAGCGAAGTAACTCTTTTAAAAGGCTTAGTTTCCTTTGGGAAGCAGCCTTTTTGTGTAAATTTACAAGAGGTTTACAAGGTTGTAAACTTTGAAAGACTATTTTTCGCTTCCTTTACCCTTGTTAAATGCTTTGATTATTGGGAGAAATTCGCTTTTTTCTTGGATTTATGGTAAAATGGCGGAATAAGAGGTCTATGATGAAAAAATTTCGTTTTGCCCCAATTCACTTGGCGATGGCGGGTCTAATTTCCTTTATAATCTTAGCCATCTGTCTAAGGCTTTTTGGTGATAGTTTGGCTATGCTAGCTGCTCTCATACTTGTGCTGGCTCTTTTGATTGTGCTTTTTATCCAGCAACAGAGAGTATCCGAGCTAGATGAGATTGAGCAGATTCATTATGTCAATCATCAAGCAGAAGGAAGCCTCGCTTCCTTGCTGGATAAGATGCCAGTTGGTGTCATTAAAATTAGTGAAGATAATGGTGATGTAGAGTGGTTTAATCCCTATGCAGAACTGATTTTTACAACCGAAGATGGTGATTTTGATGCTGATATGCTCAAGAATATCATGAAGGCTGCTTATTCAGACTCTGGTCATTATGCTACGGTTGGAGACAAGAAATATTCGGTTTACTTGGACCGTGCATCCAGCGTGTTTTATTTTTTTGATGCATCCAATGAATACCAAGCAACCGTTGGTCTGGTGACAACGCGCCCGGTAATCGGGATTATCTCGGTGGATAATTATGATGATTTAGAAGATGTCGTTTCTGATACGGATATCAGTCTTATCAATAGCTTTGTGGCCAACTTCGTAGCAGAATTTTCTGAGCAGTTTCACATGTTTTACCGTCGGGTTGGCATGGATCGGTTCTATCTTTTTACGGATTACACAGTGCTGGAACAGCTGATGGAAAATAAATTTTCTATCATTGATCAATTCCGGACGGAAGCTAAAAATCGAGAGCTGTCGCTGACACTCAGTATGGGCTTTTCTTATGGTGATGGTAATCATGATGAAATCGGTCGTGTAGCCCTGCTTAACCTCAACTTAGCTGAAGTTCGCGGTGGGGATCAAGCTGTTGTCAAAGAAAATAATGACAACATGAACCCAATCTTCTTTGGTGGAGGAACGGCGTCAGCTGTTAAGCGCACGCGCACTCGAACTCGGGCTATGATGACTGCGATCTCTGATAAGATTAAGAGTGTGGATCAGGTCTTTATAGTCGGACATAAAAATCTGGATATGGATGCCTTGGGATCTTCTCTTGGTATGCAGCTCTTTGCTAGTAATATCATTGAGAAAGCTTATGTGGTCTATGATCCGTCCCAGATGGCTTCTGACATTGAGCGATCCATTACAAAGCTCCAGCAGGAAGGGGCTGACTATCTGGTGCCGCTTTCTGAAGCAGTAAATATGGTGACCAATCGTTCGCTTTTGATTATGGTTGACCACTCTAAGATATCTCTGACGCTGTCTAAGGATTTCTTTGATCAATTCAGTCAGATTATCGTAGTCGATCACCATCGTCGTGATGAAGATTTTCCGGAAAATGCTGTGATTGCCTATATCGAAAGTGGGGCTAGCAGTGCCAGTGAGTTGGTGACGGAGCTGATTCAGTTCCAGAATTCTAAAAAGAACCGTCTCAGTAAGATGCAAGCCAGCCTTCTCATGGCGGGNATTATGCTTGACACCAAAGGCTTTTCAGCTCGAGTAACCAGTCGGACCTTTGATGTGGCCAGCTATCTACGGACTCGGGGCAGTGATAGTGTTGTGATTCAGGACATTTCTGCTACGAATTTTGAGGAATATCGTGCGATTAATGAACTGATTTTAAACGGCAAGAAGATTTTGCCAAATGTCATTGTAGCAGCTGGTCCAGAGGAGAACACTTATGATACGGTTGTCATCAGTAAGGCAGCTGATACCATGCTCTCTATGTCAGGAATTGAAGCTACTTTTGTCGTGAGCAAGAATACCAAAGGCTATGTGTCTATTTCGGCTCGCAGTCGAAGCAAGATCAACGTTCAGCGAATTATGGAAAAGTTGGGCGGTGGCGGTCATTTCAATCTAGCAGCAGCTCAAATTGAAGGTAAAACAGTTTCTGAGGTCCTTCAGTCGCTGAATCAAGAAATTATGGACCAAGTCATTAAAGAGGAAGTAATAATAGACGAGGAGAAAAAAGGATGAAAGTAATTTTTTTAGCAGATGTAAAAGGCAAGGGCAAAAAAGGCGAAATTAAGGAAATGCCGACTGGCTATGCTCAAAATTTTCTGATTAAGAAAAACTTAGCCAAGGAAGCAACAGCGCAGGCTATCGGTGAACTGCGCGGTAAGCAAAAGTCCGAAGAAAAAGCCCACGCAGAACTAGTGGCAGAAGCTCAGGCTATTAAGGCTAAGTTAGCAGAAGAAGCTACTCTTGTTGAATTTACTGAAAAAGTTGGTCCGGACGGCCGCACCTTTGGCTCTATTACCAGCAAGAAAATAGCAGAAGAGTTACAGAAGCAGTTTGGCATAAAAATTGACAAACGTCATATCAAGGTGGACTCACCGATTCGCTCCATTGGTCTGATAGATGTTCCAGTGAAAATTTATCAGGATATAACTGGGGTGATTCGTTTGCGGGTTAAAGAAGGATAATAGTGATTTGAAGGAAGGATTTACCGATGGCAGAGATTGATGAACTCCGAGCTCAGCCTCAGGATATTTTAGCGGAGCAGTCCGTCTTAGGAGCCATTTTCATTGATGAGAGCAAACTGGTCTTTGTTCGTGAGTATATCGAGCCTGCTGATTTCTTTAAGTATGCCAATCGCTTGATTTTCAAGGCTATGATTGACTTGGCTGACCGCGGCGATGCCATTGATGCAACGACTGTTCGTAACATTTTGGACAGCCAGGGTGACTTGCAGAATATTGGCGGTCTCAGCTACTTGGTGGAAGTGGTCAATTCTGTGCCAACATCTGCCAATGCTGAATACTATGCTAAAATCGTTGCAGAAAAGGCCATTCTAAGGCGGCTGATTTCGCGTCTGACAGAGTCTATCAATCAAGCCTACGATGGTGACCGTCTGTCAGAGGAAATTATCGCCGGAGCTGAAAAAGCCCTGATTGATGTCAGCGAAACAGCCAACCGCAGTGGCTTTAAAAATATCCGTGATGTGTTGAATCTTAACTTTGGCAATCTGGAGGCTCGGTCTCTGCAGACATCAGATATTACTGGGATTGCGACTGGCTATCGTGAGTTGGACAAGATGACGACTGGTCTGCATGAGGAAGAATTAATCATTTTGGCGGCTCGGCCAGCGGTCGGAAAGACGGCCTTTGCCCTTAATATTGCTCAGAATATCGGAACCAAGCTGGATAAGACTGTAGCCATTTTCTCTCTGGAAATGGGGGCGGAGAGCTTGGTGGACCGGATGCTGGCTTCAGAAGGGGTGATTAATTCTCACTCTATTCGTACGGGGCAACTGACAGATGAAGAGTGGCAAAAATATACCATTGCGACAGCTAATCTGGCTAATGCTAGTATTTATATCGATGATACACCAGGGATTCGGATTACAGAGATTCGCTCGCGGGCTCGAAAACTGGCCCAGGAAACGGGCAATCTAGGTCTGGTCTTGATTGACTATCTGCAGTTGATCACAGGAACGGGTCGTGAAAATCGCCAGCAAGAAGTTTCGGAAATTTCCCGTCAGTTGAAAATCTTGGCGAAGGAGCTCAAGGTACCGGTCATTGCGCTGAGTCAGCTCTCACGTGGCGTGGAACAGCGGCAGGATAAGAGACCAGTGCTGTCTGATATTCGGGAATCAGGTTCCATTGAGCAGGATGCGGATATCGTTGCCTTTCTTTACCGGGATGATTATTATGATCGAGCTGGTGAGGAGGAAGAAGGCATTCCCAACAACAAGGTTGAAGTCATTATCGAGAAAAACCGGAGTGGAGCGCGTGGTACAGTAGAGTTAATTTTCCAGAAAGAGTATAATAAATTCTCAAGTATTTCCAAAAGAGAGGACGAATAAAGATGAGTGATGCATTTACAGATGTGGCAAAAATGAAAAAAATCAAAGAAGATATCAAGGCGCATGAAGGACAAATCGTTGAGATGACGCTGGAAAACGGTCGTAAGCGCCAAAAAAGCAAGCAAGGCCGTCTGATTGAAGTTTATCCGTCTTTGTTTATCGTGGAATATTCCAATGAAGGCGGTCAGCCAGGGGAAATCTCCAATACCTATGTGGAGTCTTATACTTATTCTGACATTTTGACAGAAAAGAACCTCATCCGTTATTTTGATGAATAGAAAGGTCCAGTGGGCCTTTTTACTTATATTTGAAGCAATTCCTCAGTCAGATCAACGTATATAGAGGTTAATAAGCAAAGAAAACAGGTGGTCATCATGATTAAACATTTGGTTTTTGATTTGGGCAATGTCTTGATTGAATGGAATTCTGAGAAAATCTTGACATATTTTGAACCTGAGAAAGAGCAGCGGCAGGTCCTTAGGCAGGTCATTTTTGAGTCGGGTGTCTGGCATCAGACGGACAAGGGAGAGCTGAGTTTGAAAGAAGCCTGTGAGGAAGTCCTGGCTCAGTTGGACGTTTCCTATCATTCCGCCATTAAGAATATCTTTTATCATTGGTATGAGGTTGTGCATGTTTACAGTGATTTACAGGAAAGGATTCGGCTATGGGCTGACCAGGGCTATCGAATCTATATCTTGTCAACCACTTGTGAGATTTTTTATCATATTGAAAAAGCTGGTTTGTTGCCCATTTACCCACTGCTGTCAGGCTATATCCTTTCCTCAGAGGTCGGTGTTGTCAAGCCGGAAGCAGAGATTTACCAAAAGCTGTTGAAAAAGTATGGTTTGAATCCAGTAGAATCCGTCTTCATTGATGATATTCAGGCTAACTTAGATACGGCAGCTGAACTGGGCTTTGAAACCATTTTATCCACAAGTGAGACTGAGAATATCAGGGCTATGGAGACTTTGCTGGCTTTGAAAGGGAAGTTTGGCTGATTGATGATAGTTTGCTTTACTTATAGTTGAAAGGGAGTGAGCCCAAGCTCCAACCTTGACATTTGCTGATGATTGCGCTATTATAGTCCTATATATGGGAGTCTGTGTACAGTCTGAGAGGAAGTGTAAGCTTCGACCGCACCTGATCTGGGTAATGCCAGCGTAGGAAACATACCGAAAAACAGTGGTATTTGTGCGCCTTTTCCATATACGGAAAAGGCCTTTTCTTTTATCATCTTTATCGAATGGTGATATCTTGAAGAATTGCAGCGCTAAAATGCAGGAAGGGAGGAAAATTGTTCTAATGAAAGCAATACAAAGGCTGATGCGACAGCAAATCGGTCTCTTAGGTATGTTGGGTGTACTTGTCATCTGGCAGGTCATGGGCTGGTTAAAGCTTTTGCCCAAGTTTATCCTGCCGACACCTCTGGAAATCGGTCAGGCCTTTATCAGAGATGCTGGATTTCTAGCAGGCCATAGCTGGGCGACCTTAAAAGTAGCCTTACTGGGTTTAGTCTTGGGGGTCATCTTGGCTTGTATACTAGCTATACTCATGGACAGCATGAGCTGGCTCAATGATCTGATCTATCCCATGATGGTCGTGGTGCAGACTATTCCGACCATTGCTTTGGCGCCAATTCTGGTTCTCTGGCTGGGTTATGGAATTTTGCCCAAGATTGTGCTCATTATTCTGACGACAACTTTTCCGATTATCGTCAGTATTCTGGACGGTTTTCGGCATTGTGACCGGGATACTCTGACTCTCTTTGAGCTTATGCAGGCCAATCGCTGGCAGATTCTCTGGCATTTTAAAATTCCAGCTAGTTTGCCTTATTTCTATGCGGGTCTGAGGGTGAGTGTTTCCTACGCCTTCATTACGACTGTGGTTTCTGAATGGTTGGGCGGTTTTGAAGGCTTGGGTGTTTATATGATTCAGTCTAAGAAACTTTTCCAGTACGATACCATGTTTGCCATTATCATATTGGTTTCGGTTATCAGTCTTCTGGGGATGAAGCTGGTGGCTGTCAGTGAAAAATATGTCATTAAGTGGAAATAGGAGCTCAGCTCTGCCATTTTCCAAAGAAAGAAAAGAGGATAATGATGAAAAAAAGTTATAAAGTGTTGCTGGCAGGTTTAGCTGCCGTGTCTATCTTTGGTCTAGCGGCTTGCAGTCAGTCAGGCTCGGAGTCAGCTAAGAAGGATAAAAAGATTGATTTTATCCTAGACTGGTCACCCAACACCAATCATACCGGTCTTTATGTGGCTCAGGAAAAGGGCTATTTCAAGGAAGCAGGCGTGGATGTAGATATCAAGTTGCCGCCTGAAGATAGCAGTTCGGATTTGATTATCAATGGCAAGGCGCCTTTTGGTATTTATTTCCAGGACTCTATGGCTAAAAAACTGGATAAGGGCGCAGAAATAACAGCTGTCGCGGCTATTGTAGAGCATAATACTTCGGGCATTATTTCTAAGAAGTCTGCAGGAATTACGGAACCTAAGGATCTGGCTGGGAAGAAATACGGTACCTGGAATGATCCGGTGGAGCTTGGCATGCTCAAAACCTTGGTCGAAAGCCAAGGCGGTCAGTTTGATGAGGTAGAAAAGGTTCCCAACAACGATTCTAACTCTATTACGCCGATTGAAAATGGTTTGTTTGATGCAGCGTGGATTTATCATGGCTGGGACGGCATCATGGCAGAGACGCAAGGCATGGACACTAATTTCTTTTATATGAAAGACTATGTCAAAGAGTTTGACTACTATTCACCAGTCATCATTGCCAATAATGACTATCTCAAGAAGAATCCGGACGAGGCGAAAAAGGTCCTGCAGGCTATCAAGAAAGGCTATCAATATGCCATGGAGCACCCTGAAGAAGCGGCGGATATTTTAATCAAGCATGCGCCAGAGCTGAAGAACAAGCGTGACTTTGTCTTGGCTTCTCAAGAATATTTGTCCGAGCAATATGCATCGGATAAGGACAAGTGGGGTCAGTTTGAGGCTAGCCGCTGGAATGCCTTTTACAAATGGGCCAAGGATAAAGGTATCGTGGACAATGACTTGAGGGACAAGGGATTCAGCAACGATTATATAAAATAATGACAGAAATTAAACTTGAAAATGTAAGCTATGCTTACGATGAGCAGCAGATTTTGAAAGACATCAGCCTAGAGGTAGAAGCAGGCCAGGTTGTAGCGATTTTGGGGCCTAGTGGAGTCGGGAAAACGACCCTCTTTAATCTGATTGCGGGGATTTTGGAGGTCCAGACGGGTAGGATTGTCCTAGACGGACAGGAAAATCCCAAGGGTCGCGTGAGCTACATGCTACAGAAGGACTTGCTGCTGGAGCACAAGACGGTGCTGGGGAATGTCATCTTGCCTCTCTTAATCCGAAAGGTATCCAAAAAGGAAGCGATGGAGCAGGCAAGTCAGATTTTGAAGGAGTTCGGGCTTTTTGATGTGGCAGACAAGTATCCACATGAACTGAGCGGGGGGATGCGGCAGCGCGTGGCTATGCTACGAACCTATATGTTCGGTCACAAGCTATTTCTTCTGGATGAGGCCTTTAGTGCTCTGGATGAGCTGACCAAGATGGAGCTACACGCTTGGTATCTGGATATTCATCGTAGGCTTGGCCTGACGACTCTTCTCATCACTCATAGCATCGAGGAAGCTCTGGCTCTCAGTGACCGTATCTATATTCTGAAAAATCGTCCTGGGCAAATTGTTGCAGATCTCCAATTGACTTGGTCAGGCAGCGAGGATAAGGAACTACAGAAGCTGCGATATAAGCAGGAGATTTTGAGGATTTTGGGAGTGTGAAGCAACTGCCTGAATTCCTTTGCTTTCAAGAAACAACTTCAATCAAGCCTTTTGGCTTGATTTTTTGTATGAGGCCCTTTACTTTTGACTTTATTCATGGTACAATAGCCCTTGTGTGAAATAGCAGCAGGAAAGCATGGAGCTCGTCAACAGAACATCAGCTATAAAAGTAGCCTTAGCTGTTTGGGCGAAAATGTTCTGCACGAATCAGGGCTTTCTAAGTGACTATTTCCTCAAAAAAATTTTACAGGAGGACATTTTTATGTCACGTTATACAGGACCATCTTGGAAACAAGCTCGTCGTTTGGGTCTTTCTCTTACTGGTACAGGTAAAGAATTGGCTCGCCGTAACTATGTACCTGGTCAACATGGACCAAACAACCGCAGCAAATTGTCAGAATACGGTTTGCAATTGGCTGAAAAGCAAAAACTTCGTTTCACTTACGGTGTAGGTGAAAAACAATTCCGTAACTTGTTCGTTCAAGCTTCAAAAATCAAAGAAGGAATCCTTGGTTTCAACTTCATGCTTCTCTTGGAGCGTCGCTTGGATAACGTTGTTTACCGTCTTGGTCTTGCGACTACTCGTCGTCAAGCTCGTCAATTCGTAAACCACGGTCACATCCTTGTTGACGGTAAACGTGTTGATATCCCATCATACCGCGTAACTCCAGGTCAAGTGATTTCAGTTCGTGAGAAATCATTGAAAGTTCCAGCAATTCTTGAAGCTGTTGAAGCAACTCTTGGACGTCCAGCATTCGTATCATTCGATGCTGAAAAATTAGAAGGTTCATTGACTCGTCTTCCAGAGCGCGATGAAATCAACCCAGAAATCAACGAAGCACTTATCGTTGAATTCTACAACAAAATGCTTTAATTTGTATTTGTTCAGAAGTCGGTTTTCCGGCTTCTTTTTTATACTCCCAATGAATTAATTAGAGCTATTTCCAACTAAAAAATGTCAATGGCTTGAGACAGCTGTTTTGGAAAATTATCTTATTTCTTTCTGCTCCTATCCAATCAGGTGAGACACTCTGTAAAGATTTTTTCCAGCTTTTTTACGGAAGATTTGCTGAAATGGTGTATAATGGGGACAAGACTGAAACAGAAAATTATATGAAAGGAGTAGCGATGAAAGTTCTAGTGACAGGAGCGACTGGCTTTCTAGGAAAGTATGTTGTTGAAGAGCTGGCTGAACAAGGATATCAGGTGCGAGCATTTGGCCGCAATCTGAAGGCGGGCCGGCAATTAGAAGGTCCCTTAGTAGAGTTTTTTGCTGGGGATTTTACCAGAGAAGAAGAAATTTTTGCAGCCTGCGAAGGAGTGGATGCAGTAGTGCATGCTGGTGCCCTCTCAACGATTTGGGGACCCTGGGAGCAGTTTTATCAGACCAATGTAGTAGGAACCAAGTTGGTTATGGAAGCCTGCCGACATTTTGGAGTGCAACGACTGGTCTATATTTCCTCTCCAAGCATTTATGCTGCGGCGCGTGACCAATTGGCTATCAAAGAAGAGGCTGCTCCTCAGGAAAATGAGCTGAATTTCTATATAAAAAGCAAGCTCATGGCTGAGCGGATTGTCCGAAGTTATCCTCAAGTTCCATCAGTTATCTTACGTCCTAGAGGGCTCTTTGGTATTGGAGACACCAGTATCTTTCCTAGGATTCTGCGCTTAAGTCAAAAACTGGCGATTCCACTTATCAGAAATGGCCAGCAAATGATGGACATGACCTGTGTGGAAAATGTGGCCTTGGCTGTTCGTCTGGCTTTGGAATTTCCAGAAGCGCAAGGACAAGTTTACAACATTACCAACGGAGAATCCCGTAGTTTCAAGGATATGCTGGATGAAGCTTTAGATGGTTTACAGGTTCGTAAACGTTATGTTAAGTTGCCTGCTGCTTTTCTAGGTCTTCTGGCACAGGGCTTTGAAAGCTTTTATCGCTTTTTTAACATTGAAAAAGAGCCACCTCTGACTCTTTACACTTATTACTTAATGCGTTACAGTCAAACGCTGGATATATCAGCAGCAGTAAGGGATTTGGGCTATCAACCCAAGTTGACAATCAGTGAAGGGATTGCAAAATATGTCCAACATTATCGAGAAAATTGAGTATCTTCAGCCTGGGAGCTGCAGCAGTCACTTGCAGCAGATGTTTAAGGGAGTTGCCAAGAAAAAAATAATTTTTCCAGCTGGTGTTTTCCTTTTAAAGCATCGTGACAAAGGCTATATTCTCTACGACACAGGCTATTCTCCAGCTATTCTGAAGCCCAAGCTCAAATACTGGCTTTATGGTCTGGGAACGCCTGTTGATATGTCAGAAGAGGAGCGTGTAGATCGTCTGCTTGAGCAAAAAGGAATTGCGGCAGAAGATATTTCTTATGTCATCTTGTCGCACTTGCATCCGGATCACATCGGCGGAGCCGCTTTCTTTCCCAAGGCCCGCTTCATTCTGACCAAGACCGTTTTTAAAACTTATCAGCATGCCAAGCTTAAGGATTTGATTTTCAAGGAATTTCTTCCGCAGGATTTTGAGAGTCGGTTGGAAGTGGTGGAACCTCAGCAGGTGCAAGCAGCATTCCTCTATCGCAAGACAGTTGACTTGTTTGGGGATGGCAGTATATATCTGGCCTCAGTTGATGGCCATGCCGCTGGTCAAGCTTGTCTCTTTTTGCCAGATCATCATCTGTTTATCGGAGCTGATTTGTGCTGGGGCGTGGATCTGTTGCCTTATACGGAGCAGATGCGTTTCTTGCCGTCACTAATCCAGGATAACAAGGAAGAATACATGGCTGGTGTGGCCTTGCTGCGGCAGTTGCTTGCTGTTGGCTATCAGGTGCTAGTCAGTCATGATCCGGCTGAGAGAGCGGAGCAGATTTTGTATGAAACTAGGAACATTTCTAAAAACCTTTAGCGTCATTCGCTGGGGGCATCGATTTAAGGATCGACAGGCTCTGGAACGCTATCAAGTCAAGGCTTTAGAGACCTATCGGGAATTTCTGCAGCAGGAATCGCCTTATTTTAAATCAGGTATTCCAGCAGATTTTAAGATGAATAAGGCCTTTATGATGGAGCATTTCAATGAGCTCAATACTCAAGGGCTGGATCGTGATGAGTTGTTAGCCTTGGCACTGGAGAGCGAGCGGACACGTGATTTTAGTCCCATGATAGGAGAGATTGCTGTCGGCCTGTCTTCAGGGACATCTGGTCACCGAGGCTTGTTTGTCACCACTGAAAAGGAGCGCAGCATGTGGGCGGCAGCCATCTTGGCTAAGATGCTGCCTACAGGCAAACTCTTTGGGCACAAAATAGCCTTCTTTCTTCGGGCAGATAACCAGCTTTATCAGACTGTCAATTCAGGCTTGATTTCTCTGGAGTATTTTGATACTTTTCAGGGAGCCGAAGAGCATGTAGAGCGCTTGAATGCTTACCAGCCAACGATTTTGGTGGCGCCAGCATCAATGCTCTTGGATCTGGCTAAACAAGTCCAGGCAGGAAATGTGCAGATTGCCCCTAGCAAAGTCGTATCAGTGGCAGAGATTTTGGAAGAGCCAGATCGGCAGAGGATTCAAGCAGGATTTGGTCTGAAAAAGGTGGACCAGGTCTACCAAGCGACCGAGGGCTTCCTAGCCTGTAGCTGTTCCTACGGGAATCTTCATCTAAACGAAGACATTGTCCATGTAGATAAGCACTACTTGGATGATCGGCGTTTTTATCCTATTATCACGGACTTCAAGCGGACTTCTCAGCCAATTTTTCAATATGAGCTGAATGATATCTTGGTGGAAAATCCTGAACCTTGCCCCTGCGGTTCGGTCTTTACACGGATTGACAGAATTGAGGGGCGCTCGGATGATATTTTCATTTTTGAAAATACCGCAGGTCAGTCGGTGGAGATCTTTCCGGACTTTATCCGCCGTTGTCTGCTCTTAGTTGATGCGATTGGAGAATACCAAGTCGCTCAGAAGCAGGACTATTCGCTGACCATTGCTATCGAACATCGTAGTCAGCAGCGAGAAGACGAGATTGTCCAGCAGTTTCAAAACTTAGCGACTGATAAAAGCTTTCTTATGCCGGCTATTTTTTTTGAAGATTATCAGCGGGACAGAGGTCGTAAGTTGAAACGAATTTATCGGGCTTAAGAATGCCCCAAGTGGAAAAATATATGAATCGGTGGCTCATACTCTTTGACAGTTTACCTAACTGCCGAGCAGCCCCAAGTCTGACAAGAAGGAGTTTAATATGACAGCAGTAAAGAATCATATAAAGATTGTTGGTTATGGTACGCATCTACCTAGAAATACTGTGACTTTTAAGGATCAGACCCGTTATCGAGTGGTGGAAAATGAAGAAACCCAGCTTTCCATGGCGGTCAAGGCGATTGAAAAAGCCCTGCAGCAAGCGGGCCTGACTATCAAAGACATTGACTGCATCGTGTCGGCTAGTGCGGTGGGCGTTCAGCCCATTCCCTGCACCGCGGCCCTGATTCATGAGTTGGTGGCTAAGGGCTTGTCCATTCCAGCCATGGATATCAATACGACCTGCACCAGCTTTATCTCGGCTTTGAGTCTCATGTCTCATTTGTTGGAGGCTGGTGAATATCAAAGAATCCTCATCGTGTCTAGTGAGGTTGGAAGCCTGGGCCTCAATCCTAATCAGAAGGAAAGTTTTGAGTTGTTCAGTGACGGAGCGGCTGCTTTGATTTTTGAAGCAACAGAGGAAGAGAGAGGCGTTATCTCCAGCCTGCAGCGGACCTGGTCTGAAGGAGCTCACGATACAGAGATTCGCGGTGGTTTGACATCATTTCAGCCTAAGGAGTATTCGGATGCTACCAAGACTCACTACATGTTTGACATGAATGGCAAGAAGATTCTCTTGCTCTCTGCCAGAAAAATTCCGGAAATGTTTAAAGAGTTTAAAGAAAAGAGTGGTCTCAGCCTATCTGACCTGGATTATATCATTCCGCATCAGGCGAGTCGTGCTCTGCCAATGGTCATGCGCAGCTTGGGTATTCCTGATGATAAATACCTTAATATTGTGCAAGACTATGGTAATATGGTGTCAGTAGCAGTGCCCTTTTCCCTCTGCTATGCTCTGGAGCGCAATCTAGTCAAGGAAGGGGACACCATCGCTCTGATGGGAACAGCAGCTGGTATGACAGTCAATATGTTGGCTATGAAATTATAATAAAAACAGGGTGTACATGTACTGACCCCAAAAAGTTAGACAATTAATTATTGAAAGGATTTAGTTCTGTATTGCACAGGGCTAAGTCCTTTTAGTTTGACTTTGATTCGTTTGTTATTGTAGTAATCAATGTAGTCCACAATAGCTTGCTCAAGGTCTTCTAAAGACCTAAAGTTCTTCTCATAACCGTAAAACATCTCAGACTTAAGAATGCCAAAGAAGGACTCCATCATGCCGTTGTCTGGGCTGT
>NZ_RJMM01000026.1 GCF_003943655.1 Streptococcus sanguinis
ATTTTGATTATTCCGCCTGTTTGCATCCATCAGGTGTTATAAACCAACGAACTTATTATTTTAATCAAGAAGATATTTCAAAGGTGCTTTTTGAAGGTTATATTAATCAAGATGAAAAAAATATGCAGCAGATTTTTGAAATAGAGGCTCCGAACATTTCGTATCCGCATTTTACTATTGAAGAGTTTAAAGATTAGTGAAAAATAAAAAATCACTAAATATTTTTCATTGTTAACAGATATGAATAAGATTTTTCAACTAAAAGGAGAGATGATTAATATGAAAAACTAATTATTCTCTTGCTTAAGCGCTTATATTTGATTTAGATAAGCAGCACAAACAGATTAGCTGAGGTAAAATGATATAGAGGTTATAATGAAAAAAGGAAAATCGAAACAAGATCAGCTGGACGAGTTACATCGTCGTCAGTATGAACTGCAACATAAAATAGATGATTTGGATGTTGAATATCGTCAGTTTAAGGTGACGCGGGAAGAGGTGATGTTCTCACAAGGCAGCGCCCTATTTCACTTTAAGAACTTGTTGGATCTAGGGGTGACATCATCTCATTCAGCTTTCTACCATTATCTTTTAGATGATATTGAGTTGACTACACGGACTTTGGAAGTTGACTTTGAGGAAGAGGACAAAGCGATTAAGAAACGTTACCAAGCTTATCAAACACAATTAACTGCTCTGCATGATCAGCGTAAAAAGTTGGAGCGGGATAAGCAATAAATTGATAAATTTTTAGCTCAAAATTTCAGCAATCTAAATTCACTAACAGAAAGGAAGTATATGTAAAGGTAAATTACGCTAGAAAGTCGAGGAAATGATGAAAAAAATACTATTGGTGGTTCTGGTGCAGGGTTTGGCTATCTTTGTGATTACTGGTCTGCTTTGTTTATTTATGAGAGGGGATTTTTTCTTCCGTGCCTTGGCGCCGATTTTTGGTCTGGCAGCGGGAGGTTTTCGCTTCTTGACGGCCATGGTGACAAGAGCATTTGCGCCTAGTCTCTATGAGGATAGCAAGAAAAAGGAATAATCTATTCAGTTGGTCTGGGGTCTTTGCCTCAGGCCTTTTGTCATAAATGCCAGCCTCAGTCATGTGGAGCTTTAATATTTTTCAGAAAAAGAACGGACAGAAGGGCTTTCTTAGGCGCTTTGTGGTAAAATAGTAACAGAATTAAAAATTTGGAGAGTAAAGATGAAACGTTCTATGTATGCTGGGCGTGTTCGCAAGGAGCATGTTGGTCAGGAAGTCACTTTGAAGGGCTGGGTAGCCCGCCGTCGGGATTTGGGAGGTCTGATTTTCATTGATTTGCGCGACCGCGAAGGCATTATGCAGCTGGTCATCAATCCTGAGACAGTGTCTGCAGAGGTCATGGCAACCGCAGAAAGCCTGCGCAGTGAGTTTGTGCTGGAGGTGACAGGCAAGGTAGCTGCGCGTGAGCAGGCTAATGACAAGCTGGCAACAGGAAGCGTGGAGCTGCATGTGGAAAGCCTGACTGTCTTAAATACAGCCAAGACGACACCTTTTGAAATCAAAGACGGCATCGAGGTGAATGACGATACGCGTTTGCGCTACCGTTATCTGGACTTGCGCCGGCCAGAGATGTTAGAAAACTTCAAGCTCCGTGCCAAAGTGACTCACTCTATCCGCAATTATTTGGACGAGTTGGAGTTCCTCGATGTGGAGACACCCTTCCTATCTAAGTCAACGCCAGAAGGGGCGCGTGATTACTTGGTGCCTAGTCGGGTTCATCAAGGGCATTTTTACGCTCTGCCTCAGAGTCCGCAGATTACCAAGCAGCTCTTGATGAATGCTGGTTTCGACCGTTATTACCAGATTGTTAAATGCTTCCGTGACGAGGACTTGCGCGGTGACCGTCAGCCAGAGTTCACTCAGGTAGACTTGGAGACTTCTTTCTTGTCTGATCAGGAGATTCAGGACATTACAGAAGGTTTGATTGCTCGTGTCATGAAAGAGACCAAAGGTATTGATGTTTCTCTGCCTTTCCCGCGTATGAAGTATGATGATGCCATGGCTCTTTATGGGGTTGATAAGCCTGATACTCGTTTTGAAATGTTGTTGCAGGACTTGACAGAGCTTGTCAAGGGAGTTGACTTCAAGGTCTTTTCAGAAGCTCCAGCTGTCAAGGCAATCGTGGTGAAAAATGCTGCAGATAAATACTCTCGTAAGGATATCGACAAGCTAACAGAGCAAGCAAAACAGCATGGTGCTAAGGGTCTTGCTTGGGTGAAGGTGACTGATGGTGAGCTGTCTGGTCCAGTTGCTAAGTTCTTGACAGACTTGACAAGTCAGTTGACAGAAGCTTTACAGCTTGAAAATAATGATTTAGTTCTCTTTGTGGCTGATACTTTGGAAGTGGCAAACGCTGCTTTGGGAGCTCTTCGTGTTCGTTTGGGTAAAGAACTGGACTTGATTGCTCCTGATACATTTAACTACCTTTGGGTAGTGGATTGGCCCATGTTTGAATGGTCAGAAGAAGAGAACCGCTACATGAGCGCCCACCATCCTTTCACCCTGCCTCAGAAAGATTCTGAGCAAGAGCTGGAAGGTGACCTGAGCAAGGTACGGGCTGTGGCCTATGATATCGTCCTCAATGGCTATGAGTTAGGCGGTGGCAGTCTTCGGATTAACCAGAAAGACTTGCAGGAGCGGATGTTTAAGGCGCTTGGTTTCTCAACTCAAGAAGCTACTGAGCAGTTTGGCTTCCTTCTGGAGGCTATGGACTATGGCTTTCCACCGCATGGTGGCTTGGCTCTGGGCTTGGACCGCTTTGTGATGCTCTTGGCTGGTGAAGAAAATATCCGCGAAGTCATTGCCTTTCCAAAAAATAACAAGGCTTCTGATCCAATGACACAGGCCCCTAGCCCGGTGTCGGTCGCTCAATTAGAGGAATTAAGTTTACAAGTGGAAGCACATGAAGAAGACTAATTTTTATAAACTCTTTCGCTATTATGTCCGTAGGTTTGCTTATAATTTTAAGATTTTGCGGTCTTTAAAGAGTATCTCGCGTGAGAAGTACGATGAGAAGATTTCTGCCTCGCTTGTCTATGCCTTTTTGTCGGCTGTCGCAGTCAATTTCTTCTTTCAGCCGGGGCATGTTTATTCCAGCGGGGCGACTGGTCTGGCGCAGGTCATTACTGCCCTTAGTACTCGTTTCTTCGGCTTTACCATTCCGGTTTCTGTGACTTTTTATGCTATCAATATTCCGCTGATGATCTTGGCCTGGTACCAGATTGGGCATAAGTTTACCATTTTTACTTTTATCACGGTGACCATGAGCTCGCTTTTTATCCAGTTTGTGCCGGAAGTGACCTTGACGGATAATCCCATCATCAACGCCCTTTTCGGCGGTGTGGTCATGGGAGCGGGGATTGGCTTTGCTCTTAAGTCCAGTATTTCCAGCGGCGGGACTGATATTGTCAGTCTGACTGTTCGGAAAAAAACAGGCCGGAATGTCGGGAATATTTCCTTGATTGTCAATGGAATTATTATGCTGATTGCGGGCCTGACCTTTGGCTGGGAGTATGCGTTGTACTCTATGATTACTATTTTTGTGTCTAGCCGAGTGACGGATGCGGTCTTTACCAAGCAGAAGCGCATGCAGGCTATGATTATCACCAGCCATCCGGATAGGGTGATTGATAAGATTCACAACAAGCTGCATCGTGGGGCGACAGTAATCCATGGCGCCGAGGGAACTTACAATCATGAGCAAAAAGCTGTTCTGGTGACAGTTATTACCCGAGCTGAGTTTAATGAATTCAAGCAAATCATGAAAAATACGGATCCAACTGCCTTCGTCTCCGTCGCAGACAATGTCCATATCTTGGGACTCTTTGTGGAGGAGTGAAGATATTCATTGGGTTTGGGAATGCGAAACAATATAGTTGGGAATTTGTGCTTAAAAAAGTTTTGCGATAGGAGATTAATATGCGGTAGGACAATAGTCCCACCGCTTTCTATTCTCTATGGTGGAGGGTGGAAATCTCAAGTAAGAAAGGATATATAAATGCAGGAGATTTTCAGACTATGACGACTTATAAAAAAATCATGAATATCGCCTTGCCGGCTATGGCGGAGAATTTTTTGCAGATGCTCATGGGAATGGTCGACAGCTATCTGGTGGCCAGTCTTGGGCTGATTGCGATTTCCGGTGTCTCAGTGGCTGGCAACATCATTACTATTTATCAGGCAATCTTTATCGCTCTAGGGGCTGCTATTTCCAGTCTCATCTCCAAGACTCTGGCTCAGGGAGACAAGGAGCGTCTGGCCTATCATACAGCCGAGGCTATCAAGCTGACTTTATTTCTGAGTCTTCTGTTGGGGCTGATTTCCCTGCTCTTTGGCAGGCAGATGCTGGACTTTCTAGGGACAGAAAAGGCAGTGGCTGAAGCAGGCGGTCTTTATCTGGCTTTGGTTGGAGGGACTATTGTCTTACTAGGCTTGATGACTTCTTTTGGAGCTCTGGTTCGGGTCACACGCAATCCAAGAGTTCCCATGTATGTCAGTCTTCTAACCAATGTCCTCAATGCCCTCTTTTCCGGTCTGGGGATTTACGTCTTTCGGCTGGGTATTGTCGGTGTAGCGTTGGGGACGGTGCTGGCTCGTTTGGTCGGTGTGCTGATTCTCTGGCGGGAGCTGGATTTTTCCACAATCCGCTGGCGCTGGGGCTTAGATGGAGAGCTCTTGCGTCTGTCTCTGCCGGCTGCTGGAGAGCGGCTCATGATGCGGGCGGGTGATGTAGTTATTATCGCCATTGTGGTCGTCTTTGGGACGGACGCAGTAGCGGGGAATGCCATCGGTGAAGTCCTGACGCAGTTTAATTATATGCCAATCTTCGGGGTTGCGACAGCAACAGTTATGCTGGTAGGCCATGCAGTAGGTGAGGGAGATATGCAAGAGGTCGGTCTGATTCGTCAGCGGACCTTCTGGTTGTCTTTTGCTTGCATGCTGCCCGTGGCTCTAGGAATTTTTGCTTTTGGTCGGCCGCTGACCTTGCTCTATACGGATAATAGCGGAGCTATCACAGCCAGTCTTTCGGTCATGCTTTTCTCTTTGCTGGGAACTCCCATGGCAGTCGGAACCGTGATTTACACCGCCATCTGGCAGGGGCTGGGGAATGCCAGATTGCCCTTTTATGCCACGACCCTTGGCATGTGGCTGATTCGCATCGTTGTAGGTTACTTGCTGGGAGTGACCTGTGGCTTGGGTCTGCCGGGGGTCTGGACTGGGATGCTCTTGGACAATGGCTTCCGCTGGCTGTTTTTAAAGATTTTATTTGACAGGAAAATGAGGAAAATCACATGACGAAAGCGTTTATTTGGGATTTGGACGGCACCTTGCTGGACTCCTACGATGCTATTTTGGCGGGGATTGAGGAAACCTATGCTCACTATGGTTTGGACTTCAACAGGGCTAGTATCCACAGCTATATCCTAAAGCACTCTGTGCAGAAGCTCTTGGAAAAAGTAGCGTCTGAGAAAGGTCTGGATGCTGCCGAGATGAATACCTTCCGTGGAGCAAGCCTAAAGGAGAAGAATGCTCAGGTTCATCTGATGGGAGGAGCTGCGGATATACTGGCTTGGGCTGAAGAGCAGGGCATTGCCCAGTTCGTCTATACCCACAAGGGAATCAATGCCCATCAAATCTTGCAAGACTTGGGTATTCATGACTATTTCACAGAAATCATCACAACAGCCAACGGCTTTGAGCGCAAGCCCCACCCAGAAGGTATCGATTATCTGCTTGAGAAATATGGCCTGGACAAGCAGGAAACCTACTATATCGGTGACCGGACCCTGGATGTGGATGTCGCCGTCAACAGTGGCATCCAGAGCATTAACTTCTGTGACTACCGACCAGAAATCAATCAGAAGATAGAGAAGTTGGTGGACATCAAGCAATTATTTACAAGATAAAAAGCAGACCAGAACTGATCTACTGTCAGTCTAGCCTGCTTTTTCTTTTACATATGCTCAATGTGAAGTTCTAGCAAGAACTCAAGAGCCTCGGGAGAACAGTTCTTTTTTTCAATAGGGAAGCTGACATTTGGTCCCAACATGATATAAAAATCTTCCTTAGTATGAAAAACTTTGACGATGTCATCATAGCTATAAAGAAACTCTCCTCGTTTGCTTTTTACAGAAAATTTATCTTTCTCAAATATAAGAGTTTGCTCCATATCCTTCCAGAAAGGAGTTTTTTGATAGGCTCTCTTTATCTGATAATTCATGCCAAAATACATTGCTGAGAATGTCACCAAAGATATAAATAGCATGGTAAAGAAAGAAAAACGCTTCAGGTTGTCAGGTAGGAAGATTAGATAGAGAGACAGGATTCCTATCAAAATGAACAGATTCAGCAAAAATCTTTTCCCGCGTAAGAAAACAGACCAAGCAAATCGTTGATACACTTCTTCAGTCACAAGAGTTGGAATGGTTATTGGGAACATGCTTCACCTCCTAGTTTTTATTATTATACCATACAGGAATTATTAAAATCACTTTTAAATTTTCCACACCGCCTTTTCTGTCTTTGTCGGCCTTTCGTGTTATAATAAACCTATGGAAAAAAAGAACAAATTATTATTAATCGATGGTTCGTCCGTTGCTTTTCGCGCTTTTTTTGCGCTTTATAATCAAATTGACCGTTTCAAGAGTCCATCGGGCCTGCATACCAATGCCATTTATGGCTTCCACCTTATGCTCAATCATCTCTTGGAGCGCGTGCAGCCGACCCATGTCCTAGTAGCTTTTGATGCTGGCAAGACGACCTTCCGAACCGAGATGTACGCCGACTATAAGGCTGGTCGGGCCAAAACACCGGATGAGTTTCGTGAGCAGCTGCCTTTTATTCGTGAAATGCTGAAGCACCTAGGCATTCACTTCTACGATTTGGCTCAGTACGAGGCGGATGATATCATCGGAACCTTGGACAAGATGGCTGAAAAGACAGCTGTTCCTTACGATGTGACCATTGTCAGCGGCGATAAAGACTTGATTCAGCTGACGGATGACAATACCGTGGTGGAGATTTCCAAGAAAGGCGTGGCCGAGTTTGAGGAATTTACCCCTGCCTACCTCATGGAAAAGCTGGGCATCACGCCAGAGCAGTTCATTGACCTCAAGGCGCTGATGGGCGATCAGTCAGATAATATCCCTGGCGTGACCAAGATTGGTGAGAAGACTGGCCTAAAGCTCCTCTTGGAGTATGGTTCTTTGGAAAATCTGTATGAAAATATTGATCAGCTCAAGGCTTCCAAGATGAAGGAAAATCTGATCAATGACAAAGACAAGGCCTTCTTATCTAAAACCCTAGCTACTATCAATACTCAGGCTCCGATTGAAATCGGGCTGGATGATTTGGTTTATAAGGGTCCTCAGATAGAGGCCCTGAGCAAGTTCTATGACGAGATGGGCTTCAAGCAGCTCAAGGCTCAGCTAGGAACTGGTCAAGAGCCGGTAAAAGTCAAACCAATTGAATTTACCAAAGTGACTGAGGTCACAGAGGATATGCTGGCACCAGAGCAATTTTTCTATTTTGAAATCTTGGGCGACAACTACCATAAGGAAGAGATTGTCGGTCTTGCCTGGGGCGATAGCCGTCAGATTTATGTCGGCGCCAGCGATTTATTGCAGCAGCCTCTCTTTCAGGAATTTTTGACAAAAACAGCTCTGAAAACCTACGACCTCAAGCGGATCAAGGTACTGCTTAGTCATTATGGCATCGAACTACCAGCAGCCTCCTTTGATGCTCGTCTAGCCAAGTATCTGCTTTCGACGGTCGAGGACAATGAGCTGGCGACTATTGCTCGCCTCTACGGCCAAACAATTCTGCCGACTGATGAGGAGGTGTATGGCAAGGGAGCCAAGCGCGCTCTGCCGGAGCAAGAGTTGCTCTTTGAGCATCTAGCTCGTAAGGTTCAAGTACTGCTGGAAACAGAAGAGCCAATGCAAGAACAGCTCCGTTCCCACGATCAGCTGGATTTGTTGCTTGAAATGGAGCAGCCATTGGCCTTTGTCCTAGCCAAGATGGAGATTGCAGGAATCAAGGTTGAGCGGGAAACCCTGCAGGGCATGCAGGCGGAAAATGAAAAGACGTTGGAAAGTCTGACGCAGGAGATTTATGATCTGGCTGGTCAGGAGTTCAATATTAACTCACCGAAACAGCTGGGAACCATTCTCTTTGAAGATATGGGGCTGCCACTAGAGTACACTAAAAAGACCAAAACGGGCTACTCGACAGCGGTTGATGTGCTGGAGCGTCTAGCTCCCATTGCACCGATTGTGTCTAAGATTCTCGAATACCGTCAAATCAGCAAGCTACAGTCCACTTATATCATCGGCCTGCAGGAGGCGATTGCGGCTGACGGCAAGATTCACACTCGCTATGTTCAGGATTTGACTCAGACGGGACGCCTGTCCTCGGTTGACCCGAACCTGCAGAATATCCCCGTTCGTTTGGAGCAGGGGCGCCTCATTCGCAAGGCCTTTGTGCCAGAGTGGGCAGATAGCGTACTACTCAGCTCGGATTATTCCCAGATTGAGCTGCGGGTGCTGGCTCACATTTCTCAGGACGAGCATCTGATTGCTGCCTTTCAGCATGGAGAAGACATTCACACGGCTACCGCCATGCGGGTCTTTGGTATTGAAAAGGCAGAGGATGTGACACCTAATGACCGTCGTAATGCCAAGGCTGTCAACTTCGGAGTGGTCTATGGCATTTCCGACTTCGGTCTGGCCAATAATTTGGGAATTTCCCGCAAGGCTGCCAAAGACTATATTCAGACTTATTTTGAGCGTTTCCCAGGAATCAAGAATTATATGGAAACCATCGTCCGCGAAGCGCGTGATAAGGGCTATGTAGAGACCATTTACCATCGCCGTCGCTCCTTGCCGGATATCAATTCCCGAAACTTTAACATCCGAAATTTTGCGGAGCGCACAGCCATTAACAGCCCGATTCAAGGCTCCGCTGCAGACATTCTCAAAGTCGCTATGATTAATCTGGATCGAGCTCTGGCTGAGAAGAATTTCAAGTCTCGCATGCTCCTGCAGGTTCACGATGAAATTGTGCTGGAAGTGCCAAATGACGAGCTAATAGCCGTCCGCCAGCTAGTCAAAGAAACCATGGAAGCGGCGATTGAGCTAGCCGTTTTACTAGTGGCTGATGAAAATGCCGGCCAAACTTGGTACGAGGCAAAGTAAGATATCAAGGGCGTAAAACACAAAGTGAAAATAGAAAGCTGACATAGCATTCGATGAATGCAAGGAAGCTTATCTTTTTCACATGGTGTTTAGCTCGGATTCAGTTAAGAAGCAAATACTGCAAAACTATCTAGCTTTATTATGAATGAGGAGGAATCCTATGACTTATCATTTTCAAAATCCCAGTGATGCCATTGTCAAGCATTATCTGGGAAACAGCAAGGTGATTGCTGTTGTTGGCTTGTCTGACCGCGAAGAAACGACCAGCAACCGTGTGTCCAAGGAGATGCAGGAGCGGGGCTATCGCATTATCCCAGTCAATCCTCGTGCAGCGGGCGGTCAGATTTTTGGCGAGACTGTTTATGCCAGTCTCAAAGATATTCCTTTTCCGGTGGATATTGTCGATGTATACCGCCGCAGTGAGTTTTTGCCGGATGTGGCACTTGATTTTCTGCAGACGGATGCTAAGATTTTCTGGGCTCAGTTGGGCTTGGAGAGTGAAGAGGCTGAGCAGATTTTGCGGACAGCCGGTCGGGATGACATTGTCATGGATCGCTGCATTAAACGCGAGCATACTCGCTTGATTCTGGGCGAATAAGATGGCCAAGTTAGTCATCATTCGTGGTAATTCCGGCTCTGGCAGGTCTAGCCTGGCCAAAAAATTGCAGACTCACTACGGCCGAGGAACTCTCCTGATAGCGCAGGATACGGTTAGACGGGACATGCTCAAGGAAAAAGTTGAGCCAGGAAATTTATCTATTGACCTGACGGAAACACTGGCTTGTTTCGGCTACGAACATGATTTGCTGGTTCTGGTAGAAGGATTTTATGAGACGGACATTTACGGACAGATGCTAGAGCAGTTGAAAAAGCTCTTCGCTCCGCAGGTCTTTGCTTACTACTATGACCTATCCTTTGAAGAAACAGTCCGCCGCCATGAAGCGCTGGTGGAAAGACCGAGACTTCTTAGGCTGGGAAGAGGAATCCTTTTTCACAGATGAGGATTCACTAGAGGTAGCCTTTGATAAAATCTGCTCTGCCCTTGACAGGCCAGACTAAAATACTAAATAAAAAAACAACTCACAAGCTTAGGACAAAGAGTCCCGTGCCTGTGGGTTGTTTTCTTTTGAGCTTGCTTTTTCTTTTTTCAACTCTTCGTAGAAGAGAATGTAAGCAGTCGCTGTATAAGGGAGAACCATAATATTCAGTACACCGTAAGTCATTCTGGCCAGTAAATTCCAGCCGATGAAGCTCAGATCCAGCATAAATAGCTTCCCCTTGTAGCCCTTCATGAGCTTCCGACTTTGACGGATAGCAGAGAAAGCTCCCAGATAGGTGTCAGTCTCAAGCTGGTCATATAGGATCAGCTCTGCTTGAGAATATGCGTAGTACTGAGGAACGGTGATGCCTAGACCAACCAATATCAAGAGGCTTCCCAGTAACATACCAGGGGTGTATTGAAGAATCTGTTGTCCCGCCTCGCTTTGAGCAGTCAGCACAGTATGGGCAGGAAGTTTTTCCGAAATATTGAGAATCTTATAAGCATTGAAGACGGACAGAAGACTCCCGCAAAATATAGGAAGATTCCAAAGGAAAAGCAATAGCTGCTTGAGCAAAACGGTTTTGAAAACAGGTGTGAAGTTCTTGCTCGTAAAAAGATGCCCAATATCTGAAAAGCGAACCTCATCCTTTTTCTTGCGGATGACGGTTATCATGGTGTAGCTGGCAGAAAGCAGCAGGAGAGACGTGATAAACTGGATGGTCGTCGGAAAAAGAGTTCGGCTAATCAGAAAATATATGAACTGGCTGAAGGTCAGGTCGGAAACGGAGTCTCTTAGATTCCCAATAAGGGAAAGCAAGATGTTTAGGATACCGGCAAGAGTCGGGGCCGCAAACAAAAGAAAAATCCCCCTCGTTTGACTGCGGACGGTACGAGCCTGAGCTCTGATGTTACTTAGATTCATAATTCCTCCATACTGATTTGTCTGTTACATTATACCATACCCCGTGACAGATAGAAGTTTTTTTGGTAAAATCATACGGTATCTTGTGAGCCCTTGCTGCTTATTATATAGAAGAAAAATCGCTGGGACTGTTTATCCCAGCAGGAGGAAACATGTCAACATCACCGATTCAGTATCATTTGATCAAAAAAGAAAAGCACACAGGTGCTCGTTTGGGAGAGATTATCACGCCTCACGGGACTTTTCCGACACCTATGTTTATGCCAGTTGGGACCCAGGCGACGGTCAAGACCCAGTCGCCAGAAGAACTCAAGCAAATGGGTTCAGGTATCATCTTGTCTAATACCTATCACCTCTGGCTGCGGCCGGGCGATGAGCTGATTGCCCGCGCAGGTGGCCTGCACAAGTTCATGAACTGGGACCAGCCTATTCTGACGGATAGTGGCGGTTTTCAGGTATATTCTCTAGCTGACAGCCGCAATATAACAGAAGAAGGAGTAACTTTCAAGAACCATCTCAATGGTTCCAAGATGTTCCTGTCACCCGAAAAGGCCATCTCTATTCAGAACAATCTGGGCAGTGACATTATGATGTCCTTTGATGAGTGCCCGCAGTTCTACCAGCCTTATGACTATGTCAAGAAGTCCATTGAGCGGACTAGCCGTTGGGCAGAGCGTGGCCTCAAGGCCCACAGCCGTCCGCACGACCAAGGTCTCTTTGGGATTGTTCAGGGTGCTGGGTTTGAAGATTTGCGTCGTCAGTCTGCTCAAGACTTGGCCAGCATGGATTTCCCAGGCTACTCTATCGGAGGATTGGCTGTCGGAGAGTCTCACGAAGAGATGAATGCAGTGCTAGACTTCACAACGCCTATGCTGCCTGAAAACAAGCCCCGCTATCTCATGGGAGTTGGAGCGCCGGATAGCTTGATTGATGGCGTTATCCGTGGCGTTGATATGTTTGACTGCGTCCTGCCGACTCGGATTGCCCGAAACGGTACCTGTATGACCAGTGAAGGACGTCTGGTGGTTAAAAATGCTCAGTTTGAGGAAGATTTCACGCCGCTGGACCATGATTGTGATTGCTACACTTGCAGCAACTACACGAGGGCCTATATCCGCCACTTGCTTAAAGCGGACGAAACCTTTGGGATCCGCCTAACCAGCTATCACAACCTCTACTTCTTGGTAAACCTTATGAAGAAGGTGCGCCAAGCTATCATGGATGACAACTTGCTAGAATTCCGTGAAGACTTTATTGAGCGCTACGGCTACAATAAATCCAGCCGAAATTTCTAAGAAGCTCCATTTGAAAGGAAAAGCCATGTCCGATGAAGAAACATTGCTGGAAAGATTGACAGCGTATCTGTCAGACGACCCAAAACATACTATACGTATATACGGTCATGGGGCTTCAGGCAAGTCAACTTTTGCTCGAAAACTCCAACTAATATTGGGTAAGAGACGAGCCAATCTGCTGGCAACAGATCCTTATGTAATTACTGGGGAGTATCGAGATTTGCTCAGTTCCAAAGATTTCCCTCATCAAAAAGTAACAGCCTGTCTCCCAGCTGTTCATGAGCTCGGGAGTCTGGAGCGAGATATTTGTGCCTTGCAGTCTGGTCTGGATATTCTGACCATTGGCACAGCTTGGTCGCCTAGCTTGCGCTTATCAGCCCAAAAACCAAATTTAATAGTAGAAGGCATGTCGGCTGCCTTTTTGCCTGAAAGTTTGTTTGATTTGTCGATTTGCTTTTACACGGATGATCAGACCGAGTTAGAACGCCGCTTGGCTCGGGACGTGGCTGTGCGAGAGCGCAGGCCAGAGTGGATAGAGCAAACGCATCTAGCTCGACGAGAGCAATATAGACACTTTTATCAACCCTATCTAGCAGCTGCAGACCTTGTCATCTGCCAGTCGGGCAAGGACTTTCGCATCGAAAAGGACAGCCCTTTGCTATAAAACAAGTAGCCAAGGATGAATTTTCATTTTTTATCTCACTGATGTGCGTCAGTGGGATTTTTCTTTCTATTCAAGGCTAGGTCTATATAGTAAAATAGATAGAGTGTTTTGTTATTTTGACAGAAATCATTAGTTTTTTGGGTTAATTACGCTAAATATATAAAAATCAAGGAGTATATCATGAAAAGAATGACTACAAAGGCTATTTTGGCAACAGCTCTAGTTTTGATTCTGCAAGGTTGCAGCCAGCAAAAGGCGGTAGAAAAGCCAAAAACATCTGCTAGCCAAAGCCAATCTGTATCATCTAGTCAAGCTAGTTCTTCTAGTGAAGCGAGCTCTTCCAGCAGCCAAGAAAAATCGGTAAAGTCTGATGAGGAATCTTACCAAAAGGTTTTTGAAGACTATCGTTTGCTTTTGTCAAGCAATAGCTCTGATACTCAAGCAGCAGAAAATCTCCGAAATCAGCTGCACTTCCCTCTAGAATACTGGACGGTAGATAATATATTAGCGCAGCCAGATGCCCTTGCCTATAGTTTTCACGACCTCAATGGTGATGGGCAAAAGGAGCTTTTGGTTGGAGCTAAGTTTGGAGAAAATCCATACCACTTAGTATCTCTTTATTACCTCAAAGGTCAGGAGCCAGCCTTGTTGGGAGAGTCGCATGCAGCCAGTGTCGGAGGTTCTAGGGTAACTCTCTTTGTTTACCGAGATGGCCATGTCTTAAGCTCTCACTGGCATTCCGGAAGCGGAAACGGTCAAGCAACCCTTTATCAGCTGTCTAATCAGAAACAGGAACCCGAAATCCTTCAGCAAATTGATTTCACAAAGACTGCAGATGCTGGCGAAAGCCAATTTGGTCTTAGTCAAGCTGACCGCTTAGATATGGATAGTTTAACTTGGAAGAAATTCTAATAAAAATCAATCCGGAATAAAATCTATAAAGTTGCTTTCAAAGCAGCTTTTTTCCATATCTTAAGCCTGATTACTTCCATTAATAAGGTGAACTTTTCGAGTTGAATTGAAGAACAAGGCATAGTTGTCAATAGAGAAAACACTTTCATAAAAAATTATCCTAAAAATCTTTAAAAAATTACTCAAATCCCTTGCAATGACTGGTTCTTTGTGTTAAGATACTATGGTGCTGTAAAAATACAGCGTGTAGCTTTGATGCAAGAGGTTGCGACACGCTCGGTTGCATTGCCACGCAATTGCCTGTCGGTTTTCTTGTGGAGCTAGCCTATTATCTTAAATAGACGAAAAGGAGAAAAAGATGGCAAACAAAAAAATCCGCATCCGTTTGAAAGCTTACGAACATCGTACACTTGATACAGCGGCTGCAAAAATCGTAGAAACTGCTACTCGTACTGGTGCTGAAGTTGCGGGTCCAATCCCACTTCCAACTGAGCGCAGCCTCTACACAATCATTCGTGCGACTCACAAATACAAAGACTCTCGCGAACAATTTGAAATGCGTACTCACAAACGCTTGATCGACATCATCAACCCAACTCAAAAAACAGTTGACGCTTTGATGAAATTGGATCTTCCAAGTGGTGTGAACGTAGAGATTAAACTTTAATCTAAAGTTTGTTCTAAACCAGAGCATGAAAAACGCTCGTTAAAAACTTTTTGAAAAAAATATAGAAAAGGAAACATTTTCTCATGACAAAAGGAATCTTAGGGAAAAAAGTGGGAATGACTCAAATCTTCACTGAAGCTGGCGAATTAATCCCTGTAACTGTTGTTGAAGCAGCTCCAAACGTTGTTCTTCAAGTTAAAACAGTTGAAACAGATGGTTACAACGCAGTTCAAGTTGGTTTTGATGACCTTCGTGACGTATTGAGCAACAAACCTGCCAAAGGCCATGTAGCGAAAGCTAACACAGCTCCTAAGCGCTTCATTCGTGAATTCAAAAACATTGAAGGCTTGGAAGTAGGAGCAGAAATCACTGTCGATACATTCGAAGCTGGTGATGTTGTTGATGTAACAGGAACTTCAAAAGGTAAAGGTTTCCAAGGTGTTATCAAGCGCCACGGCCAATCTCGTGGTCCAATGGCTCACGGTTCACGTTACCATCGTCGTCCTGGTTCAATGGGACCAGTTGCGCCAAACCGCGTTTTCAAAAACAAACGCTTGGCTGGACGTATGGGTGGCAACCGTGTAACGATTCAAAACCTTGAAA
This sequence comes from Streptococcus sanguinis, assembly GCF_003943655.1. Lineage (GTDB taxonomy): Bacteria > Bacillota > Bacilli > Lactobacillales > Streptococcaceae > Streptococcus > Streptococcus sanguinis_F. The sequence goes on from NZ_RJMM01000026.1 coordinate 15,346, forward strand.
TCGTACAGGTTGTTCCAGAGAAGAACGTTATCCTGATTAAAGGTAACGTACCAGGTGCTAAGAAATCTCTTATCACTATCAAGTCAGCAGTTAAAGCTGGTAAATAATAAAGAAAGGGGAAATCAGTCACAATGGCAAACGTAAAATTATTTGACCAAACTGGTAAAGAAGCTGGTGAAGTAGTTCTGAACGATGCGGTCTTTGGTATTGAACCAAATGAATCAGTTGTCTTTGATGTTATCATCAGCCAACGCGCTAGCCTTCGTCAAGGAACTCACGCTGTTAAAAACCGTTCTGCAGTATCAGGCGGCGGACGCAAACCATGGCGTCAAAAAGGAACTGGACGTGCTCGTCAAGGTTCTATCCGCTCTCCACAATGGCGTGGTGGTGGTATCGTATTCGGTCCAACTCCTCGCTCATATGCTTACAAACTTCCACGTAAAGTTCGTAGATTGGCATTGAAATCAGTTTACTCTGAAAAAGTTGCTGAAAACAAATTCGTAGCTGTAGACAGCCTTTCATTTACAGCTCCAAAAACTGCTGAGTTTGCAAAAGTGCTTGCTGCACTGAGCATCGATACGAAAGTTCTTGTTATCCTTGAAGAAGGAAACGAATTCGCTGCACTTTCAGCTCGCAACCTTCCAAATGTGAAAGTTGCAACTGCAACAACTGCAAGCGTTCTGGACATCGTAAACAGCGATAAACTTCTGGTTACTCAGGCAGCTATCTCTAAAATTGAGGAGGTTCTTGCATAATGAATTTGTACGACGTAATCAAAAAACCTGTTATCACTGAAGGCTCAATGGCTCAGTACGAAGCAGGCAAATACGTATTTGAAGTGGACACTCGCGCTCACAAGCTCTTGATCAAGCAAGCTGTTGAAGCTGCTTTTGAAGGAGTTAAGGTTGCTAACGTTAACACTATCAATGTAAAACCAAAAGCAAAACGCGTTGGACGCTACACTGGTTTTACAAACAAAACTAAAAAAGCTATCGTAACACTGACAGCTGATTCTAAAGCAATCGAGTTGTTCGGTGCAGAAGAAGAATAATCTAAGGAGGAAATATCGTGGGAATTCGTGTTTATAAACCAACAACAAACGGTCGCCGTAATATGACTTCTTTGGATTTCGCTGAAATCACTACCAGCACTCCAGAAAAATCTTTGCTTGTTTCTTTGAAGAGCAAGGCTGGTCGTAACAACAACGGTCGCATCACTGTTCGTCACCAAGGTGGCGGTCACAAGCGTCACTACCGTTTGATTGACTTCAAGCGTAACAAAGACGCTGTTGAAGCAGTTGTAAAAACAATTGAGTATGATCCAAATCGTTCAGCAAACATCGCTTTGGTTCACTACACTGACGGTGTGAAAGCTTATATCATTGCTCCTAAAGGTCTTGAAGTTGGTCAACGCATCGTTTCAGGTCCTGAAGCAGATATCAAAGTCGGAAACGCTCTTCCGCTTGCTAACATCCCAGTTGGTACTTTGGTTCACAACATTGAGTTGAAGCCAGGCCGCGGTGGAGAATTGGTTCGTGCTGCTGGAGCTTCTGCTCAAGTATTGGGTCAAGAAGGTAAGTACACTCTTGTTCGTCTTCAATCAGGCGAAGTTCGTATGATTCTTGGTACTTGCCGCGCTACAGTTGGTGTTGTTGGAAACGAACAACATGGACTTGTAAACCTTGGTAAAGCAGGACGTAGCCGTTGGAAAGGTATCCGCCCAACAGTACGCGGTTCTGTAATGAACCCTAATGATCACCCACACGGTGGTGGTGAAGGTAAAGCACCAGTTGGTCGTAAAGCGCCATCTACTCCATGGGGCAAACCTGCTCTTGGACTTAAAACTCGTAACAAAAAAGCGAAATCTGACAAACTTATCGTTCGTCGTCGCAACGAGAAATAATTTAAAACAATCTATCCGCCAGCTCGGTAGCGCTGCATAGTCAGCGCAGGCCGCTGTGGTACTTATTTAAAGGAGAAAATATAAAATGGGACGCAGTCTTAAAAAAGGACCTTTCGTCGATGAGCATCTGATGAAGAAAGTTGAAGCTCAAGCTAACGACGAAAAGAAAAAAGTCATCAAAACTTGGTCACGTCGCTCAACGATCTTCCCAAGTTTCATTGGTTACACAATCGCAGTTTATGACGGACGTAAACACGTGCCTGTTTACATCCAGGAAGACATGGTAGGTCACAAGCTTGGTGAATTTGCGCCAACTCGTACTTACAAGGGTCACGCTGCAGACGACAAGAAAACACGTAGAAAATAAGGAGAACATAAATGGCAGAAATTACTTCAGCTAAAGCAATGGCTCGTACAGTGCGTGTTTCACCTCGTAAATCTCGTCTGGTTCTTGACAATATTCGTGGTAAAAACGTCGCTGACGCAATCGCAATCTTGAAATTCACGCCAAACAAAGCTGCTGGCATTATCGAAAAAGTTTTGAACTCTGCAATCGCTAATGCTGAAAACAACTTTGGTTTGGAAAAAGCAAACTTGGTAGTATCTGAAGCTTTCGCAAACGAAGGACCAACTATGAAACGTTTCCGTCCGCGCGCTAAAGGTTCAGCTTCACCAATCAACAAACGCACAAGCCACATCACTGTGGTCGTTGCAGAAAAATAAGGAGGTAACATCGTGGGTCAAAAAGTACATCCAATTGGTATGCGTGTCGGCATCATCCGTGATTGGGATGCCAAATGGTATGCTGAAAAAGAATACGCGGATTACCTTCATGAAGATCTTGCAATCCGTAAATTCGTTCAAAAAGAATTGGCTGACGCAGCGATTTCAACTATTGAAATTGAACGCGCAGTAAACAAAGTAAACGTTTCTCTTCACACTGCTAAGCCAGGTATGGTTATCGGTAAAGGTGGAGCAAACGTTGATGCACTTCGTGCAAAACTCAACAAATTGACTGGAAAACAAGTCCACATCAACATCATCGAAATCAAGCGTCCTGACTTGGATGCGCATCTGGTTGGTGAAGGAATTGCTCGCCAGCTTGAGCAGCGTGTTGCTTTCCGTCGTGCTCAAAAACAAGCTATCCAACGTACAATGCGTGCAGGAGCTAAAGGAATCAAAACTCAAGTATCAGGTCGTTTGAACGGTGCAGATATTGCCCGCAGCGAAGGATACTCTGAGGGAACTGTTCCGCTTCACACTCTTCGTGCGGATATCGATTACGCTTGGGAAGAAGCTGACACTACTTACGGTAAACTGGGTGTTAAAGTCTGGATCTACCGTGGAGAAGTCCTTCCAGCTCGTAAAAACACTAAAGGAGGTAAATAACCAATGTTAGTACCTAAACGTGTTAAACACCGTCGCGAATTCCGTGGAAAAATGCGCGGTGAAGCTAAAGGCGGAAAAGAAGTAGCATTTGGAGAATACGGTCTTCAAGCAACTACTAGCCACTGGATCACTAACCGCCAAATCGAAGCTGCCCGTATCGCTATGACTCGTTACATGAAACGTGGTGGTAAAGTTTGGATTAAAATCTTCCCACACAAATCATACACTGCAAAAGCTATCGGTGTACGGATGGGATCTGGTAAAGGTGCTCCAGAAGGTTGGGTTGCGCCAGTTAAGCGTGGCAAAGTAATGTTTGAAGTTGCTGGCGTTTCAGAAGAAATCGCTCGCGAAGCGCTTCGCCTTGCAAGCCACAAACTTCCAGTTAAATGTAAATTCGTAAAACGTGAAGCAGAATAAGGAGAAGGCATGAAACTTAATGAAGTAAAAGAATTTGTTAAAGAACTTCGTGGTCTTTCTCAAGAAGAACTCGCGAAGCGTGAAAATGAATTGAAGAAAGAATTGTTTGATCTTCGTTTCCAAGCAGCTGCTGGCCAATTGGAGCAGACAGCTCGCCTGAAAGAAGTGAAAAAACAAATCGCTCGTATCAAAACTGTTCAATCAGAAGTTAAATAATAGACTAGGGAAGGAGAATTTCAATGGAACGCAATAATCGTAAAGTTCTTGTCGGACGCGTTGTTTCTGACAAAATGGACAAAACAATCACAGTTGTAGTTGAAACTAAACGTAACCACCCAGTCTATGGTAAACGTATTAACTACTCTAAGAAGTACAAAGCACATGACGAAAACAATGTTGCCAAAGAAGGCGATATCGTTCGTATCATGGAAACTCGTCCGCTTTCAGCTACAAAACGCTTCCGTCTTGTAGAAGTCGTTGAAGAAGCGGTTATCATCTAATCAAACCAGAAAGGAGAAAACTTAAATGATTCAAACAGAAACTCGTTTGAAAGTTGCCGACAACAGCGGCGCTCGCGAAATCTTGACAATCAAAGTTCTTGGTGGCTCAGGACGTAAGTTCGCTAACATCGGTGATGTAATCGTTGCGTCTGTAAAACAAGCTACTCCTGGTGGTGCGGTTAAGAAAGGTGACGTTGTAAAAGCTGTTATCGTTCGTACTAAATCAGGTGCTCGTCGTAAAGATGGTTCATACATCAAATTTGACGAAAACGCTGCAGTCATCATCCGTGAAGACAAAACTCCTCGCGGAACTCGTATCTTCGGCCCAGTTGCTCGTGAATTGCGTGACGGCGGCTTCATGAAGATCGTATCATTGGCTCCAGNGGTACTTTAATCAAAATTAACAAACACAGTCCCCTGGCAAAAGTCAGGGTGCCCCTATGGGCGTAAGAATAAAGAGGAGAAATAAATGTTTGTAAAAAAAGGCGACAAAGTTCGCGTAATTGCTGGTAAAGACAAGGGTGTTGAAGCGCTTGTTGTTACAGCTCTTCCAAAAGTAAACAAAGTTGTTGTTGAAGGTGTAAACATCGTTAAGAAACACCAAAAGCCAAATAACGAAAACCCTCAAGGTGCGATTGTGGAAAAAGAAGCACCAATCCATGTGTCAAACGTTCAAGTTCTTGACAAAAATGGTGTTGCAGGACGTGTTGGCTACAAGTTTGTAGACGGCAAAAAAGTTCGTTACAATAAAAAATCAGGCGAAGTGCTTGACTAATCACGAAGGAAAGGAGAAGTATAATGGCAAATCGTTTAAAAGAAAAATATCTTAAAGAAGTAGTTCCAGCTTTGACTGAAAAGTTCAACTACTCATCTGTTATGGCTGTGCCAAAAGTGGATAAAATCGTTTTGAACATGGGTGTCGGTGACGCTGTATCAAACGCTAAAAACCTTGAAAAAGCTGCTGAAGAATTGGCTCTTATCTCAGGTCAAAAACCACTTATCACTAAAGCTAAAAAATCAATCGCCGGCTTCCGTCTTCGTGAAGGTGTAGCGATCGGTGCTAAAGTAACCCTTCGTGGAGAACGTATGTATGAATTCTTGGATAAATTGGTTTCAGTTTCTCTTCCACGTGTTCGTGACTTCCACGGTGTTCCAACAAAATCTTTTGATGGACGCGGAAACTACACACTTGGTGTGAAAGAACAATTGATCTTCCCAGAAATCAACTTTGATGACGTTGATAAGACTCGCGGTCTTGACATCGTTATCGTAACAACTGCTAACACTGACGAAGAGTCACGCGAATTGCTTACAGGCCTTGGAATGCCTTTTGCAAAATAATATAGGAGGTAAAACAAATGGCTAAAAAATCAATGATTGCTAAGAACAAACGCCCAGCTAAGTTCTCTACGCAAGCTTATACTCGTTGTGAAAAATGTGGCCGTCCACATTCCGTTTACCGCAAGTTTAAACTTTGCCGTGTTTGCTTCCGTGAATTAGCATACAAAGGACAAATCCCTGGCGTTACCAAAGCATCTTGGTAATTCTAGCTTCCAATTCCGTCAAGATTCTTCGTTATCGGCTTTTGCCTAACTTAAGTTATGCCTACAAGCCGATGCCTAGACTCACTTAGGAATTGAAACCTAGAAACATATTCTGAGCATAGCTCAATCATTAACTAGCAAGTGCAGCTTGCAAACTACTAGTAAGAGGAGAAATATAAAATGGTTATGACTGACCCAATTGCAGACTTTCTGACACGTATCCGTAATGCTAACCAAGCAAACCACGAAGTGCTTGAAGTGCCTGCATCAAACATCAAAAAAGGGATTGCTGAAATCCTGAAGCGTGAAGGTTTTGTAAAAAACGTTGAAATCATCGAAGATGATAAACAAGGCATCATCCGTGTATTCCTTAAATACGGACAAAATGGTGAAAAAGTTATCACTGGTTTGAAACGCGTTTCAAAACCAGGTCTGCGTGTTTACAAGAAACGCGAAGATCTTCCAAAAGTTCTGAACGGACTTGGAATTGCTATCCTTTCAACATCTGAAGGCTTGCTGACTGACAAAGAAGCACGCCAAAAGAATGTTGGTGGTGAGGTTATCGCTTACGTTTGGTAATATTTAGTTCCCAATTTCTTTGTGACTCTTCGTTATCGTCTCTTGCCTAACCCAAAGTTATGCCTGCGAGACGATGCCTAGATTCACTTTGAAACTGAAACCTAAATGTTCCTTTAAATCGAGAAATCGATTTAAGCCCCCGTGAAAACTGGTCGCTTACGGCCTGACAATCTAACAGGAGAATATATACATGTCACGTATTGGTAATAAAGTTATCGTGTTGCCTGCTGGTGTTGAGATCAGCAACAAAGACAACGTTGTAACTGTAAAAGGACCTAAAGGAGAACTGACTCGTGAGTTCTCAAAAGATATTGAAATCCGTGTGGAAGGAACTGAAGTAACTCTTCACCGTCCAAACGATTCAAAAGAAATGAAAACAATCCACGGAACAACTCGTGCCCTTTTGAACAACATGGTTGTTGGTGTATCAGAAGGATTCAAGAAAGAACTTGAAATGCGTGGGGTTGGTTACCGTGCTCAACTTCAAGGCAAAAAGCTTGTACTTTCAGTTGGTAAATCTCATCCAGACGAAGTAGAAGCTCCAGAAGGCATCACTTTTGAACTTCCAAACCCAACGACTATCGTTGTCAGCGGAATTTCAAAAGAAGTAGTTGGACAAACAGCAGCTTACGTACGTAGCCTGCGTGCTCCAGAGCCATACAAAGGTAAAGGTATCCGCTACGTTGGTGAATTCGTTCGCCGTAAAGAAGGTAAAACTGGTAAATAATCTTGTCTGGCTGATTTTTTCAGCCAAACAAGCTGTTTTCCAAGGTTGTGCATAAGCACAAGATTAAAATTAAGAGGTGAAAATTGTGATTACGAAACCAGATAAAAACAAAGTCCGCCAAAAACGCCACCGTCGCGTTCGCGGAAAACTCTCTGGAACTGCTGATCGCCCACGTTTGAACGTATTCCGTTCTAATACAGGCATCTACGCTCAAGTGATTGATGACGTAGCGGGTGTAACGCTCGCAAGCGCTTCAACTCTTGACAAAGAAGTTTCAAAAGGAACTAAAACAGAACAAGCCGTTGTTGTTGGTAAGCTCGTTGCTGAACGTGCAGTTGCTAAAGGTATTTCTGAAGTCGTCTTCGACCGCGGTGGATATCTCTATCACGGACGTGTAAAAGCTTTGGCTGATGCAGCTCGTGAAAACGGATTGAAATTCTAAGAGGAGGACACTAGAAAATGGCATTTAAAGACAACGCAGTTGAACTTGAAGAACGTTTAGTTGCCATCAACCGTGTTACAAAAGTTGTTAAAGGTGGACGTCGTCTTCGCTTTGCAGCTCTTGTAGTTGTTGGTGATCGCAATGGTCGTGTTGGCTTCGGTACTGGTAAAGCTCAAGAAGTACCAGAAGCAATCCGCAAGGCAGTTGAAGATGCGAAGAAGAATTTGATTGAAGTACCAATGGTTGGCACAACAATTCCTCACGAAGTTCTTTCAGAATTTGGCGGAGCTAAAGTATTGCTTAAGCCNGCTGTTGAGGGTTCTGGAGTTGCTGCCGGTGGTGCGGTTCGTGCCGTCATCGAATTGGCAGGTGTAGCAGATGTTACATCTAAATCTCTTGGCTCTAACACTCCAATCAACATCGTTCGCGCAACTGTTGAAGGTTTGAAACAATTAAAACGCGCTGAAGAAGTTGCTGCCCTTCGTGGTATTTCAGTTTCTGACTTGGCATAAGAAAGGAGATAACATGGCTCAAATTAAAATTACTTTGACTAAGTCTCCAATCGGACGCATCCCGTCACAACGTAAAACTGTTGTAGCACTTGGACTTGGCAAATTGAACAGCTCAGTTATCAAAGAAGATAATCCAGCAGTACGCGGTATGATTACTGCAGTATCACACTTGGTAACTGTTGAAGACGTTAAATAAGCTTTGCTGGTTTAACAACTTTAAATTAAAATACGTTAGGGGATGGGATTTTCTCAGCCCCTAAAACTAAATATATGTATAGGCGAGTTTATATAGGAGACACCTTTTCTCCTATATGAGCGCTAGCATTTGACAAAAGAGGAGAAATAATATAATGAAACTTCATGAATTACAACCTGCTGCAGGTTCTCGTAAAGTCCGCAACCGTGTTGGTCGTGGTACATCATCTGGTAACGGTAAAACATCTGGCCGTGGTCAAAAAGGTCAAAAAGCTCGTAGCGGTGGCGGCGTTCGCCTTGGTTTTGAAGGTGGACAAACTCCATTGTTCCGTCGTCTTCCAAAACGTGGTTTCCTGAACATCAACCGCAAAGAATATGCGATTGTTAACCTTGACCAACTGAACGCCTTTGAAGATGGCGCTGAAGTAACACCAGTTGTTCTCATCGAAGCAGGTATTGTAAAAGCTGAAAAATCAGGTATCAAGATTCTTGGTAACGGAGAATTGACAAAGAAATTGACTGTTAAGGCAGCTAAATTCTCTAAATCAGCTGAAGAAGCTATCACTGCTAAAGGTGGTTCAGTGGAAGTCATCTAAGCGAGGTGACCTATGTTTTTCAAACTATTAAAAGACGCATTTAAAATCAAACAGGTACGGTCTAAGATTCTGTTCACGATTTTTATCATCTTAGTTTTCCGTATCGGTACAACCATAACGGTTCCGGGGATTAATGCCAAAGCTTTGAGCAACTTGAATGATTTGCCATTCTTGAATATGCTGAGCTTGGTTTCTGGTAATGCCATGCGCAACTTCTCAGTCTTTGCTCTGGGGGTCAGTCCATACATCTCAGCATCTATCGTTGTTCAGTTGCTCCAAATGGACTTGCTTCCGAAGTTTGTAGAGTGGGGCAAGCAAGGGGAAGTAGGACGTAGGAAGCTGAATCAAGCGACTCGTTATATCGCCCTCATGTTGGCTTTTTTGCAGGCAATTGGGATTACCGCTGGTTTTGGCGCTCTCTCAAGAGCAAATCTTATTACAAATCCGAATGTACAGACCTATGTTTTGATTTACATTTTTCTAGCAACTGGTTCTATGATTGTGACTTGGCTGGGAGAGCAGATTACGGATAAGGGTTACGGAAATGGCGTTTCCATGATTATCTTTGCCGGAATCGTCTCAGCTATCCCTGATATGATTAAAGGTATTTATGAAGATTACTTTGTCAATATTCCGAGTGAGCGTTTGACTTCATCCTTCATTTTTGTAGGGATTCTGATTGTGGCAGTCCTGCTTATCATTTACTTTACAACCTTTGTACAGCAGGCTGAATATAAAATTCCAGTTCAGTATACGAAAGTAGCTAAGGGTGCACCTTCTAGCTCCTATCTGCCACTTAAAGTCAATCCGGCTGGGGTTATTCCAGTAATCTTTGCCAGCTCGATTACAGCTGCACCGGCAGCGATTTTCCAAGTTGTCAGTGCCATGGGCTATGACGCAGATTGGGTTAAGACAGCTCAGTCACTTTTGGCAACAACGACCATTAGTGGTATGTTCATGTACGCCTTCCTGATTGTCCTCTTTACATTCTTCTATACTTTTGTACAGATTAATCCAGAGAAGACAGCAGAAAATCTGCAAAAGAGCGGAGCCTACATTCCAGGTGTTCGTCCGGGTAAAGGAACAGAAGACTACATGTCTAAGCTGTTGCGTCGTTTGGCAACAGTGGGCTCTCTTTTCCTAGGTTTCATCTCTATCCTGCCTATCTTGGCTAAAGATGTATTTGGATTGACAGATGCCGTTGCTCTTGGAGGAACCAGTCTCTTAATCATCATCTCAACTGGTATTGAGGGAATGAAACAGCTAGAAGGCTACCTGCTGAAGAGAAAGTATGTCGGCTTTATGGATACTTCAGAGTAAGGGAACTTTTGAATAGCTTTTCTAATGAGAAGCCTGTTCAGATAACCTTTCTTGAACCGAAAATAAACAAAATAAAAGGGGACAGAGTAGACTCACCCCCTTCTATTTTGTTTTTAAACGAGTTTATTAATCGGTTTAATAGATTGCTTTAAAAACAAAAAAGGAGACCAATCATGAATCTTTTGATTATGGGCTTACCAGGTGCTGGTAAAGGAACTCAAGCTGCTAAAATCGTTGAGCATTTCAATGTTGCGCATATTTCAACTGGAGATATGTTCCGTGCGGCGATTGCTAACCAAACAGAGATGGGCGTTTTAGCCAAGTCCTATATTGACAAGGGCGAGTTGGTTCCAGACCAAGTGACAAACGGCATTGTCAAAGAGCGCTTGAGCCAGGATGATATTAAGCAAACAGGCTTCCTCTTGGATGGCTATCCGCGCACGATTGAGCAAGCAAATGCCTTGGATCAAACACTAGCAGAGCTTGATTTGGCTTTGGACGGAGTTATCAATATCGAAGTGGATCCTAACAGCTTACTGGAGCGTTTGAGCGGTCGGATTATCCATCGTGAAACAGGTGAAACCTTCCATAAGGTATTCAATCCACCTGCAGACTACAAGGAAGAGGATTATTACCAGCGCGAAGACGATAAGCCTGAGACAGTTAAACGTCGTTTGGATGTCAATATCGCTCAGGGTCAGCCGATTATTGATCACTATCGCAGCAAAGATCTGGTCCATGATATTCAAGGAAATCAAGATATTAATGATGTCTTCTCAGCTATCGAAAAAGTCTTGACAAATTTGAAATAAAAGCGTTTTTCCTGCTTGCAATATTTGACAAGTAGTGATACAATGAATTAGTCTGACTTATAATTGTTACCTCTGTGCTCAGAGGGATCAAATCGAAATTTATGGAGGTACTTTTGCGTGGCAAAAGACGATGTGATTGAGGTTGAAGGCAAGGTAGTTGATACAATGCCCAATGCAATGTTTACGGTTGAACTTGAAAATGGACATCAGATTTTAGCAACAGTTTCTGGTAAAATTCGTAAAAACTATATTCGTATTTTAGCGGGAGACCGTGTGACTGTAGAAATGAGTCCTTATGATTTGACACGTGGACGGATCACATACCGCTTTAAATAATCGAAAAACTTGGAGGGAAAAAATGAAAGTAAGACCATCGGTCAAACCAATTTGCGAATACTGCAAAGTTATTCGTCGTAATGGTCGTGTTATGGTAATTTGCCCAGCAAATCCAAAACACAAACAACGTCAAGGATAAGATAGAAAGGAGAAAAAATGGCTCGTATTGCTGGAGTTGACATTCCAAATGACAAACGTGTAGTCGTTTCACTGACTTATGTGTACGGTATCGGACTTCCAACTTCTAAGAAAATCTTGGCAGCTGCTGGAGTTTCAGAAGACATCCGTGTAAAAGATCTCACAATCGAACAAGAAGACGCTATCCGTCGTGAAGTAGATGCGATTAAAGTTGAAGGTGACCTTCGTCGTGAAGTAAACTTGAACATCAAACGTTTGATGGAAATCGGTTCATACCGTGGAATCCGTCACCGTCGTGGACTTCCTGTCCGTGGACAAAACACTAAAAATAACGCCCGCACTCGTAAAGGTAAAGCTGTTGCGATTGCAGGTAAGAAAAAATAATATAAGGAGGTAAAAAGTCTTGGCTAAACCAACACGTAAACGTCGTGTGAAGAAAAATATCGAATCCGGTATTGCTCATATTCACGCTACATTTAATAACACTATTGTTATGATTACTGATGTGCATGGTAACGCGATTGCTTGGTCATCTGCTGGAGCTCTTGGATTTAAAGGTTCTCGTAAATCTACACCATTTGCTGCCCAAATGGCATCTGAAGCAGCTGCTAAATCTGCACAGGAACACGGTCTGAAATCAGTTGAAGTTACTGTAAAAGGTCCAGGTTCTGGTCGTGAGTCTGCTATTCGTGCTCTTGCTGCCGCTGGTCTTGAAGTAACAGCTATTCGTGATGTGACTCCTGTACCACACAATGGTGCTCGTCCTCCAAAACGTCGCCGTGTATAATCACCAACCGTTACACTGCTTTTCGTTTAAGAGGGAGTATAGCAAATGATTGAGTTTGAAAAACCAAATATAACAAAAATTGATGAAAATAAAGATTATGGCAAGTTTGTAGTAGAGCCGCTTGAGCGTGGCTATGGTACAACGCTGGGAAATTCTCTTCGCCGTGTGCTTTTGGCTTCACTTCCAGGTGCTGCTGTTACTTCAATTAATATTGAAGGTGTGTTACACGAGTTTGATACAATTTCTGGTGTCCGTGAAGACGTGATGCAAATTATTCTGAACGTCAAAGGGATTGCTGTAAAATCTTACGTCCAAGACGAAAAGATTATTGAACTGGATGTTGAAGGACCAGCAGAAGTAACTGCCGGAGACATTTTAACAGACAGTGATATTGAAATTATAAACCCTGATCATTATCTCTTTACAATCGGAGAAGGTGCAAGCTTTAAGGCAACGATGACTGTCAATAGCGGTCGTGGTTATGTGCCTGCAGATGAAAATAAGAAAGATGATGCACCAGTGGGAACACTTGCGGTGGATTCTATCTATACGCCTGTGACAAAAGTTAATTACCAGGTTGAGCCAGCTCGTGTTGGTAGCAACGATGGTTTTGACAAACTAACCCTTGAAATTTTAACGAATGGAACAATTATTCCAGAAGATGCTTTGGGACTTTCAGCCCGCATCCTTACGGAACATTTGAATCTCTTCACTAATCTGACAGAAGTAGCTATCGCTGCAGACGTTATGAAGGAAGTAGAAAAGACTTCTGATGACCGCATTTTGGAACGGACTATCGAAGAATTAGATTTGTCAGTTCGCTCATACAACTGTTTGAAGCGTGCAGGTATCAATACTGTATTTGATTTGACAGAGAAATCTGAGCCTGAAATGATGAAAGTTCGTAACTTGGGACGCAAGAGTCTGGAAGAAGTAAAAGTTAAACTTGCTGATCTCGGTCTGGGGTTAAAAAACGATAAATAAAGGAGGAATACATGGCTTACCGTAAACTAGGACGCACTAGCTCACAACGTAAAGCGATGCTTCGCGATTTGACTACTGATTTGCTGATCAACGAATCAATCGTGACAACTGAAGCTCGTGCTAAAGAAATCCGTAAAACAGTTGAAAAAATGATTACATTGGGCAAACGTGGAGACTTGCACGCTCGTCGTCAAGCTGCAGCTTTTGTACGTAATGAAATCGCATCAGAAAACTATGATGAAGCAACAGAAAAGTATACTACAACTACTGCTCTTCAAAAATTGTTCTCTGAGATTGCACCACGCTATGCAGAGCGCAACGGTGGATATACTCGTATCCTGAAAACTGAACCGCGCCGTGGAGATGCTGCGCCAATGGCAATCATCGAATTAGTTTAAGATCATCAATCTTTGTTGAGTGTTATGATGATGGAATAGAATTTCTATTCTTAGTCTAGCTCTGGTCTACCGCTAGGATTTTTTCCTAGCGGGAACACTCATCATATAGGTGATAATAGGTAGACGCTTGTTTACGAAATTGCTTTTAAGACAAAAACAATTTCGTAAGCAGGCGTTTTTGTATGAGGCTAGGAAAATACCTGAAATTTTGTTATAATACTCTAACACTATCAAAAATTTATAGGAAATGGAAATGACTGATTCAATCCAAATTTTAAAAGAACGCTATTTAAAGAATATCAAAGAAAATCCAACTGTCTACATTGGCATTGAGTTAGAATTTCCTATTGTCAATAGCCGGGGCGGAGCAACGGATACAAATGTTGCCAAGAATCTCTTGAAGCGTCTGTTGGAAGAGTATGATTTTGAGGCAGAACGATTTGATAGAGACGGGAACCCCATCCAACTGAAATCGGCTAAAAATGAAGACAGAATTCTTTTTGAGGTCTCTTACAATACTTTGGAATTTGCTTTTGCCAAGGCTAGCAGAATTCAAGAAGTTGAAGAGCGTTTTAAGGACTATCTGAACATTATTCAGCCAATTCTTCGCACAGAAAACCATGAAATTCAAGGTAAAGGTATTCATCCTTTCTGGTCAGAAAATGATAACAGTCCAGTTAAGTATCCAAGATATGAAATGTTGATGCAGTATTTAGCTATGGGAAAGAACATGGATGGTCTGCACAATTATCCGGAATATGGCGCTTTTATTTGTGGGAGTCAAGTGCAGTTGGATGTTTCAAGAGAGAATTATTTGACTGTTATCAATGTCTTCAATCAAATTGAAGCTGCTAAGGCATACCTTTTTGCCAATTCAGAGTTTTCTGATTCTTCTTGGGATACAAAAATAGCTCGGGATATTTTCTGGGAGCAATCAATGCATGGCATTTTACAGGAAAATGCGGGTGTGAATTCGAAAGATTTTCAAACTGAAGATGATTTTTTTACTTATCTTAGTAAATCAGCGCTTTTCACTGCTGAACGAAATGGTCAATCCTACTATTTCTATCCGATAGCTGCTAATGAATACTTGAGCCAGAAAACTATTGAAGCTTATAGCCTTTCAGGTGAAAAAGCAAACTTGACTCCAAGGGAAGCAGACTTCAAGAATCACAGAAGTTACCAGTATCAAGATTTGACGACACGGGGGACAGTAGAGTTTCGGAGTGTCTGTACCCAACCTTTTGATAAAACCTTTTCTTCTGCTGCTTTTCATCTTGGTATTTTAGAAAATCTGGAAAATGTAAAAACCTATTTACAAGATGCTACCTTCTTTCAACAGGAAGGTCGAGATTACAAAGCTTTAAGAAGAAGGTTCTCTAAAAAAGAGTTGACCGCAAGTGAAACAGATCATATTTATGAATTCACAAAGACTTTGCTTCAGCTGGCGAGAGCTGGTTTATTAGCTCGTCAACTAGGTGAGGAAGCTTATCTTCCCACTCTTTAATAGAGGCTAGCCTCTGATGAATAAAAAATTCTAGAAAACTTTTAAATTTTTTCAAAAAAGGTATTGACAGGTAGTAGGTATAGGTGATATACTAATATAGTTGTCGCGAAAGACAAAGCCCTTTGAAAACTGAACAAGACGAACCAAGTGCAGGGTGACATAGAAATATGTAACCTGTCAAAAAAACGAGAAAATAAATCTGTCAGTGGACAGTAATGAGTGCGAACTCAAACTTTTTAATGAGAGTTTGATCCTGGCTCAGGACGAACGCTGGCGGCGTGCCTAATACATGCAAGTAGAACGCTGAAGAGAGGAGCTTGCTCTT
>NZ_RJMM01000027.1 GCF_003943655.1 Streptococcus sanguinis
TTTATTTGAATTAACTAATTTTGCTTTTGCAGTATTTTTGAATCTTTCTAGTCTGAATTTACAGGATTTTGTCCTTAGCAGTCTAGTACCAACTATACTCATAAATAGCTTGATATTCCTCATTTTTCAGCCTATTTTCGAAAAAATATATTTATGATAAACAAGAAATAAAAATGTAACAAATGCGTAACATATGATACGGTATTTTCTGGTATACTAGATAATGTCTTATAAGAAGGAGTGTATTATTTTTATGAAGAAAAAACTACTCACATCAATTTTATTGAGTACAGTTATCCTTTCACAAGGAGCTGCACTTGTGAGCGTTAAAGCGGAGACAACTGATGAAAAGATTGCTGCACAAGATAGCAAGATTAATAGTTTGACAGAGCAACAACAATCAGCTCAGGCACAAGTCAACGAGATTCAAGGCCAAGTATCTGCTATTCAAAAGCAACAAGAAGAGCTTAAAGCAGAAAATGAAAAATTGTCTGCTGAATCTGCAAGACTTTCTGCTGAGATTGATGAACTGTCTAAAAATATTGTAGCTCGTAATGAGTCACTTGCAAATCAAGCGCGCAGTGCCCAAACAAACGGAACTGCTACTAGCTACATCAATACAGTTGTAAATTCTAGCTCTATCACAGAAGCTATCTCTCGTGTAGCAGCTATGAGCGAAATCGTTTCAGCAAATAACAAGATGCTGGAACAACAAAAGAAAGATAAAGAAGCAATTGCTGAAAAGCAAGTTGCGAATAACGAAGCTATTAATACTGTTATTGCCAACCAAGAAAAGTTAGCTGATGATGAGCAAACTTTGGCAACAAAACAAGCAGAGCTGAAAGCAGCTCAAGCAAGCCTTGCGGCTGAAAAAGCAACTGCTGAAGGTGAAAAGAATAGTTTACTTGAACAGAAAGCGGCAGCTGAAAAAGCAGCAGCTGAAGCAGCAGCTCGTGAAGCAGCTTATAAAGCGGAGCAAGAAGCACAACGTCAAGCAGTTGAAGCTTCAGGTAACACTACTCTGCAAGCTCAGGTCCAAGCAGTTGTTAATTCACCTTCATCTTCTGAAGCACCAGCTACGGCAGCACCTGCAGTGACTCAATCAGTTGCCCGTGCAAATAGACCAGTTTATAGCTCATCTGCCTCTTCTTATCCAGTAGGTCAATGTACTTGGGGTGCTAAGACATTAGCTCCTTGGGCTGGCGATTACTGGGGTAATGGTGGACAATGGTCAGCAAGCGCAGCAGCAGCAGGCTTCCGTGTTGGTTCACAGCCAGAGGTCGGAGCAATTGCATGTTGGACTGACGGTGGATACGGACACGTTGCAGTAGTAACAGCTGTTCAATCTACTACAAGCATCCAAGTATCAGAAGCAAACTACCTTGGACAACAATCAATCGGTAACTACCGTGGATGGTTTAACCCAACAACTGCACAAGGTACAGTTTCATATATCTATCCGAACTAATCAGTAAAAAGCGCCTCTGGCGTTTTTTATTTTTAATTGAAAAATCAACTGAAAAAAGTTACAATGGTAGTTGGGAAAAGTTGTAATTGGACAATGAAAGACGATTTAGAATCTGGAGGGAATCATGTCTTTTTCTGATTTAAAACTCTTTGCTCTTTCTTCTAATCAAGAATTAGCGCAGCGTGTTGCTCAAGAGATTGGATTGCCACTTGGGAAATCAACTGTCCGTCAGTTCTCTGATGGAGAGATTCAAGTGAATATTGAAGAATCTATTCGCGGGAAACACGTCTTTATTTTGCAGTCTACCAGCTCGCCAGTAAATGATAATTTGATGGAAATCTTGATTATGGTAGATGCTTTGAAGCGGGCTAGCGCTGAATCCATCAATGTTGTCATGCCTTACTATGGCTATGCTCGACAGGATCGCAAGGCTAGAGCTCGTGAGCCAATTACATCTAAATTAGTTGCTAATATGTTGGAAATTGCTGGTGTGGATCGGATGCTAACTATTGACTTGCACGCAGCGCAAATACAGGGCTTCTTTGATATTCCAGTAGATCACTTGATGGGTGCACCTTTGATTGCTGATTACTTTGAGCGCCGTAATATGACAGGGGGCGACTATGTGGTAGTCAGTCCTGACCATGGTGGTGTGAGTCGTGCCCGTAAGTTAGCAGAGTTTCTGAAAACCCCGATTGCGATTATTGATAAGCGTCGCAGTGTGGACAAGATGAATAGCAGCGAAGTCATGAACATTATCGGTAAGGTAGAAGGAAAAACCTGTATCCTGATTGATGATATGATTGATACAGCGGGAACTATCTGTCATGCGGCTGATGCTCTCGCTGAGGCGGGGGCTGTAGAAGTCTATGCTAGCTGTACGCATCCAGTCTTGTCTGGTCCGGCTATGGATAATATCCAAAAGTCGGCGATTAAAAAATTGGTTGTGTTGGATACGATTTATCTACCTCAAGAGCGCTTGATTGATAAGATTGATCAGATTTCCATTGCGCACCTTTTAGGGGAAGCCATTGTCCGTATTCATGAGAAACGGCCGCTGTCACCCTTGTTTGAAATAGGGAAAAAATAATCTGATATGTATGGCTGGGAAGTTTGATTCCTAGCTTCTTTTTATTTCATTCCTACTTTTTTTTAAAAAATCTAACATCAACTTTGGAAGATGGCTCAAACTACTTGATATTTCAAATATAAATAAATGACCATTTAAATAGTTGGTAAATTGACAATTTGTCTTATCCCTTGGTATTCTTTGATTTTAGAAATTTTTATGTAGTAAAATTCTTGACTTTTTTTAGAGTTCGAACTATACTTAATAGTAGGTAATATTAGGTAACGGGGAGTTACAATTATTTTTGAAAAGTAAAGAGGAGATGAGATAATGAAAAAGGTTTTACTTTCAAGTGCTGTAGCCCTTTCTCTTTTTGCGGCTGCTGCACCAGTATTTGCTGAGGGTACAGGCAGTCTTTGGGTTAATGACATTGATAATAATGAAGTTCCCCAAGGGAGTACGGACGCAGAATCCAGCAAAGTTATGGATGAACTGCAGGCCTATAGAGACGCACAATCAGCTCTGGATCAGCAAGTTGCTGAAGCTAAGAAAGCTCCAGTTGGTAAAAGTGCAGTGATGGAGGATCAGGCTGGTAACAAAGTTCTTGTTATTGGTGAAGGAGAGTCGGCTAATGCAGATCAGTCTTCAGCGACACCGTCTACTACAGATCCATCTACACCGGCTTATTCGGCAGCACCTTACTCCACAGCCTCTTCATCAGTTCCGACTTTTCCGGTACCGTCTCAATCTTCGGCGGCATCCTCTTCAGCAGCAGGTAAAAAGAGGACTAAAAAATCAGAAAATAAAGCAAAAAAAGCTCCGGAAGTAAAAGAAGAAAACAAGGAAAATGAGGAAAACTCTGAAGACAAGTCACTTCCTAAAACAAGTGCAGTCAAATAATTTTGTCTTTAATTTGTGCTAACGCCTAAATATCACTGAGCCTTCGTTCGGTGATATTTTTTATCAAAAATGAAAAATAAAGGATTTTTAAATTATGCAAGAAAAAGATAGGAGTCAAGCTTCGAATAAGAAACAGCTCCTTGTTGTTGGCATCTGCCTCCTGTTGATTGTTCTGGTTATTTTTTCTGTTTTTTATGCTTTCCGTTCTTCAGGAACAGGCAGTAAGCCTCGAGTTTCGCCTCCCAGCAGGATTGAAACATCAAGCTCTTCTACAGCAGACTCCAGTCAGACAGAAAAGGATTATTTAGCAGAGCGTTTTGCTAAACTGAAGGCTGTGAATTCAGAAACGATAGGCTATGTCTATGCTCCTGGTACACAGCTGGATGAGCCAGTGGTGCAAACGAAAGATAATGCGACTTATCTGCTGAAGACCTTTGAAGGCAATCATGAGCCTTATATGGGTGCGGTCTTTATGGATAAGGACAATCATAAAGATTTCAGTGATCGTCTGACTTGGCTTTTCGGGCATGCTCGGGGCAGCAAGGCAGGAGATCATCGCATGTTTAATGATGTCAACTACTATGATCGTCAGGATTATTTTGACAAACATAGATATGTCGTGATTGAGACTCCTGAGCGTAAGTATTATTATCAAGCTATGGGACTGGTCATCGTGCCGGAAGAGACGGCTTTTTATCGGACGGAGTTTAAGGATGACGAGGACTTTACAACTCAGCTTAGAAATATCTATGAAGCTGCTCGTACTAAGGATCCAGAGATGAAGATTAAGGCGAGTGACCGGTATTTGGTTCTTTCAACCTGTCGTGAGGAAGATGATACGATTCGTTCTAACCTTTATTTGCGGCAGATTCCTGATTCAGAACTGCCAGATTTTCTGGCCAAGCATGGCAAGGAATTGACCTATACTCCGACTCGTTGATTGGCCAGTCACGTGAGATGTGGCTATATCCATTATTTGCCAGTAAAGAATTTTAAGGCAAGGAAAAAGGGACTGAGTGCAAGCTTAGTCCTTTTTCTGCATGGGAAATCATGTAATAGCTTTTGCTATGCTTCTGCATTTATAGTATAATAGTTCTATTGAGCGGCTGGAGGTATGTATGGATTTAAGTAAGAAATTTAATAAAAACTTAGGAAAAATAGAAATTTCGCTGATTCGTCAGTTTGATCAATCGATTTCTGCAATTCCTGGGGTTCTTCGGCTGACCTTAGGAGAGCCGGATTTTACGACACCGGATCATATCAAAGAAGCGGCCAAGGCAGCGATTGATGCTAATCAAAGCCACTACACTGGTATGAGCGGTCTCTTGGAGCTGCGTCAGGCGGCCAGCAGCTTTGTGAAAGAAAAGTACAATCTGTACTATCGCCCAGAAGATGAGGTCTTGGTCACTATTGGGGCAACAGAGGCCTTATCGGCTACACTGACAGCCATTCTAGAAGAAGGAGACAAGGTTTTGCTGCCAGCTCCTGCTTATCCAGGCTATGAGCCCATTGTCAATCTAGTAGGGGCGGAGATTGTCGAGATTGATACAACGGCCAATAACTTTGTCCTCACTCCAGAGATGCTGGAAGCGGCTATTTTAGAACAGGGCGAGCAGCTAAAAGCGGTCATTCTTAATTATCCAGCCAATCCGACCGGCGTGACTTATTCGCGAGAGCAGATAAAAGCTCTGGCGGATGTCCTGGGAAAATACCAAGTCTTTGTGGTCTGCGATGAGGTCTATTCTGAGCTGACCTATACAGAGCAGGGGCATGTCTCCATCGCGGAGTATCTGCCAGAGCAAACCATCGTTATCAACGGCCTGTCTAAGTCTCATGCCATGACTGGCTGGCGGTTGGGCTTTATCTTTGCTCCAGCAGTTTTCACTGCCCAGCTGATTAAGAGCCATCAGTATCTAGTAACAGCGGCCAATACTATGGCTCAGTTTGCAGGCATTGAAGCTCTGACAGTTGGGAAAGATGATGCGGAACCAATGAAGGCTGAGTATATCCAGCGTCGCGATTATATCATAGAGAAAATGGCAGAGTTAGGCTTTAAGATCATCAAACCAGACGGGGCCTTTTATATTTTTGCTAAGATACCAGATGGTTATAATCAAGATTCTTTCGCCTTTCTGCAGGATTTTGCAGAGAAGAAGGCTGTGGCCTTTATCCCGGGGGCGGCTTTTGGTCAATACGGGGAAGGCTATATCCGCCTGTCCTACGCGGCTAGTATGGAGACGATTCAAGAAGCTCTGAAACGCCTCAAGGACTACATGGAGGACTATGCTTAAATCTCTAACAAGTCAAGGTCTGGTTCTCTATAACCGCAATTTCCGTGAGGATGATAAGCTGGTCAAGATTTTTACGGAACAGGCTGGCAAGCGTATGTTTTTCGTCAAGCATGCTGGTAAATCCAAGCTAGCACCCGTCATTCAGCCTTTGACTGCGGCGAACTTGCTGATGAAAGTCAATGATGATGGTCTTAGCTATATTGAGGATTATCAGGATGTAGTCACCTATCATCGCATCAATGAGGACTTGTTCATCATGTCTTATGCCAGTTATGTGGCAGCCTTGGCAGATGCCAGTCTTCAGGACAATCAGCCGGATCCGGCTCTCTTTGCCTTTCTGCAGAAAACCCTGGAGCTGATGAATAATGGTCTGGACTATGAGGTGCTGACCAATATCTTTGAGATTCAGATTTTGTCACGTTTTGGAGTTTCACTGAACTTCCATGACTGTGCTTTTTGTCATCGGACGGGTCTGCCTTTTGACTTCTCTTTCAAATATAGCGGAGTTCTTTGCCCTGACCATTACCATCAAGATGAACGGCGCTGTCATCTCAATCCCAATCTTCTTTTTCTGCTGGACCAATTTCAGGCGGTCCGCTTTAGCGAATTGGAGACCATTTCTTTGAAGCCAGATATTAAAAAGCAGCTGCGGGATTTTATTGACCTGCTCTATGATGAATATGTCGGCATCCATCTCAAATCCAAAAAATTTATAGATTCTCTGGGGGACTGGGGAAGTATTTTAAAAGATAAGAACGAGGAATAAATCGAATGAAAAAAATAGCTGTTGATGCTATGGGAGGGGACAATGCCCCTCAGGCTCTGGTGGAAGGAGCCAATCAGGCGGTACAGGAGTTTTCGGATATTGAAATTCTCCTTTATGGTGATGAGGCGAAAATCAAGCCTTATCTGACTGCTGGTGAGCGGGTCCGCATCATCCACACGGAGGAAAAGATTGACTCGGACGACGAGCCGACCAAGGCCATCCGCCAAAAGAAAGAGGCTAGCATGGTGCTGGCAGCCAAGGCTGTCAAGGCTGGGGAAGCAGATGCCATGCTGTCGGCTGGGAATACTGGAGCGCTTTTGGCAGCAGGTTTCTTTATCGTGGGGCGTATCAAGAACATTGACCGACCGGGGCTCTTATCTACTATGCCAACGGTTGGTGGTCAGGGATTTGATATGCTGGATTTGGGAGCCAATGCTGAAAACACAGCCCATCATTTACACCAGTATGCGACTTTGGGTTCTTTCTATGCTGAAAATGTCCGAGGAATCAAGAAGCCGCGGGTAGGTCTCTTGAATAACGGAACAGAAAGCAGCAAGGGCGACCCTCTGCGCAAGGAAGCCTACGAGCTTCTGGCCGGAGATTCAACACTGAACTTTATCGGCAATGTGGAAGCGCGTGATTTGATGGATGATGTAGCGGATGTTGTCGTTGCAGATGGCTTTACTGGTAATGCTGTTCTGAAATCAATCGAAGGAACTGCTATCAGTATCATGGGTCAGCTGAAGAAGTCTATTTTAGGCGGTGGTTTCAAGGCTAAATTGGGAGCTTGGCTGCTCAAGGATAGCCTGCGAGGGCTCAAGAATAGTCTGGACTATTCTAGTGCAGGCGGTGCAGTTCTATTCGGCTTGAAAGCACCTGTTGTCAAAACGCATGGTTCTAGCGATGCTAAGGCTGTTTATAGCACGATTCGTCAGATTCGGACCATGCTGGAAACGGATGTTGTTGGTAAATCGGTCATTGAATTTTCAGATGCAAAGGAGTAACCATGAGCGAAAAAGAAATTTATGCAAAAATTGTCGAAATCATTCAAGAACATGACAGCAGCAAGCTGCATATCACTCCGGAACTGAGCTTGAAAGAGGAGCTGGGAGTGGACTCTGTTGATTTGATGGAATTTATCATCAATCTGGAAGAAGCTTTTGATATTGAGATTCCTGATGAGGATATGGATAACTTCAAAACAATTTCCGATGTGGTGACTTATATCCATGAGAAACTGAAGAAGCAACATTAAAAATCAAAGATCGGTATCTCCCGGTCTTTTTTCGTATCTTGGAAAGGAAACGACTTCTTTAACTGGATACAGAAAGTTTATACGGAATTTCTTGTAAANTGTATTCAAAGATGATAAAATGAGGGTATAAAACCACGAAAGGCGAATATTAAAATGTCTAATAAGTTATTATATTCGGGAAAAGCTAAGGATATTTTCTCTACAGATGATGAGCAAGTCATTCTGGCGCGCTACAAGGACCAGGCAACGGCCTTTAATGGAGTCAAGAAGGAGCAGATTGCANGTAAAGGAGTGCTCAATAACCAGATTTCATCTTTTATTTTTGAGAAACTCAATGCAGCTGGTGTGGCGACGCATTTTATTGAGAAGGTTTCGGATACGGACCAGCTCAATAAAAAAGTGGAGATTATTCCTTTGGAAGTGGTGCTGCGCAACTACACAGCGGGTTCTTTTTCCAAACGTTTTGGAGTAGAAGAGGGCATCGCGCTTGAAACTCCGATTGTGGAATTTTACTACAAAAATGATGATTTGGACGATCCTTTTATCAATGACGAACATGTGAAATTCTTGAAGATTGCCAGCGACCAAGAAATTGCCTTTTTGAAAGAGGAGACTCGTCGGATCAATGAGCTCTTGTCAGACTGGTTCCGCCAAATCGGATTGAAATTGATTGATTTCAAGTTAGAGTTCGGCTTTGACAAAGATGGTAAGATTATTCTGGCGGACGAATTTTCACCAGATAACTGCCGCCTCTGGGATGCGGAAGGCCATCACATGGACAAGGACGTTTTCCGACGTGGCCTTGGTGAACTGACAGATGTCTATCAGGTTGTTTGGGAAAAATTGCAGGCGATTAAGTAAGGACAGGGTGTGAAAAATCATGGACAAGCGTATTTTTGTAGAGAAGAAGAGTAACTTCGGTGTGAAGTCACAGAGCTTGGTGAGAGAGCTGACGCACAATCTTCAGTTGAAAACATTGTCAGATCTTCGGATGATTCAAGTTTACGATGTCTTTCATCTGGCAGAAGATTTGGTTGATCGTGCTGAAAAGCATATTTTCTCCGAACAGGTGACAGATAGATTGCTGGCAGAAGAGGAAGTAGATGCTGCACTTGCAGAGACAGCGTTTTTTGCCATCGAAGCACTGCCGGGTCAGTTTGACCAGAGGGCAGCTAGCTCTCAGGAGGCCCTCTTTTTGCTCGGCGCTGGGACAGATGTTCTGGTGAGGACAGCTCAGCTTTATTTGGTCAATAAAGACATCTCAGACAGCGAGTTGACAGCCATCAAGAAATACTTGCTGAATCCTGTTGATTCACGCTTTAAAGATATTGAGCAGCCTATCCAGCTGGAGCAATTCTCTGAGTCTGACAAGACTATTACGGTTCTGGATTTCTTTAAGGACTATACAGAAGCGGACTTTAAAGCCTACAAGCAGGAGCATGGTCTGGCTATGGAAGTGGCAGACTTGCTCTTTATTCAGGACTATTTCAAGTCGATTGGCCGTTTCCCGACAGAAACAGAGCTCAAGGTTCTGGACACTTACTGGTCCGACCACTGTCGACATACGACCTTTGAGACGGAGTTGAAGAAGATTGATTTTTCGGCTTCTAAGTTTGAAAAGCAGCTGCAGGCTACTTATGATAAATATTTGGCTATGCGCGATGAGCTGGGCCGTGGGGACAAACCGCAGACCCTCATGGATATGGCGACTATTTTTGGTCGTTATGAGCGAGCCAATGGCCGTCTGGATGACATGGAAGTGTCTGATGAAATCAATGCCTGCTCAGTAGAGATTGAAGTGGATGTGGATGGTGTCAAGGAGCCTTGGCTGCTGATGTTTAAAAATGAAACTCACAACCACCCAACAGAAATTGAGCCCTTTGGTGGGGCTGCGACTTGTATCGGAGGAGCCATTCGTGATCCGCTTTCTGGCCGTTCTTATGTTTATCAGGCTATGCGGATTTCTGGTGCGGGGGATATTACCCAACCGATTGCTGAAACGCGGGCTGGCAAGCTTCCTCAGCAGGTCATTTCAAAAACTGCAGCGCATGGCTATTCTTCTTACGGGAATCAAATTGGTCTAGCAACGACCTATGTTCGTGAGTATTTCCATCCAGGCTTTGTAGCCAAGCGGATGGAGCTAGGTGCAGTTGTTGGAGCAGCTCCTAAGGAAAATGTTGTCCGTGAAAAGCCAGCAGCGGGTGATGTGGTTATCTTGCTGGGAGGCAAGACGGGCCGTGATGGTGTCGGCGGTGCCACTGGCTCGTCCAAGGTGCAGACTGCTGCGTCTGTGGAGACGGCTGGCGCGGAAGTACAAAAAGGAAATGCTATTGAGGAGCGCAAGATTCAGCGCCTCTTCCGCGATGGCAATGTGACTCGCCTCATCAAGAAATCAAATGACTTTGGGGCTGGCGGTGTCTGTGTGGCTATTGGTGAATTGGCAGATGGGCTGGAAATTGACCTTGACAAGGTACCGCTCAAATACCAAGGACTTAACGGTACAGAAATCGCGATTTCTGAGTCGCAGGAGCGGATGGCAGTAGTGGTCCGCCCAGAAGATGTCGAACAATTTATCGCTGCAGCAGCTAAGGAAAATCTGTTGGCAGTCGTTGTTGCAAAAGTGACAGAAAAGCCAAATCTTGTCATGCACTGGAACGGGGAAACCATCGTCGATATTGAGCGGAGTTTTCTGGACACCAACGGTGTGCGTGTGGTTGTGGATGCCAAGGTTGTGGATACCCAAGCAGCATTGCCAGGGCAGACAGTGACTTCTGAAGCGACTTTGGAGAAGGACCTCAAGAGCTTGCTCAGCGACCTCAATCATACCAGTCAAAAGGGGCTGCAGACAATCTTTGACAGCTCTGTTGGCCGCTCTACTGTCAATCATCCAATTGGCGGGCGCTACCAAATCACACCGACTGAGGCTTCTGTGCAGAAACTGCCAGTGGAGCACGGCAAGACTGAGACAGTATCTGTGATGGCGCAGGGCTACAATCCTTATGTGGCAGCTTGGTCACCTTATCATGGCGCAGCTTATGCAGTGATTGAAGCGACAGCTCGCTTGGTTGCTGCTGGTTCGGACTGGTCCAAGGCTCGCTTCTCTTATCAGGAATACTTCGAGCGGATGGACAAGCAGGCTGAGCGTTTTGGTCAGCCAGTATCTGCGTTGCTTGGTTCGATTGAAGCACAGATTCAGCTCGGT
Source organism: Streptococcus sanguinis (assembly GCF_003943655.1). Taxonomy (GTDB): domain Bacteria; phylum Bacillota; class Bacilli; order Lactobacillales; family Streptococcaceae; genus Streptococcus; species Streptococcus sanguinis_F. Next base: position 10,952 of record NZ_RJMM01000027.1, read on the forward strand.
TTGCCGTCTATTGGTGGCAAGGATTCTATGAGCGGAACTTTTGAAGAATTGACCGTACCACCGACCTTGGTAGCTTTTGGCGTGACTACTTCTACTGCTGGGCGCATCCTGTCTCCAGAGTTTAAGGCGGCAGGAGAGTCTATCTACTATCTGCCAGGACAGATCCTGTCACAAGATATTGACTTTGACTTAATCAAGAATAACTTTGAAAATTTTGCGGATATTCAGGCTAAGTATCAGATTACAGCAGCCTCCGCTGTCAAATACGGTGGCCTAGCAGAGAGTCTGGCCTTGATGAGCTTTGGTAATCGTATTGGTGCCCAAGTGAATATTGCTGACCTGCCTTCCGTTTTGCAGGCGCAGTTGGGCGGATTTGTCTTTACCAGTCCGGAGCAGGATATTCCAGTTGCAGTGAAGATTGGTCAGACCAAGCCAGACTTTACACTGATGGTCAATGGTGTCCAGCTTGAGGGAGCAGAGCTTTTGGCAAGCTTTGAAGGCCGACTAGAGCCTATCTATCCAACAGAATTTAAACAGGAAACAGTTATTGAGGAAGTGCCAGCTCTTGTCGCTGATACAGTTATCAAAGCCAAAGAGACAGTGGCGGAGCCGCTGGTTTATATTCCAGTCTTCCCTGGAACCAACTCAGAATACGACTCAGCCAAAGCCTTTGAAGCAGCTGGAGCCAAGGTCAATCTAGTTCCATTCGTTACTTTGGATGAAGCAGCCATTGTCAAGTCTGTTGACAGTATGGTTGACAACATTGACAAGTCCAATATCATCTTCTTTGCAGGTGGTTTCTCTGCTGCAGATGAGCCAGATGGATCAGCTAAGTTTATCGTCAACATCCTGCTCAATGAGAAGGTCAAGAAAGCCATTGATGCTTTCATCGCTCGCGGCGGCCTCATCATTGGTATCTGTAATGGCTTCCAGGCTCTGGTTAAATCTGGTCTTCTTCCTTACGGAAATTTCGAAGATGCAGGTGCCAGCAGTCCAACTCTCTTTTACAATGATGCCAACCAGCACGTGGCCAAGATGGTTGAAACCCGCATTGCCAATACCAACTCGCCTTGGCTGGCTGGTGTGCAAGTGGGAGATATCCATGTCATTCCGGTTTCACATGGTGAAGGGAAATTTGTCGTGACGGCTGAGGAATTTGCTGAACTGCGTGACAATGGTCAGATTTGGAGTCAGTACGTAGACTTTGATGGTCAGCCAAGCATGGACAGTAAGTATAATCCAAACGGCTCTCTCTATGCTATCGAAGGAATTATGAGCAAGAACGGCCAAATCATTGGCAAGATGGGCCACTCAGAGCGTTATGAAGACGGACTTTTCCAAAATATTCCAGATCAGAAAGACCAGAAATTGTTTGAAAGCGCCGTTCGTTATTTCCAAGCGAGTCACGAATAAAGTTGGCTTGCAAAAGCAAGCAATCAAAAAAGGAGTCTGCTTGGCCTGAAAGGCCAGGTTTTCTCCCTTTTACAAGACAAAAGAATTTAGGTAAAACAATGACATACGAAGTAAAGTCACTGAATGAAGAGTGCGGTATTTTTGGAATCTGGGGCCATCCACAGGCGGCTCAGGTCACCTATTTCGGACTCCATAGTCTGCAGCACCGCGGTCAGGAAGGAGCTGGTATCCTGTCAAACGACCATGGAAAGCTCAAACGCCACCGAGATTTGGGATTGGTTGCAGAGGTTTTTAGAAACCCAGCAGATTTGGATAATCTGACAGGAGAAGCAGCTATCGGCCATGTCCGCTATGCGACGTCTGGTGGAGCCTCTATTAACAATGTCCAGCCTTTCTTCTTCAGTTTCTATGATATGCAGATGGGTTTGGCGCATAATGGCAATCTGACCAATGCCCATTCACTGAGACGGGAGTTGGAAAAGAAGGGTTCCATCTTTGCCAGCTCGTCTGATACGGAAATTCTCATGCACTTGATTCGCCATAGTAAGCAGGAAAGTTTCTTAGATAAGCTCAAGGAATCCTTGAGACGAGTTCAGGGCGGCTTTGCCTATCTCATCATGAGAGAGGACAAGCTCTACGCTGCGCTGGATCCTAATGGCTTTCGTCCTCTGTCCATCGGTCGCATGAAAAATGGGGCCTGGGTCGTTTCCAGTGAAACCTGTGCTTTTGAAGTGGTGGGTGCTGAATGGGTGCGCGACCTTGAGCCAGGGGAAATCGTGATTATCGATGATGAAGGCGTGACCTATGACAGCTATACGACAGATGCCCAGCTGGCTATTTGCTCAATGGAATATGTCTATTTCGCTCGGCCGGATAGCGTTATTCACGGGGTCAATGTCCATGCAGCCCGCAAACGGATGGGCCGCAGGCTGGCTCAAGAATTCCAACATGAGGCGGATATCGTTGTCGGTGTGCCTAATTCTTCCCTGTCAGCGGCCTCTGGCTTTTCCGAAGAGTCTGGCCTACCAAATGAAATGGGCCTGATTAAAAATCAATACATCCAACGGACTTTTATCCAACCGACGCAGGAGTTGCGAGAGCAAGGAGTTCGTATGAAATTATCTGCTGTTTCCAGCATTGTCAAGGGCAAGCGTGTGGTCATGGTGGATGATTCTATTGTGCGGGGAACAACCAGCCGACGTATCGTCCAGCTCCTACGAGATGCAGGTGCAGCTGAAGTCCATGTGGCTATCGGCAGTCCAGAACTAAAATATCCATGTTTCTACGGTATTGATATTCAGAATCGACGCGAGCTCATCTCGGCCAATCATACGGTTGATGAGGTTTGTGAAATTATCGGAGCTGACAGCCTGACCTACCTGTCGCTGGAAGGTCTCATTGAATCAGTTGGTATTGAGACGGACGCTCCGAATGGCGGACTTTGTGTGGCTTACTTTGACGGTCAGTACCCAACTCCGCTCTATGACTATGAAGAGCGCTATCTGGAAAGCCTGAAGGAGAAGACGAGTTTTTATTGAGAGGTAGATAAGGTTTGATAAATGAGGACAAACTAGCTAATTTTTTGCTTTATCTTGAAAATCAATCAGAAAAAGATTTTTCAAAATGGCTCACTGGTGTAAATATTTTTGAGATTCTTGGAATAGAAAGTGCAGAAATCCGTCATAGCCGAGTCCTAGCATGGTTGCTTGATCCAAGAGAAAATCATTATTTAAAAGATAAATTTTTGAAAAAATTTTTACTTAAAGTTATTCAGAATAATTTAGTAGTACCTGAGATAGAAACAACAGAGGTGTTATTGAAAGACTTTTCTAAAGGGGAAGTTTTTAGAGAAAGTAAAAATAATATTGATATTCTATTTTCTAACTCGGAGTATAAATTTAATCTTATCATTGAAAATAAAATATTTACTTCTGATCATGATAATCAACTTACAAAGTATCGAACATTTGTTGAGAATTCCTATGTTGGATACCGGAATATATATATTTACTTGACGCCTAATGGAGATAGTCCAGTAGATGCTAGTATTGAGGAAAGAAATTATTGGAAGTTACTTTCTTACAAAGAAGTTTCAGACATTTTAGAAGAGTTATTCCACGATGATAGTACTGATGATAAAGTAGCTTATATTATCAAAGAATACAATGACAATATTAGGAGAAATATTTTGAATGATTTAGAGTTGAAAGAATTGAGTGCAGAAATTTATTTTAAATACAAGGAAATTTTGGATCTTATTATTGATAATCGACCCACTACCAGCGTTTTTCGTGAAAAACTTATTGAGATTCTAAATAGTCTAAGCGAGCAGAATAGATTAATATTTAACGAAAAATATTGCTCTAAAACTTTTTTGCGATTTAGGACAAAACAGCTAGATGATTTTTTAGAGAATGTTATTAATGATAATAATAGAGAATGGTTAACAGGTTCGTCATATTTTTATGAAATTACTTACGATAATTTTCAGGCCGCTGTATATCTATCTATTTCTTTAAAGAATCAGACAGAAGTTCAGTCTAAGAAGTTGGCTACGGTAACTCATAGTAGTTATAGTAAATATGGATTTAATACATCAAATAGATTTTTAAGTTTTGATGCTTCTGAAGAAAATTTATTGCTTACAGAGACATTCAATAGTTTAATCAAATTCTTACATGAGAATCTTCAACAGATTGATGAATTTGAAAAGGATTTAATTCTCAAGTGGACCGAGTACCAAAAGGAGGGATTGGAATGAGTAAAAATGCATACGCTCAATCCGGTGTGGATGTTGAAGCGGGTTACGAAGTTGTTGAGCGAATCAAAAAACATGTAGCACGTACAGAGCGGGCTGGCGTCATGGGGGCGCTGGGTGGCTTTGGCGGCATGTTCGACCTATCTCAGACTGGGGTCAAGGAGCCAGTGCTAATTTCTGGTACGGATGGGGTCGGAACCAAGCTCATGCTGGCCATTCAGTATGACAAACACGATACCATTGGGCAGGACTGTGTGGCTATGTGTGTCAACGACATCATCGCTGCAGGGGCTGAGCCTCTTTACTTCCTGGACTATATTGCCACTGGGAAAAATGAGCCAGCAAAGCTAGAGCAAGTTGTTGCCGGTGTGGCTGAAGGCTGCGTCCAGTCTGGAGCTGCTTTGATTGGTGGAGAAACCGCTGAAATGCCTGGCATGTACGGTGAAGATGACTATGACCTGGCTGGTTTTGCAGTTGGGGTTGCTGAGAAGTCAGAGATTATTGACGGCTCTAAAGTCGCTGAGGGTGATGTCCTTCTGGGATTGGCGTCAAGTGGCATCCATTCAAATGGTTATTCTCTCGTTCGTCGTGTCTTCGCAGACTACACTGGTGAAGAAGTCTTACCAGAATTGGAAGGTAAGCAACTTAAAGAAATCCTGCTTGAGCCGACTCGTATCTATGTCAAGGCTTTGCTGCCGCTGATTAAGGAAAAGCTGGTTCATGGGATTGCCCATATTACTGGTGGCGGTTTTATAGAAAATGTGCCCCGCATGTTTGCTGATGACTTGGCTGCTGAGATTGAAGAAGACAAGATTCCAGTCTTGCCGATTTTTAAGGCCCTAGAAACATATGGTCACATCAAGCACCAAGAAATGTTTGAAATCTTCAATATGGGGCTAGGGATGATTTTGGCCGTAGCTCCTGAAAATGTGAATCGTGTCAAAGAACTTCTTGACGAGCCTGTTTATGAAGTTGGCCGGATTGTCAAAAAAGAAAGTGAAAGTGTCCTTATCAAATGAAAAAAATTGCCGTTTTTGCTTCGGGCAATGGATCAAATTTCCAAGTGATTGCTGAGCAGTTTCCTGTTGAATTTGTCTTTTCAGACCATCGCGATGCCTATGTGCTCGGGCGGGCGGATAAGCTAGGTGTCAAAAGCTATGCCTTTGAGCTTAGAGAGTTTGACAGTAAGGCGGCTTACGAGCAAGCCATTGTAGACCTGCTTGATGAACACAAGATTGACTTGGTTTGCCTAGCAGGTTATATGAAAATTGTCGGGCCAACCTTGCTTAGTGCTTATGAAGGCCGTATCATCAATATCCACCCAGCCTATCTGCCCGAATTTCCAGGAGCTCATGGCATCGAGGATGCTTGGCAGGCTGGTGTCTCTGAAAGTGGCGTGACCATTCACTGGGTGGATTCGGGTGTTGACACTGGTAAGATTATCCAGCAAGTGCGCGTGCCGCGACTAGCTGATGATACGATTGAAAGTTTTGAAGAACGCATCCATGCCGCCGAGTATCAACTCTATCCTCAAGTGCTGGAGAGTTTAGGGGTGGGGAGAAGGTAAGAAGTAAATCAAGTTTTGATTGTGCAATATTGCTAGGAGAAAAAATGATTGAGCTGAAATTAGTAGATGAGAGCAGTTTTCAGGCAGTGCTGGATTTGAAAATATCTGAAGCTGATGAACGAGCACGTTTCGTAGCTCCAAATGTGCGCTCTTTAGCTGACGCATGGCTCTACCGGAAAAATGAAGATGTGTTTCCGATGGCAATCTATTGGGATGAGCAAGTGGTTGGCTTTCTTCTGCTGGAAATAGACAAGGATGAAGCGGAATACTTTATCTGGCGGATAATGATTGGTCAGCAGTACCAAGGAAGAGGTTATGGACGAAAAGCCTTGGAAGTTCTAATCAAAGAGGCTCATATGGATAGAGCTTGCAGTCATATTATTGCAGATTATGTGGTTGGAAATGAAAAAATGAAGCACCTGCTGACTAGTCTGGGTTTTCAGGAAACAGGATTTATAGAAGAAAATAACGAAGTCGCTATGCGCTTGGACCTAAAGAAAGAGGAATAGAATGACGAAAAAAGCCTTAATCAGTGTATCAGACAAGACAGGCATTGTAGAATTTGCGAAAGAGCTGAAAGCTCTGGGCTGGGATATCATCTCAACCGGTGGTACCAAGGTGGCTCTAGATAATGAAGGAGTGGGGACCATTGCTATCGATGATGTGACTGGTTTTCCAGAGATGATGGACGGCCGTGTCAAGACCCTCCATCCCAACATTCACGGGAGTCTCTTGGCTCGTCGGGACTTGGATAGCCACTTGCAAGCGGCCAAGGACAATCAGATTGAGCTCATTGACCTGGTCGTGGTGAACCTTTATCCTTTTAAAGAAACCATTCTCAAGCCAGGTGTAGAGTATGCGGATGCGGTGGAGAATATTGACATCGGTGGTCCATCAATGCTTCGCTCTGCGGCTAAAAACCATGCCAGCGTAACGGTTGTGGTAGATCCTGCTGACTATGCTGTGGTTTTGGACGAGTTGGCAGCAAATGGCCAAACGACCTATGAAACGCGGCAACGTTTGGCAGCTAAGGTTTTCCGTCACACAGCTGCTTATGATGCCTTAATTGCGGACTATTTCACGAATCAGGTGGGCGAAAGCAAGCCTGAGAAGCTGACCTTGACCTATGAGCTCAAGCAGCCCATGCGCTATGGGGAAAACCCTCAGCAGGATGCGGTTTTCTATCAGACTGCTTTGCCACTAGACTATTCCATCGCTTCCGCCAAGCAGCTGAATGGAAAAGAGTTGTCTTTCAACAACATTCGTGATGCGGATGCGGCCGTTCGGATTATTCGAGATTTTAAGGATCGACCAACTGTTGTGGCCCTGAAGCATATGAATCCTTGCGGTATTGGTCAGGCGGATGATATTGAGACAGCTTGGGACTATGCTTATGAGTCTGATCCAGTTTCTATTTTTGGAGGGATTGTTGTCCTCAACCGCGAAGTAGACGCTGCGACAGCTGAGAAGATGCACGGTATTTTTCTGGAAATTATCATCGCACCGAGCTACACGGCAGAAGCGCTAGCGATTTTGACCAATAAAAAGAAAAATTTGCGGATTTTGGAATTGGCTTTTGATGCTCAGGCAGCTTCTGGAGCCGAGAAGGAAGTGACTGGTGTTCTGGGTGGTCTCCTCGTGCAAAACCAAGATGTTATCGAGGAAAATCCAGCTGATTGGCAGGTCGTGACCAAGCGGCAGCCGAGTGAGCAGGAGCGTGTGGCTTTGGAATTTGCTTGGAAGTCCATCAAATATGTCAAATCCAACGGTATCATCATTACCAATGACCGTCAGGTGCTGGGAGTCGGTCCTGGTCAGACCAACCGTGTGGCTTCTGTCAAGATTGCTATTGAGCAGGCCAAAGAACGCCTTGACGGTGCTGCTCTGGCTTCTGATGCCTTCTTCCCCTTTGCAGACAATATCGAAGAAATCGCGGCAGCTGGTATCAGAGCTATCATCCAGCCGGGTGGATCCGTCCGTGATGAGGAATCTATTATCGCGGCTGACAAGCATGGCTTAACCATGATTTTCACTGGCGTACGGCATTTTAGGCATTAAGAAATAGAAAAAATCCTCGGCTTGACCCGAGGATTTTTGAGTAGGCTTATACTCAATGAAATTCATTAACAAACTAAACAGGAGCAGTCTGCTCAAAGCACTGGTTTGAAGTGGTTTTGAGGAGTGCGAAAGCGACTTATTTAGGGTAGATATAGGTCAGGCGGCCCCAGTAGGAAGCAGTTGGGTCAAACCAGCCACGGAAGTTGCTGATGTACTGCTTGCCGAGGTAGTTAGACTCTTGAATCTGGATGCGGGTATTGGATTCGACATGAGTCACGACACCGACGTGGCCGTAGCCGCCGTCATCCCAGCAGGCGATGGCGCCAACCTCAGGCGTACTGCCGGTACGGAATCCAGCTCTTCTGGCACTAGCTGCCCATTGACCGCCGTTGCCCCAGTAATTTCCTGCCCAAGGAGCTAGAGCCTTGGCTCCCCAAGTGCATTGGCCGACAGGATAAGTTGTCGCATTAGCAGCGGCATAGTTTGGCTGAATATTAGCTGATTGAACGCTTGATTTCTCAACCTGATAGCTAGTTCCAGTCAGGCCAGTCAGTTGTCCCGCTTTTCTACGATAGACATGGGTATGGAATAGACCGCTCCCCTTGTGTTTCTGAGTGTCCACGGTGAATTTGTAGGTTCCATTGCCGACCTTATTTGCAGTATACCATTTGATATCATCTTGCCCATTGACTTCTGACCAAGTTGGCAGAATAATATCGCCATCTCCGTAGGCGTCTGTCACTGTCACCTCATAGCGATTAGCCTCAGTTTTCCTGACTGCAACCTTGGCTTGAATTTGGTCGGTAGACATTGAGACGGCATCTGCTGCGTAGCTACGCTCACTGCCGTCCTTATAGGTGACATACACATGGTTGTTATAGGTTCCAGACAAAGCCTGATGATTACGGATATCAAAGCTTGCGCTGAAGGAGCCATCTCCGTTAGGAGTGGCTGCATACCATTTAAGATTGCTCTGATTGCTAGTGCTCCAAATTGGCACCCGGACAGATTGAATAGGTTTAGATAAGCTAGTTTCGGTAGTTTTCACGGTGTAGGTCCCTTGTTTGGGGTTGATATTTTCCACCGTAAAAAGAGGTTTCTGTTCCTCGTCTGAAGGTAATTTTCCGCTGTCAACTTGAACTGTCGTTCCTGTTATACCAGTTGATTCCGGTTGAACATAGCTTTGGCCGTAAAGGTGGATATTGTAAGTCCCAGTGTCGTAGTTATGCTTTCTGAGCTCCACCCGAGCGCTGTAGCTGCCATCCGAATTTTTGCTTGCTTCGTACCATTGTAGATCATCTTGTCCTTTCTTATCAGACCAAGTTGGAAGAACAATTCGATGCATGGTGTCAGGTACGTTTTTGACAGTAATTTCCATGATACCGGTTTGAGGGAAGCTGGTTTCGATTATCGGTTTCGGATTTTCAAGATGGAATGTAGTACCAGATAGAAAAATCATTTTTCCGTTTACATTTTCGTAAGTGTCAACGAAGTATCGTCCATAACCACGATGTTTGGATAGATTAAACTCAGTTGATTCTTCTCCTGCGTCATACCACTGAAGGTCGTCGCTGCCTTTTTCCTCTGACCAGACAGCATGGACAATCTTTGAGTGAGTTTGGTCTTTGTTACGGGAAAAACTAATGCGTCCTGTACCTCCTGAGACGGATGCATTCGTTTTACTAGCTGGTTTATCTACATGAAAGGTAGTGGCATTTAGAGCTACCAAGCGCTCTCCTATCCGTATGTAAGTATGAACATGAAACGTACCATATCCTGGATGGTTGCTTAAGTCAATGTCAGTGATGGGTGTTTGTGGTGTATCATACCATTTCAAATCATCTTGTCCGTTTTCTTCAGACCAAACAGCATGAGCAATAAGATAAGGTTCTTGAGCTTGGGAACGGGTATAACTAATAGAGGCTGTACGATCGTTCACAGTCACATCGACATTGCTGGCACGATCAGTAGGGCCTAGAATTTTGACTTCAGATTCAGGCGTTTCGGTCGCATGAACTGTTGAGTGGCTCGCAAAGAGACCTAGGACAGCTCCGGATAATAAAAACAGTTTTTGATATTTCTTCATAAAACTCCTTTGTGAGAATGGTTTTGGATGGGCCCACCTGTATTATTCGGAAAACTTATTTGAAAATGATAGTAAATTTGACAAGCCCTGAATATTTTTTGTCTACAATGGGTACAATCCACTCAAAAAGGAGAAGGCTGAAGACAACAACAATTACGGCAATCAGATAGAAGAGACATTCTTTTTCTCATTAGAATGGAATAAAACGAACGATTATGGTATAATTTAGATAAATAATTCGTAAAAATGCGGTGATTTTTACGTAATGTGTTAACTTGGTGCGTAAGCGCCTGTGATATTGGATATTGAGGTATCTTGGCTATGAAGCTTTTAGTTGTTGGTTCAGGCGGTCGTGAGCATGCGATTGCCAAGAAGTTGTTGGAGTCTCGGGATGTGGAGCAGGTTTTTGTCGCTCCTGGAAATGATGGCATGACCTTGGATGGGTTGGATTTGGTTAATATTGGAATTTCCGAACATTCTAAACTAATCGAATTTGCCAAGGAGCATGACATTGCTTGGTCCTTTATTGGTCCAGATGATGCCTTGGCAGCTGGAATTGTAGATGATTTTAACCAAGCTGGGCTCAAGGCTTTCGGTCCCTCTCGTTTAGCAGCGGAGCTGGAGTGGTCCAAGGATTTTGCAAAGGAAATCATGGTCAAATACGGTGTTCCGACAGCAGCCTATGGTACATTTTCCGACTTTGAGGAAGCCAAATCCTACATCGAAAAGCAGGGGGCGCCTATCGTGGTCAAGGCGGACGGCTTGGCTCTGGGTAAGGGCGTGGTCGTAGCGGAGACTGTGGAGCAGGCGGTCGAAGCAGCTCACGATATGCTCTTGGATAATAAATTTGGCGACTCGGGTGCGCGCGTGGTTATCGAAGAGTTCCTGGACGGCGAGGAGTTCTCCCTCTTTGCCTTTGTCAATGGCGATAAGTTTTACATCCTGCCGACGGCCCAGGATCACAAGCGGGCCTATGATGGTGACAAGGGGCCCAATACAGGTGGTATGGGAGCTTATGCGCCAGTGCCTCACCTGCCACAAATCGTGGTGGAACAGTCGGTTGAGACCATTATCAAGCCAGTTCTCGAAGGCATGATAGCTGAGGGACGACCTTATCTGGGCGTGCTCTATGCTGGGCTGATTCTGACAGCAGATGGTCCTAAGGTCATTGAGTTCAACTCGCGCTTCGGTGACCCAGAGACCCAGATTATCCTGCCGCGCCTGACGTCTGACTTTGCGCAGAACATCACGGACATTTTGGACAAGAAGGAGCCGGCTATCACTTGGCTGGATGAGGGCGTGACCCTTGGCGTGGTTGTCGCTTCAGAGGGCTACCCGCTGGACTATGAGAAAGGCCTGCCTCTGCCGGACAAAACAGACGGCGACATCATCACCTACTATGCTGGGGCTAAGTTTGCGGAAAATAGCGGAGCACTGCTGTCGAATGGCGGCCGAGTTTACATGCTGGTCACCACAGCAGATACCGTATCAGCTGCGCAGGAAAAAATCTACGACCAACTAAAAAAACAAGACACTACAGGTCTCTTTTACCGAACGGATATCGGAAGCAAGGCTTTGTAAATCAAATGTATTAAACTTTGAGCCGTGAGGCTTGAATATAGAATTCTGGTGTTTGAAAAATGAAAAACAGACTGCTATTTTTAGAAGGTTCTAGCTTAACTTCAAGAGAGACTCTAACAGTATTGCTAAAAGAGAGCTACAAAGTTGATGTCCTGTCTCCTGATAAGTTTTCTATTGCAACATTCAGTCGACTCACTCATAGAATTCCGACAGTTGATATAAATCGTTTTCCTTTAGATTACTTGAAACAAGTTAATCAGCTGCTTCATCAAAAAAATTATGCAGCTATTTTGCCGACACATGAGGAAGGCTGGTTATTGGCAAATGGGGGAAATTTTTTACCAACTCGTTTGCCAGTAGCGCTTGCTGATAAAGAACAAATTGAAAAGCTGGCTGGGAAGATTGCGTTTGCTGAAATTTCGGATCAGTTAAATCTGCCAATTCCTAAATGGGAGCGTGTGGAAAATTTAGAATCTGTTTCTCTTCCTTATCCTTATTGGCTAAAGGCAGACTATGGTACTGCCGGTCGTTTGGTTTATAAAATCACAAGTAAGGAAGATTTGGCGAGAGCTGCGGACGTTTTATTAGCCAATGATGAAAAATGGATGGTTCAGCAAGACATAGTCGGAGATTATGGTCAGGTTCAAGCAGTATTTCATCATGGTCAGTTACTTGCAGTTCATTCTAGTGTTAAAGTGGGTTCTGGTGCCGGTGGTTCAGCTGCTGCTAGATTAAGTATAGAATCTGAGAAAACGAGAGAGCATGTCGAAAAATTAGGTCAATTTTTACAATGGCATGGTGCTTTAACTTTAGATTTTATACGTACCGACGGTTATTTTTATTACATAGAATGCAATCCTAGAATGGTTGAACCTGCTAATGCCTACAAAGCAGGAGTTAACTTCCCAAAAATCATGATAGAGTTAGCCAATGGCTGCTATTCCAAATCTGATGTTAGTGTTGGGCAAGCAGGGGTAGGGACGCATAGCCTGATGGCTTTGCTTATCGGCACTGCTGAAAGAACCAAGAGCAGAAGAATGATATTACAAACCATAGGGCACTGACTTTTTAAAAGTGACAGTGAAGAGGTTTTAACCCCAGTTTGGAAAGACTTTTTGAGTTTTATTCCTCTTGCCATTATTATAATCCGATTATTGATAAATCCTGGAAGTGTCACAAAACTGGTCAATAATACTGTTAAACATTACAGTGTAGAAGCAGCCACCCTAAAAAATCTTTGAATAAATGACTTCATTTATTCAAATAGAAAAAGGAACATTCCGTTAGTTTACTTATTCTTTTCTACGGGATTTTCGCAAATAACAAAAAATGCTATAACATAAAAATGAAAGGAACTGAACACGGGACTAAATCCCTAGGAAAAAAGATAAAACTGCCTAGACGTAACCGTCGTTGTTAGTTTTCCTATTTTTCTACGGGATTTTTCACAAGCGAATCGTCCCTTTGTATCTTAATATGAAACCAATTATTTCCATCATCATGGGCTCCAAATCCGACTGGGCAACCATGCAAAAAACCGCCGAAGTCTTAGACCGCTTTGGTGTAGCCTACGAAAAGAAAGTTGTCTCTGCCCACCGTACACCAGACCTCATGTTTAGACATGCCGAGGAAGCACGGAGTCGCGGTATCAAGGTCATTATTGCAGGTGCTGGAGGCGCAGCCCATTTACCAGGTATGGTCGCAGCAAAAACCACTCTGCCTGTCATTGGTGTACCAGTCAAATCACGCGCTCTCAGCGGTCTGGACTCCCTTTACTCTATCGTGCAGATGCCGGGTGGTGTGCCTGTGGCAACTATGGCTATTGGGGAAGCGGGAGCGACAAACGCTGCCCTGACTGCCCTTCGGATCTTGGCCATTGAAGATCAAGACCTAGCAGCAGCGCTAGCAGATTTTGCAGAAGAACAAGGAAAAATCGCAGAGGAGTCGTCAAATGAGCTCATCTAAAACAATCGGAATCATTGGTGGCGGTCAGCTGGGTCAGATGATGGCCATTTCTGCTATCTACATGGGGCACAAGGTCATCGCGCTCGATCCTGCGGCGGACTGTCCAGCCTCTCGCGTGGCTGAGGTTATCGTAGCGCCTTATAATGATGTGGATGCTCTGCGTCAGCTGGCTGAGCGATGCGATGTCCTGACCTATGAGTTTGAAAATGTTGATGCTGACGGTTTGGATGCTGTCATTAAGGATGGTCAGCTACCTCAAGGGACTGACCTGCTCCGCATTTCTCAAAATCGGATCTTTGAAAAGGACTTTCTCGCAAACAAGGCCCAAGTCACCGTGGCACCCTACAAGGCCGTGACTTCCAGCCAAGACTTGGCAGATATCGACCTATCGAAAAACTATGTCCTCAAGACTGCGACTGGTGGCTATGATGGCCATGGGCAAAAGGTTATTCGCTCGGAAGAAGATTTGGAAGAAGCCTATGCGCTAGCCGATTCAGCAGCCTGTGTCTTGGAAGAATTTGTCAACTTTGACCTTGAAATTTCCGTCATCGTGTCCGGAAATGGCAAGGATGTGACAGTTTTCCCAGTTCAGGAAAATATTCACCGCAACAATATCTTGTCTAAGACCATCGTGCCAGCTCGCATTTCGGAAAGGCTAGCAGATAAAGCCAAAGCCATGGCAGTGCGAATAGCAGAACAATTGAACCTCTCTGGTACTCTCTGCGTGGAAATGTTTGCGACAGCTGATGACATCATCGTCAATGAGATTGCCCCACGGCCACACAACTCTGGCCACTACTCTATCGAAGCCTGCGATTTCTCGCAGTTTGACACCCATATTTTAGGCGTTCTTGGAGCACCATTGCCAACTATTAAACTGCATGCGTCTGCCGTTATGCTCAATGTTCTCGGCCAGCACGTCGAGGCCGCTGAAAAATATGTCACAGAAAATCCAAGCGCCCACCTCCACCTGTATGGTAAAATAGAAGCGAAGCACAACCGTAAAATGGGGCATGTGACCTTGTTTAGTAGTGTGCCGGACGAGGTGGAGGAGTTTGGGGAGTAAGACAGGACCCCAGTTATAAGGTCCGTCGTCTTACCCCTGCAAAGTTGACTAGGCTTGTCGTATCTGATAAAGTCAGCAAGAGAAGTCAGTCAACTACTGCTGGAAAGGGATTGATTTTTTAGGTGAAGTGAAATGCCACTAGAATATTTTGAGATAAAAAAGTTATTAAGAAGCCAAATAAGTTTGGTTGATTCTCTTATGAACAAAGCATTAAAGTATATGTTGCTCTATGGAATTTTATTGTTGGTTTTCTCTGTTAGGTATTCACAAAATACTAGCGATTCTATTATAATTTTTATTTTATTGCTTATTATGGGAATGCTCTATAGATTAAATGTTCTTTCTGAGAGAATAAGTCTTAAGAATTTAACGATAACTTTTAGAAAAGGCAATTTTTTAGAAACCAAATATATAGAGTTACTAGTCTCTGATATAGAAAGTTCCTTAAATAAAATAAATAGTTTTGTAAATTGGAGTTGTGGTATTTTAGCTACTATTTCAATATTTGCTAGTACGATATATCTTAACTTTTTAAAAGATCTTGTTTCTAAGGAAGAACTTGCAAAACTATTAGGTGGAGAAAATAGTAGTTTACAAAATAGCTTTATTGGGGGGTTATGGCAATTAATGTTAATGATAATTTTAGTGTTATTAGTGTATTACCTAACTGTTCAAGCTTTTACTTATGATAGGCGATTTGTAATTATTGTTTTGAAAAGTAGTCGTTATATTGATGAAAATGATGAAATAATAGTTGGTTTTTTAAATAAGTTGCAATATATTATAAAAAATTTTATTTCAGGGATATAATGTATACAACAAAAACGGTTGAAGACTATCAGAGGTAGGTTTATGATTCAAATCATCGTCAATGCTTTTGTGGAAGAAGGCAAAGAAACTGCTGTTGTGGAAGTGCTCTTTGCCAGCGCCGACCATGAAAAAGTAAAAGCCAAATATCAGGAATTAAAGATTCAATATCCAGACAATTATCTGGCTATCTATGATTTGCCTTTGGATACAGCTCTAAGTAGCTTGCCACACTATCCGTCGGTGGCGATAAGCAAGGAGGAATTTAATTAGCCTATGAAAACTATCGGTCTGATTGGCGGTATGAGTTGGGAAAGTACCACATCTTACTACCAAATAATCAACGAAACCATCAAAAAAGAGCTGGGTGGCTTGCATTCAGCCAAGATTCTGCTTTACAGTGTTGATTTTGCAGAGATTGAACATTATCAGGCAGTCGGGAACTGGGAGAAAAGCGGTCAACTTTTGACAGATATTGCTCAGCGCTTGGAGCAAGCAGGTGCGGATTTCATCGTTATTTGTACCAACACCATGCACAAGGTTGCTCCGCAGATACAAGAAAAGATTACGATTCCAATCTTGCATATTGCGCAGGCAACTGCGCAGGCCTTGTTGGCTGACGGTATTCAAAAAGTCGGCCTCCTAGGAACCAAGTACACCATGACTCAAGATTTTTATAAGGAGAAATTAATAGAATCTGGGTTAGAAGTGCTGATTCCAGACCAAGCTGGTATTACAGAGGTCAATCGGATCATTTATGACGAGCTCTGTCTAGGAGATATCAAAGAAAGCTCAAAGCAGACTTATCTTACCATTATAGATGATTTGAAAAAAGCAGGCGCTGAAGCTGTTATCTTGGGGTGTACCGAGATAGTTCTCCTCGTCAAGCAATCCGACACTGACCTGCCTCTCTACGACACAACAGTGATCCATGCACAGAAAGCAGCGGAGTGGGCGATAAATAAGTGACCATAGAAGACAAGCGCAACCGTAGAGTAGGGCATGTAACTTTGTTTAGTGATGCGCCGGATAGTGTTATTGAGTTTGGGGATTGAAACAGTTCTTATTTGGATGTTATTATATCTCATCTTAATAGTCCTGTTTTCTTTAGTAAAGAGATTGACCTAAAAGTTGAGTAGTTACTA
>NZ_RJMM01000028.1 GCF_003943655.1 Streptococcus sanguinis
ATGTATGTTGGCGAGTTCTGAACTTGATTCACTTTCAATTGAACAGATTGAATACCGTAAGAGGCTTGTTTTTGGTGGAGTGTTTCTAATTCTTCTTCTGAAATCGGATCTCCAACAACCGTCAAGACCAATTCATTGTTACTTGACTTGTAGACTTGATTAATAACCGTATAATTGGCGAACTCTTTTCCTACAAACTGTTTGATCCCTTCTTTGCGCGCTTGTTCTATTGTCAGAGTAACTGCCGAATAGCTAGCTGGAAGAATCAACAATACAATCAAAGATATCAAGCCAATTCTCATTTTAATGCTCAGCTCTTTAAATGAAGTTAAAGGAGATTTTCTCATCAAAATTCTTGTTCCAACAATGTTGGCTAGCATGATAAAGACACAGTTGATCAAGAAAAGATAGAGAGCCCCCAATAAAAATCGTACATTCCCATTAGCTAAACCATAGCCAGCAGTACAGATAGGCGGCATCAGAGCTGTAGCAATGGCTACTCCTGGCACGATATTGTTTGCTTCTTTTTTCCTTGAACCGATCACACCAGCAATCCCACCAGCAATAGCAATGAGGACATCCCAAATGGTTGGAGAGGTTCGTGCAATCAACTCGCTACTTGCATAAGACAAGGGAGAAATCCAGAAATACAGAGTCGAGACAAGCAAACTGACCAACACTTGAGTCAATAAAACCTCTAGAGATTGCTTGATTAAACGCGTATCAAAAATAGCTAAACCGAATCCCAGTCCAACAATCGGTGTCATGAGAGGTGAAATCAACATGGCTCCTATAATGACAGCTGTTGAATTCATATTTAGTCCGATAGAGGCAATAAAAATTGCACACATCAAAATCGCTGTATCTCTCAATCGAACATGAAGGTCATCGTATAATTTCTCACGGTATTCCCGTGTTGAATAATTGGCAGTCATTTGTCCTCTCCTCTTTCCTTATTTAAATTGGTATAATAATTAAAAATAACAGCTGATAAACAGCCAAAAAATATGAGCCCATAAATCGTCAAGAAGACACTGGTAATCCTTCCAATCAAGGTCACAGCTAGGAGATCCCCGTAGCCGACAGTCGTCGAAGTCACAAAAGCATACCAAAGACCGTCTCCGTAATTTGTGATAGCAGGTTCAACTAGGAAAAGCACGCCTCCTGACCCAAAAACAAAGGTCACAAAACTCAGAGCAAACCGAGTAAAACCCGTAACCTGCATAATATGCCATAACATTTTTAAACGTTTCATTTGTTCTCCTTATTCATACTAGCTCCTGACCGAGCCGTTTTTTTCCAATAATCAAAGTGAAGATAGGACATGATCTCCATCAGAGAAAGATAGACAAACTGATAGATCTGATTTAAGCTGATTATCAACTGATATTGTTTGAAAAATGACTGGAAGAAAGACCAGATATGACTGTCTTGAATCAGTCCCTTCTTAATATCAGACAGGATATTAGCTAAAGCTCCCAAGGACTGAAACGGTAAATCCTTGACATTTATATAGATCCGGTCCACCACATCATTCAGACTGGTATCTTGGATGGCATGAAATTCTCCAAAGAGAACTCCTGCCGCTCCAAGAGTAGAAACAAATTCCACCAAATAATTTCTGAGGAAATTTTCTCAACCTTTTCCCATAATGTGTTTAGTGCCATCCATAACGATCCCAACCAGAAAAAGGAAAGAAAACAAGCAAAGAAATTTTGCCGTAAATCCCAAAAAGCTTCAAGACTTGGTGTTGTTGGTTTTTCTAACTCTAAAACCAAGATGGTCATAATAATTGCTAGAACAGCATCTGTCAATACAATTAATCTGTCTTTCTTCATCGGATTGCATCCCCTTTCTTTTTTGTAACATTCTATCTTATCGCATAATATTGGATATTCTTTCATAATCCGACTACAAACAAAAATAAACCAAAAAGTATGTCCCTATTATACTATATTTAACTCTAGAAGTATTCATCCATCTAATTAATAAATATATCATATTTCACAATAAGTGAATACTATCAAAGATTCATCCCCTTTCACTTCATCATGTAGTGTTGCTTAGATTTATCAAAAACAACCAAATTTGTATTAATTTCAAGTATCACCTAGTTACAAAAATTTGGGGTGAACAGAAAAAGCATCCCGTATTTTTGATACGAAATGCTTTCAATAAGTTTAAATAAGTTTTAACGTTTACTAAATTGTGATGCTTTACGAGCTTTTTTCAAGCCTGGTTTGGAAAGTATGGGTTTCAGTTGGACTAAAAACAGCGTATTATCAAGGCTTTTCAGAACGATATCTACTGATTAATTTCATAAAATATGAATCAATAGATTATAAATAGGGGAATAGTTTAGGTCTGTAAGCATTAAAATAATACACCTAACTTTGATCACCATTTTTTTAGTTATTCACTCTTTTTTCAGATAGTGTTTTTAAAGTTATGATATAAAATGCCGCAATTAAAACACTATACATCATAATCGGAGGATAGACAATTAAGGATAGAATCAATCCCACTCCTTTAATTATTAGGTCAGGTATCAATAACTTTCTATATTGTGCGGTAGCTTCAAGTAATTCTTTCTGATCTATATTGGGTTTATCAATTACTTTATGTAAAAACCAGTTTGCTACCGTTGAAACAACAACGATTATAATCTCCCTATAATCATGGAAAAGTAGTAAAAATAGTTGTTATCCTAGTTGATTAAAAAAATCTCTGATTTCCTCATCCTTTATAAAATAATATATAATTTTCCCCTCTCTTCTAGTGTCCAAGATGTTTTGATTGGCTAGTTTACGAAGATGGTGGGAGGCAGATGCCATACTGAGATTTAATAAACAGGCTATATCGCAGACACAGAGTTCTTCGACGGCAAGGAGATAAAAGATGATATTTATCTGTTTATTATCGGTAAATTTTGATAAAATGCGAAGTGATTTTTGGACTTTTTCCTTTTCAAGGTAGTTCGTTGCGGTTGTAACATTTTGTTGATTTATAACATCCACTTGACAGATACTATCTTTTTTCATAATTTTTTCTCCTAGCCTAACACAGCCCATAGCATGTCAAAGCTGTTGTTTTCAATCAGGATATACATCCCCAATCCTAAATAGACAACGGCAATAAACCATCTACTATATTTTTCCAAAGTTTCTCCAACAGAAGGGACTTGTGCTAATTTTTGGGCAGAAAAAACCAAGAGATAAATCATGACTAGAAAAGTAAGTAAAGTCACTATCAAATTCGCTAAATTTAAGGTGGTAAAATATGGGACAAAGACACCAATATTATCAGCGCCACAACTTGCAAAAGTAATCATAGCGACTAGAAAAATCAGGTTTTTATTGTCTTTTCGCAAACCATCTTTTGCAATAGCTTCTCCATCAGAATCTCCTAAAAGCAAAACTTTGAGGCCTAGGAAAATTGGAATCAAACCGAGTAAACCTAAAATCTCTTTACTAGGAATATAATTTAAGACAAATGCAAAAAGCAAACTTAGGAATATTAGACTAACAGAGCCTAGAAATTGTCCTAAATAGATGTTAATGATGTCCTTTCTGCTTTTTCTTTTGGCAAAAAATAACATTAGGATAATAAGTAAGTCTACGGCTGTCCCAGAATACAGGATTATTGAAGTAACAATATTTTGAATCATAAAACACCTCATTCAAATATATTTTTGAATGTATTCTAACATTAACCTTTGTAGATGTCAACTTCAAATCCACCAATTAATAATTGCATGTCAATATTTGTATTGTGAAACTAGTTTCAGAAATATATAGTCTTAAAGTATGTCCACTGCCAATGGTTTTTTCAATATTTAAAAGGAGAGAACCAATTTGGTCCTCTCCAGGGTATAATTTTCCATCAACCCACTACAGTTGACAAAGAGCCGTTATTCTCAAATGAGACAACTCCTTTTAGTTTTTATAACCTCAGCTTCTCGGTCTCTTACCTAGTTTTAATAGAAAGACTACGAAGGACGATTCTTAAAGTAGTCAGATTGTGCAATATCGAAAGATTAGATGGGCTTAACCAATTTAACAACCCAAATCCAATTAAACTTCCATTTATTACAACTGTTTCTTGAATATTTCTTTGAATTAATTTCTGCAACGATTCAGATAAAGAATTCAATTCCTCGAAGAAATCTAAACGATTATCTAATAATAAAATATCACTCATCTGCTTAGAAATATCAGCACTTTCATTCATCACAACCCCAATATCTGCAAGCGTCAAGGCAGCAGAGTCGTTTAACCCGTCTCCAACCATCAAAATAGTTCGGCCAGCTTTCTGTAATTCCTGAACCAACTGAAACTTACCATCTGGTTTTAAATCAGTATAAACGTTGTCAAATGGCAGATCTTTAACCAACTCTTCTGTTCTAGCCAACGTATCACCAGTTGCCAGAATCAGTTTTTTCCCTTGGCGCTTTAGCTTTTTCAATGCAACTTTCGCCTCGCTTCTCAAGGGAGTGTGGATACAAAACATCCCAATTAATTCTTTCTTATAAGCCAAAAACAATAAATTGTAATGAGTCTTATATTGCTCAATCAAGGCCAGCTGCTCAGAACTAATTCTTACCTGTTCGTCTTGCATTAGTACATAATTTCCAATGACAACCGATTGACCATCAATTTGCGATTTAATCCCTTTGCTTGCAACATACTGAAGCTTGCCATGCATTTCTTCGTGTTCAATGCCTTCAATTTCAGCTTGTTTAACAATTGCATTGGCAATAGGATGATAGATATGTTCCTCCAAACATGCACTTATTCTTAAAATATCTTTCTCAGTATAATCTCCGAAAGGAAGAACCTTTTCAACCAAAGGATAACTCGTCGTGATGGTACCCGTTTTATCAAACAAGAAAGTATCCACTTCCAGATATTTTTCTAATACATCACCATCTTTAATAACCATTTCTCGATTTAGACCTTCCTTTATGGCCGTAAGGTAGGCTACAGGTGTGGATATTTTTAGAGCACATGAAAAATCCACCAATAAAAAGGAAATGGCTTTTGAAAACGAACCTGTTAACAGATAAGTCAAACCAGCACCTAAGAAGTTATATTTTACAACCTTGTCTGCCATCCTAATAAAATGACGTTGTTTTGTCTTCTTACTCTCTTCAGATTTTTTCATCAGATTGATGAGTTGCAAAATACGACTGTTTATCTGATTATCAGTCACACGAATTCTTAACTCTCCTGTTACCAAAACAGTATTCGCACATACAGAATCTCCCTCTTTCTTTTCAACAGGGAAGCTCTCTCCAGTCAAGGAACTCTCATTGACCATGCCTAATCCTGAAACCACTTGGCCGTCAAACAAGATTTCATTCCCTTGGGAGACAACTAATACATCACCTACTTGAACATCAGAACTCTTGATGCTGATGACCATGTCTCCCCGCACTAAGAAAACATCACTTTCTTTAGCAAGAAGGCTTTGTTCCAAATCTGTTGCTGTTTTTTTTAAAGACCACTGATCCAGATGATTACCCAAATCAAGCATAAACATGATGTTGCTAGCTGTCTTGGATTGGTTCATAAACAAGGACAACAAAATGGCCGAACAGTCCAAGACCTCCATGGTTAGTTCCTTGCGCGCTAAAGTTTGATAGGCTTCTTTGACATAACCCAAAGCCTGATAACAAGTCCAAATATAACGAATAGGGTAGGGTACAAAACTTCGAAACAGCAAACGCTTAATCGCTGCACCCGATACAATTGAATAAGCACTCTCTTCTCTACGAATGGGAAGAGTCATCAAGTCCGAAACTTTCCCCTTGTCAATTTTTTTTAAAAAGGCCTCTGCATTTTCTAATACAGAGAAGCCTTCTTTCATACGTAGAGTAAAGTGCTGCTGATCCATATAAAACTGAATAGAGTCGATCCCTTTTTCATCTTTAGCCAAGGAACGAAGATAATCTTGAATATCCAAGGTCAGTGAAAACGAGGACGATAATCGGATATGTTGATATCCTCTGTGTAGCACTTTAAAAGACATATTATTCACCTGTCAGGCTATCTAATTGTTCTTCTTTCTTTTCCTGTTCGTATAAATATTTAGCGTCTTGTAAAACATCATCACCGTGTTGTTTTACAACAGAAACAGATGCATCCAGTCCATCTTTCAATTTGTAAGCTTTAGCCAAGGCCTTAGAATAGCCTTTCTTAGCTTCTTTACTTGCTAAGACTTTCAAGCCAAGCGTCCCAAATGCTACCCCTCCTAAGAAGAGAGATGATTTTTTCGCAACTTTTGCGACGTTTAATACTTCTTTTAACATGTTTATTTCCTCCTTGTAACTATTGTAGCGAAAAATGACAGCAAAAGCAATTGCTGATATCTGATATATAGATAAAATTCTCTATACTGATATTTAATTATATTATGATGAAAACAATATACTTTATTTTTTGATACTGTCAATAATTATGTGTAAACACTTAAGTAGAGTTACGGAGTGTTAATTAAATAAGCTTTCAAGTGTATCAGAACATTGACCAAACCCTTTATGGATTCGTTGACTTTGCTTGAAATTATAATCTTCAAACAACGTAACTAAGTAACGTTCCAGAGCCTCCTCATTAGGAAAAAGAACCTTCTTTTTCGTTTGATGTTTGATTTCTTTGTTAAGAGACTCAATGAGGTTTGTCGAATACATGCTGTGCCAAATCTGGTAGGGAAACTGATAAAAAGTTAAAAGATTATCCGTCTTCTCCAGACTTTCCATGACTTTCCTATACTTTGGTTTCCATTCGGCGAGAAAGTCCTCTAAAGCTTGTCCTGCCATTTCTAAATTTTCAGCACGATAAATCATTATAAATTGCCCCAGAATAACCGCTCTATCTGCTCGTTTCACTTTACTAGCTAGATTTCGACTAATATGAATTAAGCAACATTGTTGTTTAGCTAATGGGTGAGCCTGACTGATAATCTGCTCAAGCCCCTTAAAGCCATCTGTAACTACAAGAGAAATCTGTTGGATTCCTTGGTTTTGAAGCTTGTCTAACAGGGTGGACCAAGAAGCATTGTTTTCTTGAGGCAACTGTGCATAGCATATCTCTATGCGACTAAAGTCGCTAGAGCTATCCTAATTGCGCACCGCCAGTTCTCATAGAAAAAAACACCTTGCAAGATGCAAAGTGTTTTCGTTTGTATTCTGCTGTCCAGCAACGAATTAACGTTTAGAGAACTGGCTAGCTTTACGAGCCTTTTTCAAGCCTGTTTTCTAGTATTTTTATATCTATTGGCAGATTATCCGACTTATCCCCATCAACATCTGACTCTAACTCAACCTCTGAAGAAATCCTAATATTGCGTACTTTGATATATTCGATATTATTGTTACCTACTAGATCCCCTTTTTAATAAATCTGGGATAGCCGATAATTTAGAAATGATGGATGAATCCTTTAAAATCAAGATATTTCCATATTCATCTGTATTTTCATCAAATAGTTTTTTGTCTGCATAGTAATTGGATAGAAGAACTAAGACCTGAGTAGCTTCACCTTCATAATTGCCATTTTTGCTTTCAAAAGGTAATAATTGCTTGTTCATAGCTTGGCGAATCAGTTGCACCAGCCAAATTAATTGTCTTGACCGACGAATAAAGCGACTTCTTTCAAGGATTCGACCATAAGGAAACAGTTGGCAGATTCTATAAAAGTGTCGATGTGATTCGGCACGCTCATCAGACTCGCTACACAGAGCTGGTACATAATATCTGCTATAATTTTCTGGAAGATTTGGTCAAGCGGTCTTTTAGCCGTGTGACAGGCATACAGGAAAAACACTATTTATTTACTTTTTGCACGGGAGGCTTTAAGATGTTGCTGGACGCCTTTCTTGATAATCACTCAGAGTCGCCAGAGTGTCTGGGCTGGGATATGGCAAAGATATACCGCTGCCTGAAACTGTTCTTTGACGCTGATAAACGCGACATATCAATTAAAATGTCGCACTAAAATGATTGAAAAGTGATTGAAACTGTATTATAATGAACGTATATATTTAGAAAAGAGGTACTAACTATGGAAAACCTAGTAGTTTCAGTCTTTAACACTGAAAGCGAAGCTTATCAGTCCTTTGCGGATTTGAAGGCTTTCCGCCAAACTCAGACGACCAAGGTTGCTCAAATCGCCTTGGTCAAAAATGAAAACGGTCACATCGTTGAAAAAGAACGCTATGACTTTGAAGATTCAACGACGGATGCAACCCTAGAAGGTGGCTTGCTCGGTGCAGTTATCGGGCTTTTGGGTGGTCCTATCGGCGTCTTGTTTGGTTATGGTATTGGCAGCCTCTATGGTTTGGCTGCTGGTGATACCGTTGATACGGCAGAAGCTGGCTTGATTGACGTTGTGTCTCAAAAATTGATCGACGGCGAAACAGCCGTTGTCGCCTTGGTGCAAGAAAACAACGAAGCAGTCATCGATGCTTACTTCACCAAGTACGACACCCAAATCGTGCGTTGGGATGTAGCAACCGTCGTAGCCGAAATCGAAGCAGCTCTGCAAGTCCAAGAAGACCTCTACAACCAGGCACGTGCACAAATGAAGGCTGAACGTAAAGCCGAACGCAAGGCTAAACTTGAAGAATTCAAGGCAAATGTCAAAGCAAAATTTGACAAATTGAAAGCCTAACGTCTAAGCGTCTCATAAATTTAAATGTGACTGAGACACCATTTAAAATTTATGTGCGTCGGATTCTCACAGTTAAATAATTGCGTTGACAAAGCCGTTACAGCCGTTCTTCCATTCTTTGAAAAGAATGTTTAATAGACAAGAAATCTGGACTAGTATTGGTCTGGATTTTTTTGTGAATATAGAGGTCATAGCTTTTTGACTATGCTTCGTTATAATTAGAAAAATTTTAAGTTTTATCAAGATGAAATCAGTCAGACGAAGACATCCCGAATTAGCACCAGCATCACCACACAAACTAAGACATACTGGTGCTACTCTTGCTAAACAAGCAGGTGTTTCTCTTGAAGCCTTCTCAGAAGCTCTTACTCATAGTGATAAAGAGATTACAAAAACTTACGTTAATATCAAAGATAAAGTCAATCAGACTGTAGGTGATATTGCTTTTCGTAGTTTAAAAAATTGATGGGGTGAATATGGGGTGAATTTTGGGGTGAACTTTGATTTTTTGAAACAAAAAAGACATCCAAGAAATAATTCTTGAATGTCTGTAAACGTTGATATAATCGTATTGATTAACGTTTTGAGAATTGTGATGCTTTACGAGCTTTCTTAAGACCTGGTTTCTTACGTTCTACCATGCGGGCATCACGAGTAAGAAGGCCTGCGCGTTTCAATGAATCGCGGAAGTCAGGGTCTACTTGAAGAAGGGCACGAGCGATACCGTGACGGATAGCGCCTGATTGACCAGCGTAGCCACCACCATCAACGTTTACGAAAACGTCGTATTGACCAACAGTTGAAGTAACTACGAATGGTTGGTTGATAACCAAGCGAAGGTCAGCGTGTGGGATGTACTCTTCAACATCTTTTTTGTTTACAGTGATTTTACCAGTTCCTGGAACAAGGCGAACGCGTGCAACAGCGTTTTTACGACGTCCAGTACCTGCATATTGTGCTTGTGACATAGCTTATTTGTTCCTTTCCTTAGATAAGTCCTGAAATATCAAGAACTTCTGGTTGTTGTGCAGCGTGAGTGTGCTCAGCGCCTACAAATACTTTCAGCTTCATACCTTGAGCGCGGCCAAGAGTATTGTGCGGAAGCATACCTTTAACTGATTTTTCGATCAAACGAACAGCGTTCTTAGAGCGAAGCTCACCTGCTGAGATTTGTTTCAATCCACCTGGGTACATAGAGTGAGTGTAGTAGATCTTATCAGTCGCTTTTTTACCAGTCAATTTTACTTTTTCAGCGTTGATAACGATTACGAAGTCACCTGTATCAGTGTGTGGTGTAAAGGTTGGTTTGTTTTT
Organism: Streptococcus sanguinis; assembly: GCF_003943655.1. Classification (GTDB taxonomy): domain Bacteria; phylum Bacillota; class Bacilli; order Lactobacillales; family Streptococcaceae; genus Streptococcus; species Streptococcus sanguinis_F. Next base: position 9,984 of record NZ_RJMM01000028.1, read on the forward strand.
TCCGCGAAGTACGCTTGCTACAACAGCAGAAAGGCGTCCAAGAGGGACATCAGTAGCGTCCACTACATACCATTTGCGTTCAACTTCACCTGGCTTAGCCATGTATGTTGTTTTGTTCATGATTTCTCCTATGAATATCGTTTTTGTTTACAGGGCGGATGTTCCGGTCCGCGAGTTATTTGAAAGGTTCCGGGGCCTTACAAATGGGGTAAACAATACCGCCTACTATCATATCAAAAATAGTAGGCAAAAGCAATAGATTTGAAGCAATTATTTATGAAATAGCGATTTCATGTTTTCTTAGTCTTGAATGTCTTGGGCAATACTAAAGAGTCCCAAAGTTCCAGGACCAGTATGGGTAGAAATGACAGGTCCCAGAGGCATGAGGAGAACTTCCTCTACTTGGTCGCTTTCCAGCAGCTGGGCTTTTAGACTCTCAGCAACTTCTTTGGCACCTGCATAGGCAATAACCACCCGCGGGTCAGCAACTCCCTCCAGAGTCATGCGGACAACTTCAGCCTGTGCCTTCTTCTTGCCGCGAACCTTAGCGACCGAGTCCAGAGTCCCATCTCCCTTGACAGCGATAATCGGCTTGATATTGACCAAGCTCCCCATAAGCGCAGCAGTTTTGGAAATCCGACCACCCCGCATGAGATGATTGAGGTCATCAACCAGAAAATATGTCTTGACCTTAGGCACCAAGCTCTCAATCAAGTCTGCTGTCTGCTCCAAGGTCTGGCCTGCCGCTCTAGCTTCTGCCGCTTTCATGACTAAAAGTCCTTCCCCCATAGAAGCCGCCTTGGTATCAATGATGCGAATCAGTGCACCTGGAAAATCTTCCAAGACTATCTCCCGTGCCATGACAGCACTCTGATAAGTACCTGACAGGGCTGAAGCAAAGGCTACATAGAGAACTGGTGTCTCTTCCTTGGCATAGCTACGAAAAACATCTTCAAACTGGCCGACATTGATCTGACTGGTAGTCGGCTTACTGCCGGACTCCATCTTATCCAGAAGTTCTTGGCTGGTCAGCTTGCCTGCGCCAACTGTCTCATAAGTTTGGCCATCTAGCTGAATGGTCAGGCCTAGGACCTGAACATCATTTTCCTGGGTCCAGTTTTCTGGCAGGTCTGCTGTTGAATCGGTTAAAATTTTAAAGGTCATCTTTTTTCTCCATCATTTTTTGTAAATCACGCAAAGATTGGCTGTCCATCGGTCGCAAGGGCGGTCTTTGCAGGTTGATTTGTCCGCTCAGTTTATTGAGGTCTGATTTGGTAACAGCCACTCGCTTCTCTAGCTCTCTAGCGGAAACTCTCAAAGCTCCTTGGGCGAAGACAGTCCACTGCTCATTGAGATCGCTAGTCGCAACTGACACCTGATTTTTGGGTGTATTGAGCTCAGCTGCCAAGCGCTCGATATAGTCATCCGCCGTTTCCTCCTCTTCAGTGAAAACGACCGTCACATTAAACTCCTCGTAGGTCTGCCGAACTCCCGGCATATACTGGGCATCAAAGACGCAGATAACTTCCAGTCCTTCAAAACTGGCATAATTACTGAGCTTCTGAAGCAGAATCGTTCGTGCGGCATCTAGTTCTCCGCGGTTAAAGTAAGGACGAGTCTCCCGCCAAAAGGCCGTCATATTGTAACCGTCCACCAGTAAGATTTTTCTTTTCATAGGCGATTGCGAAATACTTCATACATGAGAATAGCCGCTGCGACACTGGCATTGAGGCTCTGAACATGCCCATTCATGGGAATGGAAATCATCTCGTCCACTTGCTTTTTAATATTGCTTGAGATCCCCTTAGCTTCGTTGCCGATGATGAGGGCCAGCTTGCCTGCTGTATTCCACTTATGAGAAGGCGTCCCCTGCATATCTGTACCGAAAATCCAGAAACCAGCTTCCTTGAGCTTGTCCAGAGTCTGGCTGAGATTAGTCACACGGGCAATAGGAATATGCTCAATGGCACCCGTTGAAGTCTTGGCCACGACTGGTGTCACACCGACTGCCCGGTGCTTGGGAATGATGACTCCCGCTACATTGGTCGCGTCAGCCGTCCGTAAGATAGAGCCCAGATTATGCGGGTCAGTCAGCCCATCCAAAATCAGCAAGAGCGGATTGTCTTCCTGCTCTGCTTTTTTCAACAGCACCTCGAAGTCAGTATAGGCGAACTCCGCCACCCGCAGGACAAAGCCCTGGTGAACAGCTCCATCAGTCATCTCCTGCAAGGTTTTCTTAGGCGTCCATGAGATAGAAACCTTCTTTTCTGCTGCTAAATCTTTGATTTTGTCGACCTTTTTACCACGCAGGTCGTCTTGAATGTAGAGTTTATTTCCAGTGTTAGCTGCGAGAGCCTCTGTCACCGCATGCACACCGTAGACAATATCGTTTTTTTCCATAGGACTAGTATAACACAAAGGCGAAAAAATGGCGGCAGGATTTACTCGGGCGAGACAGAATTCTGCTCTGATAAAAAGCAATCAGCAGCCCCTAAGATTCCCCGTCTGTCATGCTATAATAGAAAGAAGTCTAAAAAAGGAAACTCTTACTCATGTCTCTCCTCCAACGCACCATCAAGCTGGTACTAGCTACCTGTCTAGCTGCTTGGCTGGCTGACTTTTTAGGTCTGGCCTACTCAACTTCAGCTGGAATTATTGCTATCCTCAGCGTGACCGATACCCGCCGCAGCACTGCAAAGCTAGCTGGCAATCGCTTTTTATCTACCCTGCTGGCTCTGGCTATCGGAAGCCTGGCTTTTCACTTTCTAGGTTTTCATCTCGGAGCATTGGCCATCTATATCGTAGTCTATGTGCCTCTGGCCTTTCGCCTTGGCTGGGAAATCGGCATTACACCTAGTACCGTCCTCGTCACCCATCTGCTCTTAGAAAAATCCACCTCCTGGTCACTCCTTGGAAATGAACTAGCTCTATTTCTCATTGGAACTGGCTTTGCTCTCCTTGCCAATCTCTATATGCCCTCGCGCCAGCAAGAGATCGATAGCTACCATGGGCAAGTGGAGGAACAGCTGAAAAAGATTTTGCTGCGCTTTGAATATTTCTTAAAAGCTGGAGACGGCCGAAATGATGCAGCGCTGATCAAGGAGCTGGATAAGGTTCTGCAGCAGGCCTTGCAGCTGGTCTATCTGGATCACTCCAACCACCTCTTTCACCAGACCAACTACCATATCCACTATTTTGAAATGCGAAGAGCTCAGAATCGTATCTTGCTGGATATGGCCGGTAATATCAATACCTGCCGCCTAGCAGCTAGCGAAAGCTTCATATTGGCTAAACTCTTTTTAAAAACAGCCAAACAGTTAAGTCAAGCAAATCCAGGCCATGATTTGCTGGATGAAATCGAGGAATATCTGGCTGTCTTTCGAAAACGGCCACTTCCTAAAACTCGCCAGGAATTTGAAACCCGCGCTACGCTCCTTCAGCTCCTGCGGGACTTGGAGACCTTTATTAGGATTAAGGTAGAATTTTACGAGAATTATAAAGAAGACTAGCTGCCATGGAGGACAGCTAGTTTTTTTCATATAGATTATAATCTTCGATAGTATTATCCACAGTGTAAATTAATTTTTTATCTTTACTTTTTACTTCTTCAAATGTTGAATTTGATAATTTATACTCCTCACAATATAAATAAATCATTCCATACAAATTACTTTTATTTATTTTATAAACCGGCATGTGGATTGCCACAATTTGATGTCGCTTTCCTGATGTCCACTCTACTTTATTACCATCCGACTTAATTTCTATATCATATTCTACTCGTACAGTTTTATCAAATAACAAATGAAATGGTATGGTTGATTCACCTGAATCAACCTCCATTGCAATTTTCTTAGTATATTCTGTTTTATATGGGCTAGAAATATTGAACTTAGGAATTCTAGTTGTATCGTTCGATGGACCTGAAGATCCTGCACTAATATTAAAACGTTTTGTTTTATTATCATATGAAATATGAACCGTAGGTTCTTTTTTCCCGCTATTTAAGTCCCTAATATTAATTTGTAAATTATCACCTTCAGTATAGTCTNCAAAAGCTGCCATTATTTCAGAAGATTGAAGCTCTTTTTTAAACAACTCCTTAATATCTCCTCCATCCAAGATCACATCAGATGTATTAGATAGAATATTAACCGATTTCTTCGTATTATAATTATATTTTATAAAATCAATCTGATATCTTGCAGAGGCATCTTTTGAATTGCCATTATTAAAAACAAATACTTTAAATGGCTGGCTTTCTGAATTAGTATTTAAACCATAATGCACTAAAATATCGGTAAAAGAATACGTTTCATCAACTTGAACGTTTGTTAACTTAATCTCATCCACAATAATCCTATTTTGCTTATCGTTTTGAACTTTTAGTGTGTTTTGAATATAATTAGAAAAATTATACTTTTGCTCTGGAAGTATATCATCTCCTAAAACATTTCCGTTTAATATAAACGGAACATTTTCAATTGATACGCTTTTTACTCGAAGCGTTTTGTTTATATCTTTATATTCTATATATGTTTGCCATAAAAAATTTCCTAAAAAACTAACAAGAATTCCACAAATAATTATTGGCAAAATAAGCTCTTTAAAATTACTCTGAATCCAACTCCAACAAACATTCCAAATACGCACTATTTCTACTCCTTATTTCTACAAAGCACAATCACTTGAACTTGGTTCTATATATTTTAAAACATTTCACATTCCAAACATAGAAATCTCCTCTTGTTCAATGTAATTATATCACGAATATTCTGTAGGAGTCGAAATCTACTGAGATAAAGTGTAATCAGAGAATATTGCTTTCTTCATATATTAGATACAGAATCATTCCTACCTATATTTGCTCACTCCTTGAACATCTTAAAGTTTACTGAAATAATGCTCAAGCTTCCTTTCCTGATTATTATAGTTCATATAGAAAACCAACTTTTTAATACTTACTCTTCGATATCAATTCCTTTGGATTCAAATAAATCACGTACTTCTTTAGAAAATGGAAAGATTGTTCCGTCTATGGTTTTTAAATTCGAAAACTGTGATAGCTCTTTTTCACTCACATTTTCCAAATCAAATTGATCATCTTCACCATCCCATAAAGGGATTAATTGCGCATAGATATCATTACCTCCATCAAAGAAGAGGCTTTCCACATTCTGCGCATACTCTTTAGGTATTTCCAACCGTTCGAAATAGGCCTCTACTTCAGGAATTGGTGTTTCATCGAAGTCTTCTGGATCTATAGATAATTTCTCAGATTCACAAAAACTGTAAACGTTAAATCGTGGCTCAAGCACGTTTTGTTCATACATCAACTCCTGAATAATAGCCAACTTGAAATTAAAATTGTCAAATTGTAAGAAATCACTCATAAATTGGTTCCTTTCATAATCAGAACGAACCCTCTATCTTCCGAATACACCAGTCAATCATCTCTTCCAGTCGCTCAATGGCTTCGGTCATATGCAGGTAACCCATGACTGCCTCAAAGCCGGTAGACATCCGGTAGGTGACGATGTCCGTATTCTTAGCCTTGGTGTGGCTGTTAGCATTGCGGCCGCGCTTGTAGATATCCTCTTCCTTTTCCGTCAGGATCCCTTCTTCCAGCATGAGAGAGATGAGATTAGCCTGAGCCTTGGCAGAAACGTACTTGGTCGCTTCCCTATGCAGCTGATTGGGCTTGGTCAGACCTTGAAAAATCAGGTGGCGCCGAATATACATGGAGTAGACAGCATCTCCCTCAAAGGCGAGAGCAATACCGTTAATCAGGTTGACATCAGTCACGTGTCCACCTCACTCCATCCTTAGTATCCAAAAGCTTGATACCCTGAGCGGCCAATTCATCTCGAATACGGTCTGCTGTCGCAAAATCTCGATTAGCCCGCGCTTCTTGGCGTTCCTCAATCAAGCGCTCAATGTCCGCGTCCAAAACTTCTTCTACGAAGACGATACCAAAAACTTCTAAGAGCTTTGCAAAGGCTGCCTTAACTTCAGCGGTGTAGTTACCAGAGTTGATCCACTTAGCCAGCTCGAAGACAACCGTGATACCATTAGCCGCATTAAAATCTTCGTCCATTGCAGCTGTGAACTTGTCCAGAAAGGCCTGAAGCTGAGCAGAGTCTGCCTGACCCGTGAAAGGCTGCTCATAGGTATTCTTCAAATACTTGAGATTAGTCGCTGCATCATGAACAGCTTTTTCCGTGAAATTAATGGGCTTACGATAATGCTGGGTAGCAAAGAAGAAACGCAGTACCTGACCATCAATAGTCTTGAGGGCATCATGGACGGTGATAAAATTGCCTAGAGATTTGGACATCTTGACGTCATCGATGTTGACAAAGCCATTGTGCATCCAGTAGTTGGCAAAGGTCTGACCAGTCTTGGCCTCTGACTGGGCGATTTCATTGGTATGGTGAGGAAACTCTAGGTCTGCCCCACCACCGTGGATATCAATAGTATCACCCAAGATCTCCGTTGACATGACCGAGCACTCGATGTGCCAGCCCGGACGACCAGCTCCCCAAGGACTGTCCCAGGAAATCTCGCCCGGCTTAGCTGCTTTCCAGAGAGCAAAGTCAACTGGATTTTCCTTACGAGCAGTCTCCTCATCTGTCCGACCAGAAGCACCCAACTCCAAGTCAGCCAAGGTTTTATTGGCTAGTTTGGCATAATTGTGAGATTTTTCCACTCGGAAATAAACATCGCCTTCTGACTCATAGGCGTAGCCCTTGTCCACCAAAGTCTGCACAAAATCAATGATTGCCTCCATAAAGTCAATCACGCGCGGATGCTGAGTAGCCGGCTTAACACCCAAAGCTGATACATCCTCACGAAAAGCCGCGATATACTTGTCCGCCACTTCTTTTGGTGTGATGCCTTCTTTCTTGGCGCGATGGATAATCTTATCATCTACATCTGTAAAATTGGAAATATAATTGACCTCAAATCCCCGATACTCAAAATAGCGACGAACTGTGTCAAAAGCTACTGTTGAGCGGGCATTGCCGACATGGATATAGTTATAAACCGTCGGACCGCAGACATACATGCGAACCTTGCCCTCTTCAATGGGCACAAATTCACGTAGGCTGCGGGTCATGGTGTCGTAAATTTTAATCATGCGGTCCACTCCCTTCTCTATTTCTGACTTTTTCGCCTGAAAACCAGCTCTGCAAAAGGGCCAAATTGTCTGAGGCTATCCAGTTGGTAAAAGCGCTGCCCTTCCTCTTGGGTAAAGAGGGGAACCCCCTTTCCTAGGATAAGGGGCGCTATCTGAATAATGAGGTGGTCGAAAAGATCCGCATCCAAGAGCGGTCCTACCAAGGAATTACCACCAATCACAAAGACATTTTTGCCTTTGTCAATCTGGTGAACAAACTCCACCACATCCCCAGCTAATGGCTGGTAATTGCTGACAGGCAGGTGCCTATCATGCGTAAAGACATAGTTTTCCGTAGCTTGATAAAAACTTTCTACATCTTGCAAATCTTGGATTTCCTCAAAGGTCCGCTTGCCCATGATGGTGATATCCATTTGCCTGTAAAAGTCATCATAGCCTGTATCCTCTACAGAACCAAGCTGATGCAGCCAGTCTATCCTGTGCTGGCTGTCTGCCAAGTAGCCATCCATGGTGATACAGCCGTAAAAATATACTGCCATTCTTGTAGTTACCTTTCTAGTTCCTTTGCTATTGTCAAAGCGATAGTGAAAAAAGTCATGGCATCAGCTGTCCGCTCTTCATGGCGGGCATCCCAGGTTCGGTTATGATGATCCACATAGTCAGCTGTGTAGAAGAACTGATAGACTTTACTCTTGCGAAATTGACTCCAAGCCATGATAGCTGAAGCTTCCATATCCACCACTTGGGCTCCAGCAGCTAAGCGACGCTTGACCTTATCAGGCGTTTCCCGATAAAAGGCATCAGTCGTCCAAGACTTAGTGCGGATATGCTCGATATCGTGCTTGTCAAAGATGGCTTCCAGCTCAATCAGCAGAGACTCGTCATAGGCTACTTCGTCACCCGGTAGGGCATAGTGATAGCTAGTTCCTTCATCTCGCAATGCAGCCGCAGGCAGGATGATTTTATCCGCCTCAATTGAGTGATCCAAAACGCCACAGGAACCTAAAATGATGAAATTCGTGAAGCCTCTGGCCGCTAACTCCTCCAGCTGGCCAACTATCATGGGAGCCCCAATTGGAGCCAACATAACTGCTAGCTTGCTAGTTCCTTGGTCATAAATATACCATGGATGCTGTCCGTTTATGCTTTTCAAATAGCCTCCTGGATAGACTTCCTCTGACTCAATCAAACGTTTCAGAATTTCCCCGTTAAAGGATAGGATGATGGTTTCGCACACCTCACCCTTGTCATGGACTGGCTTTTCAGTTGGCTCAATGACTGCTGCTACATCCTCAAATTCCTCTAATAGCATAACTTCTCTTTCTTTAAGGCTTCAGCAAATCCACCTTCATCTTTTCTATGCGGCGCAGCTTGGTCTCATCTTTTTTGGCTTCACTGATATAGCAAGCCCATTCGCGCTGGTGGCTGGGCGGGAGTTTGGTAAAACGCTCCTTGGCAGGACCGTCCAAGCCTTCTTTTAGTTCAAGGACTACCTGGTTCAAAATAGCATCTGATAAATCTGACATGTCGGTTCCTCCTGTCATATGTTTTACTTCGATAACTTTGCCAACCTTTTCTAAAGACTTGATGAATGGTGACTGGCTTCGCGGGCATGCTCTAGCTTGTCTAGATAGTATTCACGTTTCTCCTCTACCTCGTGAATGGTTGGCTCATCTTTCTCACCGTGAACACGGACAATCTTGGCCGGAACCCCGACCACCGTCACATCACTTGGCACATCAGCCACGACAACTGCACCGGCTCCGACCTTGGCTTTTTCACCAATTTCAATTGGTCCAATAACTTGGGCATGGGCAGAGACCAAGGCACCCCGACGCACAGTCGGATGACGTTTGCCTGTATCCTTTCCCGTACCGCCCAGGGTCACACCGTGGTAAAGCATGGCCCCTTTCTCCACAATGGCTGTCTCTCCAATCACCAGACCACTGCCATGGTCAATGAAGACACCCGAGTCAATCTGAGCGCCAGGATGAATCTCAATCTGGGTCCAGAAACGCCAGAATTGACTATGCATGCGCGCCAGTAGCTTGAAACCGTGCCGCCACAAAAAATGCGAGAGGCGGTGGGCCGCCAAAGCTTTGATGCCCGGATAGGTTAGTAAGACTTCCAGCGACGTTCGTGCCGCCGGGTCATTTTCTTTTACAATATCAATGGATTCCTTCCACCAACCCATGCTAGCCTCCTTCCTTCTCTAAACAAGGAGAGACGAGAACTAGGCTCGCCTCTGCCGATTTCTGATGAGGTCTACAGGGATGAGCGACCTCTTATTCTTCTGTTTTAGGGCTTTCTTGATGGTCTTTGTGACTTTTGTGCTCCTTGTGTGGATGATGTCCCTTGTCATGATGATGTTTTGGCTTATCAGACTTTGGCGGACGCGGCAGCAATACTTTCATGGAAGCATCTACCCGGCCTTTGGCATCAATCTTGATAACCTTGACATCCACTTCATCGCCGATTTGTACAACGTCCTCTACATTATTGGTCCGAGTCCAAGCCAGCTCTGAGATGTGAACCAGTGCATCCGTCTTGTCAAAGAGATTGACAAAAGCACCGAATTTCTCAATCCGAACAACCTTGGCATGGTAAACTTCATCCACTTTTGCTTCGCGGACCAAGCCGGCAATGATTTCCTTGGCACGATTGATCGCGTCTTGGTCGCTAGAGTAGATGGATACATTGCCCTCTTCATCTATATCAATCTTAACACCGGTTTCAGCGATAATCTTGTCAATGGTTTCCCCACCTTTTCCGATGACAATCTTAATCTTGTCCACATCAATCTTGATGGTATCAATTTTCGGAGCAGTTGGAGCCAACTCAGGACGTGGAGCTGGAATCGTTGCTTCAATCAAGTCCAGAATTTCAAAGCGGGCTTTCCTAGCTTGAGCCAGAGCTTCTGTTAAGATCTCCGCTGTAATTCCTTCAATCTTGATATCCATCTGCAGGGCGGTAATCCCTTCACGGGTACCAGCTACCTTAAAGTCCATATCGCCAAAATGGTCTTCCAAACCTTGAATGTCCGTCAGAACCGTATAGTTGCTGCCATCTGAAATCAAGCCCATGGCAATTCCGGCAACCGGTGCCTTAATAGGTACACCACCGGCCATCAGAGCCAAAGTGCCCGCACAAATAGAGGCCTGTGAAGAAGAACCGTTTGACTCCAAGACTTCTGCTACCAGACGGATAGCGTAAGGAAACTCTTCCAAGCTAGGCAAGACTTGCTCCAAGGCACGTTCCCCAAGAGCACCGTGTCCGATTTCACGACGACCAGGAGCCCCATAACGGCCTGTCTCACCGACAGAATATTGCGGGAAGTTATAATGGTGCATGAAGCGTTTCTTGTATTCCGGATCCAAGCCGTCCACAATTTGCGTTTCGCCCATTGGTGCCAGAGTCAGAACAGACAAGGCTTGGGTTTGCCCGCGAGTAAAGAGACCAGAACCATGCACGCGCGGCAGGTAATCCACTTCCGCATCCAGCGGACGGATTTCATCAACCTTACGACCGTCAGGACGGACCTTATCTTCGGTAATCAAACGACGCACTTCCGCATGCTCCATTTGCTCCAAGATTTCAGCCACATCACGCATGATACGGTCGAACTCCTCGTGGTCTGCATATTTTTCTTCGTAGACTGCAGTGACTTGGTCTTTGACAGCCTGGGTTGCTGCTTCGCGCGCCAGCTTTTCTTCTACCTGAACAGCCTTTTGCAAATCACTATTGTAGGCTGCGACAATCTCTGCCTGCAGCTCTTCATCAACATGCAGCAATTCTACTTCTGCTTTTTCCTTGCCGACTGCTGCGACAATTTCTTCCTGGAAGGCGATCAATTCTTTAACCGCTTCGTGCCCTTTGAGAAGAGCTTCCAGCATGATATCTTCAGAAAGTTCCTTGGCTCCAGACTCTACCATGTTGATAGCATCTTTGGTACCAGCCACTGTCAGTTCCAAAAGTGAAACTTCTTTTTGTTCCTTGCTAGGGTTGATGATGAATTCACCATCTACATAGCCAACCTGAACTCCTGCGATAGGACCATTAAAAGGAATATCTGAGATAGAAAGAGCCAGAGAGCTACCAAACATCGCAGCCATTTGAGGCGAAGCATCTTCGTCATAAGAAAGAACAGTATTGATAACCTGAACTTCATTGCGGAAGCCTTCCGCAAACATAGGGCGAATCGGGCGGTCAATCAAGCGCGCTGTCAAAGTCGCATCTGTCGATGGACGGCCTTCACGCTTGTTAAAGCCGCCAGGGTATTTCCCAGCCGCATACATTTTTTCCTCATAGTTGACCTGCAATGGGAAAAAGTCTCCCGTAGCCATCTTTTTGGACATGGTTGCCGCAGTTAAAACGGTACTTTCTCCATATCGAACAACGGCGCTGCCATTTGCCTGTTTTGCAACCTGACCGGTTTCAACTACCAGCTCACGACCTGCAAAAACGGTTTTAAAAACTTGTTTTGTCATAAAGACTCCTTGCCGAGCACATGCTCAAATTTTTTCATACGCCTTGGCTACAAAGATCAAGATACTAAGCCGTTAAGCAACTCAAAGGAAAATAGGAAAGCGAGCGACGGAGCGACTGCTCCTAGATAGATTTATCTTTTTCCACAGAGTTGTAGGCGTGTTCAATTCTCAAGATACTAAGACCGTCAAAAACTCATAGCATAATCACAGCCGACAACTAACCTTCTCAGCATTTTAGCTTTAATATCATGGTCTTAGTAGTTTATTATATCCTCATCTTTGTATCAAGCACGTACAGACCTTATTTTACCACAATTTCAGGCAAAAGAAAAAGGCTGGAAATGGCTTTTTTCTAGAAAAGTACTGAAAATCTATTTTTCTTTTCTATAGCTGATTATAGTTGGCTGTCAGAGTTCGTTTTTTCCCTTTCGATTCGTCAAATAAGATGGCGGTATAGCCATTATTCACTTTTCAAAGAGGACTTCTTGCTTTATAATAAATACAGTGACTCATTTCGAACATGTAAAGGAGACAATCGTGCCAGAACATCAAACAGTTGAAAAGAAAGATTTTTTCTCGCTCCTTGCGACAGCCTTAGTCAGCTTTGCAGGTATCTTATCTGAAACCAGTATGAATGTGACCTTCCCGCATCTAAGCAAGGTCTTTGGGTTAGGATTAGGAACGCTGCAATGGATTACAACAGGGTATTTACTAGCAGTGGCCATTACGATTACTTTAGGAGCAACCTTAGCCCACAATTGGAAAGAGAGAACTATCCTCTTTACTGCTTTGGCTAACTTTTGCTTGGGAACTCTGATTGCCATGTTGGCTCCAAGCTTTCCCATCTTGATGATAGGGAGAATCCTGCAAGGAGGAGCTACTGGATTAGCCATTCCTTTGCTCTTTAACTTGATTGTTGAGCGTGTTCCTAAGCAAAAAATTGGAACCTACATGGGCTTGTCTGGTATGGTGGTCAGCCTAGCACCAGCAATTGGTCCGACTTACGGTGGCTTTATGATTAGTCGTTTTGACTGGCATATGATTTACACCTTCATTCTTCCTGTCCCAATCATTTCCTTTATTCTTGGCTTTTTCTTTTTAAGAAATTCCGAGAAGTCTAGGAAACGCGCCTTTGATCTCCTCTCATTTCTCCTCTTAGCAAGCTCACTCGTCTTTGCCATTGTAGCCATCTCCAGCTTAGAAGAAGGGCATATCGATTGGCTCTATCTAGTTCTCTGCCTACTGCCACTAGCTTGCTTCATCTATCGGAGCTTGAAGATTGATCATCCATTCTTAGATATTCGGATTTTAAGGCAACCAACGGTCTTATTGGCTATTTTACCCTTCTTCATTTTTCAGTTTATCAACCTATCGGCTAATTTTCTGATTCCCAACTTCCTGGTCATAGAAAAAGACATTTCAACCGCTCAGGCAGGCTTTGCATTACTTCCAGGAACCATGCTTGGAGCCTTCCTCTCTCCTGTCTTTGGCAAACTCTATGATAGAAATGGTCCGAAACCAACCCTTTTTACAGGAAATTCACTTCTTTTCCTTGCTGTATTCTTGCTCCTTATCTTCACAAAAGAACTCACCTTAACAGCTGTTATTGCGATTTATATTTGCTTTACCTTGGGGAGAAACATGGCCTTCAATAACACACTAGCTCTAGCCACGACTCAAGTTGATAAAGGAAAGACTGCAGATACGACTGCGCTCTTTCAGCTAGCCCAGACCTTTGCGGGCGCAATAGGTACTGCAGTAACGGCTGTCATCGCCAATCAAGCTCCCAATATGACAAAAGGAACTCAAAACGTCTTCACCCTGCTATTAGGCCTGGTTATCTTCGTATTCTTGTCTTATCTACTGCTTTTTAAAAGGATTGCCGCAAAGAAACATTGACTTTTATCCTCGATCTGATAAACAGCTAAAAATTACTGACTTATCCTTCTCCCCCAAAGACATTTTGGGGGATTTTTTGCTATACTATTTCTATATATGACAAAAGGAGTAGACTATGGAACAAAAACATCGTTCTGAATTTCCGGAAAATGAACTCTGGGACCTAACGGCCCTTTACCAAGACCAAGAGGACTTCCTCCGAGCCATCGAGAAGGCCAGAGAGGACATCCAGAAATTCGTCCGGAATTACCAAGGCAAGCTTAGCACTTTCGAAGATTTTGAGCGGGCATTTGCTGAGTTAGAGCAGATTTATATCCAAATCAGCCACATTGGCAACTACGGCTTTATGCCACAGACCACTGACTTTGGTGATGAGAGCTTTGCGCAGATTGCCCAAGCAGCCATGGAGTTTGAGACCGAAGCCAATGTCGCACTCAGCTTCTTTGACGACGCTCTGGTCGGTGCAGATGAGTCTGTCCTAGAGAGACTAGGCCAAGAGCCCCATCTGACCTCAGCCATTCGCCAGGCTAAAATCAAAAAAGCCCACTATCTGGGAGCGGATGTCGAAAAAGCCTTGACCAATCTAGGTGAAGTCTTTTACAGTCCACAGGATATTTACACCAAGATGCGGGCCGGCGACTTTGATATGGCCGACTTCGAAGTAGACGGCAAAGTTTACAAAAACAGCTTTGTCACCTATGAGAATTTCTACCAAAACCATGAAAATGCAGAAATCCGCGAAAAAGCTTTCCGCTCTTTCTCTGAAGGGCTTCGTCAGCACCAAAACGCCGCTGCTGCTGCCTATCTGGCTCAGGTCAAGTCTGAAAAACTGCTGGCTGACATGAAGGGCTATGACTCTGTCTTTGATTACTTACTGGCAGAGCAAGAAGTTGATCGCTCTATGTTTGACCGGCAGATTGACTTGATTATGAGCGAATTTGCCCCAGTAGCCCAGAAATACCTCAAGCATGTCGCCAAGGTAAACGGACTTGAAAAAATGACCTTTGCCGACTGGAAGCTGGACTTAGACAGCGAGCTCAATCCTGAAGTCAGCATTGATGATGCCTATGACCTCGTCATGAAGTCAGTCGAGCCACTCGGACAAGAGTATTGTCAAGAAGTTGCCCGCTACAAGGAAGAACGCTGGGTCGACTTTGCGGCCAATGCCGGTAAAGACTCTGGAGGCTATGCTGCGGATCCTTATCGGGTCCACCCTTATGTCCTCATGAGCTGGACTGGCCGTATGAGCGATGTCTATACTCTGATTCACGAGATCGGTCACTCCGGTCAGTTTATCTTCTCAGACAATCACCAAAGCTATTTCAACGCCCACATGTCCACCTACTATGTGGAAGCACCATCTACCTTTAATGAGCTCCTGCTCAGTGATTATCTGGAACGCCAATTTGATAACCCACGCCAGAAACGCTTTGCCCTGGCTCACCGTCTGACAGATACTTACTTCCATAATTTCATTACTCACTTGCTGGAAGCTGCCTTCCAACGCAAGGTCTATACTTTGATTGAAGAAGGCGGAACCTTCGGCGCAAGCAAACTCAACGCTATCATGAAAGAAGTTTTGACGGACTTCTGGGGCGATGCCGTTGAGATTGACGACGACGCTGCCCTGACTTGGATGCGTCAAGCCCACTACTACATGGGCTTATATAGCTACACCTACTCAGCTGGACTAGTTATCTCGACAGCCGGTTATCTCCATCTGAAAAATGACGAAAATGGCGCCCGCGACTGGCTAGAACTACTCAAATCCGGCGGCAGCAAGACTCCGCTTGAGTCTGCTATGATTATCGGAGCGGATATCTCAACAGACAAACCACTCCGCGACACTATTCAGTTCTTGTCAGACACAGTTGATCAGATTATTGCATACAGCGAGGAGTTGGGGGAGTAAAGAAGAAACAAAATCAGCTTGAAGATTTACTTCAAGCTGATTTTTAAGTTTAATAAAAATCAAGCGATCCAAAAAAGCGGAGATAAAGTAAAATATAGGCACTAAAACAAGCGATAAATATAAGCCATCTTGTCCAGTACTGTAACTTAGTATAATTCTTCATTCGCAGCAACCCGATGAAAAACCAAATCAGACTCCAAAAAACCAGACCTAGTATCTGAGGAGCACAATAGGAAATTAAAAGCAAAACAGGGATCAACAAGGCTAATACTAGTATGATTCTTTTTTGCGTTATCTGCTCTCTAGGAATCATCCACCCCACAAAGAAACAAAAAACAGCTGGAGCAACAAATGGTGTAAAAATCATAAAAACAAATAAAAGATGTTTTAGCAACTCAATAATAATCATTACCTCATTCCCATCATTTTTAAATAACCCGGCTCCCTAACGAGACCCATTGAAAAAAAGACTTCTACTTATTATACCTTAAAATGTGAATTTTCGAACAAATTTTTTAAATTGACTTCTTATTGTTACAATCGCAATAAAAAAGACCACTCTATAACCAGAGCAGCCTCAATTTTAAATAGGTCTAATTTAATCTTCCACTCACCTTATCCCAATTCTGCCACAATCGCTTTAATCTGCTGGGCAGTATGAACGCCCGCTAGCTGCTTGACGACTTGTCCGTCTTTTTTAAAGAGCAGGGTCGGGATAGACATGATGCCAAAGGCGCGTGCTGTAGCTGGATTTTCATCCACATCCATCTTGACAATCTTGAGCTCATCTTCTGACAACTCTTCAGACAGTTTGTCCAAGATTGGTCCTTGCATCCGACAAGGTCCGCACCAAGTCGCCCAAAAATCAATCAGCACCAAGCCGCCTTTTGTTTCTTGCTCAAATGTTGCATCTGTGATTGCTTTTACCATTATTTTTCTCCTTTATTCTTAGTCAAACTTTGTCAAATCCTGCTTCATCAGGAAAAAGAAGACATCTCCGTAAGTA
Organism: Streptococcus sanguinis; assembly: GCF_003943655.1. Classification (GTDB taxonomy): domain Bacteria; phylum Bacillota; class Bacilli; order Lactobacillales; family Streptococcaceae; genus Streptococcus; species Streptococcus sanguinis_F. Next base: position 26,429 of record NZ_RJMM01000028.1, read on the forward strand.
CCCTGGTAGTTCAAATCATGGCCTTTATAAGTCAGCTTTTTAACTGGGTAATAATCTGCCACACCAATCAAGCAGGCTTGCTGGGACTGTTCAAACTCCTGATAAGACTCAAAGGTCATCTTCCGCTCCTGCTTGACAGCATCCAAATAAGTAATTTCAATCATAAACTCTCCTTTTTCAAATTACTCTTGTAATTTTTATTTTATGATTATATTGTAATAATTTAGGTTACATCTGTCAAATAAAACGACTTGGAGAAATCACTTCGCTTTTCAAGCAACTCACCGATTTCCTGACAAGTCATAACCACCCGTGAAAACGGGTGGCTTGTACATCGGCTATAAGCCGTTTCCCTCCAGCGACGTCTAAAGACGTTCGCTGAACTTCGTTCAGGTTAATGCTATGATTACTTGACTAATGCCCGTAAAAACGGGCTTTTATCTTGTTCTAAAACTACCATCTGAGAACGGATCCTCGTACTCTTTGACACTTAACTTATCCAAGGCAATGTCANTTTTCTCTTGCTCGCGAATATATTTGGC
>NZ_RJMM01000029.1 GCF_003943655.1 Streptococcus sanguinis
GAAATCCCCATGCTCAATCTCCGAGCATGGGGATTTCTTATTAATTATTTAGCGATTGGGTAAACAGAAACTTGTTTCTTATCGCGTCCTTTGCGTTCAAAGCGTACTACGCCTTCAACTTTTGCGAACAAAGTGTCATCTCCGCCACGTCCAACGTTGACACCTGCATGGATGTGAGTGCCACGTTGACGGTAAAGGATAGAGCCGCCTGTTACGGTTTGACCGTCAGCTGCTTTAGCCCCCAGACGTTTCGCTTGCGAATCACGTCCGTTAGATGTAGAACCTCCACCTTTTTTGTGGGCGAATAGTTGCAAGTTAGCAAGATTCATTTTTAACATAATGTTTTTCCTCCGTGTTAGTTTTCTGTGATAACTCTGGTTTGGACGAACTCAGACGAGTCCTCCGATAAGTTTGCCATTCCTAGGAAAAATGATTCAAAGAAAAGCTGAGTCATTTCTCTTTGGCTCGGTGCAATATCTGTCGGGATTTCAACCCGTAAGAATCCACCTTCATCTTCGTTTAATTCTAAGGTCGGTTCGTAGCCTGCGAATTTCTCAACTGAATTGACAAAATTAATGGCGAGCGTCGAAACGGACGCACACACGACATCATAGCCGTATTCGCCACTCGCGGCGTGACCTGTGATTTCTGCACGCCTCAGTTCGCCATCTTCGGCTCTTTCAAAGACTGCGTGTATCATTTAATCTCCTTAAAATTAAGCGTTGATAGCGTTGATGACAACTTTTGTATATGGTTGACGGTGACCTTGTTTACGATGGCTGCCTTTTTTAGGTTTGTACTTGTAAGTAACAACCTTCTTTTGCTTGCCTTGTTTTTCAACAGTTCCGACAACAGAAGCTCCAGCAACAAGCGGAGTTCCTACAACAGTGTTTTCACCACCAACAAGAACAACTTCGTCAAAAGTAACATCTTGACCAGCTTCAGCGTTTAACTTTTCAACGTAGATTGCTTGACCAACTTCAACTTTAACTTGTTTTCCGCCAGTTTTAATGATTGCGTATGTGCTCATTATGCACCTCCTATGATTTTTAGGGTTTCCCCGAATTTTGTGAAGACTCGCCTAGCATCGTGGGACGAACCACTTAAGAGAAGAGCTCTAAGTATAACAAAGAATAAACTAGGAATTGAGCCGAAGGCATAACTTGTGTTAGGCAAGGCGATAATGACGAAGTTTAAATTTGTTATACGACGAGCAACGATGTTCGTGCGGTTGCACAGGAATGTGCATAGTCAACTCTATAAGTATAGCACTTCTGCAGCTCTTTAGCAAGCTTTTTCATCTCATGAAAACGGATTTTCAAGGATTATCTTTAGATTTTGTTCACTAATGAACTAAGACAACCTCTGTTATCTGCTAACAGTTTTATTAAATAATTATTAGTCCAAAAAATTCTAAATATAACGCCGTACCTTATCTTGATAGGCTTGATATGACTTTCCGAATTTTTCAAGACACCAGCGCTCCTCAGAGAGAATAATCCAGTGGGCCGCAGTCTGAAAAGTCACTAAAATCAGAAAGAAAATCATTGATTTGGTCAAAAAAGCTATTCCCAAAAAACAAAGAAAGTAAGCTATATACATGGGATTACGGGAATAGCGATAAAGGCCCTCTGTATTCATGCCGTTTGCATCTGGTCTAGCGAAATCCCTCATACTGATAGCACACAAAGCCAAACCAAGCAGGTAGATAGCCACTCCAGCATAGAAGAAAACAGAAAAATCAAACTTGATTTCAAGCAAAACAGGAGTTATGAACAAGGCTAGATTGCTCAATTGATAAATCATATAAGCTATCTTTTCCTTTCCTTGTACTGGTGCAAAATAAGCTGCGCGTGACAAAGCGTTTTTGCCGAAATGACCTAATAAAGGAAAACGAATCAGCAGAAAAGGAATTAAGAGAAAAACAGCAAGCATAAACGTCACCTTCTCTCACTTTTACAAGAGCCCTTCAATCAACTCATCCACTTCGTCGATCTCAGCTTCTGGTCTGATTTCTGTAATCATAATTCCTGCTACAGCACGTTCTACCAAACCTTCAACATCTAGGCGAGTTTCGTACTTCTCAGCATTCTTGATTTTCGGATTGGTTTTAGGCCGGTCTGGCGCAAAAATGGTACAGCAGTCTTCAAATGGCTGGATAGAGATTTGGAAAGTATCGATTTTTTCTGCAATCTCTATGATTTCCAGCTTGTCCATGGTCACGACAGGACGGATCACCGGTGTATTGGTCACGGCGTTGATAGCCTGCATACTCTCGATGGTTTGACTTGCCACCTGACCTAGACTTTCTCCGTTGATGATGACTTGAGCGCCCCTCTCCTCTCGAATCCGGTCCGTAATCCGCATCATAAAGCGACGAGTCAGAGTCATTAAGTAAGCTTCTGGAGCCTTGGCCTTGATTTCCTCTTGAATCTCAGTAAAAGGAACTTCGATAAACTGGATGTTGCCACCGAACTTGGTCAATTTTCTTGTCAAATCCTGAGCTTTTTTCAAAGCACCTGGACTGGTGTAAGGCGGACTTGCAAAGTGAACCGCCTCGATATCCACACCGCGCTTGAGAGCCAAATAGCCCGCCACCGGTGAGTCAATTCCACCCGACAGCATGAGCATGCCTTTTCCTGAAGTACCGACTGGCAGCCCTCCAGCACCACGAATCGTCTCATAAGAGATATAGGCCGCTTCTTCACGAATTTCGACACGTAGCTCAATATCCGGCGCTTTCATCTTGACCTGAACATTGGGAATAGCCTCAAAAACAGCATCCCCCAATGTCTGATTAAGCTCGCGGCTATCTAACTCAAAGCTGTGATCACTGCGCTTGCTAGCAATCTTAAAGGTCATGCCTTCCTGATAGACTTGCTTCATGATTGTTTGAACTGCTTCAATCAAGGCTGGTACAGACTTTTTAACCCTATAAGATGGCGAGAAATTCTGAATCCCAAAAATCTGCTTGAGTGATTCAGCGACCGGCTGATAATCGGTTCCTTGCAGATAGATATGAGTGCGGTCACGGTCAGCCTTGACATGAACCCGCGGATAGATTGATAAGACTGATTGGATATTGCGTTTGAGTTTGTTGATAAAGCGCATGCGGTTCTTGCCCTTGGTTGAGAGCTCACCGTAGCGTACCATAATTTCTGAATAATGCATTGTTTACCTTACTTTTCTTGTTTTTTCGTAAATAATTTTAAAGGTTGTCAAAAACTGCTCTATCTGGCTCATGTCATTGTCAGCATCCAAACTGATACGGACAGCAGTCTGAGCGAGCGATTTTTCGACTCCCATGGCGATTAGGGTACCTGCTGGCTTTCCAGCCTTGGAAGAACAAGCGCTGGTAGTCGAGATATAAATCTCGTAGTCTTCAAATGCATGAACGACGACTTCACCCCGCACTCCCTTGATACCAAAGGTTAGTATATGAGGTGCAAAATTTTCCATGTCTGAGAAAATCACCACATCTGGATACTTCTGCAGCTCTTCAAGGAGAATCTTCTTCATCTGAGCCGTCCGCTGGGCAAATACTTCTTGCTTTTCCATGGACAAACGCAGAGCCTTAGCTGTCGCTGCAATGCCAGCTAGATTTTCCGTCGTCGAGCGCTTGTCCGACTCCTGACCGCCACCAGTCAAGAGGGGACTGATTTTCTTGCCAGACTTGATATAGACAAATCCTACGCCCCGGACACCGTGAAATTTATGACTGGAAAATGTCGCAAAATCCACGCGATCCGTCAGATAAGCAGCTGTCGGAATCTTCGTAACGGCCTGCACAGCGTCCACATGAAAGGAAATAGTCGGCTTGTCTGCTAGCAGTTCGGATATTTTCTGAATGGGCTGAATACTGCCGATTTCATTATTGACAGCCATGATGGAGATTAGAGTGGTGTCTGGTTGAATCAGCTTCGCTAGCTTCTCTACATCAACAAAACCAGAATTATCCACTGGAGCAAAATCGACTTCAAATCCCTGACTCTGCAACCAGAGGGCTGATTCTTTAACCGCGGGATGCTCAATATTGGATACGATAATGTGTTTGCCAAAGGGAACTTTTTCAAAAGCAACTCCCTTAAGCACCCAGTTATCCCCTTCTGTTCCTCCAGACGTAAAAAAAATCTCCGACGAAGACTTGCCTAAAAGCTCTGCTATTTGCCGCCGAGAAGCTTCTAAGAGACGGGTTGCCTGACTACCTAAACTGTGCAGACTGGATGGATTGCTCCAGATTTTAGATGCTACCTCAGTGTAAGCAGCTAAAGCCTCGGGATAAGGCTTGGTTGTCGCTGAATTATCTAAATAAATCATGTTCTTTCCTCTAAATTTCAATACTCCTATTGTAACACGAAAGAGAAACTGGAACAAGAAAGAAAAAGCCCTAAATTCTGTAGAACTTAGAGCTAAACATCACCGATCATAAAACTCATGCAGCAATCCAAAGAGTTCCTGTTGTTGAGCTAACAAGCTCTGACCGATGGTAGTAGATTTAATGAGGGTTCTTTCCTCTACATTTTCAATCACCTTTTTCAGGGAAGTTTGAGCAAACGGCGATTCCACGACTTTTTGAGCGTTTTGGAATGGCTGGTGAGTCACCAACTGGAAACCATAGGAATTATTGAGCAGTGAATAGCCGGCCGTTCCAGTTTTCTTCTGATAGGCCTTACAGAGACCGCCATCAATGACAAAGAGCAGACCGCCACCACGGATAGGCGACTCTCCCTTGCCCGTCTTAACCGGAGTATGCCCATTGACCATCCTAGACTCTTGAGAAAAGAGGCCAAATTCTTCCAAAATCAGCCGACAGACTTTCTCAGAATTTCGATAAGAAAAATAAGAATTTTCCAGTTCTTTGTGGGTGTCCTTATCTTCAATGAAATAGCGCTCCAAGGTGGTCATCTTTTCTTTGCCAAACAAAGGAGACAGCTTACCTTTCCAGCAATACCAAATCAAATCAGTCGACAAATCATCCCCCACTTCCTTGTTCTTGGCCGACTGACGAATATGATACTCAAAGAAATCCAGCAATTCCTTGCCTACATAATGGGCTTGATTTAGAACGAAAGGCTGGAATTCTCCTGACGGCTCCAGAGGAATGCAGCCGTGAAAAAGCAAGTGATGGTTATAAATCTTATACATAGAGCCCTTGTTCATCAGAAGACTCATATGCTCAGCCATCTTAAGAGAACTTTGGAATGAGGCCAGCATACTGTCTACAGCTTGATTTTCTTCTGGTGTCAAAGCTGACGGATTTTCCGGATTGATAGTTTGGAAGCAGGTGTTAACCAGAGGATGCTTGATATCGTCAATCGTAACACTTTCTTCCCAATAATCAATCTTGTCTAGCATAACATGGTCCTGCATCTGGAATTCAGGCCGTCGTTTGATGAGTTGATTTTCCAGCTTGAACTGGATAATCGCTAAGGCTTGGTGCACCTTTTCCAGCTGCAGAATTTCCTCATCGGAAAACTCCTGCTCTCTGCCGCCTAGAATGGGTCTAAACTTAGGATTAGACTGGTAAGTCTTGTCCGCAAAAAGAGTCAAGGAGCGCAGGTTTAAACCATAATCTTTCTCGATATCCCAGAGATAGCCATAGCGAGCTGCAATGCGCAGCACATTGAGCAAGCAAGCCTTGGAACCAAAAAAGGCTCCCATCCAGATAATGTCGTGATTGCCCCACTGAATATCAAGCGAGTGAAAATGCTGCAGTTCATCCATGACCTGAGCACTGCCAGCTCCTCGGTCAAAAATATCTCCAACCACATGCAGATGGTCGATCAACAACTGTCGAATACTTCGGGACAAGCCTAAGATAAAAGGCACTGCTTCCCGCAATTCAATCACATAAGTGAGGATATTCTCAAAATAGGACTTTTTATCAGCCAAAGCCCTGTCACTATAGAGGAGCTCCTCGATGATATAGGCATACTGTGGCGGCAAGACCTTTCTGACCTTGGACCGACTGTATTTTGCACCTGCAAAAGCCAGCAAATTCAAGAGCTGGGGAATGGTTTCCTGATACCAGTCTTGGCCTTTAGTTTCTTCCCCCAACACAAGCTCAGGATAGGAAACCAGCGCTGACAGGCGATCCTTATGAGATTCTGACAAGCTGTCCCCAAAACAGTCCTTGATCTTCTCATTGAGGATACCTGCACAGCTTCTCAAAATATAGTCAAAAGCAGCAAACTCCCCGTGAATGTCACTAATATACAGCTCCGTTCCTTTGGGCAGGTTCAAAATTGCCTCTAGGTTGGTCAGCTCTGTAATGACCTTCTGCCGACTGTCAAATTCTTTCAGTAAAATACGCTTATATTGCTCCATCTTCAGCCCTCACTCTATAACCGCTTTTTGCAATCTTCTCTCTTATCTCAATTTCTTCAAATGGTCTTCAATCAAGAAAGCTGTCTCCTCGATTGATTTATCTGTGATATTGATGACATGAGCCCGATACTTTTTAAAGACTTCTTTTGAGTAGTCTAGTTCTTCGTATATCTTTTCCAGATCTGTGTAGCTGGTCGACTGGGTCAATCCCAGAGAATTCAAGCGATTACTGCGTATCTTAGACAGTTTTTCTGGCTCACATAAGAGACCGATAATCCGCTCTGAATCAACTTTTTCCAAGACCTGAGGCAGAGGTACTTCTGGAATCAAAGGCAGGTTAGAAACCTTGTATCCTTTATTTGCCAGATAAATACTTAGTGGCGTTTTGGATGTACGGGAGACACCCAAGAGCACCAAATCCGAATCTAAAAATCCTTGTGGTGCCTTGCCATCGTCATATTTGACCGCAAACTCAATAGCAGAGATTTTATTAAAATACTCAGTGTCCAGCCGGTGCAAGGTACCCGGCACCTCTATAGGACTGGTGCCTGTCTTTTCCTTGATAATCTCAAAAAATGGATGCATCAAATCCAGATAAGCAAGACCATTGGCCTGACTAAACTCCCTAGCTACTGCTGCTAGCTTGCCATCAACCAGAGTGCTAATAACAAGGGCATCGTCCTTGATGGCATCGCGCAGAATATCCAGCAATTCTTCTTCCTTGTTGATAAATGGAAAACGATAGCTGTTATTAAAAATAATATCTGGGTATTGGGCTGTCACTGCAGACAGCAACTTTTGCGAAGTCCCCCCCAAAGAATCTGAAATGCTGTAAACAATAATTTCTTTCTTCATGTTCATTCCTCTTATCTATTAACCTCAGCGCTCCTGGCCTCTTGAATAATATAATCCAGCAGGGCTGACTTGGTCACAGTTCCTAAGATTTTACGCTCATTATTCTTATCCACTACCGGCAGCGAATCAATCGCAAAATCCTGCAAAACTGCTGCAGCTTCCAAAATATTCATATCCTTGTAGCAAGTTTTGATATGGGGCATTCGAGTCATGCAGACTGCTACAGGAGTGCTGTCAATGTTGGTATTGAGTGAGGCACGCAGCAAGTCCTTACGCGACAAAATCCCCAAGAGCAGCTTATGCTCATCAATGACATAGAGAACATCCGCATCATACATAAATAAGGTAATAATGGCATCTTGAATAAAAGAATCATGAGATACCAAAACAGGCGAAGTCATAATCTCTGCCACTTCCTTTCGAAAGGTATCGAAAAAGAAAAGCGTCTCTAAATCTGAGCCCGAGTACGTGTAACCAACTTTAGGCGTAGCCTTCAAAATCCCAACCAAGGTCAGAAAAGACAGGTCCGAGCGCAAGGTCGCCCNAGAAATATCTAGTAATTCAGAGATTTTCTCACCGCTGAGTGGCTGGTGTTCTTTTACAATTTCTACAATTTTCTTTTGTCGTTCACTTAATTTCAAATAGGTCTGACTCCTTTGTTCTTTATAATAGATGATTAGCCTGATTTCTCTTAAAAGTTGTTATTATTACTCATATTTCATTTTCAGACGTTTAAATAATCATCATTTTGTAACACATTATAACAAAAAAAGAAAAATTGTCAATAAAACAAGATACTTTTTTCGGTTGACAAATATATATGATGTATATTACAATGTAGTTGTCCTACAATATGACACATATTTCATAATTTTGGAGGTAAATATGGCGAAATGGATTTACTCCTTCGAGGAAGGATGTGCAGATGACAAAGCCCTGCTTGGCGGAAAAGGAGCCAACCTAGCTGAAATGACCAATTTGGGACTGCCTGTCCCTCCAGGTTTTACTATTACCACAGAAAGCTGTATCGAATATTTAGAAAGCCCTTATTTCTTTGAATCTTCTTTAAAAGAAGAAATTTTGAAAGCGGTTACCGAATTAGAAGATAAAACAGGTAAATATTTCAGCGGCAACGACTCAGCCTTGCTCTTAGTGTCTGTTCGAAGCGGAGCCAAGTTTTCCATGCCGGGCATGATGGACACTATTCTCAATCTAGGTCTGAATGATTTAAGGACCCAGACTCTGGCTGAGCAGACCAATGCCGACTTTGCCTACAACTGCTACCGCCGTCTGCTGCAAATGTTTGCTGATGTCGTTTATGGTATCTCCAAGGACGAGTTCGATGACCTCTTGGGCTATTTCGAAAAGAATGCTGGCAAACAGGCCAAGGATTTCACACTGGAAGAGCATCAAGCATTAATTGAGCAATATAAGCAGCTTTACCGCGAGCATCATCAAACCTTTCCCCAAAGTTCGAAAGAACAGCTCTACGCTGCTATCAAGGCAGTCTTCAAGTCTTGGAATAACCCTAGAGCTAAGGTTTACCGCAACTTGAATGATATTCCTCATGATTTGGGAACAGCGGTAAATGTCCAAGCCATGGTCTTTGGCAATAGCGACCAGTCCAGTGGTACAGGAGTCGTCTTTACTAGAAACCCAGCCAGTGGTGAGCATCAGCTATTTGGCGAATTTTTGCTCAATGCACAAGGAGAGGATGTCGTAGCCGGCATTCGAACTCCTGAGCCTATCGCTGCACTTGAGACAGCTCTCCCTCAGGCCTATGCAGCCTTCCAAGACTATGCTAAGATTCTCGAAAATCACTACAAGGACATGCAAGATATCGAATTTACCATAGAAAAGGGTAAACTCTATATCCTCCAAACTAGAAACGGTAAACGGACCGCCAAAGCATCTTTGAAAATCGCCTTAGATCTGGTAGACGAGGGCATTATCAGCAAAAAAGAAGCTCTCCAACGCGTATCTCCTGCTACGATTAGCCAGCTCATCCATCCTGTATTTGAAGAAAAAGCTCTGCAAGATGCTCCTTTCTTGGCTCAAGGACTGCCAGCCAGTCCTGGTGCGGCAACTGGCGAGATTGTCTTTACAGCTGAGCGCGCCAAAGACTACCACTCCTTGGGCAAAAAGGTCATTTTAGTCCGTCAGGAAACATCACCCGAAGACATTGAGGGCATGGTTGTCAGCCAAGCCATCGTAACCAGTCAGGGCGGTATGACCTCTCACGCAGCTGTCGTAGCTCGGGGAATGGGAACCTGCTGTGTGGCTGGCTGTGGAGAGCTGACCATCAGCGAGGAAAGAAAAATTGTTTCCTGCGGAAGTCTTGTTTTGAATGAGGGTGATATCATTTCAGTTGATGGCAGCTCTGGGCGCATTTATAGCGGTGAGATTCCGACCGTCCTTGTCGAAAATGACAAAGAACTCCAACGACTGCTTTCATGGGCAGACGAAGTCGCACAGCTCAAAGTCCGTGCCAACGCGGAGACCGTTCAAGATCTAAAAACAGCTATTAAGTTTGGGGCAAAGGGCATTGGTCTAGCTCGTACCGAACACATGTTCTTTGGTCAGGAACGGATTCTGGAAATGCGGCGCCTGATTCTGGCCGACAATGAATTGGAAACCAGATCCGCCCTCAAAAAACTACTGGAGTTCCAAGAAAAAGACTTCTATCAAATGTTCCAAGCAGTTCAGGACAAACCTATGATTATCCGTCTTTTGGATCCACCAATGCATGAATTTCTACCTAAAGATTCACAGGAAATCAAGGCTTTGGCTGACAAACTACACAAATCGCCAGAAAAACTGACTAGCCGCATTGAACAGCTGCAAGAAAGCAATCCAATGCTAGGCCACCGCGGCTGCCGTCTGGGTATCACGCAACCAGAGATTTACAAGATGCAGGTCGAAGCCGTCTTCAAGAGTGCTATAAAGCTGAATCAGGAAGGATTGACCGTCAAGCCGGAAATCATGATTCCGCTGATTGCAGACAAGGCTGAGCTGGACTCTGTCAAAGCCTTTCTCACCCAACATATCAACAAGCTCTTTAGGCATCAAGGTCATGAACCTTTCCCTTATGAAATTGGCACCATGATTGAACTTCCACGTGCCTGTCTGGTTGCAGACCAGCTGGCTCAGGAAGCAGACTTCTTCAGCTTTGGTACTAACGACCTGACCCAGATGACCTATGGGTTCTCACGGGATGATATTGGAAAATTCATCGGCCATTATAAGGAGAAAGAAATCCTTCCTTTTGATCCTTTCCAAAGTGTTGACCAGGACGGCGTTGGTGAATTGATGCGGATGGCCATCAGCAAGAGCCGTCAAGTCAAGCCCGACCTTCCTATCGGCATCTGCGGTGAGGTCGGTGGCGATCCGGCTTCCATCCCCTTCTTCCAAGAAATTGGCGTCACCTACGTCTCCTGCTCTCCTTATCGGGTTCCAGCAGCAAGACTAGCTGTCGCTCAAGCGGCACTCCAAGATAAGAAGGCGTAATTACTTTACTATTCTAGCTCAAGAAGCTGCTCAATCCAAATTTGAGCAGCTTCTTTCCTTAACAGCAACCTTCTGTGTGCGTTTTCATAGATAAAAATTTGATTTTTTTAAGACATTTTCAGATAAAAAACGTATAATGAGAGATAAGAAATCATTGAAATTTTAAAAGGAGATTCTTTCGAGCATGGAAAACTATTCTCGCAGCAATAAAAATAAAACAAAATCATCTAAAAAACCTACTAAACAGCATATTAAAACTGGCCTTTCAGCCTTCCAAAAGACTATTGCAACGGTTGCCAGTATCTTGTCCATCATCATTGCCAGCATCACGATCATGAATCTGACCGGCCAAAAGGATGAAAAATCAAAAACTGATACCAGCAGCTCTACTGCAACAACTACCATCATCAAGGAAATCGAAAAAGAAACAAGCAGCCCTGCTTCAACGGCTGCAACTGATACTGCTGCTTCCAGCAGCGATGCAGCATCCGTTGAAACTAGTGCATCTAGCTCTGCGGCAGATACAGCAGCAGGCGACACTACCGCTTCTAGCCAGAGTCAAGATACTGCAACCAATACTCAGACAGAAGCTTCAAACTAAGCAAGCAGAAAACGCCCAGCTCATTGAGCCAGGCGTTTTTCTTGTATTCATCAAGCAACCTTGCTTTACATCACTTCCGATACATCTTGACTTGAAGATAGAGGTCGTTGTAGGTCCCCAGCCATTTAGGGCCCAACTGCTCATAAACCTCCAGATGTTTCATCGTTTCCTCAGTCGGATAAAAAGCCTCATCTTCCTGAATTTCCTTAGGAAGCATGGCCTTGGCAGGAAGATTTGGTGTCGAATAGCCGACATAAAGGGCATTTTTATAAGCATTCTCCGGTCTCAGCATAAAGTTAATAAACTGATAGGCCGCTTTTTTATTTTTGACGGTTTTGGGAATGACAATATTGTCAAACCAAAGATTGCTGGCTTCTGTTGGCACGACATAGCGCAGGTCTTCATTGGCTTCCAGCATCTGACGAGCCTCACCAGAAAAGGTCACACCGATAGCGGCATTGTTCTGAATCATGTATCCCTTCATTTCATCAGCCACAATGGCCTTGATATTTGGCGTCAGAGTGTAGAGCTTATCAACAGCCTCCTGCAGCTGAACTGCATCTTTGGAGTTGAGACTATGACCGTCTGAGTTCAGACCAATTCCCATGACTTCGCGGGCTCCATCAATCATCATGATGGAGTTTTTGTATTCAGGACGCCATAGATCATTCCAATGCTCTGGAGCTTTATCAACCATTTTTTCATTGTAGACAATACCCAGCGTTCCCCAAAAATAAGGAATCGAGTACTGATTTCCAGGATCGAAAGGCTGGTCTAAAAAGTCAGATCCAATATTTTCCAAACCTTTAATCTGGCTATGATCCAGCTTCTCTACCAAGCCTTCTTTCATCATCTTGGCAATCATATATTCACTGGGAATAGCAATGTCGTAGGTTGTGCCGCCCTGCTTCACTTTCGTATACATGGCTTCATTGGAGTCAAAGGTATCGTACTGGATTTGGACACCAGTTTCCTTAGTAAACTCAGTCAGCAGCTCAGGATCGATATAGTCACCCCAGTTGTAAATGACCAGCTTATCGCTCTCCTTGCTCTGCGTCCGACTTTCAATCTGGTAACTGACACCCCACAAAACTATGATAATCAGCAGAATCCCCGCTAAAAATGAATAGAGCTTTCTCATACAGTCTCCTCCTTCTCACGGGTGATAAAGTAATACCCAATTACCAAAGCAATGCTGAAGAGAAAGACCAAGGCTGACAGGGCATTGATTTCCAGAGAAATTCCCTGACGAGCACGGGAGTAAATCTCAACAGACAGAGTAGAGAAGCCATTGCCTGTAACGAAGAAGGTCACAGCAAAGTCATCTAGCGAATAGGTAAAAGCCATGAAATAGCCAGCAATGATGGCTGGAGTCAGATAAGGCAGCATGATTTCTTTCAGCATTTGCAATTGGCTAGCGCCTAAGTCATAGGCAGCCTTAATCATATCATCATTCATTTCTTTCAGACGCGGAAGAATCATCAGCACCACAATCGGAATAGAAAAGGCCACATGGCTAGCCAGTACAGAAAGGAAGCCCAGCTGGAATTTTGCAGTGGTAAAGAGAATCAGGAAACTTGCCCCAATCATGACATCCGGTGCCACCATGAGGATATTGTTGATAGACAGAAAGGCATCCTGATATTTCTTGCGGGCTTGATAGATATAGATGGCTCCAAAAGTTCCAATCAGTGTCGCAATCAACGAAGACAGGAAAGCCAGAAAGAAAGTCTGAACCAAAATCAAAATCAAGCGTGAATCCTCAAAGAGATTCTGAAAATGGCTGAGACTGAATCCTGTAAAACGATTCATGTCTTCCCCAGCATTAAAAGCATAAGCAATCAGGTAAAATATGGGGATATAGAGCACCAAAAAGACAAAGGCCAGATAGAGATTTGCAATTTTTTTCATCGCCCTCTCCTTTCCTTGGTTGCCCACATGGTAAAGAGCATGGCAACAATCAGTACCACTCCGATAGTAGAGCCCATGCCCCAGTTTTGAGTAGTCAGGAAGTGCTGTTCAATAGCAGTTCCCAGAGTAATCACTCGATTACCACCGATTAAGCGGGTCAGCATGAAGAGACTGAGACTAGGGATAAAGACTGACTGCACTCCACTTCTGACACCATTCAATGACAAAGGGAAAACAACCCGACGGAAAGTCTCCCAGCGATTCGCTCCCAAATCGTAGCTGGCATTGATAAGATTAGGATCTAAATCATCCAGAACATTGAAAATGGGCAGAATCATAAAGGGCAGCTCGATATAGCTGGCTACAAAGATAAATGAAAAGTCCGTAAAGAGAATCTGCTGCGGTCCTACTCCGATAAAAGTCAGAAATTGGTTAATTGAGCCATTCTGACCAAAAATTCCGATAAAAGCATAAGCTTTGAGTAGGAGATTGATCCAGGTCGGCAGGACAATCAGCATCAGCCAGAGCTGCTTGTGCTTGAGCTGAGTCAAAAAGAATGCGGTCGGATAGGAAATCAGCAGGGTTACAACAGTAATAATTCCTGCATAAAGGACCGAGTTCAGACTCATCTTGAGATAGGTCCAGTTCTGCGACGTGAAGTAGGTCTGGTAATTTTCCAGAGTAAACTGCCCTTCAATGTTAAAGAAGGATTTCCAGATAATCATGACAACAGGTGTCAGGACAAAGAGGAAAATCCAGAGTAGGTAGGGCAAGAGAAAAAGATTAGAGGTTGTTTTCTTCATCGCGTTCCTCCTCAATGGCATTGATCAGACCCGCTTCTTGCTCTTCTACTTCAACATATTCTTCGATACGGGCATCGAATTCTTCTTCTGTTTCATTGAGACGCATGATATGGATATCCTCCGGCTCGAAATGCAGACCAATTTCTTCACCAACAATGGCCTTGCGAGTCGAGTGAATCATCCATTCATTGCCCAATTCATCATAAGCAATAATCTCATAGTGAACGCCACGGAAAAGCTGGGTGTCAACTTTAACCTGCAGCTTGCCTTCTTCTGGCAGAGTAATCCGCAAATCCTCCGGCCGAATTACCACCTCGACAGCTTCATTTGGGCGCATCCCGCCATCCACTGCTTCAAAGCGCTTGCCATTAAACTCAACCAGATAGTCCTCAATCATCTTACCAGGCAGAATATTGGACTCGCCAATGAAGGTTGCGACAAAGTGGTTGATAGGCTCGTCATAAATATCAACAGGTGTTCCCGACTGAACAATCTCGCCATCATTCATAACGAAAATCCAGTCGCTCATAGCCAGGGCTTCCTCTTGGTCGTGTGTGACAAAGACAAAGGTAATGCCTAAGCGCTGCTGCAATTCCCGCAGCTCATACTGCATGTCCGTGCGCAGCTTCAAATCCAGAGCAGACAGAGGCTCATCCAGCAAAACGACCCGCGGCTGATTAATGATCGCCCGCGCGATGGCTACACGCTGGCGCTGACCGCCCGACAGTTTGCGAATAGAACGGCGCTCAAAGCCTTCCAGCTGAACCATTTTCAGTACTTCAGCAACCCGCTCTTGAATTTCTTTTTTATCAACCTTGCGCAAACGCAGTGGAAAGGCTACATTTTCAAAAACATTCATATGCGGAAACAGTGCATAGGACTGAAAAACCGTGTGGACGTCTCGTTTATTAGTAGGAATATCATTGATGCGAACACCATCAAGAAAAATATCCCCGTCTGTCGCGTCCAAAAGACCGGCAATAATGTTTAGAATCGTTGATTTTCCAGAACCAGAAGACCCCAGCAAAGTATAGAACTTTCCTTCTTCCAGCTCGAAATTAATATCTTTCAGAACGACAGTATTATTATCTTCAAAAACTTTTGAAACGTTTTTAAACTCGATGATTGGTTTTTTCAATTGTCATAAATTCCTTCTTTCTCGTATTAACAGATTAAGGGTTCTGTCAGACCGCTGCTACCTCGTGAGGGCTGTAAAGGCCCTTTATAAATTCCGTGTCGATAGGCTTTCACCCCCTTACTAAGTTGTAGCCAGCTGCAGTTCCTTATCCAGCATACTTCTACTGGAAACCAATCTGTCTTACAGAGATTCACCAATGATGCGGACTTCGCGCTCCAGAGTAATACCTGAATTTTCCCGCACCCTTTCAATCACATGAGCAATAAGATTTTCATAATCTTGGGCCGTTCCTTTATCGACGTTAATCATAAAGCCGGCATGTTTCTCAGATACCTCTATACCGCCGATACGATGCCCCTTAAGGCCTGCTTCACTAATGAGCTGACCGGCAAAGTGACCCAAAGGACGCTTGAAAACAGAGCCGCAGGACGGATATTCCAAAGGCTGCTTGAGTTCCCGCAGATGGGTTAAGCGCTCCATTTCCTGACGAATAGTTTTGTGAACACCAGGCGAAAGAGCAAACTTAGCTGAAATAACGATATCGCCTGTTTCCTGAACTAGTGAGTGACGATAGCCGAACTTCATATCTCGAACGTCAAGCGTTTTGACTTGCCCCTGAGGAGTCAGTACCTTACAAGATACCAAAACATGAGCAATCTCGCCGCCATAAGCCCCAGCGTTCATGAAGACAGCTCCGCCAACGCTACCTGGAATACCACAAGCGAACTCAAAGCCAGTCAGACTATTCTGTAGGGCAATATGGGTTGTCTGAATCAGATTAGCTCCAGCCTCTGCCTCAATCATATAGCCATCTACTGCTACATTGTTGAGCTTGTCAAACATAATGACAAAACCACGGATACCTCCATCTCGCACAATGATATTACTGGCATTTCCCAGCACCATCCAAGGAATGTCTTCTTGATTTGCAAAATTGACAACACGAGCCAGCTCATAACGATTGCGGGGGAAAACTAAGAAATCGGCTGCGCCCCCGACCTTTGTGTAGGTGTATTGACTCAAAGGCTCATTGAAACGAATGTCGATTCCTTCTAATTCGGTTTTTAATTTCTCTAGTTTTTGCATGATTTTCTCTCTTTTATGTAAACAAAATACACTCTATTATATCAAAAATCTATGGCATTTACGATAGATTACAAAGAAAAAGCTGAGAAAGGTCAGCTTTTTAATGCTTATAATTGTCTAGTAACAAAACGCTGTGTTTGAGTAGAAAGAGCATTCCTGATAGCTCCGAAAGCTCCAGCTCCAGTGAAAATATAGAGCAAGATTAGATTAAACCAATAGTTATCTGGGATGATACCATTAAAAATTGATTCGTTGACGACTGAAAAGGCATCAAATACATTCACATCTGGATATTCTCGAACAAGTAACAATGCATAATCAAACTGATTGACTAAGAAAATCACTAAGACCATGAACACGATACTAATAGCAATACCGACCTTGGATAGCTTTTTACCCAGCAATTCATACCCTTTGATAGTACAGTAACCCATGGCCAGTCCTCCAGCAACAGCCACATAGTTCATCTGTGCAATCAACAAAATCACCGCTCCTCCGATGAGACTGCCAACAAAAGCACCGACAATACCGGCCACTATATTTTCTTTTTGATTATCATAAGTCTGATTTTCCAGCGAAAGGCCTGAACTCAGGCTTTCAAAGCTCTGCCGTGACAAAATCAGGATATTTCCTCCCAATTGATAGACATCAATCTGCCCAGGCTCACCACTCTGCTCACAAACACTTACAAAGCCTCTTTCCTTGAAAAAGACAAGTGCTTCTTGAACGGCTTGTGTAAGAGCTTGATTGGTCTTGACCTTAGCATAAAGTACCAGCTTGTAGTGATTCAGTTGACTACTGGTGAGAACCTCTGAGTTTTTAATCAAGTCATCAAAGGCATTTGGCGCAGTAAAAGCATCGCCGGCTTTAACTGAAAAACAAATCCTATATTGTTTTCTTTGCTCAGTTGGCTCAATATAGAGCGTGTAACCGTCTATCTGTCCGAAGACAATAGACGAAAATTCATCAAACTGCAAGCCCAACTCATTCGCCAGAGCCTGTAATTCTAAATGATCCATAAAGTGAATTATCCTCCTTTAAGCTAGACCCATTATAGCACAGTTAGGTATAAAAAGATAGGGATATCAAATCCTTATTTTACAAAAAGAAAAAAGAGGTTCATAGAAAACCTCTTGATGATTTATTTTTCTACTCGGACACCCTCAGTATCCACCTGAAGTCGGAAGATTTGCCCCTTGAAATTCTGTTTTTGCAGAAGCTGATAAATCATCTCCGTCTTGTGCTTGGGCGATAAGACCATAACAGTCGGTCCCGCTCCTGAGATATAGGTTGCATAAGAGCCATTTTTTCTGGCTAAGAACTTAATATCTGAAAATTCCTTGATCAAAGGCTGACGGTATTTTTCGTGGAACAAATCAGACTCGATAGCCCGACCAGCGATTTTCATATTACCCTTTAAAAGAGCTGCAATCGCAACATTGGCAATGGAGCTAGCCGCAACAGCTTCCTTGTAAGAAAGCCGGTTTGGTAAGACTTGGCGGCTCTCGACTGTCCGAAGCTCATAGTCTGGGATATAGGCGATGAAGTCTGCGTCCGGAAAGTCCGCTACCACAGCAGACACCTGATTTCTAGATGAACTAGATACGACCAAATTACCATAAATAGCCGGCGCAACATTGTCAGGATGTCCTTCAATCTTGGTAGCGATTTTCAGCTTCTGATAATCCGACAAATTAAGATGAGCTAGCTGGTTGGCCAATTCAATCCCAGCCACAATGACCGAGCTAGAAGACCCAAGTCCACGAGCCAATGGAATATCACTGGTCATTTTCAAACGGCGTGGCTGAATATCCGGTGCCAACTGCAGGGCAATCTTAACCAATAGATTGCGCCGGTCCTTAGGAATTCGAGGATTGAGGTCATGCTCAATTACCCACTCCTGACTTTCTTCCAAGACTTCAATTTCCAGATATTTTGACAGGGCTACTCCAACGGAGTCAAAGCCAGGACCGATATTGGCACTGGTCGCCGGTACAATAATTTTCATCTTAATCTCCTAATACTTTGAAAGTATTGAGCAAGTCAAACTCAGCAACTTCTTTTAGCTTAGCAGTGACATTTTCCAGCTGTGTCTTGCTGACAGCATGGGTAATAATCACAACGCGCGCCTTCTCACCATCTGTACCTTCCTGCAGAATCTGCTTAAAGGAAACATCCTCAGCATTGAAAATCTCAGCCAAATGCAGAACTTGACCTTTAGAGTCAGGTGCCAAGATAGAGAAGTAATAGCTGCTCTTCACATCTTCTGGCTTAGCCAGCACTAACTCACGGCTGAATTCATTAAAGGCCTTGCCAACTGTTCCTTCATTCAAACGTCGGCTGATACGAACAATATCTGCCACAACACTAGTTGCAGTTGGTTTTTGCCCAGCTCCCGGTCCGTAGTACATAGATTCTCCAATACCGATGGACTCGACAAAGACAGCATTCATTACCCCATTGACACTAGCCAGCGGATGAGCTTTTGGCAGAAATGTTGGAGCTACTTCTGCTGCGATTCCTGATGGCGTTTCTTCAATAGAACCTACCAGCTTGACTACATAGCCCAAATCTTGAGCAACAGCCACATCTTCTGGTGTGATATGACGAATTCCCTGATGACCCACATCTTCAAATTTAACATTCATACCAAAAGCGAACTGGCTAAGAATGACCATCTTGTAAGCCGCATCAATGCCATCTACGTCATTGGTCGGGTCGCTTTCAGCAAAGCCAAGACGCTGTGCTTCAGCAAGAGCGTCTTCATAAGACCACCCCTCTTCTACCATCTTGGTCATCATAAAGTTAGAAGTTCCATTGACCACACCCAAGATACGGGTGATTTTGTCAGAAGCCAGTGAATTAACCAAGGTACGCAGGATTGGAATTCCGCCAGCAACAGCTGCTTCATAATAGAGAGCTACATTTTGCTTTTGAGCAATTTCCAGCAACTCTGCTCCGTGAACAGCCAACAAGTCCTTATTGGCCGTTACCACATGTTTGCCAGCTTCAAGAGCACGAGTGATGAACGTTTTCGCTGGCTCAATCCGCCCCATCAATTCTACAACGATGGTAATCTCAGAATCGTTCAGAATTTCTTCAACATTTGTGACAAAATTAAAGTCATTTCCAGCTGCTAAAAGACGCTCTTTTTCGGCATCATCTTTGACCAATACTTTAGCAACCTCAATCTCTGAATGAGCTGCTTGAACGATTTTTTCTCCATTTTCCTTCAGCAAAAAAGGCACACCGCTGGCCACTGTTCCAAAACCAAGTAAAGCTATTTTAATAGACATGAAGCACTCCTTGAAAATTTCTTGTATAAAAAATATTATAACAAAATTATAAAAAAATGCCTACAAAACTACTTCTTTATTTGTTATAATAGATGTAAAATTCCGCAAGGAACAGCAATTTATTTTCAAAGGAGATTTTTATGACAGGGAAACACAGCGGAAACCGGATGCAGAGGCGCAAGGCAAAGAAAAGGGCTATTTTACTGGCTGTGACGAGTCTAGTTCTTCTTCTCGTCCTGATCGTGGGTGGAGTTTATTCATTGACTCAGTTAGGCAAGCCCCACAATCAAGAAGAAGCGAATAATGTATCCATTAATCAGGTCACTAGCTCTTCAAAGGCATCGTCAGAACCAACTAAGGATACTAATACAACTTCGAATAGCGATAGTAAAGACAAGGTCAAATGGGTTAAGCAAGACCAGCCAGTTCAAGTTCCTATCTTGATGTATCATGCCATTCACGTCATGGATCCATCAGAAGCAGCTAACGCCGGTTTGATTGTGGATCCAGCCACATTTGAAAGTCATCTGAAAGCTTTGAAAGACGCAGGCTACTACCCTCTGACACCAGCTGAAGCATACAAAGTCCTGACGGAGAATGTCCTGCCAGAAAACAAAAAAGTCGTCTGGCTGACCTTCGATGATAGTTTAAAGGATTTCTACACTAATGCCTTTCCACTTCTCCAGAAATACGACATGAAAGCAACCAATAATGTCATTACTGGATTTGTTGAAGCGGGTCGTGAAGATATGCTTACGCTAGACGAGATAAAGGAAATGAAGGACAAAGGAATGTCCTTCGAAGACCACACTGTCAACCATCCCGACCTCTCAGCAACGACAGAAGACCAACAAAAAATTGAGTTAAAAGATTCCAA
The DNA here is from genome assembly GCF_003943655.1 of Streptococcus sanguinis. Classification (GTDB taxonomy): domain Bacteria; phylum Bacillota; class Bacilli; order Lactobacillales; family Streptococcaceae; genus Streptococcus; species Streptococcus sanguinis_F. The sequence goes on from NZ_RJMM01000029.1 coordinate 20,402, forward strand.
GTCTTACTTAGACAAAAATCTGTCTCAAACCACAACCACAGTTGCCTATCCATCTGGACGATACAGTGATGCAACCTTGCAGATTGCTGAAAGCCTTGGCTACAAGATGGGACTAACAACCAATAACGGACTAGCTTCCCTATCCAATGGCTTGCTCACACTCAACCGAGTACGCGTTAATCCAACCACCACTGCAGAAGACCTGCTAAATGAAATCGCAACAAACTAATCTTAAAAAGCCCGCTTCAGACGAAGCAGGCTTTTTCAATCCCTATGATTATAACTTCTTTCAATCACCAAAAAACACCAGTTCCAAAGGACTGGTGTAAAGATTTATTTAGACTTGATATAGTTGATACCATCCGCTTTCGGAGCAACAGCTTTACCGAAGAATGCCGCAAGGACTACAATCGTCAATACGTAAGGCGCAATCTGCAGATAAACCGTTGGAACACTTGAAAGCAATGGCAACTGGTTCCCGATAACCGCCAAACTTTGGGAAGCTCCAAAGAAGAGACTTGCCAACATGGCACCGATAGGGCTCCATTTACCAAAAATCATAGCTGCCAAGGCGATAAATCCTGGACCTACGATAGTTGTCACAGCAAAGTTAACAGAGATTGACTGAGCATAAATAGCTCCTCCAATACCACCAAGCAGGCCAGAAATCATGACTCCGCAATAACGCATGAGGTAAACATTAATCCCCAAGGTGTCTGCCGCTTGCGGATGTTCTCCGACTGAGCGAAGACGCAGTCCAAATTTAGTCTTAAACATGACAAACCAAGCGAGGAAAGAGAAAGCAATGGCAAGATAACCCATCAAGCTTGTATGCTTAAAGAAAATGTCTCCCAAAACTGGAATATCAGATAGGACAGGGAAATTAAACTTGCCGAATGAACGCTGAATGTTATCCGTTTGTCCCTTGTTATAAATAGCTTTAACAAGGAAAATTGCCAAGGCTGGCGCCAGCAAGTTCAGCACTGTACCACTCACAACGTGGTCCGCACGGAAGGTAATGGTTGCCACAGCATGGATAAGAGAGAAGACAACTCCGACCAAACCAGCAGCAATCAAAGAAAGCCACGGAGTCGCACTACCAAAACTCTTCTCGAAAGTCAGGTTAAAGAGAACGCCTGTAAAAGCCCCCATAACCATGATTCCTTCCAAGCCGACATTAACCACACCAGCGTGTTCAGAGTATGCCCCGCCAATACTTGTAAAAATCAAGGGAGCCGCATAAATCAGCATAGATGATACTAATAAACTTAATACCGTTACAATATTCATCCTAGTTTCCCTCCTTCACTTTTTTAGCTTCCTGGCGACGATTTTTAAGGAAATCAAAAATCGTCATACCTGTCATACGCTCAATCAGATAGTGCGCACTGACAAAAAAGATAATAGAAGCTGTTACGATGTTTACAAGTTCTGTTGGAATCTGAGCCACGTTCATACCTGGAGCACCAACACTCAGAACCGCAAAGAGGAAGGCTGCAAAGAGAATTCCAATTGGAGAGTTGGCAGCCAAGAGACTTACCGCCATACCATTGAAACCAACACTCAAGGAACTTCCTTGAACAAAGACATTCTGATAAGTTCCAAGTCCTTCTACTACTCCTCCAAGTCCTGCAAGAGCACCTGAAATAATCATAGACACGATAATAGTACGCTTAGATGACATCCCTGCATACTCAGATGCATTTGGATTAAGCCCTACAGCACGAATTTCAAAACCAAGTGTTGTTTTCTTAAGCAAATACCAAATAACCACTACTGCAATCAGGGCAAAGAAGATACCGATATTCATCCGAGAGTTAGATGTAAGACTTCTCAACCACTCTGTTTGATAAATCGCATTGGCAGAAACACGCTTACTAGAGTCAATACTCTGCATCACAGATTTAGGGAAACTATGAATAACAGCATTTCCAACAAAGAGAACAATATAGTTCATCATAATGGTTACGATGACTTCACTTGTTCCCAGATAAGCACGCAGAATCCCTGGAATAGCACCAACAATACCACCAGCCACTGCTGCAATGACTACAGTCGCCAATAACATCAGAGGACGAGGTAAATTAGGGAAGGAAAGTGCAAACCAACCAGCCAAAATCCAGCCAGCTAAGGCTTGACCAGGAAGTCCAACATTAAAGAATCCAGCACGGCTAGCTACAGCAAAGCCCAAACCAATGAGAATCAGAGGCCCCATCGCACGAGAAATCTCACCCAAACTTCTCAAAGAACCAAAAGCTGTTTTAAAGAGGGATTCATACCCCCAGATAGCATCATAACCAAAGATGGCCATGACAACCGCTCCCAATAAAATCCCTAGAAGAACTGAGATTAAAGGAACCGCAATCTGTTGTGTTTTTTTAGACATTTGAAGCTCCCTTCTGAATCTTACCACCGGCCATGAGAATACCAAGTTCTTGCTTATTAGTTTCCTCTGGATTTACAATCCCCTGAATCTTACCATCATGGATAACTGCGATTCTATCAGAAACATTGAGGATTTCATCTAGCTCAAAGCTGACAACGAGGACAGCCTTACCTTGGGTCCGCGCTTCAATCAGGCGTTTATGGATGTATTCAATCGCCCCAACGTCAAGTCCACGAGTTGGCTGACTGACAATCAGAAGGTCCGGATCACGGTCTACTTCCCGTGCAATGATAGCTTTCTGCTGATTTCCTCCTGAAAGTGCTGAAGCAGGTACATATTCGCTAGCCGCCCGAACATCAAATTCATCCATCAACTTGCGTGCGTAAGAATAAATGTTACCGTAATTCAGGATTCCATTTTTACTGAGCGGTTCTTTATAGTAAGTCTGTAAAGCAATATTTTCAGAAATGGACATTGCCAGGACTAAACCATCACGGTGGCGGTCTTCAGGAACGTGGCTGACTTTCATTTCAGTTATCTGCCGCGGCTGCTTACCAATAATAGACTGGTTCTTAATTGTAATCTCGCCAGAGCTAGCTTTTCTAAGTCCTGTAATAGCCTGAATCAGCTCGGTTTGACCATTGCCGTCAATCCCAGCAATACCAACAATCTCACCAGCACGGACATCAAGAGAAAGTCCCTTAACAGCTGGAACACCACGGTTTTCTTCAACAACAAGATCCTTGATTGACAAAACAGTTTCTTGAGGATTAGCTGGCTCTTTCACAGTCTTGAAGGAAACAGCCCGTCCCACCATCATTTCAGCCAAATCTTGGTTAGTTGCACCAGCGATTTCAACTGTTTCAATGGATTTTCCACGACGAATAACCGTTACGCGATCAGAAACTGCCCGAATCTCATCCAGCTTGTGAGTGATGAGAATGATAGATTTTCCTTCTTTGACGAGGTTCTTCATGATTTTCATCAATTCATCAATCTCAGCTGGCGTCAGAACGGCTGTTGGCTCATCAAAGATGAGAATGTCCGCCCCACGATAAAGAGTCTTGAGGATTTCAACCCGCTGCTGGGCACCGACAGAAATATCTTCAACCTTAGCAGATGGATCAACTGCCAAGCCGTATTTCTCAGAAAGTTCCTTGATTTCTTTAGTGGCACCTTTCAAGTCCAACACACCATTTTTTGTGATTTCACTTCCAAGGATGATATTTTCAGCGACAGTAAATGCTTCAACAAGCATAAAGTGCTGGTGCACCATCCCGATACCAAGTGAGGCCGCCTTTGATGGAGAGTCCAGTTTAACTGACTTTCCATTCACTACAATCTCACCGCTGGTCGGCTCAAGCAGGCCAGCCAGCATATTCATTAAGGTTGACTTGCCGGCACCATTTTCTCCCAAAAGAGCGTGAATTTCACCTTTTCTGAGTTCCAAATTGATTTTATCATTGGCCACAAATTCACCAAAAATCTTGGTAATTTCTCGCATTTCAATGACATTTTCATGTGTCATGGCTCTTTCCTTTCCAGAATTTCATTTTATTTCAATAAAATTTACTAGCACAGCCCGTGCTAATAAATTCTATTGACACAAAGGCGTCTCAATTTCAAAAAGAAGCGACCCTACACGGTCGGATCGCTCTTAAATTGTTTTATTTGTCAGGAACAGTGATGCTGCCGTCAAGGATTTTTGCTTTCGCTTCTTCAACAGCCTTTTTAGTATCTTCTGACAGGTTTGTAGTTGTCAAGTCAACTCCACCGTCTTTCAGACCGAAGGTTGTAGTTTTACCGCCTGGGAATTTACCTTTAGCAGTTTGGTTAGCGATGTCTTGGACAGTCTTACCAACTTGTTTCAAGCTTGATGCCAAAACAAAATTAGACTCTTTACCATCCTTAGACTTGTATTTACCTTCTTCAGTTTGGTCACGGTCAACACCAAGTACCCAAACTTTTTCATCTTCATTTCTTGTTTCGTTGATTGACTTAGCTTCGTTAAATACTCCGGCACCAGTTCCACCAGCGACTTGGTAAACCACATCAGCACCTGCAGCATATTGAGCAGCCGCAATTGTCTTACCTTTAGCAGCATCGCCGAATGAGCCAGCATAGTCTACTTGAATCTTGATAGATGGATCAACTGATTTCACACCAGCTTCGAAACCTTTTTCAAAACGTGTGATAACTGCGCCTTCTATACCACCTACGAAACCAACTTGTTTTGTCTTAGTAGTTTTTGCAGCAGCAACACCAGCAAGGTAAGCAGCTTCATTATCAGCAAAGACAGCTGAAGCAACATTCTTTTGTCCTTCGATAACATCATCGATAATAACATAATTGATTTCTGTGTTATCTTTGGCAGCAGATTCAACCGCATCACGAAGGGCAAATCCGATACCAAATACTAGCTTGTAACCATCTGTAGCAGCTTGATTCAGGTTGTTTGCGTACTGAGACTCATCATTAGATTGGTAGTAAGTGTAACCATTGTCTTTTGAAAGACCGTTTTCTTTACCCCAAGCTTGCATCCCTTCCCAAGCTGACTGGTTAAATGATTTATCATCAACACCGCCAGTATCTGTTACGATAGCAGCTTTCAAGTCAGTTTTCGCATCTGAAGAATCTGAGCGAGAAGCACGGTTTCCACATGCAGCAAGTCCGATTGCTGCGACAGTTACTAGACCAAGACCTAGCCATTGTTTTTTGTTCATTTCTGAACCTCCTAATTAAGATGTGCAACACAGTTGCAAGTTTGAGTTTGGTCAGATGACCGATAACAGACTTATGTTAAATCTGTAAAAGAATATGGAAGTAATTCCTTGACCGTCATCACGACCGTCGATTTATCTTTAGCGACCAAGGTCACTTTTAGATCCTCATCAAAAAATTCTGCCATTACTTGGCGGCAGGCACCACAGGGTGATATGGGTTTTTCCGTCTCACCATAGACAATCAGCTCCTCGAAGTCTAAAACTCCTTCTGAAACTGCCTTAAATATAGCTGTCCGCTCTCCACAGTTGGTCAAGCCAAAACTGGCATTTTCAACATTAACGCCAGTAAATATCCGTCCGTCTTTAGCGACCAAAACTGCTCCGATAGGGAAATGAGAATAGGGAACATAAGCATTTTTACTAGCTTGGACAGCCAAGTCAATCAACTCAGTAGTCGCCACTAGCTTCTTCTCCCTTCATAATAGCCACACCGGCCGAAGTTCCAATCCGAGTCGCACCAGCTTCAATAAAGGCCAGAGCATCTTCGTAAGAACGAGCGCCACCAGAAGCCTTAACCCCCATGTCAGGACCAACTGTTTTTCTCATGAGGGCGACATCTTCGACTGTCGCACCTNCAGTTGAAAATCCTGTAGAGGTCTTAACAAAATCAGCTCCAGCTTTCTGAGCCAGTTGGCAAGCCTTAACCTTTTCCTCATCTGTCAGCAAGCAAGTTTCCAGAATTACCTTGACCAAGGTACCGTTAGCAGCTTCTACAACCGCACGGATGTCTCGCTCTACCAAATCATAATCTTTAGACTTCAGAGCGCCGACATTGATGACCATATCCACTTCGCCCGCACCCTTTTGAATTGCGTCCTGCGTTTCAAAAGCTTTCACATCGGAAGTGTTGGCGCCTAAAGGAAAACCAATTGGCACACAAACCTTGACATCTGAACCTTTCAGCTGCTCAACAGCAAACTCTATCCAGGTTGGATTGACACAGATACTAGCAAAATCATAAACTTTGGCTTCTTCAATTAACTTCAGAACCTGCTCTTTTGACGCTTCCGGTTTTAAAAGCGTATGGTCTATGTATTTGTTTAACTTCATGTTGGATTCTCCTAGAATTAAGAAATTACCTCGATAATCTCTTTTACTGCAACGCTTTCATTACCTATTTTAACATTTTTTTGAAATTCTGTAACTAGTTCTTGAGAAATTTTTTCATTTGAATAAATTTTTGCAAAAACTTCTCCAATTTCGACCTTGTCTCCGACCTTC
>NZ_RJMM01000030.1 GCF_003943655.1 Streptococcus sanguinis
AAGAGCAAGCTCCTCTCTTCAGCGTTCTACTTGCATGTATTAGGCACGCCGCCAGCGTTCGTCCTGAGCCAGGATCAAACTCTCATTAAAAAGTTTGAGTTCGCACTCATTACTGTCCACTGACAGATTTATTTTCTCGTTTTTTTGACAGGTTACATATTTCTATGTCACCCTGCACTTGGTTCGTCTTGTTCAGTTTTCAAAGGGCTTTGTCTTTCGCGACAACTATATTAGTATATCACCTATACCACCCAACTGTCAATACCTTTTTTAATCTTTTTTTATTTTTATTTAATAAAAAAACTTGATGCTCTAACCTGTTCTAGTAAAACAGAAATAAAGTCATCAAGTTTGTTCATTATAAAATCGTATTATCTTGAAAATCTTTTAAGTGATTTTTTAAATCTTTAAGCATGGCTCTTCTTCCTTTAAAGCGCTCGTTGCTCATCAACCTCTGATAATTATNCAATCCAACATCATCAAGAGTTCTTTTATAATTGTCAATCGCTTCTCTGAAGGCAACTAACTCATCTAGAAACAACTCTTTTGACTTCAAACGATGACCAATCTCACTCACTTCTTCATAAGGCTGGCGGTCCAATTTGCGCTTTTGGCTTTCTTGTTTACGAATTTTATCATGTATATGATTTCTGAATTTTGTTTTGAAATAACGATAGAGTTTTTCCTCATCGTTTTCAATTCCTTTTTCTTTAAGTAGAAGTTCGTATAAAACTAACATTCCTTCTTGATCCCAATCACTATGTTCCCACAAGTGTATATAGTAATCTTTCTTACACTTCCAAACTATCCATTTTACCTTCTCATAAGTAGTTCTAAAATCCATAGTTCCTCCTTAAAATTTACTTGACTTAATTCTACTGTAAATAGAAAGTAAGGTGGGCTCTTTCTTCTAAAAAGCATCTTTCAGGAGCTCTTCTGACTCGAATAACTGTTTTTAAGTCATTTCAGGCGTATATTTAGTCATTTGGGAGGATTGTGCGAAGTATGAAAGCAAGAAAAAAATCAAATGCTTACACATTTGATTTTTTAAACCTAGCTCCGCCAGTAGGACTCGAACCTACGACATCATGATTAACAGTCATGCGCTACTACCAACTGAGCTATGGCGGATTATATAGTCCGTACGGGATTCGAACCCGTGTTACCGCCGTGAAAAGGCGGTGTCTTAACCCCTTGACCAACGGACCATTTCTTGTCCTTCTGCAGAACATATTCCATTATATCAGCTTTTCTTCCTTTGTCAATAATTATTTCAGAAAAAGAGAAAAAAAGTTGGAGTTTCTCCAACTTCTTTTACTCGGAACTTTTTTCTTCCATTTTCGTTTTAATTTCATCATAAGAAAGTGCATGAGCTTCTTTATCTAATTCAAGTTCAGACTCTTCCGGCATTTTGCCAGTTTCATACAATGATTTAATCTGATTACTATCCAAAGTTTCATATTTAAGAAGCGCTTCAGCAATTAATTTATGAGTTTCACGATGGGACTGGATAATCTCTGCAGCTTTGTTACGAGCTTCATTAAGAAGTTCTCTTACCTCTTCGTCAATCTCATATGCAGTCTGTTCTGAAATTGATTTTTGAGGACTGGCTGCACCAAACATGGCATGGTTTCCTTCATATTGAACTGGACCAAGTTTTTCACTCATTCCATATTCTGTTACCATACTGCGGGCCATCTGAGTTGCCTGTTCAAAGTCATTAGAAGCACCCGTTGTCTGAACATTAAAGATAATCTCTTCAGCCACACGACCACCCATAAGACCAGCTAATTGCTCTTTCATATCTTCTTTAGATAGAAGCATTTGGTCTTCCTTAGGCAGGGCAATCATATAACCACCAGCGCGTCCACGAGGTACGATGGTTACCTTATGTACGACACGCGCATTTGACAATACCAAACCAACAATAGTATGTCCAGCTTCATGATAAGCAACCATTTGTCGATCGCGTTCAGACACCGTTTTATCTTTCTTAGAAGGTCCTGCGATTACTCTGTCTTCTGCTTCATCAATATCATCAGCATCGATAACTTTCTTGTTACGACGGGCAGCAACCAAAGCAGCCTCATTCAAGACATTTTCCAAATCAGCACCAACAAAACCTGGTGTCTGCTGGGCAACTAGTTTCAAATCAACATTTTTAGCCAGCGGCTTATTCTTAGCATGAACACGAAGAATAGCTTCCCGACCTTTAACATCAGGACGGCCGACCAAGACTTTTCTGTCAAAACGGCCAGCACGCAGCAAGGCTGGATCCAATACATCTGAACGGTTAGTAGCCGCAATGATAATGATTCCTTCATTGCCTTCGAAACCATCCATTTCAATCAAGAGCTGATTGAGGGTTTGCTCCCGCTCATCGTTACCACCGCCAAGACCAACACCACGCTGACGACCGACTGCATCGATTTCATCGATGAAGATAATAGCAGGAGCTGCTTTTTTCGCATCTTCAAACAAAGAACGGACACGGCTTGCTCCAACCCCAACAAACATTTCTACAAAGTCGGAACCTGAGATACTGAAGAAAGGAACACCTGCTTCTCCAGCAACTGCCTTAGCAAGCAAGGTTTTACCAGTTCCTGGAGGGCCTTCTAGAAGAACACCAGCAGGAATACGAGCACCTAGTTTGGTGTAACGTTTCCGATCTTTCAAAAACTCAACAACTTCTACTAGCTCTTGCTTTTCTTCCTCGGCACCAGCTACATCCGAGAAACGAACCTTGATATCTTCTTTGTTAGCAGCACGCGCCTTATTGCGGCCGAAATTCATGGCACCGCGAGCACCACCGCCTCCACCTTGATTCATCATGGACATAAAGAAGAAGATGACAATCACAAAAGGAACGATGGAAGTGAGGATTGTAATCCACATTCCGCTTGAACTTTCGCGCTTTATGCTGATTTCAGTGTTATGCTCAGAGGCTAATTTTTGTAAATCAGAAATTGTAATATCTGACGGTAAAATAATACTTGTGAATTTTTCTACTTTAGAAATATTTGGAGTGAAAAATAAAATCCCTGTATCTTCTTTCGATTCCTGAGGTGTTTTGTAAGTACCTGAAATCTCGACGACACTGCCATTTGGCTGGTAGCTCATCTCTGTGACATTATTTTCCTTAATTTCCTTCACTAATTCTGTGTAATTGATTTGCTGACTGCGACCGCCAGTATCTCCTGAGAAGAAATACTGAAACCCTGTCACTAGGACAACAATAATCAGAATATAGAGAAATGGATTTTTTATAAAACCATTGTTTCGCTTATTTTTCATCTATTAATAGTAAACCTTTATTTTGTATAAACTTCTTCTTTCAAAATACCAATATATGGAATATTACGATAGTTCTCATTGTAATCTAATCCATATCCAACAACAAATTCATTTGGAATTGTGAAACATGTATAATCTGCATTGATTTCAACAATACGCCCTTCTGGCTTATCCAAAAGTGTAGCAATTTTAACTGATGCAGCATTTCTTTCCTTAAACAAATTGCACAGATTTTTCAAAGTCTGACCAGTATCAATAATATCCTCAACAAATAGGATATCACGTCCTGTGATGTCTTGATCAATGTCCTTAATAACATTAATGACACCTGAGCTAGCAGTACCACCATGGTAGCTGGAGACCAACATAAAATCAAGCTCAATATGTGTATCAATATGCTTGATTAACTCAGCCATAAAAGGCACGGAACCTTTTAAAATTCCAACAAAAATTGGATTCTTACCTTGGTAGTCTTTGGTTAATTGCTGACCAAGCTTTTTTGCAGCATCCACGATTTCATCATGGGAAATCAATATTTTTTTGATATCTTGTTCTAGCATAATTTTACCCATCTATTTTCTGAATATAAAGTACAGTACTCATTATATCACTTTTTAATGCCTTACTCAAATCACTGATAGCAATATTTAAGATTGCTAAAATTTGATGATTTTGTTCCACTATTACAGATGAATTCCGTTCTTCAAAGGAAACCTTCTTATCAATAAAAAGACGACGAAGTTTCTTGTGATGATCATTCAGCAAAATACTGTCTCCCTCTTTTCGGAAGCGAAGTGTCAGCGAAGTTTCACGCGAAACAAAAATTTTCTGGATATTTTTACCACTCAAAGGAATCCCGAATGAAAATCGATAATGCCCAAACTCAATCAGATTCTCAAATTCTAACAAAATTGAATCCATTTTTAAATCGGGCTTACGACTGATTTTTCTAATTTCAAAACGCTGATAATCTTTAACAAGCTCATAGTCTTTTTTCAAAGTGTGCTGATAATTTGCCTTAGTCCGAAGGATGTTTAAAACTTCCTCAAACTGCTGCTTGCTCAAATTCAGTCCAGGAAAATTTCCGAGATAGTTCTGCAATAGAAAACGTTGAACCTGGGGGATTTGCTGATGAAAGACTTGGACATTTTCTATATCTAAATCTCTGGTCAAGTAAGACAAAGCGGTCTGCCAATCTTCGATTTCCTTTCCCAGATACCGCAAAGAATCCTTAAATTGTGGATTTTCTTTTTCTAGATCCGGCAGATAAAGATTGCGAATTCGATTTCTGAGATAGTCATTTTGAAAATTACTGCTATCTTCAAAATGCTGAATATCTGGAAAGTCTGACTTATGAAAAGTAAGCAAAGGACGAATCAACTCCCCGCAAGCAAAAGACTGGACAGCTTTCATGCCGGACAGATGACGAAGTCTAGCTCCACGCAGCAGCCGCATAAAAACAGTCTCAGCTTGGTCATCTGCGTGGTGGGCAGTTACCAAAGCTGTATAGTCCCCCTCCTGCATCACTTTCCCGAAAAAATCATAACGGAACTGCCGAGCAGTATTTTCTGAAAAATTACCAGAAAAACTTGATGTAAAAATCTTTACACCAAGCTGTTCCGCAATCTTTACTAATGCCTTTTCTTCTTGATCTGACTCTGGCCGCTGTTTGTGATTGACATGAGCAATCGCAAGCTCAATAGCCAGTTCTTTTTGATAATCAATCAACAGCTGCAGCAGTGTCATAGAATCCAGTCCACCTGATACAGCAACCAAAACTTTTCGATGGTCTTGGAAATACTTTTTCTCCTGCATTTTTTTAAGAAATTCTTGCTTGATCATTTCAGGACTCCATAGACATCGTCTGCTATCTGGGAAATGGTATCATAGTTTGAATTATTAGTAAAAATGACAATGATAAAAGGGGAATCTGCATAGACAATTGCAGCATCGTGCTTAAAATCATAGGCGTCGCCAATTTTATGAGCCACTTTAGCGTCAATATTCTTAGAAATCCGCTGATTATCATAATTTGTCTGAGACAAGGCATCAATAATCATGCCATTTTGCTCATAGATAGCCTCCAAAACATTTCCAGCCATACGTGAAGATGCTTGTCTTTCTTCCACATCCCATTTCTTTCCAGCTATTTTGTTGATCGTCTGCTGAAAATGTTTATCAGATTGATTGGTCGCATAATAGCCCAAAATATTGTGGGCGACATTATCTGATTCTTTGGCCACTCGATTTATCAAATCCTGAACTGAATATTCCTTGTCATCAGCTGACTTAGCAATGCTGCCACTTCCTTCTGGTTCGTAAGCACCTGCAAAATCATTAACTGCTCCAATATACTTGAACTTCTGATCTAAGGAAAGTTTTTTCTGATCTAGCTGTTCCTGCACATAGTAAAGATAAGGCAGTTTTGTCACACTGGCCGAATACATCTCTTGATCTTGATTGATACCTGCTTCTTTGCCTGTGTCCAGCTGTTTGACATAGATAGAGTAGTCTGCTTTGTTATACTTACTGCTCAGAATTTCTTGAACTTTGTCCATTCGATTATCAGTCTCATCCAGAAATTCCATAGAAACCCAGCCCTGTCCTTCAATCTGGGCATAAGTTCCTTTGACAGTCTGGACAATTTGAACAATCGTTACTTTTGTATATGGAGCTAATGTTGTATTGACTTTTTTAGCTCCATTAACATTGGCTTTATCATAGAGAGTAAAGCCAGACTTCAGCCACATTTCTTGTTGGATATCTTCGATTGATTGAACAGTATCTTCGTAAATTGTGTTTTTGTCTGCTATCACAAACTGCCCGTTTTTCAGCTTAAAAATCGGAACTCCTTCTTCATTTACATAAAATCCTGTTATCTGGATTGGCTGGTCTGGAACTAGCTTTCCAGCAGTCTTACTCAGAATAGAATCTGTAAATGTAGGAGTTTCTTCATAAACATTAGGATTTGTCGGGATGCTGTCATAATAGCGTCCATACGTAGTGCTTGTAAAATGATATTTTTCTTCTTCGTCTAATACGAAATCTTTTTCAGTACTAATAACGGTGATACTGCTAAATAAAGCTGGCAGCAAAAATATCAATAACAAAAACTTACGCATGTTTTCCCCTTTCCTCTTGATTTTCTTGAAGTTTCAAAGCTTGATTTTTTTCAGCCAGTTCTTCTAATTTTTCATCAGAAAATTCCAAGAACTGCTCAATTGTTTTTAATAAATCTTCCATAACTACTGTGGCAATAAATCTGGGATAGTATAAATGTACTCACCCTCTTTTGAAAAAGAGTATTTAGCGCGTGCATACTTAGCCGCATAGCTATCATCTTTTAATTTGGCTGCTATATCAGATTGGTAGACCTTTTCTTCGCTGAGCGCTTGATATTTCTCCTGAAGTTTAGAATACTGTTCACGACGCTGCAGCAAGGTTTGATAACTCTGGTATAAATTATAGGTAGGTAGAATAAATAAGAGAATAACCAAAATCAGAACCCAGCCCATAAAACGGTTGCGTTTCCGCCGTTCCTGATCCACATATCTGCGGCGTTGATTTTCATCTTGAATAAAACGATTATTGAGTTGGACGATATTTTTAGGCATCTTCTTCTATCCTTGTTTCACTGACTATTTCGTACATTTTAGCTGCATCTTCTTTTTTAGTACTGTCTTTCATCTCCAGAACCTTTACAGTCAAGAGTTTATTACCAAAGCGTACTTCAACCAAGTCATTCACTTTCAAATCTGTTGAGCTCTTGGCCAAGATACCATTAACCTTTATCCGACCCTTGTCAGCTACTTCTTTAGCCACTGGACGTCGCTTGATAATCCGTGACACTTTCAAATATTTATCTAATCTCATCCTATTACCTCATTTTCTCTTAATTTATTATTCTACCATTTTTTGAGAAAAATAGAGCTTAAAAAGCCAAACTTCACTGAATTGTAACCTTTATTCTGCCTTGCGCTGTTTAATTTCTAGCATCTTTTCTCCAAAATTAACCAGACCTTCTAAAATCTCATAATCTTTTTTGTTCCTCACATCAAAAATTACTTCAATTAAACCATTTTTTTCTCCAATTCGAGCCTTTAAAGTTATCATCGAAAGTGCTTCAAAATAGTCCTGTGTCAGATAAAGTTGCTGCGAAATCTTCTCAAAATGAATAATTACTGCATTCTGCTGGCGTTCCACTGACTTTACAAATGCCTGATCTAAATAAGACTTAGCAAGTCCAATCTCCAACAGATAGGCTACAACATCAGGATATTCCCCAAAACGATCAATCAATTCATCCTGTAAATTTTCATAGTTTACACGGCTGTCAATCTCACGAATTCTCTTATAAATTTCAATCTTCTGTCTTTCATCAGAAATATAGTCACTAGGCAGATAGGCATCAATCTGCAGATTAAGTTCTGCATTGCTCTTTTGACGTTTATTTTCTCTACCCTGCTTTTTAGCAATGGCCTCTTCTAGAAGCTGTGAGTACATCTCAAAACCAACAGAATCAATAAAGCCAGATTGCATGCTTCCTAGAATATTGCCAGCCCCTCGAATAGACAAATCTCGCATGGCAATTTTAAATCCAGAGCCTAACTCTGTAAATCCTTTAATAGCCTCTAGACGCTTTTCAGAAACTTCTGTTAAGATTTTATCTGGTCTGTACATTAGATAAGCGTAGGCAATCCGATTGCTGCGGCCAACCCGTCCACGAAGTTGATACAAGGTTGACAGCCCCATGTGGTCAGCATTTTCTACAAACAAAGTATTGGCATTTGGGATATCAACCCCAGTTTCAATAATGGTTGTAGTCACCAAAATATCGTATTCTCCATTGATGAAATCCAGTAGAGTATTTTCTAAACGAATCTCACTCATTTGACCATGAACATAGCCTATAGAAGCTTCTGGGATTAACTCTCTTAATTCCGAAACTTTCTGTTCAATTGTGTCAACCTTATTGTAAAGGTAGTAAACCTGTCCACCTCGGTCTATTTCACGTAAGACAGCTTCTCGAATTACTGTAGGATTGCTTTCTAAAACATAGGTCTGAACAGGATAGCGATTGGTAGGCGGGGTCTCAATGACTGACAAATCGCGAATTCCCAGCATAGACATATGAAGAGTTCGAGGAATAGGAGTTGCTGTCAAGGTCAGGACATCAACTTTCTTTTTCAATTCCTTTAATGTTTCCTTGTGCTTAACTCCAAAACGCTGCTCTTCATCAATGATGATTAAACCTAAATCCGCAAATTCTACATCTTTGGATAAGAGTCGGTGGGTTCCAATAATAATGTCAACTTGTCCCTTCTGCAACTTCTCCAGAGTCTGTTTTTGTTCTGCCTTACTCCTAAAACGGCTGAGTACGTCTACATTGACCGCAAAATCATTAAACCGTTCTTTAAAGTTAGTATAGTGCTGCTGAGCTAAAACCGTTGTTGGCACTAATACAGCTACTTGTTTATGATCATTGACAGCCTTAAAAGCAGCCCGCATAGCTACTTCTGTTTTCCCAAAGCCAACATCACCAACTAAGAGCCGGTCCATCGGACGACTGCTTTCCATATCCTTCTTCACTTCCTGAATACTTCTTAGCTGGTCCTCTGTTTCAACATAGGGAAAATCATTGTCAAATTCCTCTTGATTAGAATCATCCGCTGAGAAAGCAAAACCTTTTAGCTGGCTGCGTTCAGCATATAGTTTAATCAAATCATCCGCAATATCCTGAACCTGATGCTGAACTTTTTGCTTACTCTTCTGGAAACGACCGTCATTAAGCTTATTTACCTTAGGTGTTTTTCCATCGCTGGCAACATACTTTGATAGGAGATCAATCTGGTCAACTGGAATCGAAATACAATCAGAATTTTGATATTGAATCGTCAGATAATCACGGTGGACACCAGAGATTTCAATCGTTTCTATTCCCAGATAACGTCCTATCCCATGAATATTATGGACAACATAGTCCCCTTTTTCTAACTCATTATAATCTTTCAGTCGTTCAGCATTTGAGATATTCTGACGCCGGATTTTTCGTTTTATTTTCTTGTGAATAATTTCGTACTCTGTAATAAGAACAATTTTCTCATCTACGAAATTAAAGCCTTGAACAAGATTTCCTTCTATAAGCTGAACTGCATTTTTGTGAATCTCAGCCTCTTTTATATAGTCTAAATGAATACCATATTCCTGTAAATTTTTATGTAAACTTTGTAAACCTGACGAAGAATTTGCTTGTAAGATTGTTGTATAGCCAGATTTTTTATAACGATTAATTTCTTCCTTGAGCAAGGGAAACTGACTGAAAAATTCTTGCATTGGGTACTGATTGAATTGATACAAAGCATCAAATTTCAGATTTCCCAAACCTTTTTGAAAGCTTGAAAAGAAGGTTGCTGGTTTATATTGACGATAATCTTGGTACTTATCTGCAAAATATTTTTGGCTTGACAAAGCTTTACACTTTTGTAAATCATCTGTCAATAAGCCAGCTGTTTCCAATTCAAATTGAGCATGCCGATCCACAATTTTTTGAAAATCATCAAAAAATACAGGACTATGAACAGGCAAATAGTCTAAAATAGTCCATTCTTTCTGATAAAAATAAGAAAGGAATTTACGAATATCTGCATGATGGAACTCCTCTTTGGCACTTATTAGTAGCTCTTCTAAGTAAGATTTCAAAGCAGGATCAACAGCTTTTTCTAAAATAGCTTCCAGATTTTCCCGTCCTCGAGCATAATCTTTCTCAGAAAGCAGGATATCAGAAGCAGGTTTAATCAAAATACTTTCTATATTCTGGATTGAAGTTTGATTTTCTGGATTGAAAATCCGAATACCATCAATTTCATCGCCAAAAAACTCCAGGCGATAAGGTGCCTCTGCTGAGCGCTCAAAAATGTCTAAGATGTCTCCTCTTAGACTATATTCTCCCTGACTTAAAACTTGAGACACCTTCTTGTATCCTGATCTTGACAACATCTTTACAAGATTATTTAGGTCATATTCTTGTCCAACTGTCAAATTTATATTGGTATTTTTAAAATCAATAGAATCAGGCAAGAGTAATTTGCTGGCTGCGACATTAGTAACTAGAATTCCAGACTTTTGATGGTCTATTAAAAAGTTTAGAGCATCTAATCTAGAAAATATTTTTTCCTGTGAAGCAAAAACAAATTCTGCTATAGGAGTATCATCTGCTAAGAACGTATAGACCTTGTCTTCTCCCAACAAAGAAATCAAATCACTAGCCAAACGATCTGCTTCATTTTGACTAGAAGTCAGCACAAGGATTTTATCCGCTTCTTCTAATCCAGCCGCTATAGTAATCGCTTTTGTTGATGCAGACAATCCCATTATCAACTGTCTGCTGCTTTTATGGAGATTTTTCTTCCAATCTGAAATTTGCTGGTTTTGACAAAATAAATCAATCAAGTTCATTTTATTATCCATTATACTTCTGCATTGCTTGTTCAAAATTGCCTGACTGTAAATAATAATTTACAGCATTGTCAACCTTATCAAGAGTATTCAGAATCATTATATAATCATCTGTATCAAATTTTCCTAGAACATGGTGAACCACTGTCATGCCTTCTTTTGGACGGCCAATCCCTATCTTTATCCGTTTAAACTCTTGACTTCCAATGTGTTTGATAATAGACTTAATACCGTTATGGCCACCAGCTGAACCCTTGCTGCGCAAACGAATCTTACCAACTTCCATATCCAAATCATCATAGATGACCAATAAATCCTCTATATCTAAACCATAATATGCTAGTAAAGCTTGAACGGCCTTTCCGCTCTCATTCATAAATGTAGTTGGTTTGACAAAATAAACTTTTTCACCATTTAGAAAAGTAGAGGCAATATCTGCTTGAAATATTTTATCAGCTGTAAACTTTAAATCAAGATCTTTACAAATCTTGTCAATCAGCATAAAACCAACATTATGCTTGGTTTCGATATATTTTTCTCCTGGATTTCCCAGACCGACTATTAACTTTACCATTTTTCTCCTTTATAAAAGCCAAAAGGGCTGGAAAAAAATTTCCAACCTAGAATTTTTAAACTTTACAAATACTTTACACATTAANTCTAAATTCCATAATATCGCCATCTTGAACGATATATTCTTTTCCTTCTTCGCGCAAACGTCCAGCCTCTTTAACTGCTTTTTCGCTGCCATAGTGCACTAGGTCATCATAAGACATAGTCACTGCTCGAATAAAGCCTTTTTCAAAGTCTGAGTGAATAATACCAGCCGCTTGAGGAGCTTTCATTCCACGCTTAAAGGTCCAGGCACGCACTTCTTTTTCACCAGCTGTAAAGTAGGTTCCAAGTCCCAACAGATGATAAGCTGCTCTGGTCAGTTTATCCACACCTGATTCTGTCAAGCCGATAGCTTCCAGAAATTCTGACTTATCTTCATCGTCCAATTCAGAAATCTCTTCCTCTGCACGCGCTGAAATGACAACAACTTCAGCATTTTCTGTAGCTGCAAATTCACGAATCTGCTTCACATAGTCAATATTATCTGGATCTGCTACCTCATCTTCACTGACATTGGCCACATAGAGAACCGGCTTAGTCGTTAAAAGAAAGAGTCCTTTAACGATTTTTTGTTCTTCTTCTGTGAATTCAATTGTGCGAGCTGACAGACCATCTTCCAGGACAGGCTTAATTTTCTGTAAGACATTAAATTCTGCCACTGAATCCTTATCTTTTTGAGTACGAGCCATCTTCTCTACGCGCGCATAACGTTTGTTAATACTTTCCAGGTCTGCTAAAATCAATTCGAGATTAATGGTCTCAATATCAGCCATTGGATCTACAAATTCAGACTCACGGCCTTGTTCCCGCATGACATTTTCATCATCAAAGGCACGTACTACATGGACGATAGCATCTACTTCGCGAATATTGGCTAAGAATTTATTCCCTAGTCCTTCTCCTTTTGAAGCACCTTTCACAATTCCAGCAATATCAGTAAATTCGAAAGTTGTTGGGACTTTCTTCTGTGGTTTGATGAGTTCTGTTAATTTATCTAAACGAGCATCCGGAACTTCTACCCGCCCGACATTTGGATCAATTGTCGCAAAAGGGTAATTAGCTGCTTCTGCACCTGCTTTTGTAATTGCATTAAATAAAGTTGACTTACCAACATTGGGTAAACCAACGATTCCTGCTGTCAAAGCCATTCTTATCTTCTCCATTCATCTTTTCAATCCAAACCATTATACCATAAATCCTTATCCTAAACAGCGGATTTAAGTTATTTTTTCTAGCTTTCTTTACAAAAATGTAAAATAAATTGAAGAAAAAAATGGTATAATATAGCTAATATTCTTATTAAAGGAGTCCCTAATGAAAAAGAATACTTTCAAAACACTTTTTCTTTCCTTCCTTGCGGTTTCCGCTTTGTTTGTTTTAGCTGCCTGCAGCAGTCCTAAAAAAGCTTATTTCCAGCTGATTGACCAAAATACTAAACAAGATAGCCGCATCACTGTTGAATATAAAGGTGATGAGCTTCTTATAAACGAAACAAACAACACCTTCTACTATAAACCAGTTGGCTTGACAAAAGACACTGCTAAAGAGCAGACAGAAGCCTATGCTAAATCTATTGAGGGTATCAAAGGATTAACTCATAAAATCGAGTACAAAGATGATTATTTAACTGAAAAACTGACAATTGATTTCAGTAAAGCTGATATTGAAGAACTACAAAGTAAACAGCTTCTTCAAACATCTGGTAATCAAAAAGCGGATTATATCAGCTATAAAGAAACTGCTAAATTACTTGAAAAAGCAGGTTATAAAGAAGTTAAAGACGGTAAATTTGAAGATCTTAAATAAAAGCAAAATGGATAGGACTTTTTAAGTTCTATCCATTTTTGATTGAAAAATCAGAAAAAAATCTAAATCTAATCTTCAGCAATGCAAATTAGTTTTCTACAATAGCATTTACGATGATTTTTTAGTTCAATCTATTATTTTCTTCATTTTTCTTTCAAAATCGTGACGACTCATCATTACAAGATGTTCACAATTAGTACAACGAATTTTGATATCTGCACCAACCCTTGTGATTTCCCAGCGATTCGCCTTTTTCCCAGTCGCTTTAATGGTGCAGGCATGTGGCTTTTTCATCTCTACAAAATGACCAATTTCATACATTTTTTTCTCCTTTCAAGGAACTATCATTGTCGTCCAGGAAGAAAACTTAAGCATCTATCGTACTTTGTAAATGAAAAGACCTTAGGACCAAGAAGTAAAAATCTTTAACTTGGCTCACTGCTTTTCATCTTAATTAGTTCTGACAGGTGTAATCAGCTGAATAAAGTTTTCTGTGTCTTCACTCGGTACCAAGGTGAAAGGACGAACGGATGAGATAAAACTAATCGTTACTTTTTCACTGTCAATGGCCTTCAAAGCATCAATCAGATAAGTTGGATTAAAGCTAATGGTCAAATCTTCGCCAGTTACACTTTCTGTATCAATTTCTTCGTTAACACGGCCGACCTCTGGTGAATTTACATGGGCACTGACAACACCGCCTGCAATCTCCAGTTTAACTGTTCCATTCTGTGTGGCATTAGACAAGAGACGAGCGCGTTCCATAGCTGCACGTAAATCAGAAGTATTAAAAGTAAGGACACTCGTAAATTCAGTTGGAATCAAACGATCTGTATCTGGATAATTTCCTTCTAAGAGGCGGGTGTAGAAGCTGATATTTTCGCTTCTGAAAAGAATTTGATTGTTAGCAAAGAAAACCTCTACCGTTTCAATTTCATCGGTAAAAACAGCCGTAAATTCACGTAAAGAGCGACTTGGAATGACTACGTCGAAATTATCTCCGTTTTTCTCCAGAGTAATTTTCTTTTGACTCATTCTGTGAGAGTCTGTCGCAACTGTTTTCAAAGAACGGTTATCTGTCAAAACAAAGTGAACACCAGTCAAAATTGGACGGCTTTCCTGAACACTGGCTGCAAAAGCTGTTTCGTTAATGACATCTTTGAGAATTTTTGTTTCAAGAACCAAGGGATTGCTGGCAGAAATTTCCTGGATTCGTGGGTACTGGTCAGCGTCTTTTCCTTTCAGGGTAATCTCTGATTTGCCGCTAGTCAAGACGATTTGTTTTTGTTCAATTTCTTTAAAATCCAAAATAATATCTGGCAAGCTGGAAACAACATTAATAAAGAAAGTCGCTTCTAATAAAATTGAGCCTGTTGAGTTGACAAGCAAGCCTGCATTTTCATTTTGAGTAGAAATAAAGTTTTCAATCGACACTTGACCATTCGAGCCGATTAAGGTGATTCCTTCTTTGGTAACATCGATTTTTACAGTAGAAAGAATAGGAATTGCATTTTTATGGCTGATAGCCCTTTTAGTAGTATTTAACGCTTGTAAGAAGAGATTTTTATTAATAGAAAAATGAATCATGGGATCTCCTTTTTATTTATGATTATAATATTAATAGTAATAGTAGTTTGTGTGAATTATGTGGAAAAATAGCTTCATCCTTATTCTAACAAGTTTTGAGACTTGTTCACAAAGTGTGGATAAGTTTTGAAAAAATTCTGTAGTTTTCCACAAACTATTTAATTTTATTCTTGATGCTTTCAATTTCTAAACGTAAATTGTCGTCTGATTCAATCATGGTTTTGATTTTTCCATGTGCATGGATAACAGTCGTATGGTCTTTCCCGCCAAACTCACGACCAATTTTAGGTAGACTGTTGTCAGTCAGCTCACGAGTCAGATACATAGCTACCTGTCTAGCTAAAACGATATTTTGCACTCGACGGCTGCCTTTCATCTCTTTGACACTAACACCATAGAATTTCCCAACTTCAGACTGAATCTTGTCAATCGGGATAACTGTTACCTGGCTTGAATCTTGTTTGCGTGCTCGAATAGCCTCTGCAGCGATATCAATAGTGATTTCCTTCAGATGACGAACTCTAGCGATGAGACTGATATCATTCAAAGCACCTTCCAAGTCGCGGACATTGGAGTCGAACTGTCCTGCAAGGTATTCCAAGGTATCATTCGGGAAAATATAATCCAAATTTTCTATTTTGTTTCGCAGAATTGCAATTCGTGTTTCAAAATCTGGCGGTGTAATATTTTGAGTTAATCCCCATTTGAAACGTGTTACCAAGCGTTCTTCCAAATTGTCCAGATGATCAGGACTGCGGTCGCTGGTTAAAACAATCTGTTTATTTTCACCATGAAGAGCATTGAAAGTGTTGAAAAATTCTTCCTGAGTTGAAACCTTTTTTCCTCCTAAAGATTGAATGTCATCAATCAGCAGAAGATCCAGACTACGATAGATTTTTTTAAAGCTATCCATTTCTCCCAATCTTAAATGTTCAAGGAAGTCGTTAATAAAGGTTTCAGCCGGTATATACTTGACACGCGCATCTGGAATATTTTCTAAAATTTGATTGCCAATAGCATTTAATAAATGAGTTTTACCCAGGCCAGGTCCTCCATAGATAAAAAGAGGATTATAGGTTGTGGCTAGATTCTCAGATACCGCTAAGGCAGCAGCTTTAGCCCAGATATTTCCGTCTCCCTGAACAAAATTATCAAAGGTATATTTTGACTTTAAGCCAGTATCAATAGGTGGCAAGCTTGGCTGAACAGTGCTGATTTGAGGACTGGTTACTGCAGATTTCGGAGTTTCAGTGTTAGTTTCTTCTTCAAAAATATATTTTCCAGCAATCTGATCATTAAAAATCTCAAATCCTGCAGTAAGAATAACTCCTACTAAGTTTTGCTCCCAAAATAGTTGTTTTACTGGACTATCTAGGAAAATAACAGCTTGCTTTTCTTCAACTTTGACAAGCTTGGCTTCAGCAACAAAGAAATCATAAGTTGTCTGTTTTAGCTGAGCATGAGCCAATTCTAAAATACGATTCCAAAAGTCCTGTTCTTTGGTCATAACTTCCCTCCTTTTCTATAATTTTCTGATTCATACGCATCTTATTTTATCATAAAGGTTCAAAGTTTTCCACAAGAACTGGAAAAGAATTCACATTGTTAGCTGAAGTTATCCACAGAATGTGAATAAAGCTAAAATTTCTTATTTTAATAGGCTTCCTAATTGATTTAACAGTGGATAATTTTGTTATTTTAAAAAAAGAAAATAACAGTTTTATTTAAAACTGTTTATAATTCTTTGATATTCTTCTTCGCTTTCAAAAGGAATAATCAGCTTTCCTTTACTCTGGCTTTTTAACTGAATAGAAACTTCCAGACCGAGAATTTTTTTAATTTTTTCCTCTTCAGATTTAGCAAACAGTTCTTTATTAGGTTTCTTTTTGAGACTCTTTTTTTGCTGGAGAAGCTTTTCAACTGCTCGAACCGATAAATCTTCTCGACAGATCTTGTTCAGCCATAGTAACTGTTCTTCTTCTTTTAAGGGGACCAGCAGGCGAGCATGTCCTTGAGATATCTCTTCTTCCTTGATAGCTTGGCGAACTTCTTTAGCCAGCTGTAAAAGTCTGACAATATTGCTGATATAGGGTCTAGATTTTCCCATGATTTTAGCAATTTCATCATGTGTCAAGCCTTTGTCAATCAAATTTTGATAAGACTCAGCCTCTTCTATAGGATTCAAGTCTTCTCTTTGAAGATTTTCGATAATAGCCTGTTTCAGCATTTCATCATCAGATAATTCTTTTACGACAGCTGGGATTGTTTCTAGGCCAAGAAAAGAGGCAGCTCTAAATCTCCGTTCTCCTGCTAAAATTTCATAACCAAAAAGTGAAGATTTCCGAAGAATGATTGGCTGAATGAGACCATTTTCTTTGATTGATGACGCTAATTCCTCAATCTTTTTTTGTGAAAATTGTTTACGAGGCTGATAAGGATTGGTTCGAATGTCTTTAAGTGCAATATATTGAAAGTTTTCCATTTGTATATAGAATAACACACCTTTACGATTGTGTAAAGGTGTGTTGACAATCTTGTAAATAAGTTAATTTGAGCTTAACTCTTTTGTTGATTTAGTGAGTTTGATTTTGACTGTTTGAGATTTACCATCTCGGTAATAAGTAATCTCTACCTCATCTCCAATACTATGCTTGTAGAGAGCAGACTGAAGGTCACTAGTGGATTCCACATCTGTGTTATCTACTTTTGTAATGACATCATTTTTTTGAAGTTTGCCATCAGCAGGCATTCCTTGCTGAACAGAGCGAACAAGAATACCTGATTTCACTGAAGAAGGAAGATTTAATTTAGAAAAATCAGAAGTTGTCAGATTAGATAAATCCATCATTTGAATTCCTAAAGCAGGACGTGTGACTGTTCCATTTTTCTCAAGTTGATTGATAATATTTACGACATCATTAGATGGAATCGCAAATCCCATCCCTTCAACAGAGGTTTGGCCATTTGTTGAAATTTTACTTGAAGTAATCCCAATAACTTGTCCTTGGATGTTAATCAGCGGACCGCCAGAGTTACCAGGATTGATTGCAGCATCTGTTTGCAGTGCAGTTGTTGAAATATTTTCACCATTTTCAGATTGTAATGTAACGTTTCTGCCTAAACTAGAAATAATTCCTTGTGTGACAGAGTTAGCGTATTCTGTTCCAAGAGGGCTTCCGATGGCGATTGCTGTTTCACCAACTGTCAGAGAACCAGAATCTCCAAATTCTGCGACATCAGTTACTTTTTCAGAGCTAATTTTAACAACAGAGATATCTGAATAAACATCTGATCCAACTACTTCACCTGGAACCTTGTTTCCATCAGCTAGTAAGATATCTACATTGGTTGATCCATTAAGAACGTGGGTGTTGGTTACCAGATAGGCTGATTTTCCATCTTTTTTATAAATTACGCCAGAACCTTCACTGGAGATTTGTGATTCATCGTTGGAAGATTCATCATTGATAACGCTGCTGGAAGATTCAGCATAAGTAATTACTGAAACAACGGCATTTTGAACCTTTTTCACAGCTTCTGAAATGTCAGTAGAGTTTTTATATGAAGTAGTTACACTGGTTGTTGAATTTCCATTCATTTTTACACGTGAAGTTACTAATGTAGTAACATAATTCCCTAAACTTCCGCCGATAAAACCTACAATTAACACTGCAAAAAGCAATAAAGCCTTTTTGATGGCATTTGAAGAGTTTTTCATGTTTTCCTCCTTGAATTACAATTGATGAAATTATAGTTAGCTAAACTTAATTATAACTTAAATCCTCTAAGTTTTCCACATCTTGTGGAAAACTTAGAAAAACTGTTGATAGGCATTAGAAAATACACAGATTAGCCGATTCCCAGATAAATTTTACTTGTTAATAAAGTGTGAAGTATAGATGAATATGATAGAATAAACTTATGAAAATAAAACTTGTAACAGTTGGAAAACTGAAAGAAAAATATTTAAAGGATGGAATTGCTGAATACATGAAGCGTCTCAATCGATTCTGCAAGGTGGAAATGGTTGAGCTAGCGGATGAAAAAACACCTGATAAAGCTAGTGATTTAGAAAATCAGCAGATTCTTGAAAAAGAAGGAAATAAAATTCTGGCTAAAATCAATGAGCGTGAATTTGTTATTGCTTTGGCAATTGAAGGAAAGCAATTTCCGTCAGAAAAGTTTAGTCAGCTCATGATGGATACTACAGTGCGTGGTTTTTCTGATATTACTTTTGTTATCGGAGGAAGTTTAGGTTTATCTCCTACAGTAAAAAAACGGGCAAATCTTCTGATGAGTTTTGGCAAATTAACCTTACCTCATCAACTGATGCGCCTTGTTTTAATAGAGCAGATCTATCGAGCTTTTATGATTCAGCAAGGGAGTCCTTATCATAAGTAATCTTGACGGCAACCCTATTTTCTGATAGAATGAGATGGTATTGGTCTCATAGCTCAGCTGGATAGAGCATTCGCCTTCTAAGCGAACGGTCGCAGGTTCGAATCCTGCTGAGATCAGAAAGGTAAAAAATGCGAAGTATTTTACAATATTTCGTGTTTTTTTCTTCTATTTTTTTGGTATAATGTCATTTTGGGGATAAAAAATGACATTTCAGGGAAAATTGTCACTAACTCTTTTTATTTTTCTATAATGATAAATGTAAGGTGACTTACAAGATAAAAAGACAGGAGATAGTTATGAAAATCTATTCTTTTCAAATTGCTGCAAATAGCAATTCACTTGTTCAAACCTTTTGGGATTTAAGAGGTGTTCCAAATCCATGGGGTTGGATTTTTGGAAGATAAGAATTTTAAAGTTTAGGGGGAGAAATTTATGTCACTTGAAATAATCGGATTAATTATTCATCCTTTTATTAATGTAGCTGCATTTTTAGTGATTTTATCAAAAATCACTAAAATTAAGCATACTCGCTTTTTTGTGGCTGTTTGCTTTGGTCTTGAGATTATAATTCCGTTTATAATTGCTTTTTTAGGACACATATTTTCATTTTCTAGCACAATTCCATCATATACACTGTCATTTTTTCTCCCTCTATTTATAGTTTGGTATTTTTGTAGAGTTGAAAAAATTAAAAAATATCAATCTTTCTTACTTTCCTTCTTTTTATGTTTGTCAATTGATAGCTCTACTACTTTCTTTTCAGTTATTATTTCATCTGTTTTAGGAGATGATTTTGTAGCTCAGTACATGGGCTTGTTTCTGACATGTATCAACTTAATATCCTTGTTCTTTATGGTAAAGGTTATTGATATTTTTGATTTCAGAATAGATTATCTTAAAAGAAGTTTCTTTAAATCTCAGATTCTGATGATTAGTAGTTTATATGCGATGAATTGGCTGATTTTAAATCTCTCTCACTGGATTAGTAATATAAAGCATTTCAACAGTTTTAGCAGTATGATTGCTACTATTTGTTTCTTGGCCTTTCTTTCTACCTTGGTGACATTCAAGGACAGCCGTGAGAAATACGAGAAAGAAGAGCGTTTGCGCCAAAAAGAATCTGAACAGCTTCGACTTCAGGAATATACTGATGAAATTGTGAGATTGTACTATGAAATCAAAGGTTTTCGTCATGATTATGCTAGCATGCTGACAAGTATGCAAGTGGCTATTCAAACTGGAGATATCAAGGAAATTGAGCACATTTATCAAGAGGTCTTGGCTGATGCAAATTTGAACCTGCGTTCAGATAAATATACAGTTTTTGATTTGAATAATGTAGGAGATTCAGCTTTAAGAAGTGTTATGACTGAGACAATCTTTCAAGCGCGTGAACATCAGATTCAGCTGACTTTTGAAGTTAAGGATAAAGTGGAACGCCTTCCAATCAAGCTGTTAGATCTTGTGAGAATTGCTAGTATTTTATTAAATAATGCTATTGAGAGTGCCATTGACAGCCTGGAAAAAATTGTCCATGTTTCTCTGGTTCAACTGGATGATAGAACCATTTTTGTTGTTCAAAATTCTCGTAAAGAAGGAAAATTGGATTTGGAAGAACTCTATCAGCCCGAGTTTTCAACTAAAGGAGAAAATAGAGGCTACGGATTAAATAACATCAAGGAAATTTTAGATAGGTATGAATTTATCACTCTTGATACACAAATTGAGCCAAGCAATTTTACACAGATTTTAACAATTAGGAGATAGAATTTATGAAAGTGTTAGTTTTAGAGGATACCGTATCTCATCAAGTCAGGATGGAAACGACATTAGCAGAAATTGCTGAGGAACTTGGAATTGACATCCAGGTTCAGGTTACAGGAAAAATCAAAGAATTCAAAAAATATATTGAAAATGGAGACGTTAACCAGCTTTATTTTTTGGATATTGACATTAAGGGGGAGGAAACAAAAGGGCTGGAAGTAGCTCAATTTATACGTCATCATAATCCTTATGCCATTATAGTTTTTGTAACCTCAAAATCTGAATTTGCTACTATGACTTTTAAATATAAAGTATCAGCACTTGATTTTATCGATAAAGATATCAACAATGATGCTTTTAAAAATAGAATCAAAGACAGTATTCTTTACACTAAGAGTACACTAATTGAAAATACCAATATGGTAGATTATTTTGAATATAGTTATCGTGGCAATGATGTTCGAATGCCTTATAACGATATTTTGTATATCGAAACGACAGGGAGCTCTCATAAACTTCGGATTGTCGGTAAAAATTTTCTCAAGGAGTTTTATGGAACGATAACAGATATTCAAGAAAAAGATCAGAAATCTAAACGATTTTTTTCACCACATAAATCTTATCTGGTTAATATTGGCAACATTGTTGATTATGACAAGAAAAATCGAGAAATTATTTTTTACGAAAATCATCGCTGTCCAGTCACTCGTTTAAGAGTGAAATATCTGAAAGATATTTTCGAAAATAAAGGGAAAAGAGTTGACAAAGCTTAAAAACCTGATATAATGGAATATGTTCTGAAAGAGAGCATACCATATGGTCCGTTGGTCAAGGGGTTAAGACACCGCCTTTTCACGGCGGTAACACGGGTTCGAATCCCGTACGGACTATATTATCCGGCATAGCTCAGTTGGTAGTAGCGCATGACTGTTAATCATGATGTCGTAGGTTCGAGTCCTACTGCCGGAGCTAGAGACACTCCTAGTGGGTGTTTTTTTATTGTTCAAGAAAAGGCCCTCACTAGCATTTTAGTGAAGAGCCTTATTTTTTATATTGGTAAAGATCTTATTTTTGATATATTTACATTCTCTGTCGTTTTCTACGTAGAAAATTATAGTAAACAAATAAGATTATACCAGATATGAAGGCAATGCTACCTTCTTTCAGTCCATTAGGAATGAAAGTGAGGACGACATTTCCTTCTCCTTTTTTCACATCTAATTTCATAAAGCCATTTTGAGCTCGTTTTAGTGTGATAGGCTTTCCGTTCAGAGTGGCTGACCATCCCTTATCATAAGGAATGGTAAAGAATAATGAAGTATCCTTTTCCGCTCTATAGTTTGTTTTTACTGTGTTTAAATCAGTAGTTGTGGAAACGGGCTGCTCTTTTAATTTTTGAATGACCTTTTGATATTGCTCAGTATTAACGGCAAAAAATTCTGGCGTATCAAAAGAAACTGTCGAATTGTCTGGAAATGTAAAGCGAATAGATACTGTTTGACTTTGACTGAAATAGCCAGCATTAAAGAAAGGAAATACATTATTAGTTGTATAACGTTCTGTAAAGTTATTGATAGTAATGTCAACATCTGTCTGATCATCATTACTAAAATCAATCCCAGCAACATTAACATATAGTTGACTGTTAGTAGGTACATTGACAGTATAGACTACGCTAGCAAAGCTTGTATTCTGTTCTCTGTCAACATCCACAGTCACTCTGTTACCAATTTGCTTGACATTTTCATTAGTAGTTATAGCATCTACTTTATCATAATATTTAAAATCAAAGCCAGTCAATTGATTCAAAAATTCTGTTTGATTATCTAGGGTCAAATTTGTAAACTTTACATCATGGTAAATATCATTGGTCAGAAAAGCTAAACCAAGTGCAGCATCATTTTGGTAGAGAGACATTTCTTTTTCAGTTTTCTCAGGAAGAAAACCAAATTTTTGAGGATCTGTTTCAGATAGATTGTAGCGAACACCAAAAATACTGTCCATCAAAATACTATTGTTTTGATAACGGAGATTCAGATTTGTTCCCGCTGATTTAAAACCAAGTTTATCTAAAGTAGAACTTGCCTGAGTATTTCTGACAGATGAGAACTGGGAAATTCCATTGTAGTTGAATTTCATACTGTCATTTCCTGTTTGTGGATTCAATCTTTCAGTTCTAAAAAAGTCAATATTTTCCTTTTTGGAATAATTGACAAGCTTGTCAATCTCGTCAAGATGACTAGCGTAAGATGAACGAGTGGCAAATACCCATTCTTTAGCAATTCCTCCAACTTGATAATAGGAATTAAGCGACAATTCAAAAGTAACAAAGAATAGCAAGACAGGGAGAATGATTTTTGGTTGAATAGAAGATTTTGCTAAGACAAAGCTAATCAAGAGATAAGCCAGCAGAAATTCTAATGTTAGAATATAATTCTCAGGACCCAAAAAGTCATAATGTTTTCTCTGAATAAACGTCATAATGAATCCGAGACTGAGCAAAGTGAAACTAATGGCAACATTCATCAATTTCACATCTTTCCAACGATTTAAAGTCTCAGCAGCCATATAGATAACTACCAGAGAAAATAGCCAAGAATAACGGTGAAGAAACATGTTCGGTGCATGCATTCCCTGCCAAAGCAAGTCTAAATATTGAAGATAAAAACTAGCTATAAAAATTGCAATGAGTAAAAAGTAGCAAAGTTTCACGTGAAACTTAACAGATTTTAAGGTGAAAAATAAGATAGCCAGAATCAAGGGGAAGGTTCCGACATAAATCATAGGGATAGAACCATATTTGGTTGTATCAAAACTGCCAATAAAATTTTTAGCAAACACATCTAAAAACCAACTTTTTTCTGTCAATAAGGAAGAAACTTTTGTTAAGGTTTCACCATGAGTACTTATGTCTAGGTAAGTTGGCAGAATCATGATTAGGCTAGTCAGACCTGCTAAAACAGATACGATTGTAAAGTCAAGTAAACTTTTAATTCTATTTTTGAAATCCCAAGATAATTGAAGAAGGTACCAAAAGAGCAAAAAGATTGCCATCATATAACCAAAATAATAATTTTGGATGAAGAGGATTGACAGTGTTGTAAAGTATAGTACTCTGCCTTTTACAATTATCAATCTATGTAAACCTAGCACAATCAAAGGTGCAAGGATAAACACATCCAACCAGGTTTTAATTTCCAATTGACTGACCGAAAAACTCATTAAAGAAAATGAAGTTGAAAGAGTGATGATGAGTAAAGCTGGAATCTTTTTAAATATTCCTTTGATACTGATAAAGGTAGAGAGTCCAATTAATCCAAACTTGATTAAGGTAAATAGATAGACGGCATCTGGCATTGATTTCAAATTAAAGAAATAAACCAGAGGAGATAAGAAGCTACCTAAATAATAACTGGATAAAGCATAGAAATTCTGGCCCAGTCCACTAGAGAAAGTATAGAAAATACTGTCTGTGCCATGGAGGATATTTCTTAGGTTGGTGTCAAAAATGACATACTGATGAAAGCCGTCACCAAGCAAGGGAGACGTTTCGCTATTCCAGTAAATTCCGTACATCAAGTAGACAAAGAACATGATGAAAAATGGAAGAAAGAAGGCACAAAAATAAGGCCAATTTTTTTTAAAGTATTCTTTAATGTGATTCATATTTCTTATATAGAAAGAGGCAGAAACGTTGTTTCATGCCTCTGTAAAGCTTTGTAAACGTAAATTGACAAGGGATTAATCTTTCCAAAGTTCTTTGACTTTTGCCTGAACTTCCTGATTTTCCAAGAATTCATCATAGGTTTCGTCAATGCGGTCAATCACACCATTTTTAGACAGGACAATGATATGGTTGGCCAAGGTTTGAATAAATTCATGGTCATGGCTAGCAAAAATAATGGATCCTTTGAAATTTTTCAAGCCATCATTTAAGCTAGAGATTGATTCCAAATCTAAGTGATTGGTTGGATCGTCCAAGACTAAAACGTTGGATTTAAGCAACATCAACTTAGATAACATAACCCGAACTTTTTCTCCTCCTGACAAGACATTGACAGACTTGTTAACCTCATCCCCAGAGAAAAGCATGCGTCCAAGGAATCCTCGAAGGAAGGTGTTGTCATCCTCTTCTTTGTTAGCAAATTGACGCAGCCAGTCAAGGATTGATTCACCACTAGCAAAGTCACGAGAATTATCTTTTGGTAGGTAAGATTGACTGGTTGTGACACCCCACTTGACAGTTCCTTCATACTCAATATCACCCATCAAGGCACGAATCAAAGCTGTTGTTTGGATGTCGTTTTGGCCAATCAAAGCTGTTTTATCGCCAGGACGTAAAATGAAGTTAATATTATCAAGAATAGTTTCTCCGTCTATCTTGACAGAAAGGTTTTCCACTGTCAAGAGATCATTACCGATTTCACGTTCTGCTTTAAAGCTGATAAATGGGTATTTACGGCTAGATGGAACAATTTCTTCTAACTCAATCTTGTCAAGCATCTTTTTACGAGAAGTTGCTTGTTTTGATTTTGAAGCATTGGCAGAAAAGCGAGCAACAAATTCTTGAAGTTGCTTGATTTTTTCTTCTGCTTTGGCATTTCGGTCAGCTAGAAGCTTAGCCGCTAGTTCGCTTGATTCTTTCCAGAAATCATAGTTTCCGACATAGAGTTTGATTTTTCCAAAGTCAAGGTCGGCCATATGAGTGCAGACTTTATTCAAAAAGTGACGGTCGTGGGATACAACAATAACTGTATTGTCAAAATCAATAAGAAAGTCTTCCAGCCAAGTTATAGACTGAATATCCAAACCGTTAGTTGGCTCGTCCAGAAGTAAGACATCAGGTTTACCAAAAAGGGCTTTGGCTAAGAGTACTTTGACCTTGTCTCCGTTAGAAAGCTCGCTCATATTTTGGTAGTGAAGATCTTCCGGAATATTGAGATTTTGCAATAATTGAGAGGCTTCACTTTCAGCTTCCCAGCCACCTAGTTCAGCAAACTCTCCCTCAAGCTCGGCCGCACGTACACCATCTTCATCAGAAAAATCAGGCTTCATATAAATAGCATCTTTTTCTTTCATGATGTTGTAGAGATGCTCATTTCCCATAATTACAACATCAATAGCCCGTTCTTCTTCATAGTCAAAGTGGTTCTGGCGAAGAACTGAAAGACGTTCATTTGGTCCTAGAGAAATGTGGCCTGTTGTTGGCTCGATATCGCCAGCTAAAATTTTTAAAAAGGTTGATTTTCCAGCGCCGTTAGCTCCAATCAATCCATAAGTATTTCCTTCTGTAAATTTGATGTTGACTTCATCAAACAATTTTCGGTCACTGAAACGCAGTGATACATCTGATACTGTAAGCAATGTCTTTCTCCTATATATATAATCTTCTTCATTTTACTAGAAAACAGAACTTTTTTCAAATAATTCTGAGATAAAAAGTAAAAAACGAAGCCAAAAGAAAAAAAGAAGAATAGAATGAACTAAGATTTTTAGATTTTACAACCAGAATAGTTTGTCAATTAAGTTTACAAA
>NZ_RJMM01000031.1 GCF_003943655.1 Streptococcus sanguinis
ATTTTTTCATTATCTTTTTTAACTTGTTCTATGAGTTTCTCTTCTCTAACTTCTCTATTTTTTATATACTCACTGTTGGATTTTGCTCCTTTACTTTTATTAAGAGATTCATTAGTGGGAGCCAAATTTTCCTTTTTATTCGCTAAATCTGCAGTTTCTAAATTAGCAATTTTCCTCCAAACATTCTCATAGACTTGCTTCCTTGGAATTACATGATCGAGATTTGCTTTTTCATTTCTTTTTAATATTTTTCCAGTGTATTCATCCCTCAGATTTCCTGATTTTTGGTTTTTTTTCATGGATTTATTTGCATCGAGATATCTTTTGTCTTTTACAATTCTGTCACCAATATCTTTTGTATAACCTTCAGGATGCTTATCATTATACTGCTGGAGAAGAGTATCACTTGTCATATCTAAGCCAATTTGATTCCCAAATTGACTCCAAATTTCATCTAAAATAACATCGCTTAACTTATCGGGTGAACCAATCTCTTTAAATTCTATTTGTAACTTTTCAAGATTAGAAAATTCAATCTTAAATTGTTGCTCTAGCAGTTCTTCTAACTCATCGTAATTTAAACTTTGTACCTCATCTACTTTGTCAGTATTCTGAACTAATATTTCATTTCCCATTTCTTTCTCACTCTCCCTTTAGCGCTTCAAACTTTGCTTTCATGGTAGGATTTTTGCGCGTCAATTTTTTGACAGAGACATCGTCCAGTTTGTTGTTTGCCAAGCGCAGCTGGTTTTCAGAGGTCGTCAGGAATTTCTTGATTTCTTCCATCCGGCGAATTGCCTTGTCAATCTCTTCGATTGCTTTGCCAAAGTTGGTCGAAGCAGACTGATAGTTCTTGGCGAAAGCTACTTTAAAGGCATCCAAATCTTCCTCAAAATGCGTAATATCAATGTTCTGCTCCCTAACCAAGGCCAGTTCCTGCTTGTACTGGAGCGAGTTAAGCGCAGCATTACGCAGGAGGGTAATCATGGGCAGAAAGAACTGAGGCCGGATAACATACATCTTCTCATAGGCATAGGACACATCGACAATACCCGAATTGTAGAGCTCGCTGTCAGCCTCAAGAAGTGTCACCAGAATAGCATACTCACAGCCTTTCTCCCGCCGGTCCTTATCCAGCTCTTTGAAGAAATGCTCGTTTTTCTTCTTGGTCGCTGTCTCATCGCCTTCATTTTTCATCTCAAACATGATGGAGAGGATTTCTACACCATTTTCATCCACCTCACGGTAAATGTAGTCACCCTTGCTGCCTGTTCTAGCGTCATTGTCCTTGCCAAACTCCGCTCGTGGAAACATGGCCATACGGTTCTTGTTAAACTCGTACTCGCAGTGCTGTTCCAAACTCTCACCAATCATCTTAGTAGACTGCTTGGCTTTGAAATCCTTGTAGAACTCTATGGTCTCATCTTTCTGCCGCAGCTCTACCTCATAGCGCTCTTTGAGCGAGGTCTGAGCCAGCGCTGCTTCCTTTTCTTGCAAGACTAGCTGGTTCTTAACCTCGTCTCGCTCTTTTTCCAGCGCAGACAAGGTCTTTTGAAGTTGATTTTCATGCTCCAAGCGCAGAGTTGTCAGCTGACTTTCCAATTGCTGAACTTCCTTATCCTTCTCCTGCAATTGAAGACTAGCTGCCTGCTCCGCCTCTTTCTTTGCCAATTCCTGCTGGGTCTCAAACTGAGCAATCTGACTTTGAAGCTTGCTAATTTCCTGCTCTTTCTGCGATAGCAGAGCTTGTTGGGCATTCTGGGATTTTTGCTCTGCTAAAGCCAGTTCCTGCTCAATCCGAGCATGAATTTCCTTGTCAAACTCTGCAGTTCGAACCTGAGACAAAAGCTCACTGTACTGGCTCTCATTAACTGTAAAAACTTCCCCGCAGTTGGGGCATTTAATTTCATTCATGGGGTACCTCTTCATTTAAAATTTAAAACTTTGTTCTTTTCCGTGCTGATAGATTAAAATGTCATCATTTAGCATTAGCACTCGTCTTCTTCATCTTCTCTGCAATTCACTAATCAACTTCTTATGACTATCAACTATTATACCATTCCTGCCAATAAATGAAAAACAGCAAGCCAATAGCTTGCTTTAACGATTCTGAATTATATCTTTAAACTCCAGCAAAGCTTGGATATAGCAACGGGGTTTAAATGCATGGATGACATGGTTGGCTGGAATTTTTTTGTAAATAGTCTGTGGCGCCAACTCCAGAATATGCTGAACATCCTGGTCATCTAGAGCCCCAACTAGACCGTACTTCTCATATCTTTTCCAGTTAGCATGGAGACATAGTATTGGACAAGTGCTTGCTTTCAGGGCTTCAGTATGATCAATACCTTTATAAAATCGGCCATCCACAAAAGTGCGAGCAAAATCTGGATCAAACATGGACAGTGATTTAAGAAGCTGCTTCAAAGCAGATGGAAAACCAACTTCAAGTGGCTGATTGGGGTGATTGGTTTGAAATTTTTTGATTCGCTTTGATAATAAACGAATCATCCAGTCAGGCATTTTTTTAACCCGATTCTCCGAGACAGGCATCTCCTGACCTGAAAAATAATCTGCTAAATCACGATTGTCCAAGTCCCCTAGCTTTTCTACTACATGCTTGAGACCATTGTAGACAAAACGGTCCCTCTCCTTAAAACGAGGCATCTCTGCAGAAAAGACAGGAGCATCCTCAATGACAATTCCTGCCACTTCCGAATCCAAATTGGCTGCACACCAAAGAGCGATAATACCTCCTGAAGAATTTCCAGAAATGATGACTTTCCCTTGGACGACATTGTCAATAAAGGAACGCATATCCTGACCGATTGTAGACCAAGAATAATCTCCAGGTGTCCAGCTGGACTTGCCATGCCCCCGAATATCAATAGCATATACCTTGAACTGCTGAGAAAGAGGAATCAGGACTTTGCCATAAGATTCCCAGGTCCCCATTTGAGCCGGAATAAGCAGGAGATTGGGTCCATTGTCCGGTCCCACAACATAATTCAGTTTAACCTGTCCTGTATCATAGAATTTTTCTTCAAAACCTGCTCGAATGAGTTTTTTGTCTCCAATATTTCCCGATAAATATTGATAAGGATTTTCATACATCTTCGTCACCCTCTTTGCTTGTCTCTGATATGTTTCCGCCAAGCCTTCAACATTTCCTCCTGATAATGAGCCTGGATATCCAGCCATGCTTTCATGTCTTCTAACTGCTGGTGTTCGAGCGAATCTTCAGCCAGTTCCTGCTGTCCCCTTTCAACAATCTGCTTGATTGGAAATAAAGCTTCTTTTCGATGTTCTAGAACTCGTTCCCAAGCCTGAGGGGAAAATCTAAAATAGTCAATCCTATCTCCAGGAAAGGTAACCTTTTCTATCCAGCCATTGAGCATTAAAGCTCGAATATTGGTAGAAATACTGCTCCTGCTTGCTTGAAGGAGACCCGAGATATCTTCTGCTGACAAAGGTTCTCCAAAAACAAGGCTCAAACCGAAAATCCGACCCCCAATTCGCGGAATGCCATAACCTTCATAAATGGCAGCAATATTCTCAATAAACTTTTGTAACTCTGGCTTTAAACTAATCTTCTTTTTCTGATTCATATCTGTTACCTCTTGCCTATAGTATATCTCTTTCACTCATTTCAGTCAAGACTGAAATAAGTGAAATCAAACGTAAAAAAACCGCTGATTGACAACGGTTTAAATACTATCACTCCTCCATCTCAATCCGCCAGCTGGCAGCTGTTTTTCTTTCTTGGATAAACTTACTATAGATACCTTGTTTGGCTAGTAAGTCTTGGTGTTTGCCTTGCTCGACAATGCGGCCTTGATCCAGCACTAAAATCTGATCTGCATGCTCAACCGTCTTAAGTCGATGGGCAATCATGATAATGGTCTTATCGCGAGTCAGAGCCTGAATGGCCTGCATGAGGGCTTCTTCGTTTTCTGGATCAACATTGGCTGTTGCTTCATCCAGAATGATAATAGGCGCATCCTTGATAATTGCCCGAGCTATGGAAATGCGCTGACGCTCACCTCCAGAAAGACTGGCACCTCCTTCACCAATCTTGGTATCATAGCCATCAGGCAGTGAGAGGATAAAGTCATGACAGGCAGCTTTCTTGGAAGCCTCTATCACTTCTTTCTGACTGGCCTCCGGCTTGCCAAAACGAATGTTATTAGCAATGGTATCCTCAAAGAGATAGACGCTTTGGAAGACAAAGCTGAAATTACGAATCAGGCTGTCATAGCTGTAATCCCTGACATCATGCCCGTCCAAACTGATACTTCCCTGGTCGACATCCCAGAAGCGGGCGATGAGGTTGCATAGCGTTGTTTTGCCAGATCCAGAAGGTCCGACCAAGGCAGTTGTCGTTTTTTCTGGAATGGTGAGGGAGACCTGGTCAATGATTTTCTTATTTCCATAAGAGAAGCTAACGTCTCTCAGCTCAATTCGGCTGCTATTAGGCTCAATATCCTGACCACTGATGTCCATCGGTTGGATAGCCAAAACTTGATTGACCATATCAACCGACAGATCAACAATGCGCAGGAGAGAAGAGAAAGAGCCAACGCCATCTAGATTTTCATAAATCATAAAACCACTGACAATCATCATAATAGTTACCAGCAGCTCCATACTGCCACTGAGATAAAAGTAGATAGAGAAAAGCCCCATAAAGAGACCGGTCAGCTTGGTCACCATGCCCTGGAGGGCAATGTAAGGTGAGGTCACGAGTGTCATTTTGGTATCTAGCCGACTCTTGCCTTCAATAGCCTTGGACAGCTTCTTGGCAGAACGGTTGACCAGATTATAGTTCTTAACTTCAGCAATCCCTTGGCTATACTCCAAAACAACAGCAACTAGATCCATATCCGCCTGATACTTGTCATCAGAAACCTTGCCAACTTGCCAACGCATGAGGGTATTTGGCAGGAGAAAGAGGACGAGACCCACCAAGAGAACCAGTCCAACCCGCCAATCATAGAGAAAGACCAAAATAGTGATGAGGCCAGTCGTCAGAAATCCCTGCACTGTCATCATAACCACTCTGGTAGCTACATCAGACAGCCCTTCCAGCGTATTAGTCGTGACACTGGTAATCTTGCCCAAGCTATTTTGATTAAAGTAGCCCATGGGTAGATAGCGCATGTGCTCGGCAATTTCAATCCGCTTCTGAGCACAGGTATGATAGCCCGCTTCCGTCTGCAGCATGGTGATTTTCAGGGTAATCCAGACGTTTAGCAATGTGGATACCAGCATGATGCCCAGAGCCAGCCAGAAAGTCTGCATAGAGAGATTCTTCTCAATCAGTCCCATAACGACTAAGCCAATCGCTGGGATACGCAGAGCGATGATAAAGGACTTGATGACGCCCAGATAAATGGATTGATAAAATTTCCTACGGTCCTCTGCCGTACAGAAATCAAAGAATTTCTTCAGTATATTAAGCATGAGTCAGCCCTCCTTCTATCTCATCACTATCCCTGGTAGCTATATGGGCCTGCCACATGGAAGCATAAAGCGAACTGGCTGCCAGCAATTCTTCATGCCGACCTCTAGCTTCAATCCGACCATCATTGACCAAGACTATCTGGTCTGCACTCATAATCGTAGACAGCCTGTGGGCAATGACAATCAAGGTCCGCCCCTCAATCAGACGAGCTAGACTGGACTGAATCCGTGCTTCATTTTCCGGATCTGTATAAGCAGTCGCTTCATCTAAGATAAGAATCGGCGCATCCTTGAGCATGGCACGGGCGATAGCAATCCGCTGACGCTCCCCACCAGATAGATGACCGCCGCCAGAGCCTACTTGAGTTTCAAAGCCGTCTTCTAAGTGCATGATAAAGTCATAACAGCCGCAGCGACGAGCAATTTCGATGACCTCTTCGTCAGAAGCTGCTGGATTTCCCATCCGGATATTTTCCATAATAGTCTCATCAAAGAGATAGTTATCCTGAGTCACGTAAGCAATCTGCCGACTATAATAGTCTAGTGGAAGCTGGCGAATGTCCAAGCCACCATAGGTAATCTGACCAGAACTGACATCCCAGAAAGAAGCCAGAATCTTGGCAATTGTAGACTTACCCGAGCCTGATGGGCCGACTAAAGCATTGATGCTGCCAGACTTAATATCTAGCGAAATACCATGCAGTACTTCCTCTTCATCTGTATAGCCAAAGCTGACATCCGTCATGACCAGATCCCTTCCTTTTGGAAGTTCTCTCAGCTCCTGAGGTCTTTTCAAATCAGGCTTTTCCAAAATATCAATGACTTGACCAAAAATAGTCCCGATTTTCCGTAAATCGTCCATGTAACTAGCCACTAAAATCAGAGGAGTCAGAAGACTGAGCGAAAGAATAATCATCAGAATGAAATTGCTGGCAGTCAAGCTACCTTGCAGATAGAAATAACAGCCAGCCGGAAGCAGAAAGAGCAAGCCTGATGGCAGAAAAGCAGTCACAATGCCCATCTCCAGATTGAACTTGCGCATCCACTCAATAAAGCAATCTGCTCCTTCTCTAGCAGCCGTCACAAACTTATCATAAGAAAATTTTTCCTTGCCAAAAACCTTGATAACCTCAATCCCATTGATGTATTCCACCGCTGTATCATTGAGCTTTTTGGTCTTGACCAGAGTATTTTGATAGTCAGCTTCGCTATTGGCAACCATCCGCATATAGGCCAGAGCCACGATGGGAATAGTCAGGAGAGACAGCAAGGTCAGCCGCCAATCGATAACCAGCATGGCAATGAGAACAATAATCGGACCAAAAATCCCAGCGGTAAACTCTGGAATCAGGTGGGCCAAGGTCGTTTCGGTCGCATCTACCCGCTCAACGATAATGTTTTTATAACTGCCTGATGATTGACTAAGCACTGTACCTAGAGGTAGCCTAGCCAGCTTATCTGTCAGGCGGTGCCGCATTTCCGCTAGAATCTTAAAAGTAGCCGTATGCGACAGCATGGTGGAAATACCGTGGAATCCCCAGTAGCCAATCCAGGCCAGATCCGCCCAAGCTGACTGCTGCAAGTAGAAATCCCAGTTTTTATTGCCATCCAATAGCTGATTAATCATTCCACCAATAAAGAAATAAGGCAGAAATCCTGAAAGCACAGAGGCAAAGGCAAAGAACAGACTGAACACAAAATATATCTGATGAAGGGAAACAAAGTCCCAAATCCAAGCAAGGACAGATTTTTTCTTCATAGAATTTCCTTCTTTCTATCAAAAACCTAGCAAACCTCCCCAGTCAAACAAGTCCATGATGGAATGGCAAAATTCCAGCGCCTGCTCTTGGGGCCAGTCTTGAGCCAAGGGCTCAAATACAGCTGTGTAATAAGCTGTCATGCACGATCGCAGAAACTCATGTTTGACCAGATGATTGATTTTCCCCTCTTTGTAAGCCAGCTCCAAATAGCGATAAGTCTCGTCAGCAGCCAAATGAGGCAGACGCATCCTGAAGTCCGCTTGCGAAGAACCCTGAGATTTAAAGAGCAAGAGCTGCATAATATCCCTATGCTCATAGAGAATCCGCATCAGGGACTGGAGATCCTCTAAGCGATGAGTCCACATATCAGACAGGTGCCCCTCTTCTAGGAAATCATAGTCACGTCGCTTCTGCTCTTGTCCATACTGGTCTAAGGCTGTCAGAGTAGGCTCAAGCAGAGCAGTAAAGAGATTGTCCTTACTCTCATAGCGCTTATAAAGTGCCCCAGTCGTCAAACCAGCCGCGCGACAAATTCTCCGCAGTGAAGCATTCTGATAGCCATAAGCCAAGAACTCACTCCTCGCGCTTTCCAAGATTTTTTCGTTTAACTCATCTGTTTCTTTTTTCATGGTTTTAATTCGATAACACCGTTATCACCTTTCTTCTTTTATTATAAATTCTGACAATTTAACTGTCAAGGAAAAATAAAAGAGACCGAGAAAGATNTTCATCAGTCCATATCACTTCCTCTTGTAAACATGACAAAAGAGGCTGGGACAAAAGTCCTAGCCTCTCAATTGTCTTTGGATTGTCGAGCAAGACGCAGTGGTTGAGTGGGCTCTACTACGCTGATTTCATCAGCTTTTACAGTCCTACTCAACTGTGCGGAGGTGGGACGACGAAATCGAATTCTAACGAATTACCGATTTCTGTCCCACTCTCTCTATAATTTTACTTTTTATCAGGTGCATAAATCATACCGGTACAGTCAAAATCTTCCTGTCGGCGAAAGCCGAGCTCTCGATAAAACGCTAGATTTTTATCTGACTGCTCCGTTGCCAACTGGATTTGGTAAACATCCTTAAAACTTTCCAATGTTTTCTGAAGAAGGTTTCGTCCAATCCCCTGACGCTGGTAGTGTGGATACACCAGCAAATCCTGAATAAAGATAATGGTAAGCCCATCTCCGACCGCTCGGATCAAACCAACCAACTCCTCATCGTCATAGGCCGCCATCACAAACAAGGACTGATGGAAGGCCTGCTCTAACTGCTGAGGACGATTAGTGTAATTGCTCCAACTAACCGAATCATAGAGGTCTAGCACTGCCGCAAAATCTAGCTTAGGATTTATTTTATAATGAATCATAGTCCTCTCCTTGTTTTTTCTCTGTTTGATTGCATAAACCATTCTAATGCTTTATCGAACTTGAGTCAGCACTCCGTCTTGCATCTCATAAACCTTGTCAACCTCGTCCAGCAGGCGGGTATCATGGGTAATCATGACCACGCTCTTATGGAATTTCTGGGTCACCTCTTTGAGTAAATGGACCACGCGCTTGGCCCGCTCCGTATCCAGACTAGCTGTCGGCTCATCAGCCAAGATAATATCTGGGCTATTGTAAAGCGCTCTAGCGATAGCAGCTCTCTGCCGTTCTCCGCCGGACAATTCTTTGGGATACTGCTTGAGTGTTCCTTTTAGATCTAGTAGCTCAATCAGACTGTCTAGTTCTGTTCTTTCCTTTTTAGATAAGCGGTCAATCAGCTGAAACTGGTCTTCGATTTTCAAAAAAGGTATGAGATTGGAGGCTTGCAAAATGAAGCCGAAATCATTGAAACGTAGAGCAGCCCGTTCCTTTTCCTTGAGCTGGGAAGTATCTTTCCCATGCAGGAGAATCTGACCTTTTGAAGGCGTTTGTAAATGCCCCAGCAAGGTCAGAAAAGTTGTTTTTCCTGAGCCTGACGGCCCAATAATAGCTACAAACTGGCCTGCTTCCAGTTGGAAATCAGTTGGTTTCAGGGCTTGAACCAGAGTATGCCCCTGGCCGTATTCTTTTGTAACCCCTTTTAGTTCTATGATTGACATTTACTCACCTCCGATTGCTGTGATAGGGTCAATTTTCAGAACCCGGTGAATGGACAAGAGTCCGCCAGCCAGTGACATGAAAACAATCAGGACAATCAATCCAGCATAAGCTCGCCAGTCACTGTAAAAAGGCATAGAAGCTGGCAAGACAAGCTGGCTTCCCAAAAGAGCCAAGACAGCTAAGCTGATTCCCAGAGTGGACAGGATGAAAATCTGCCAAAAAATAGAAGCAATAATCTTCCCACTGGCAATCCCTTGGGCGCGCATAATACCGTAAAGATGTGTCTTTTGGATGGTAATGATGTACATAAAAATTCCCAATACTAAAAATGTAATCAGAATCATGGCCCCAATCATAAAGGAAAAAGTCAGTACCTGAGGCTGGTAACCAGGGATGTTTTCTATAAAATCACTCATAGAAAGCTGACTAAGTCCAGCTTCTTCAATCTTCTGACCATCCTTGACCACAAGTGCGCTGATATTCTTAACCTGACTTGAGCCGTACTTTAATTCCCTGAAATCATCTAAATCCATAAAAATTACAGGTTGAGTAAAGAAGCTATTATCCTCTGTGAAACCAACAACCTGATAGAGGCGCTCACTGCCATTGAGCTGGAGTTGGTCGCCTAGCTTCACACCTTTTTGCTGGAGACGCTTATCCGCAATAACTTCATAAGCATTCTCAGCAGGACGTCCCTCAATAATGTCAGGCGCTAGAAAACTATCCCAAGAGAGACCAAAAACCTGAGCATTGAGTTTATCAGTCCCATCTTCATAATTGGCCACTGCTGACGTTTGTCCCAAAGCAGCGATTGATTCCCCTTGAAGCAGGCGGCTGTATTCCTCTTCCTTGAGAGTCGAAGCTATTAGATTCTTATTGGCGTACTCCGACAATACGATTGACTCAGCCTGCCATTGGTCCAAAGCCAAGCGATTGAGCCTAGCCAAACCAACGGAAAGACTGGATAAAAAGAAAACCATATAGGTAATGAGAAAGACCACAGCAACCACCAAACGATAGCGTCCGCGGCTGTAGACAATCTCTTTAAAAGCTAAAAACAAAGCTGTCCTCCTTTGAGATATTCGAGACTATTATACCATAAAGAAACAAACTGGAAAAACTATCCTGTCAATCCCCCTCCATATGCTCTCTGACAAAACCTGCTAAACCAACAGCGGTCACCCTAGCATGAAAATCACTCATTTGCTGAATCTGATAGCGAGGATGAGCCAGCCAGTAAGTCAGAGTTCCCATAAAGGACGCAATCTGATGATTCAGCAGCAAATCTGCTTCTATATCCTCTAAATGTGGATCAGCCAAGGAAATACTCTGCGAGAAAATCTCCCTCAAAGCTTCCTGCAACCGACGCGAACTAGTTGGACTGCCATTTGGACCCAAAAGAATGGCTAAGTCTTCCAAGTGAGTCTCAAAAAAATGAAAAAGATTTTGTTTCTCATAGATATAGTCTTCCACTTTAAAATCCTTTTCTAACTTGAACAAGCAGGCAGAATCTAGAGCTTCTTGATAATAGACCTGCAAATCATCTAGCAAGCGGTCTTCTATCTTCTCCAGCAGATCATATTTATCCAGATAATGCCGATAAAAGGTACTGCGATTCACCTCTGCCAAGTCAATCAGCTGACGAATACTGATAGTTTCAAAAGTCTGCTCTTTCATCAGCTGCAGCAAGCTAGTCTCTATCCGCTTTTCTGTCTTTCTTCTTTTTTTCTCATACATGCCATTCACCTCAAAATGCAACAGTCTCTCTAAAATTGATGCTTGTATGTCATCCAGCTCCCACTATATAATAAATATAGGCAGAAGGCAAGAACAGGAGGATTAAAAGATGAAGATTATGATCAATCAAAAGGAAGTCAGTCAAGAAAGAATTGAGCAATGGCGGAAACAGAGAATCCATAAAGCAGCTAAGATACTTAATCTACAGCTGCCGAATACTGACAACACGGAAATTTTAGACCAAGCCCTACTGGAAGCAAAAATGAAGCTGACATACGAGGAGCTAATCCAGAAAATAGGTACTAAACTCAAATGGAGCCAATATTTGATGAAATGGGCGGCCAAATGGTCCAAAAAACCAAGAAAAAGAGCTATCATCACGATTTTTGCAAGTGGACTGACTGCTGCTTCTTTCAGTAAAAAGCTAGAAAAGTTGATGCTAGAAAAAACAGATATTCAT
Source organism: Streptococcus sanguinis (assembly GCF_003943655.1). Lineage (GTDB taxonomy): Bacteria > Bacillota > Bacilli > Lactobacillales > Streptococcaceae > Streptococcus > Streptococcus sanguinis_F. The sequence goes on from NZ_RJMM01000031.1 coordinate 11,507, forward strand.
AAAAGCATCAATCTTGGTGCCTGTCCAGACCATTATGCCTTGCAGCCCCACAGCAGCAAACTTGAAGTCATTGAGACTGCAGGAAACAGCCCACTGCCAACACAGTTTTTTCTTGACCTTGGTGGTGAAGCTGAGATAGAGGAGCCTCGTGATGCGTCTTATCCCTTCCAAACTGTCGGTGCCGCCAGTCTAGTGAATGGTTGCAATATCGGTGGAATTCGCCATCAGTTTCGCGACACAGAAAAAGGCCTAGAAGCCCGATTCTGCGTCGAATTTCCCAGCCTTTGTCCAGACAGGCTTATCAAAGAACACCAGCTCCATCTGGCCGCCGAATGGTCAAAGTGGATAGCTTGGTGCAGAGAGCAAAAAGAATGAATTTCCTTTCATGAAAAGAACTACCAAGCTATTCAAAAACAGCCTACTGCCATCATAAATAGACCGCAGCAAGGCTGTTTTCTTATACACCTAATCAAAGACAATCATGGACTTAATAGTCTTGCGTTCATCCATATCCTTATAAGCTTGATCAATATCTTCTAGTTTGTAGCTCGAAGTAAAGACGCGACCTGGATTAATATCGCCGTCAAGAACTGCCTTGAGCAAGATTTGCTTGTCGTAAGTCGTGACAGAGGCCGCACCGCCTGCCACTGTAATATTTTGAACAAAGGTAGAACCAAGAGCTCGGTTATTATAGTGAGGCACACCGACAAAGCCTAAGCGGCCACCGTTGTGAAGGACTCCCAGAGCTTGATCAACAGCTGCTTCTGTTCCGACATATTCCAGAGCTGCATCTGCCCCGCCACCTAGAATCTCACGTACTTTGGCAATTCCTTCTTCGCCACGTTCTGCAACAACAGCTGTCGCACCTGACTCTAAAGCCATCTTTTGTCGATCTTCGTGACGGCTCATGAGAACGATTTGGGAAGCACCACGCATTTTAGCCGCAATAACAGCGCATTGTCCAACAGCTCCGTCACCAATAACGACCACCTTATCACCAGGCTTAACATCTGCCACTCGTGCAGCATGATAACCAGTTGGCATGACATCAGCCAGTGTCAAGAGTGATTTGAGCATTCCTTCTGTATAATCAGAAGGCTGACCCGGAATTTTGATAAGAGCCCAGTTAGCAAATTCGAAGCGCATATATTCTGCTTGCACCCCGTCTGACCAGTTATTCCCAATATGAGAATCACAAGTACCATCAAATCCTGCCCGGCAGGCATCACATTGCCCGCATCCATGAGTAAATGGCGCAATAACAAAATCGCCAGGTTTAACAGTCGTTACTGCATCCCCGATTTCTTCGATAATTCCAATCGCTTCATGCCCACTATTTTGATGGCCTGCTTCAATATCTTGACTGCGGTAGCGCCATAGGTCAGAGCCACAGACACAGGTCCGAACAATCCGAATAATGGCATCATCTGCCTCAATGATTTGCGGACGATCAATCTCAGTCAGTCCAACTTGACCTGCTTTTGTATAAACTGCCAATTTCATCGTTTCTTCTCCTTTGATATCTTTATAGTAACTATTATACAACTTAGAGCACCCTTCAAGTCAAATTTTTGACATCATTTAAGATAAAATTCTTATAAAAAAGAGAGTGGGACAGAAATCGGTTATTCGTTAGAATTCGATTTCGTCGTCCCACCTCCGCACAGTTGAGTAGGGCTGTAAAAGCTGATGAAATCAGCGTAGTAGAGCCCACTCAACCACTGCGTCTTGCTCGACAATCCAAAGACAATTGAGAGGCTAGGACTTTTGTCCCAGCCTCTAGTTAGATTTCCTCACTGCTCATCCTGTTGTCCTGAGCAGAATGAAAAGCGCTTTACTGCTTGGTAAAGGTCAGAGTGTCTGGATCATCATCCAATTCGTCCACAATCAGCTGATTGCCATTTTGGCGGTAACTTTTGACATCATCACCAACAATCAGTCTTTGATTAGCAGCATCTACTTGTACCTGCTTGATTTCCTTACTGCCATCGACCTCGGTCTCAGTCCAAGTACCAGTCGTACCATTGATTTCCAGGACATGTTGGTCGCCATCATGGTCGGTTGCTTGGTAGCGACCGTCTAGATTAGTAGTCTGCCCCGCATTTGATGATGACGAAGGGTGATTAGAGGATGATGCAGCTGATGACTGCGAAGTCTGATTTTGCGCAGATTGTGATGTCTGGCCTTGTGTATTCTGTGATGAACTAGTATTCCCTCCTTGGTTGGTACTGCCTGAGCAAGCAGCCAATAGGACTGCCGCTGTCAGAGATAGAATTCCAATAAAGGCTTTTTTTGTAATAGTCATATCCTTTTCTCCTTTTTTCTACATTTGTAGTTTATACTTATATTCTACACTTGTCTGTTTCATTTGTCAAGAAAAAATAGTTTTTATTATAAGGAAATACACCTTACCGAAATCAATCACTCTGACTGACCTTTGCTATTCAGACGCTACTTGTTCTGTTAATCTTTCCGAGCTCGCTTGACAAAATAGTTCCCCGTCGTATAATGAATCTATAAAAGATAAAAGGAGAAAATTATGCCAATCAGAAAAGCCCAAGTCAGCGATATTCCTGCACTACAAGAACTGCTTCAGCAAATCCTGCTTGTCCATCACCAAGCTCGGCCGGATATTTTCAAGGCCAAAGGCAGTAAGTTTAGCAATGAAGAACTAGAGAAGTTTCTTGACCAAGATTCCACCACTATTTTTGTCTTTGAGAATGAAACTGGAGACGTCCTGGGCCATCTCTTCTGCTCCATCAAGCAGCCTGTCAGTCCGGTACTCAATCCCATCAAGACACTTTTTATCGAGGATTTATGTGTAGATGAGAAAGCCAGAGGGCAAAAGGTTGGCGAGAAGCTTTACCGCTTTGCGGAAGACTATGCTCGGAAAATCGGCTGCTATAATCTGACTCTCAATGTTTGGAACGACAATGTCGGAGCCCTGCGTTTCTATGAGCGATTAGGGCTTCAGGCTCAGGAAACTGTAATGGAGAAGATACTTTAATTTGAGAGAACAATTTCAGGAAGCACTAGCAATAGTTTTCGGCTATACCCTACCAGCAGAATTAACTATTTTATTTGCCGAGGAATTTTCGATACAATAGATGGTAATAGGTAATAAAAGTGAGAAATCTTATGACAAAATCAAAATTTCAACTGGTTGGATCTCTTCTGCGCCCAGAAAATCTGCGCCAGTATAAAACAGAAATTGAGCACCGCGATGATATTCAATACCCTTTCTACGACAGCTTCCCAGGCTATCATGAGACGGAGAAAGCTGACATCAAGGAGATTGTCGCTGAGCAAAAGGCTAAGGGTATTGACATCCTGACGGATGGAGAATACTCCAAGTCCATGTGGCATCTGGACTTTGTCTGGGGACTTAAGGGAATCGAGCGCTACATTGCTGACCACGGCTACACCTTCAAGGACCACGACGGCGGACAATACGAGACCCGTAAGGACATTGGTATCCGTATCACAGCACCACTTTCTGGTAAAAACCATCACTTTATCGAGATTTATAAGCTAGTCAAGGAAGAGGCTGCTGGTGAAGATACCAAGCTGACTGTCTGGGGACCTGCCCATGCTTATACTGAGTTAGCTGTCTTTGACCGCTTGGCGGGACCAGGACAAGTTTATGAGTCCAATGAAGATTTGAAAAAAGGCTTGATTCAAGCTTATAAGGAATTTTTGGACGATTATAAGGCTGCTGGCGGACAGATTATCCAGTTTGACGACTGCCTCTGGGAACTCTTTGACGAGTCCAACCCTGCTAGCTTCTATACAGAGGGCAATGCCAGTCTGGCTGACCTGGCAGACGAGTTTGTCGCTATTAATAACGAAGTCGTAGACTACGCTCATGAGCTAGGACTGACTGTCTGGACCCACAACTGCCGTGGTAACTACGAAAGCCGCTCTGCTGCTGAGGGTACCTACGAAGCTATCGCGGAAAAATTTCTGAGCGACCAACACTATGATCGCTACTTCCTAGAGTGGGACAGCGATGTAGCTGGTGATGTATCAGCCCTAGCAGCTTTGAAAGACAAGGATGCGGAAGTCGTTTTAGGACTGCTCTCCAGTAAAACCACAGGCTTGGATGATGAAATGCGTGTCTTAGACCTGCTCGAGAAAGCAGCAACCGTTCTACCGAAAGAGCGTCTCCTGCTCTCTCACCAATGCGGCTTCGCCTCTTGTGACTCTGGAAACGAACTCACCATTGAGCAACAATGGGCCAAAATAAAACAAGGCCAAGAAATCGCCCAGAAATTCTGGGGATAATAAGCAAAAAAGCGGTATGACCGCTTTTTTCAATGCTTTTAAAATCAATTTGGGGCTGAATTAGATTTCTTTGATGAACTCCAGTTTCATCTGCTCTGTTCAACATATTAAATCTTGTAGTATCAGGAAAGTTCAATTCGCTTGAGCCAATTTTCAACCAAGGCCGTAAAGAGAGCCTCTTGATCTATCTGTGCATTGTGACCAGCAAGATCCATCACAGCATAGGTTGCCCTTGGAAAATAGTGAGACAGTTGGGCTAACTGCTGGAAGCCCACCACTTGGTCCTGCTTCCCTGCTATAAAAAGGCTGGGCTTATCGTAGCCCTTTTTCTGTATCTCTTGATCCACTTCAAACGAAAAAGAATAGTTTTCTTGCAGATTTTGGACAAAAGGAACATTCATCATCTGAAGCCCTGCTAGTATTTCTTTTTCAAACCGTTGATAAGTTTCTTTAGTCTGTAAAATCGCTAAATCAACGAAATCTTCGCTTTTGCCTGCTATATCAAACCCAACATCTCTAATTAGCAGGCTGTCTTTTGGAAGAATTCTTTCTTGCGGATTGGGTACAACTACTGGACAAATTAGCAACAAACCATCAATCTCCGACCTTTTCTTAGCCAAAATTCCTCGAGCGAGATAACCACCATAAGACTCTCCAGCTAAGAGAAAGCTGTGTCCGCCGATTACAGTTTCTATAAAGTTCAGGAGCATCTCTAAAATCGCATCCGCACTTGCAAAAGCAGGATTGGCATCAGACCTACCCATGCCAGGCAAATCTAAATAAATTCTTTTATAGCCAGCATGTTTCTCAAAAATAGGTTCCAAACATCCTTCCATCAATTCAGATGAACAGCCCAAACCATGAATTGCCATGACTGGTTTTCCTTGACCAATCACTTTATAATATAATTTATTTCCCTGATAAGTAAAAAACATTTTTTCTCCAATCATACCTTAAAGACACGTTTTGCTCGAGGTGGAGCCTGTATCGAAACCAGTCAAAATAATATTGTTTATGAGCCTAACAAATTATTCTTATCATCTACACCCCTCAAAGCTACTAGACGAGCAAGCTTATTCTTTCCCCTTGATTTCAGTTCCTCATTCTTCATCCCCAAATAACAAAGTCGATTTCTGCAGATAAGGATTGGGATACTTGACTAGCAGGTCCCTTACAGCTCTTACCAAGTCTTTTTTCTCAGCCTGACCGGATTGGTAACGAAGTAAAAGATGCATAAAATCTTCCTTTTCAGCTGAGCTGGCTTTCTTCTTAAAATAACCCCAAACATGCTGAAAGGCATTGCTGACCTGACCGCGATTTTCAGGCAGGGCTATCGCCTGATCAATCAAGTCTTGAACATGTACTGCTTCCACCGAGTCACTTTTTAGATATTGGCGGATTTCCAGATAGATCTTACTGGAATGACTGAGAACCAGATATTTATTTCTAGCCCAAAGAGTCTGACATTGGGAGATTTGGTTTGAATTTTCCATGATTACTTTCCCTACTGATTTTCAATTTCGAATATTTCTCGTTTCGTCTACATCTTTGCTCGCATCCTAGTAATAAGCTTGCCCAGATAGAAAGCCAAGCGAAACTGCAAATCAACTATGATTTGAATAGGATTTCGAAGAGTATCAATCAAAATCCCCAATCACATGACTGGGGAATAGTTCATTAGCGAACTTCTGCACCGAGTTTTTCGGTAAGAGATTTTTCGATTTTTTCCATATATTTAGCCACTTCTTCGTCAGTCAGGCTGGCTTCTGGATTTCGGAAAGTCAGGCTGTAGGCCATGGATTTGAGGCCAACCCCCAGCTTGTCACCAGAGAAGATATCAAAGAGCTTAATATCTGTCAAACGCTTAACACCAGCTGCTTGGATTGCATCAAGGACCTCTTGGTGTGTGATTTCTGACTTAAGCAAGATGGCCACATCACGGCTGACAGCTGGGAATTTAGTGATTTCCGTAAATGGCTGTGCTGGCTGGAGCTGCTCTTCGATAGCAGACAGGTTGAGCTCAGCCACATAAGTTTCAGGAATATCGTAAGCCTTGGCTGCCGCAGGATGGACTTGGCCGACAAAGCCGACAGGCTGGCCATTGATAGAGATTAAAGCAGTCCGACCAGGATGCAAACTCTTAATCTGGCTACTAGCCGCGTATTCAGCTGTCAAGCCCAACTTAGCAAAGAGTGCTTCCACTACACCCTTAGCATAGAAGAAATCAACTGCTACTGGCTTGGTCTGGAAGTCTTTTTCATTAACCAGACCTGTCAAAGCAAAGGCAAAGCTATTGATTTCATTTGGCAGTTCTTCCTTAGGATTGCCAGTCTGCTCAAAGACTTTTCCAATCTCATAGAGGGCTAGATTCTTATTTTTACGAGCTACATTGTAGGCTAGGGAGTCCAAAATGCCAGAAACCATGTTCTGACGAAGAACAGAGCGCTCCACTGTCATTGGCCACATAAGCTCAGTCAAGTTACTAGGATTGAGAGTGAACTCAATCGCCTTTTCTGGCGTCGTCAAAGCATAGGTGATGATTTCTGTCAGCCCAGCTCCCTCTGCCAAGGTCCGTACTTGACGGCGCAGTTGCTGCGTTTCAGTCAATTCACCGGCAGTCCCGTCATCTTTTGGCAGGCTAGCTGGTAATTTGTCATAGCCGTAAATGCGGGCAATTTCTTCATAGAGGTCTGCTTCGATTGAAATATCCCAGCGACGGCGAGGGACACTGACAGTGAACTGTTCAGCATTTCCTGACAAGCCAAAGCCAAGTCTGCGGAAGACATCCACAATATCTGTATAAAGTAAATCTGTTCCCAAAACTCGGTTGACATCCGCGAGACTGGACACCACTTCTACATCACTAGTGTCTAAGCTACCAGCAGATACGATACCAGCCTGAACAGTTGCACCTGCCAAGTCCGCAATCATACTTGCTGCCGCATCCAAAGCTTCATTGACAGTTGCTACATTGATGCCTTTTTCAAAGCGGGAAGATGATTCCGAACGCAGATTAAGGCGACCGCTGGTCTTGCGGATTGATTTTCCATCAAAAACAGCCGCCTCCAGAACAACACGAGTGGACTTACCAGAAATTTCAGTCGCTGCACCGCCCATGACACCAGCCAGAGCAACTGGCTTATCCGCCACAGTAATGACTAGGTCGCTGACTTCCAGCTCGCGCTCTTCGCCGTCCAGTGTCACCAGTTTTTCACCAGCACGCGCTTCCCGGACGACAATCTGGTCACCCTCAAAAGTATCCAGATCAAAAGCATGCATGGGCTGACCAAAGTAGAGCAGGATGTAGTTAGTCACGTCCACTACATTGTTAATCGGACGGATTCCTTCGTTCATGAGAAGATTTTGCAGCCACTGAGGACTTGGCGCAATGGTGACATTTTCCAAGATACGAGCTGCGTAATAAGGGGCTTTCTCTGTCTCAAGGGCTACTGAAAGACTGTCAGCTGCCTGCTTTTCATTCTCCACCAGTGGGAAGTCTTTGAAACGTACAGACTTGTCATAAATCGCAGCCACCTCATGAGCCACCCCACGCATAGACAGAGCATCTGCCCGGTTTGGCGTGATAGAAAGCTCGATAATCTCATCGTCCAAATCCAGATAAGAGAAGACTTCCTCACCTGGCACTGCTTCTTCAGGCAGGATTTGAATGCCATCCGCAAATTCCTTTGGCACGACAGAATCAGAAATGCCCAGCTCACCGAGAGAGCAGATCATGCCCAGTGACTCCAAGCCACGGATTTTTCCTTTTTTAATCTTATAATTGTCGGCAATGCGAGCACCTGGCAAAGCTACCATGACCTTGATGCCTTCACAGACATTCGGAGCACCACAGACAATCTGACGGTTCTCCTCTTCTCCGACATTGACTTGACAAACATGCAGGTGGGTATCAGGAACATCCTCACACGATACCACCTCGCCAACGACAATTTTTGACAGGCCAGCAGCTGGTGAAGTCACACCTTCTACTTCAATTCCTGTTGTTGACATTTTCTCAGCCAGCTCAGCGCTCGCCACATCAATGTCTACTAACTCTTTTAACCACTTATAACTTACTAGCATATTTAAGATACCAAGGGCGTCAAAAACGACTGAAAAACAGGAGATTAACTAAGCATTCGACGAATGATCGCAAATCTATCTTTTTTCGAGTTTTTAGCCCGGGTTCAATTCCTTTCTCTATTCTATCGCTAAGGAACTTGACCGACCAAATTTTAGAGATTTGTATGAAATCCTGATTTCAGAAACAAATCATCTAAATTTAAAGCTTTTAGGTCGTATCATTTCCTCTCTTTAAATTTTCTTGTTTATTTCAATTTCTTGCGCAGCAGCCAGTCTGTGTCTACTGTCTCACCAGTGATATAGTCGTGCTGGCTGAATTTTTCAAAGCCGTATTTGAAGTAAAAATCTTGAGCTCTAAAATTCTTCTCCCAGACGCCCAGCCAGACCCAGTCAAAACCTCGTTTTTTGGCTTCTTCCAAGGCAAATTCAAACATTTCCTTGCCTAATCCCTGACCATGATAGGCTTTCAAAACGTAAATTCGCTGAACCTCAAAGGCCTGTGGCAGTTCTTGCTCTGTTTGAGCCTGTCCCCAGTTTACCTTGAGAAAACCAGCAATTTCACCGCCTTTGACAACAAAATAAGTCTCTGACTCAGGGTCTGCCAGTTCCTTTTCGATAGTTGCAAGCGACAGCTCATTGTCAAAATAATGAGCCATATCAGCTTCCTTGATAAATGGGCCAAAGGTTTCTTGATAGGTTGCGACTTCCAACTCTCGCAGGATGTTCGCTTCTTCTTTCTTGACTCTGACTAGCATACTGCACTCCTTTCTCAGAAAAGCTGCATCTATGAATACAGGTTTCTACTTAAACTGCTGAGAAAAACGAATATCTCCTTGGTAGAAGCCACGAATGTCGTTGATACCGTAGCGGAGCATAGCCACCCGCTCTTGGCCAAGACCAAAGGCAAATCCAGAGTATTTCTCTGCATCAATGCCGCTCATTTCCAACACGCGCGGATGCACCATACCAGCTCCCATAATCTCAATCCAGCCGGTCTTCTTGCAGACATTACAGCCGGCGCCGCCACACTTAAAGCAGGAAACATCCACTTCAACAGATGGTTCAGTGAATGGAAAGTAAGATGGACGCAGACGGATACTGCGGTCTTCACCGAACATCTTCTGGACAATTAGCTGCAGCGTTCCTTGCAGGTTTGCCATGGAAATATTTTCTCCAACCACCAAGCCTTCAATTTGATGGAACTGGTGGGAGTGAGTCGCATCATCGGTATCCCGGCGGAAAACGCGCCCTGGTGAGATCATCTTGAGTGGCCCTTTAGAAAAGTCATGAGCATCCATAGCTCGCGCCTGTACCGGACTAGTGTGGGTTCTGAGCAGGATCTCCTTTGTAATGTAGAAAGTGTCCTGCATATCCCGTGCTGGGTGGTCCTTAGGCAGATTCATCCGCTCAAAGTTGTAATAGTCCTTTTCCACTTCAAAGCCGTCCACGACCTGATAGCCCATCCCGATGAAGATATCTTCAATTTCTTCACTAGTTTGGCTAAGAATATGACGGTTCCCAACCGGAATTTGACGGCCTGGCAGAGTCACATCCAAGGATTCCTCAGCCAGTTTCAGAGCTACTAATTGCTCTTCCATCTCTTGAGCAGTCTTTTCAAAGGCAGCTGTCAGAATATCACGCGCTTCATTGACGTGCTTCCCGATAATCGGCCGCATTTCAGCTGAAATATCCTTCATCCCTTTCAGGACTTCAGTCAGTGAACCTTTTTTACCCAAGACAGCTACACGCAAGTCCTGCAGTTCTTTTTGATTCTCAGCCTTGAGCTGCTTGAGAGAAGCTAGAGTCTCTTCACGCAGGCTTTTTAGTTGTTCTTCAATCGTTTTCGTCATTTTCCCTCCAAAATAAAAGGCGCGCCAATCTCCATAAGCGGAGCGTTGACACGCGGTACCATCCGTTTTTTATCTGGCAAGCCAGACCTTACTTATCAATCCTAGAGCAAGTGAATTCGCCTAGCTTTCATCTAGAGAGCTTTCAGTCGATGGCTCCCCTCCCTGTTAAACTTCCTCTAGGTTACTGGTCTTGCGGATTGCTATTCAGTTATACTTCATTCTAACAGATTTCTAAACATTTCGCAAGCTCAGTTAAAGGTTTTACAAGAAGAGACTATTGAGAAAAAGAAGCCTGTGAAACAACAGACTTCCTTCTTTCTATTTAATCACTTGTCCTGCTTCTTTCAAAACATCTTCTGGTACAGTAATGCCAAGTTCTTTGGCATTTTTGGTATTGATAACAGATTTACCTGTATCGAAAATATCTACTGCAGTGTCAGCAGGTTTAGCACCTTTAAGGACTTTAGCTGCCATTTTACCAGTCGCAACACCTAGGTCATACTGGTCTACAACGACAGAGGCAAGGCCTCCTTCTTCCACCATGGCTGTCGCACTTGGATAAATCGGTTTCTTAGCTTCTTTATTGCTGGACACAACTGTCGCAAAAGCTGAAGCAATGGTATTGTCAATTGGAATCCAGATAGCATCAACCTTGCCAGTCATGACATTCATGGTTGAAGCAATTTCATTGGTTGAAGGAACAGAGTATTCCTCTACCTTGTAGCCTGCCTCTTCAGCCAATTTTTTGAACTCTTCTACCTGAGCTTTGGAGTTGTCTTCGCTGCTAGAGTAGAGTGCACCGATAGTTTTGACATCTGGAGTCAATTTTTTAATCAGCTCTAGCTGTTGCTTAGCTGGATTGCGGTCAGAGACACCAGTGATATTGCCCCCTGGCTTGTCCAGATTTTTCACTAGATTTGCTCCAACTGGATCTGTGATAGCTCCCATGACAATAGGCTTGTCCTTAGTAGCTGCAGCCAGTCCTTGTGCAGACGGAGTCGCAATCCCAATCAGCACATCATTGTCATTGGAAACCAGCTGCTTGCTCATAGTAGAGACCTTACTCTGATCGCCCTCAGCATTCATAAAGTCAATCTTAATCTTGTCTCCCTTATAGCCTTCCTCAGCCAAACCATCCTGAATCCCCTTGTAAATCAAATCCAGCGAAGGGTGGCTGACATACTGCAGCACGCCGACCTTGACCGTCTGACTGTCGTCGCCAGTCTTAGTGGTGTTGCCTTTGCTGTTCAAGCTGGAATAGACAATCCCACCGATTGCCAAAACGGCCAGAAGGCCTAAGATAGTGATTAATCGTTTGTTTTTCATGTTCTTTCTCCATTTCTATGTTTTATATTTTTTCTGTTTAATCCCTAGGGACGCCATCGTTTAAACATAGGTAATTCTCCTTGTTTTTTTATAATAAGCAACAAAAAACCTCACACAGGTATTCTGTGTGAGGGCGTAAATCGCGGTGCCACCTCAATTATGGAAAAAAGATAGTATTCTCCATATCTCTGTCTTGTCATCAAACAAGCTGCACTGTAAGGTGTGCCTACCGAATTCTTATTGTTTCAAATTCATTTTATCAATTAGCCCAACTTCGTAAAGATTTGCTGCTCATTTCCACCAACCACGAGCTCGCTAAAAACAAATGCATCTACTACTTTTCTAATTTCCTATATTTTAAGTTTTTCCTAATAATATGTCAAGACCTTTTTGAAAATTTTTATAAAATGTTCGGATTTGGTTTATAGAGGCAGTTATAGGCAAAAATTAAATTA
>NZ_RJMM01000032.1 GCF_003943655.1 Streptococcus sanguinis
GGAGAGAGTACATATCGTTTACTGATTTATGATACGAAAGATCAAATCTTAAGAAAGAAGGAAATTGATTTATTAAAATGGCTAGGAGAAAAAGGTAATGACTGGGGGTTAAGTACAGTTGGTCCAACTGTGAATAAGTTGTCAAATGGGAAAGAAGTGTTGACAGTCAATATTCAAAAATATACAGAGAAATTGGTAAATGATATTCCAATCTCCAACACAGAGATTAAACATTACTATTTGGATTTAGAGACAGGAGAATTTATTGATTATCAGCCAGATAGTCAAGAAATAAAAGGGTTATTTTATTCATTTAATCAAGGCTACTCGGGAGAGGAACTTCCAGGTAAACAGTTTGAGAAAATGGGAATTGATTTAAACTACAACACTGTAAATTTCAAAAAGGAATTCTTTAAACAAAGTGAAAAACTTCCAATTCAGAAAGAATATCCTAAGGCTTATAAAATTATTCAAAAAAAGAATAGTGCCTATTATCCAACTTTTAACAAAAGCCGCAGTTCGAAGGATATTCTTAATAGTCTTTCACCCCTGATACCTCAAGATAGCGATCTCTTACAAGATACAGGAATTCAATAAAAGATAGAAAATAAAGCTTAGTATATTCTTCTGTTTCAAAAAGACAGAGAATAAATTTAAACTTTTTTAGTGTTTTAAACATTTGTTATCTATTGAATCAGTGAAAATCATATTGTAGTTGTGTTGTTAAATGCTGGTAGGTGGTTTATTTTCTATCTTCGGCAGTATATTATCTGAAAGAGCATACTTAGATTTTGGTTACTGAGATCGGACCGATAAGGAAAACAGGGATATATTTTTGCTTGATGTTCTCGTATTTTTTGAATTGAACTATCAAAGATATGCTGCTGGTTGCAGTATTAGGCTTCTTTGGCTATAAGCAAGTTAGCAAGAAAAAAGAAGATTGGTAGTAAACTTCCTATATGAGAAAGAACTGGTTGATGGACCAGTTCTTTCTTTTTGCAGGGAAGGCCGTTCAATTTGACACTTGTCAAGTCTGTGCTTTTCGAGTATGATAAAGACAGTTAGATTATTCGGAGCTTGGCTTTCAGAGAAAGGATTTTTTATGACAGAAGAATTGCTAGCCTATAAACGTATGCCGCTGTGGACGGCTGAGACCATGCCAGAAGCGGTAAAAAGAAAGCACAATACCAAAGAGGGAACTTGGGGCAAAATCACTGTTCTCAAGGGACGACTTAAGTTTATCGAGATGTCAGAGGAAGGTGAGGAGCTGGCTGAGCACATCTTTGAAGCTGGTCAGGACAATCCTTTTGCCCAGCCCCAAGCTTGGCATCGGGTCGAAGCCCTGACAGATGATTTGGAGTGGTATTTGGAGTTTTACTGTCGGCCTGAGGATTACTTCCCTAAGAAATACGGTAGCAATCCCGTTCACTCAGAGGTTTTGGAAGCCATGCAAACAGTCCGACCAGGACGGGCGTTAGATCTAGGCTGTGGTCAAGGTCGTAATGCTCTCTTTCTGGCCAAACAGGGCTTTGAAGTAACGGCCGTAGATCAGAATGAGCTGGCACTGGAGATCCTACGTAGCATTGTGGAGCAGGAGGATTTAGATCTGCCAGTGGGTAGCTACGACATCAACTCAGCTAGTCTGACTCAGACTTATGACTTGATCGTTTCCACTGTTGTCCTGATGTTTCTGCAGGCGGAGCGGATTCCGCATATTATCCGTAATATGCAAGAGCATACAGCGCTTGGTGGCTACAATCTCATCGTCTGTGCTATGGACACAGAAGACTTCCCATGCTCTGTTCCCTTTCCTTTTACTTTTAAGGAAGGCGAGCTTGCCGAGTATTACAAGGACTGGGAGCTGGTTAAGTACAATGAAAATCCTGGTCACCTCCATCGCCGTGATGAAAACGGCAATCGAATTCAGCTGCGCTTTGCGACGATGCTGGCTAAAAAGGTTCAGTAGATGGTGTAGGACAGAACTAAATTTTTGAGAATTTATCTTGGCCCACTTATTTTGAGGTTCAAGTTTAAAAGGTCTCACGGATTTTTAAATTGTTCTCGCCGTGAGATTGAGCAATCAGCTACTGCGTCAAGAGTTTTCAAAGATGATAAATAAAGCTAGACTGAGGCATTTTTGTCCCAGTCTTTTTTATTTTGGTAAAAAACTTTAGAAATATTTTAGAATTTCTTTAGAAATATCTGAAGTTTGGTCGCTATACTAGAAAGTGCAAGGGGGAGAGAAAAGAGCTGGAAGCAACAGGACAGCTGGTAGAATACTTTAGTTTTTCTTTAAGTGTGAGTCTAGAGCAGATCACTTTTAAAAGCAGACTGAACGACCTTATTCTCTCCTCTTGCGGCAATTTTTTCCAGACCTTCAGTTTTCTGTTGACGAGGAAAAAAGAATATGTTAAAGTAAATGAGTAAAATAAAAAAGTCAATTATATTTTACTTAATATACAAGGAGGAACTCATGAAGAAAAGAACGAAAATCATTCTAACTTCTACGTTGACTGTGACCGGCCTAATCTTGGCTGCCGGTGGCTACTGGGCTTATAAGACCTTTGTCCCTCAGGAGACACCGATTGATAAGAATGCCACAGTGAGGACCAATTACTATCAGGCCATCAATAAAAAATGGCTGGAAAAGGCAGAAATCCCTAGCGACCAGCCGTCTAATGGTGTGTTTTATGAACTGAACGAGCAGGTCAAGGACAAGATGAAGGCGGATGTCAAAAATCTAGTCTCTGGTAAAGAAGAGTCAACGATTGAAGGAATGCCTGAGTTTATCAAATACTATCAGCAAGCGACGGACTTCAAGCAGCGGGAAAAGGATGGCCTAGCCCCTCTCAAGTCCTATCTCAAGGAAATTGAAGACTTGTCCGATCTAAAGGACCTAGCTAGCAAGGCTGTTGACTGGGAAAAACGCGGTTTGGCTCTGCCGTTTACCCTTGAAATTAGTTCTAACCTAGAAAATACCAATCAGAAACAAGTGAATCTGTCCAGTCCAAGTCTTATGCTGCCGGATAAGAGCTACTATGAAGATGAAGCTGCTAAGAAAAGGATGATGGATCCGCTGGAAAAAGCATTCAAAGAAGCCATGCAAAAGCTGGGCTACAGTGAAAAAGACAGCGAAAAGATTGTCAAAGAAGCCTTAGAATTTGATGGAGAACTGGCCAAGTATGCCCAAAGTAATGAAGAAACTTCGGAAATTAAAAATCTTCACCATCCTAAGACGGCAGAAGACATCAATGCCTACTCTGATACCTTTAAGTTTCACGATATTATCAATGACTATCTAGGTCAGGAAGCTGGTGATGTCAATGTTCCTAACCCTAAGTATTATGAAAATTTTGCCAAGGTAGTTAATGACAAGAATTTTGGCAAGCTCAAATCTTGGATGCTTGTGAAGCAGGCAGCATCAGCATCTAGTTTTCTAACCGATGACTATCGGCTGATTTTTGCAGAGTACCAAAAATCCTTGCAAGGTACTAAGGAAGCAACTTCAAAAGAAGATGCAGCATACAATCTGACAACAGGAACTTTTTCAGATGTCTTTAGTCTTTACTATGGTCGCAAATATTTTGGTGAGGAAGCCAAGCAAGAAGTGACCCAAATGGTCAAGGATATCAAGGAAGTTTATCGGGAGCGTATGCTGAAAAATGAATGGCTGTCAGAAGAAACCAAACAGAAGGCAGTCAAGAAGCTGGATACTATGAAACTCTATATCGGCTATCCTGAAAAAGTTCGCGAAGTGACTAAGGCCTTAAAAGTAGATGATAAAAAATCCTTCTTTGAAAATGCAATTGCTTTGAGTCAGGCAAAACATCAATATGATGTTGAGCACTTCTCTGAGCCAGTAGACAAGGACGAGTGGGTCATGCCTTCCTATGATATCAACGCTTACTACTCACAGGAAAATAACAGTATCAACTTCCCAGCTGCAATCCTGCAGAATCCATTCTTTGATGTTAAGCAAAAGATGGAAAAGAACTACGGCGGTATCGGTATGGTTATCGGTCACGAGATTACTCACGCCTTCGACTCAAACGGTGCAAACTTTGATGAAGAGGGTAATTTGAACAATTGGTGGACAGAAGCGGATAAGAAAGCTTTTGACAAGAAAATTGAAGCTGTTACCAAGCAGTGGGATGGTATTGAAATCTACGGCGGCAAGGTCAACGGCAAGCTTACAGTAACAGAAAATGTAGCCGATGCCGGTGGACTTTCAGCCACTCTCGAAGTTGTGAAAAAGAAATATCCAGATGCAGACTTGAAGAATTACTTTGAAAACTATGCCAATATCTGGAGAAGCAAGGCTAGTTTGCAATTTAACCAACTTCTCCTGAAGGTAGATGTCCATGCTCCGTCCGAGCTTCGGGTCAACCAGCAGCTCAAAAATGTAGAGGCCTTCTATGAAACCTATCCAGAAATCAAAGAAGGTGATGCTATGTATCTGGCTCCAGATAAGCGGGTCAGCGTATGGTAAGATTACTTGTCTAGGAAAAGATGAGAAAATAATCTAAGCTATGAAGCACAACCAGTTTGGTAATAGGAGAGAAGTTCGTTCTGTTTCTCCTATCCATTCTTTCCTGCGACACATGCGCGGCTGCGGGTTGTGCCTCCGCAGCCACGTGTCTTTAAAGTCAGATTTTATCTGGCTTTTTTCTTTTACAAAAAAATTTTTATACAGCTTGATATACATCTATGGAAATTTATACAACAGGCTTGGAGGGGCTGCTAGGTATACAGCTAGAGTAATTTTTTCCTAGGGGAATTTATTCATTTTAGTTAGCAGAAGAGATTTTGGAAACGCTTGCAACCATAGCAAGAGAATAGTATACTAAATATGCGATAAATATTTTATCAATTAATATACAAAGGAGAAACTGATGAAAAAGAAATTTTTCAGTTGGGCTATTTCAGCCTTGATGCTTCTTACACTCTTTCCTTTTCAGGCTGTCTCAGCCTGTACCGGCTTTATTATCGGGAAGGATTTGACGACGGATGGTTCGACTCTCTATGGTCGAACAGAGGACCTAGAGCCCAATCACAACAAGAATTTTGTGGTGCGGGAGCGCAAGTATAACAAGGCTGGTGATAAATTTGTAGATGAAACCAACGGCTTTAGCTTTGATTTGCCGGCTGTTAGCTATAAGTATACGGCGGTACCGGATGTGACACCAGAGCAGGGAGTTTTCGATGAGGCCGGTTTTAATGAGGAAGGCGTTTCTATCTCTGCGACAGTCTCAGCCAGTGCCAATGATGATATTCAAAAAGTAGATCCTTATGTTAAGGACGGTATCGCTGAATCTGCTTTAACTTCTGTGGTCCTACCTCATGTGAAAACAGCCAAAGAAGGAGTGGAGCTATTAGCTAAAATTGTTAGGGAAAAAGGTGCAGCCGAAGGTAATATCGTGACGATTGCTGACAAGACGGGTGTATGGTATATGGAAATCCTTTCTGGCCACCAATACGCTGCCATCAAGTTTCCAGATGATAAATACGCTGTTTTTCCCAATACATTTTTCCTAGGCAGTGTAGATAAGAATGATACTGAAAATACCATCTTATCAGCTGATCTTGAAAAGATAGCGCAGGATGCTGGCACCTATAAGGAAATCAATGGTAGCTTCCATGTAGCCCAATCCTATAATCCGCCACTGGCAGAAGCTGACCGCTCTCGGGTTTGGTCTGGTATCAAGGCGCTGGATCCCAATGCAGATGTGCAATATGACGACGAATACTTTGAACTCATGCACTCAACCAGCGACAAGCTTAGTCTGCGTGATGCGATGAACTTGCAGCGCAATCGCTTGGAAGGAACAGACTTCAAACCGCAAGATCAGATGGAGCTAGACGGAAAAGGGATTCCAGATAAAACCAAAGCTGACCCAGTTTATAAGTATCCTATTTCCAATCCAAATGTCATGGAGGCCCATATTTTCCAGCTCAAGGAGAATTTACCTGCCTCTACTGGAGGAGGGATTCTCTGGTTAGCCATGGGAAGTCCGCGCAATGCGCCATACCTTCCTTACTATGGCAATATCAGCAATACTTCTCAGCCTTATCAAGAAATGAGTACAGCCTACAATGAGAATTCCTGGTATTGGACTGTTAGCCGCATCAATGATTTGGTTGCAAAATACCCAGAACTATTTGAAGATGGCTCTATTCGCAGTAAAATTGAGCGTATGGAAAGCCAATGGATGGAGGAACAGCCAGCTCATGACAACGAGCAGATTAGTCTGTCTGAACAGCCAGAACAAGCCAGTCTGAAAGCAACAAAAGATTCTATGGAGCGAGCGGATTCAGTCTTTAAGCGCCTTAAGGAAATCCAGAAGATTGCTGAAGATAAGGTCGTGGCTGAATATGGTACAAGTGCTTTAGAAGAGATTGAGGAGTCAGAGAACTCTGACACAGAGGAGACCATTCGTCTGGAAGATTTTGACTACGATATTGCTATCGCAGGAGGCATCTTTGTCTTAACTGTGATTGGAATAGCCATTTATCTTGTCAAAGGAAAAAATAGAAAAGGAGCAGACAGTCATGAATAAAACAAGAAGAATTGCTCTCTATATCTACTTAGTCCTAGCTGGTATCGGCTTGCAGTTTGAGCTTGGAGACATGGCGGAGAAGGATGTCACCTTAGAAGCTGGCCGCGACTTGGTTCTGAACTTAGCTGTTTTAGCTGCCTTTTTCCTGCCTTTCTATTTCTTGATTAAAAAACTGGCCAAAAAGTTATCTGTAGAGACAATCGTTCTAGGGACAGCCCTCTTTGGAGGTGCCTTTATCTCTGGCTGGCTCAGTTTTGCAGGCAATAGTTTGATTGATATTATTAACTCTAACTTTATCAAGGATCCTGCTGTTTTCAATGATTGGACCAATGCACTGACAGCTCCTTTTGCAGAGGAATTTTTCAAGTCTCTGACAGCCTATGCCGCTCTCTACATTTTGGGGCGCAAGGATATTCAGTCTGTCTTAATCGCTGGACTGAGTTCGGGTTTTGGCTTTCAAGTCATAGAGGATATTGGCTATGTATCCAGAGTGACTTTCGGAGGACAATATAGTGGTTCCTTAGAAGCAGTTGGCAGAATTGCTGGCGGATTGGCTTCACATACTCTCTATACAGCAGTGGTGACCGTTGGGGTTTATCTTCTGTTCTCCACGGCTTACAAGAAATATCGTCTCTTTGGTCTCTGGTGCGTCGTGTCAACCGTTGCCAATCACTTTATTTGGAACTCTCCTTTCTTCGAAACAGAGCATCGAATTAACATCGTTGTCGGTTTCTTATTTGCCTTTCTCGTTGCTACCTTTATAGAAGTCTACCGACTGGTTTTGAAGGAGAAAAAGACAGATTTAGAAATTTAAATAATTTTCAGGGGATATATCAAACAAGAGCTTGAAATCGCTTGCAAAACCTGGGGTAAAAGGCTATACTGAATATAGTATTTAATTTTGTAATTTTTTACAAAAAAACAAAGGAGATATTTTTATGAAAAAAATATTGTTTCGTTCCTTGTTAGCTCTTTCGACCATTTTTCTCTTTCCTTTCCAAGTGGTCGAAGCCTGCACAGGATTTATCGTCGGGAAAGACCTGACGGCAGACGGCACAACGCTTTACGGTCGGACAGAGGACTTGGAGCCCAATCACAATAAGGTCTTTCTGGTTCATCCTAGAAAGACTAATGCGAGTGGTGCCAAGCTAGTCGATGAAGCCAACGGCTTTGAATGGACCCTGCCGGCAGAAAGCTACAAGTATACCTCGGTATCAGATGTGACCCCATCCCAAGGTATTTTTGACGAGGTTGGCTTCAATGAGTACGGAGTCTCTATTTCTGCGACTGTTTCTGCCAAGGCTAATGATGCCATCCAAAAGGTGGATCCTTATGTAGAAAATGGCTTGGCAGAGTCTATCCTGACAACCGTCGTTCTGCCCCATGTTCAAACTGCCCGTCAGGGTGTGGAGCTGATGGCGCAGATTGTCAGAGAGCAGGGAGCTGCAGAGGGGAATATTATCACTATTGCTGACAAGACCGGTGTCTGGTATATGGAAATCCTATCTGGTCACCAATATGTTGCTATTAAATTCCCAGACGATAAGTATGCTGTCTTTCCTAATACTTTCTTCTTGGGCAGTGTTGATTTTGACGATACAGAAAATGTCATTGCCTCAAAAGGTGTTCAGGATGTAGCCAAGCAGGCTAATTCTTATAAAGAAATTGACGGGAAATTCCATATTTCTCAGTCCTACAATCCGCCGATGGCAGAGGCAGATCGTTCGCGTGCCTGGGCAGGTATCACCAGTCTAGATCCAAATGCGGCCGTGTCTTATAACGACTCTTACTTTGATCTCATGCACTCCACAGACAGAAAGATCAGTGTAGCAGATGTTATGGCTATGCAGCGCAATCGCTTTGAGGGCACTCAGTTCAAACCGCTGGACCAAATGGAGCTGGATGGTAAGGGGCTGCCACAACGCGGTACGACAGACCCTGTTTACAAATATCCGCTGGGAAATCCAAATGTCATGGAAGCTCATATCTTCCAGCTCAAAGACGGCGTTCCAGCCAATATGGGCGGAGGCACTATGTGGCTGGCAGTAGGCAGTCCGCGCTTCTCACCTTACCTGCCTTATAATGGGAATATCACGGATACTTACGATGCTTATAAGGTCAACACAACTAGCTACAGTCCAGACTCTTGGTACTGGGTAGCATCTCATATCTATGATATGGCAGCCAAGCATCAGGACCTCTTTGGTACTTCTGTCCAAGACAAATGGAAGGCCTTGGAAGCCCGTTTTATTGAGGAGCAAAATGCTCTAGATGCAGCCAATGCAGCTCTGCCAGACTCTTCAGCCAAAGTTACAGAGGAAACACAGGCTCGAGCAGCGCAAGTCTTTAAGGAAATGAAAGAGCTAGAAGCAGAAATGGAAGCTAAAATCAAGGAAGCAGCAAAATCCACTCCTTCCAGCTCCAGCAAAGATTCTAGCAGCTCTTCGTCATCTCAAAGTTCGTCAGGTTCTTCCTCTTCAGAAACTTCTAGCAGTTCTGATACACGGACGGAAGTCAATGTAGAAGATGACAGCTTGGTGGATGTCGCAACTGGCATTCGCTTGAAAAATGCTGACTTGGTCAAGACCGGTCTTCAGTTGTCAGTGAAAAAATTGGAAAGCAAGAATCAGCCGACAGATACCTATGACATTCGCTTGACCAATCCAAATGGTCAGTCGGTGCATCAGGTCAGTCCAACCCTTGTGACGATCCCAGTCCGCAAAGATCTGCCAGTAGATGCCGTCTATGCTCTGGATGAAAATGGCAAACAAGTTGAGAAATTTGATGTAACAGTTAATCAAAACCAGACTATCAGCTTCACGACCAATCATTTCTCTGTTTACCAAGTGCAGTATCGAAATGAGCAGTCCGTCAAGGCCAAGAAAAAAGACCTGCCATCAACAGGTGAGCAAGTCACAATCATGGGCCTTGCAGGTTTGATTATCTTAGCAGGAGTCTTCTTTCTTTTGAAGAAAACAAAGAAAAACTAATCTAAAATAAAAAGAAGGCCGAGCAAAATGTTCGGCCTTTCATAGTGGAAAAAACGACTCTTGTCCAGGCTATCCTTCAAGCTAGAGCCCTTATCTCAAATAATCATAGTTATAAGTAGTCAAAATTATGTCAGTGAGTTCTTCAGGTTCTTCTTGAGCTCCGCCGGCTATCCAAAGAGAAATAATCCCCTCAACACTGGATAGGAAGATTTCCAAGGCGTATTTCTGAGGGATGTGAAAGTTCTCCTCTAAAAAACGCTGGGTAGCAGCCTTTTGCTTATCACTCAGAATGATACTGGTTATGTACTCCCGAATAGCCTCCCGAAAGTCAATATAATGGCTCTTGGTCAAGGCATTGATAAGACGTTCATTAGCGCGCAATATATGAAATTTTGCTATCATTAACTTTTTGGGATATTCATTCTCCGCTTCAAACATGCTATAACTAGAAAGTTGGGAAATAATGTCGTTTTTGAGACTATCAACCATCTGATATTTATCTTGGTAGTGGAGGTAGAAGGTGCCGCGGTTAATCCCAGCCCGCTTGCAGAGCTTGCTGATGGAAATATTATCAAACCTTTCCTCTGATAGTAGCTGAATCAAGGCTTCTTTGATGTCTTCCTTAGTGCTAGTTTTTCGTTTCTGGACCATTTTTCTTCCTTTTTGCTTAAATCAACACTTTGTTGATTTTTGGTTATTGATTTTTGTCTAAGCTCATTATATAATATCTGTGATTTAGAATCAACACCTTGTTGATTTAAGGAAACGAGTTTTGAAAAGGAGAGATGATGACATGGCTTATATTGAAATGAAACATAGTTTTAAACGTTATCAGGTAGGTGACACGGAGATTGTCGCCAATCATGATATTTCTTTTGAGATTGAAAAGGGGGAACTGGTCATTATCCTGGGTGCTTCTGGTGCTGGTAAGTCTACGGTGCTCAATATCCTCGGAGGTATGGATACCAATGATGAGGGAGATATCCTGATAGACGGCCAGAATATTGCTGACTACAATTCCCACCAGCTGACAGACTATCGGCGCAATGATGTGGGCTTCGTCTTTCAGTTTTATAATTTGGTGCCTAACCTGACGGCCAAGGAAAATGTCGAATTGGCTTCTGAAATCGTCAAGGATGCTCAAAATCCAGTGGCCGTTCTAACTGCGGTTGGTATGAAAAATCGCCTCAATAATTTTCCAGCCCAGCTATCAGGAGGGGAGCAGCAGCGGGTGTCTATCGCTCGGGCTGTGGCTAAGAATCCCAAGATTTTGCTCTGCGATGAGCCGACAGGAGCTTTGGACTACAATACCGGCAAGCAAGTGCTGCAAATCTTACAGGACATGTCCCGCAATCAAGGAGCGACGGTGATTATCGTGACCCACAATGCTGCCTTGGCTCCCATTGCTGACAGGGTTATCCGCATGCACGATGCGAGAGTCAAGAGTGTTACAGTCAATGAACAACCACAGGATATAAGTACATTGGAGTATTGATATGAAGAGAAAGATTTATTGGAAAGATATTCTGCGCTCCTTCACTAGCTCTAAAGGACGTTTCCTATCTATTTTAATCCTCATGATGCTGGGCTCTTTAGCTCTCGTGGGGCTTAAGGTCGCTCCACCCAATATGCGCAGAACAGCAACAGATTACTTGAAAGAGCAGCGAACCATGGACTTGGCTGTTATGGCGGATTATGGATTGGATCCGGCGGATCAGAAAGAGTTGGAAGCTATTAAGGGAGCTGATGTCGAGTTTGGCTATTTGACAGATGTCACCGTAGACGAGGAGGCTCTCCGAGTATTCTCAGATACCAAAGATATTTCAAACTTTCAAGTGATCTCCGGTCGTCTTCCCAAGGATGAGCAAGAAATTGCTCTGGCTAGCTTTTGGTCTAAGAAATACAAGCTTGGTCAGGAGATTGATCTGACCGAGAAAGCAGGCAGTCGGTCAGTTCTAAAAAACAAGACCTACAAGGTCGTGGGCTTTGTCAACTCGGCAGAGCTCTGGTCTGATAAAAATTTGGGCAATGCGACTAGTGGAAGCGGTGCTTTATCAGCTTATGCTGTAGTCAGCCCTAAGGCCTTTGATACAGATGTTTACAGTATTGCCCGCCTGCGCTATCATGATTTAGAAAAGCTGGCTCCCTTCTCTGCAAGTTATCAGGAACGTTTGGAGCATCACCAGACAGCTTTGGACAAGAGCCTAGCGGATAATGGAGCGGCCCGGTTTAAGCGATTAGAGGCGGATGCCAAAAGCACCATTCAGAAGGGCCAAGATAAGATTGGTCAGGCTGAGAGTGAGCTGACTCAAGGGAAAAGGCAGTTAGAGCAAGCTCAGAATCAGCTGGACCAGCAAAAAAGCCAGCTAGAAGCAGCCCAAGCCGCTTCTATACTCCCTCCTGCTCAGCTCAGCCAGAACCAGCAGCAGATTCAGGAAGCTGAGTCCCAGCCCAATCAGAAAAAAACTGAGCTGGCACAGGCAGAGGAAGACTTGTCTGCTAACAAGGACAAGCTAGCTGACGCTGAGGCAGATCTGAGTCGTTTGAAAGAGCCGGCCTATCATAGCTATGACCGCAAGTCTCTGCCAGGTGGTAATGGCTATTATATGTATAAAAACTCCATGAATAGTATTGCCTCGATTGGTAATATCTTCCCGGTGGTGCTCTATCTGGTGGCGGCTATGGTGACCTTTACCACCATGACACGCTTTGTCGATGAAGAGCGAACAAATGCAGGTGTCTTTAAGGCTCTAGGCTATCATAGTCGAGATATCATTCGCAAGTTTGCTCTTTACGGTTTGGTTGCAGGGAGTCTAGGTACCCTCATAGGAATTCTGTTGGGACATTATTTCTTGTCAGGTGTGATTTCTTCTATTATTACCAGAGGGATGGTGCTTTCTGCCCCTCATGCTTATTTTTATATTTCCTATAGTTTACTGGCCCTGGGGCTTTCCCTTCTATCCAGTGTTCTCCCTGCCTATTTGGTGGCAAGACGGGAGTTGACAGAAGAAGCAGCTCACTTGCTTTTGCCCAAGCCACCGGTCAAAGGCTCCAAGATCTTTTTGGAAAGACTGTCCTTTATCTGGCGGCGCCTTAGCTTTACTCAGAAGGTCACAGCTCGCAATATCTTTCGCTATAAGCAGCGGATGTTTATGACCATCTTTGGTGTGGCGGGGTCTGTTGCCTTACTCTTTGCCGGTCTAGGACTCCAATCTTCTATTGGTGGTATTCCTAAACGCCAGTTTGAGGAGATTCTGCGATACGACTTGATTGTCGCTGTCAATCCTGGGGAGAATCAAGCTGAGCAAGACAAGCTGAAAAAGATGTTGGCTGATGGCTCGATTGCTGATTATCAGGAGATCTATAGTGAAACCTTGACAGAGAAATACAAAGGAAGAAAAGAGACAGAGTCCGTCACTTTGATGGTTACGGACAAGGAAAATTTTGAACCTTTCATCTCCCTAGAAAGTCCCGACAAGCAGCAAAAGCTGACTCTCAAGGTCGGTGTAGTTGTTTCGGATAAATTGTCCCGTATAGCTGGAGTTAGCCCCGGTGGCAGTATAGAGCTGGGTGGCAAGCTTGTCAAGCTCGCAGCAGTCAATGAGAATCATTTTGGCCATTTTGCCTTTATGAAGGCGACGGACTACCAGAAGATTTACGGCAAAAAGCCCGAGAAAAACGCTTATCTAGTGCGACTCAAGGACTCCTCTAGCAAAAATATTGTGGACAAGGCCAATGAATTTATGAGCCTCAAGTTTGTCAAGAGTGTTTCCCAAAATGCTAGCATGGTGAAGCAGTTCAACGTTCTAGCAGATTCTCTTAATAATACAATGCTGGTTTTGGTCCTGATTTCCATTCTTTTAGCAGTCGTCATTCTCTACAACCTGACAAATATCAATGTGGCCGAGCGGATTCGCGAGCTGTCCACTATCAAGGTTTTGGGCTTTCATAATAAGGAAGTGACCCTCTATATCTATCGAGAGACCATTATTCTTTCAGTGATTGGGATGGCAGTTGGGTTTCTAGGCGGTTTCTTCCTGCATCGTTTTTTGATTGAGAAGGTTGCGCCTAGCATTATCAGCTTAACCCCTCAAGTAAGTTCCTCAGTCTATCTGTTTCCTCTAACAGCAGTGACTCTTATTCTGACCTTACTTGGCTTCTTTGTCAACTACCGCCTCAGACGGGTGGATATGCTGGAAGCGCTCAAGTCTGTTGATTGATAAAAAAAGACTTTAAAACTTTCACTCACTTGATGGGTGGAAGTTTTTTTGAACTTTGATATAATATTCCTTGTAAAGAAAGAGAAAGATACACGATGACACGAAAAATTGCCTTATTATCCGATGTGCATGGGAATAGCACAGCCTTGGAAGCAGTAGTGGCGGATGCGGAAAGCCAGCAGGTGACAGACTATTGGTTTTTGGGGGACTTGCTCCTGCCAGGAACCGGTCGCAGAAATATCTTAGATAGGATGGAGAAGCTGCAGATCAGCCTCCAGGTCAGGGGGAATTGGGAAGACAGCCTCTGGCATGCCCTGCACCAAAAGCTGGATTTGGCTCGTCCCAGCCATCTCTACCTGACCCGGCTCTGCCATTTTGTTCTAGAGGAAATCCATCCTGAAGAGATTGACCGCATGCAGGAACTTCCTCTGCAAATCTTGGCAGAAGTAGAGGGATTGAAGATTGCGGTTAGCCACCATCTACCTGATAAGAATTGGGGGCGGGAGTTGATTCATATTGGCGAGCAGAGCAATTTCGACCGCCTTTTTGAGGGAAACGACTGCGCTGTCGCTGTTTATGGTCATATTCACCAGCAGTTTCTCCGCTACGGGACCAATGGACAGCTGATTATCAATCCCGGCTCTATTGGTCAGCCGTTCTTTCTAGATTCAGCTTTGCGTAAGGACTTGCGAGCCCAGTATGCCATTTTAGAGATAGATGAGACTGGTCTAGCTGATGTTGACCTTCGGCGCGTGGCCTACGATGTGGAACAGGAGCTGAGCTTGGCTCGGGAGCTCCACTTGCCTTACTATGAGATTTATCAGGAGAGCTTGGTCAATGGTATCCACCATACTCACAATCACGACCTGCTGCGGGAAATCAGTGAGCGGGAAGGCTATGCAGATGAGATTGCAGCTTTCTTAAAGTCCAGTCGTAACTCTTGAAGTTACACCCTTTTTGGGATATAATAGTGAGAGAAAATGATGAGGGAGGAGAGAAAATGCAGATTTCCAGCCGTTTTACCATTGCCACCCATATGCTGATTGTCCTGGCTTTGGAGGGAAAAAAACAAAAACTGACAAGTGATATCCTTGCTGGCAGTGTTGGCGTCAATCCAGTTATTATTCGCAAGACCCTGTCCCAGCTCAAGAATGCCGGGATGATTACCGTTGCTCGTGGGACCGGAGGAGCAGAGATTGCCAAAGATTTGAAAGACATTAGCCTGTTGGATGTCTATAGTGCGGTTGAATGTCTGGGCAAGAGCGGCCAGCTCTTTAGTTTTCATGATAAGCCCAATCCAGACTGTCCTATCGGCAAGAACATTCACAATGTCTTAGATGACCGATTGGCGGCTATTCAGGCAGCCATGGAAGCTGAGTTGGCTCAGACTAGCCTTGACGAAGTTGTCGCAGCGACCGAAAAAGAAATTAAAGAACAATCTGTTTCCTAGTGAGCAGATTGTTTTTTGTTAAGAATTTTACGAGATGTAATTATTGACATTACATTAAAACCTGCTATACTAATAGATGTAATATAAATAATTACAATATAAAAATAAGACTTCGAAGCAAATGGAGGTATGGAAATCCATATCAAGGAACCTATCTCCGTTTTGGGAAAATAAAAAAAGATTTGGCAGGAGCACTGCTGAAATTTTAAATTTAAGAGAGGAGAAAAACATGACTTTTGAATATCAAAGCAAGATTTATCTAGGAGAGGTGGCACTTTATGTGGCCGATTTAGCAAGACAAAAGGACTTTTATCAGCGAGTTTTAGGGCTGGAACTTTTGGAAGAGCAGGACGGACAGGTGGCTTTGGGCAGGGACGGACAAGTGCTGGTGAGGCTCTTAGCAACCAGTGACCGACAGCCCGTCAAGTCGGCTTACGGTCTTTATCATTTGGCGCTTTTGCTTCCAAGTCGTCAAGCTTTGGCGGATATCCTTAAGCATTTATCCGAAAATAGAGTTCCTATGGTCGGAGGAGCGGACCACGGTTATAGTGAAGCCATTTATCTGGAGGATCCAGAAGGCAATGGCATTGAACTTTATCGGGACAAGCCTCAGGCTGATTGGGATATTCGAGAAGATGGTCGCATTATCGGAGTGACGGAAGCACTTGCGGCTCAAGAAATCTATGAATTAGGTCAGGAAGTCCAACCGTTTAGTATTGCTGAAGGAACTCGTATGGGCCATATCCACCTGTCTGTGAAAAATAGCAGAGCTGCCAGTCATTTTTACCAAAAGCTTCTAGGCTTGGAGGATAAATTTTCTGTACCTTCTGCTAGCTGGCTGGCATCAGGTAACTACCATCATCATGTAGCAGTCAATGAATGGGGAGGTTCTCACTTGAATCATCGCCAACCTAAGCAAATGGGACTAGCCTATTTTGAAGCGCAAGTAGAAGGGAAAGAAGACCTAGTAGCTATTTATGAAAATGCTCAGGACTTGCAAGCGCCAGTCCGATGGATTAGCTCCCAAGAGCTAGAAGTCACAGACCCAGATGGGATTGTGGTAAAAGTTAAGACAAGAGTGGTATAATAAGGCTTATCAAGAAGCTAAAAGAAAGAAAAAATATGTACAAGACTTATTATACATCGCCGATTGGCCGGATTCTCATCTTGACAGACGCAAATGCCTTGTTGGGGCTTTGGCTGGAGAATCAGAAATATTTTGGGGCAGGCTATGATCTGGAGCAAGCGCAGCAGGAGGAGACAGAAATCAGCCGACGCGTCTCTGCTTGGCTGGATGCTTATTTTAAGGGAGAAAATCCCGCAATAAATGAAATTCCATTGGCACCCCAAGTAACTGAGTTCAGAAGCAAGGTTCTGACAGTGCTGCAGAAGATTCCTTATGGACAAACGTCTACCTATTCAGACATTCTACGAGAATTACAAGCTGAGTACGGTAAGATTGGCTCGGCTAGAGCAGTCGGTGGTGCCATCGGCCATAATCCTATTTCACTACTGATTCCCTGTCACCGGATTGTCGGAAGCGACGGCAAGCTGACCGGCTATGCCGGCGGTCTTGATAAAAAAGCCTTTTTGTTGAAACTAGAGGCGGGGGAGAAAACGAGAGGCTGACTGTTTTAAACTATTGATAAGCTAAAAAAGCATCGTTCGGTGCTTTTTAACTTACTTTAAATATGGTAAAATGGATGTGATTAAAATAGGAAAAGAGTATAAAATGGCGAAAAAATCAAACGCAAATATTGGATTTGAAAAGGAACTATGGGATGCTGCAGATTCACTTCGGGGGCACATTTCAGCGTCAGAGTACAGAAAAGTTATTGTTGGTCTAATCTTTTTAAAATATGTATCAGATGCTTTTGAAGAAAAATACCAACAATTACTTGCAGAGGGTGACGGATTTGAGAATGATCCTGATGCATATTCAGAGGAGAATATTTTCTTTGTCCCTGAAATAGCTAGATGGCAATTTATTGCGAGTCATGCCCATTCTTCGGAAATTGGCACAGTCTTGGATGAAGCCATGCGTGAAATTGAAGAGGATAATCCTAGTCTAGAGAATGTCCTTCCTCAGATCTATGCCAGTCCAGACTTAGATAAGCGAGTTTTAGGGGAAGTTGTAGACATTTTTACTAATATTCAAATGTATGAAGGTGAGAATGAAAAAGATTTACTTGGGCGTGCTTATGAATATTGTATTGAACAGTTTGCGGCATATGAAGGAAAACGAGGCGGTGAATTTTATACTCCGACCAGTATCGTAAAAACGATTGTAGAAATATTAAAGCCTTATAGAGGGCGTGTTTATGATCCTGCTTGTGGTTCAGGCGGTATGTTTGTTCAGTCAGCTAAGTTTATAGAGAATCATAGTGGGAATATTAATAATTTATCTGTTTTTGGTCAAGAATCCAATGCTGATACTTGGAAGATGGCCAAGATGAACATGGTTATCCGAGGTATTGATGCGGATTTTGGTGAGCACCAAGCGAACAGCTTTTTCAATGATTTACATCCGACACTAAAAGCTAACTATATCATGGCTAATCCCCCTTTTAATATTTCCAACTGGGGAGCAGATAAACTGCAAGATGATATTCGCTGGAAATACGGAACGCCACCTAATAGCAATGCAAACTATGCTTGGATTCAACACATGATTCATCATATGGATCCTAGTAATGGTAAGGTTGGCTTGGTTCTAGCCAATGGCTCACTCTCATCGACTCAGAGCGGTGAAGGGGACATTCGTAAAAAAATTATCGAAGATGACTTAATTGAGGGAATTATAGCTCTTCCAGCTAATCTCTTTTACAGTGTAACTATTCCAGCCTGTCTCTGGTTTATCAGTAAAAATAAAAAACAAAAAGGAAAGACGCTGTTTATCGATGCTCGAAATATGGGAGAAATGATTGACCGTAAGCATCGCGACTTTAGCGACGAAGACATTAAGAAGTTAGCAGATACCTTTGAAGCCTTTCAAAATGGAAACCTTGAAGATGTTAAAGGTTTTTGTGCGTCTGTTGAAACAGCAGAAATTGCAAAGCAAGATTTTATTCTTACGCCAGGGCGTTATGTAGGTATTGAGGAAAAAGAAGATGACGGAGAACCATTTGAAGAGAAGATGGACCGACTGACGACAGAACTATCAGAACTTTTTATTAAATCCCATAAATTAGAAGATGAGATTCGAGAAAGATTGGGGGAGATTGGGTTTGAAATTTGAGGAATTGTCTCAAGTAAGTAGTTATGTTTCTGAACGGATAAGAATAGATGAAGTCAATTTAGATAATTACGTTTCGACAGAAAATATGATTTCTGAAAGAGGAGGAGTAACAAAAGCTACCAAATTGCCAAGTGGAAAAACAATTTCTGTCTTCCAAAAAGGCGATATATTAATTTCAAATATTCGTCCTTATTTTAAAAAGATTTGGTTAGCTGATAAATCAGGAGGTTGTTCGAATGATGTTTTAGTTGTTCGAGCAAATGAAAAAATTTCAAATAGATTTCTTTACTATGTGCTATCAAGTGATAACTTTTTTGACTATGCAGTAGGAACTTCAAAAGGAACTAAAATGCCTAGGGGTGATAAAAAGGCAATTATGAAATATAAAGTCCCTATTTATTCTTTGGTAGAACAAGAGAAGATTGCAGAGATATTAAGAGCTTTTGATAAGAAAATTATTCTTAATAAACAGATAAATCATCATTTAGTGGCTTGATTGACAGAGATTTCGTCAGAGAGAAGTTTTGGGAGGAGAGTGTCCCTAATATTACTTAGTTTATCAATTTCTTTATTGTTATTGGCTATATTCTCAACAAAGGAGTTGAATAAAAATAATTTTTCTTTATTACTGGTCATAAAAATATTAAAATGTTCTATCTGACCTTTTGTTATAAATTTTATGACAGAACCTCTATGTCCAGAAGTAATATCGTTTAAAAAATATTTAATTGCATAATACAGATAGCCAAAGTGTTCATCATTATTAGGGATTAAAACATACGTTCTTTGGTAAGCTTCAAATTTTCCATTAAAGATTTTAACATTAAAGTCTCCATTACCTGCCAATAAAATTGCTCTAGCATCAAATGAATAATTGTCCGTATAAGAAATGTTTTGAGAACAACTAAAAAACGGATATTCTCCTCCTTTTGCAATATTTGCATCTTTTTTTCCAGTAATAACAGGGAAGAAATCTCCTAATTTGTTGGTGACTTCTTTTTTACTAAACTCTTCTTTAAAAATAGATATGGCCATCTGCTCTAAATGATGATTTATCTTTTTAAGCTACCCGTAGAGTATAATAAAAACGAAAGGTAGGTAGCTTATGAAAGATAAATTAATCACGCAAATTACAACAGTTATGGCCAAGAATTTAAGTGTTCAACAATTAGAAAATCTGCAAAAGGTACTAACGGCAGCTTTTGTCAATGTAGAAGTTGCAGAGATTAAATCAGCTAATGAACAGAAGAGCAATAGTAAATTACTTGAGCTATTTATTTCAGCCAAACGGATTGAAGGCTGCAGTGAGAAGTCTTTGAAATACTATAAAATTGTTATTGAAAACATGCTTACCAGCCTTAAAACATCTATAAGAGATTTGACTACCGGCGATTTGCGAACTTATCTTGCGCATTACCAGCAGGAGCGAAAATCAAGCAAGGTGACGATTGACAACATGCGTCGGATCTTTAGTAGCTTTTTTGGATGGTTGGAAGACGAGGACTATATTTTAAAGAGTCCTGTTCGTAGGATTCACAAGATAAAGACAGATAAAACAATCAAAGAGACTTTTTCTGACGAAGGGCTGGAGCTTCTAAGAGATGCTTGCGATGAAATTCGTGATTTAGCCATGATTGATTTATTGGCTTCAACTGGAATGCGGGTAGGTGAACTAGTGAGATTGAATAGAGAGGATATTAATTTTTATGAGAGAGAATGTCTTGTCTTTGGCAAAGGAAATAGTGAGCGTATTGTGTATTTTGACGCTAGAACAAAGATTCACCTGATAAATTATTTGGACAGTCGTGAGGATGATAATCCAGCTTTGTTCGTTTCCTTGTCATCTCCACATGATAGATTGCTAATCGGAGGGGTAGAAACAAGATTGAGACAAATCGGTGAAAAAGCAGATTTAAATAAGGTTCATCCACATAAATTTAGACGGACATTGGCGACACGCGCCATAGATAAAGGCATGCCCATAGAACAAGTTCAGCACTTGCTTGGCCATGTCAAAATTGACACAACCATGCACTACGCCATGGTCAATCAAGCGAATGTAAAAAATTCGCATAGGAAATATATAGGGTGAGGAGAAGCAGAAATTGAATAATTGGAAGAAAGTAAGGTTGAGTGAATTGGCAGATATTACAATGGGCCAATCTCCAAAATCAGACTTTTATAATTCAAAGGGTGATGGACTTCCATTTTTGCAAGGAAACCGTACTTTTGGTGATAAGTATCCAACCTTTGATACTTGGACAACTTTTGTAACAAAAGAAGCAGAAGTTGGTGATGTTATTATGTCAGTTCGAGCACCAGTTGGTGATATTAATATTACACCGCTAAAAATGTGCTTAGGGCGTGGAGTTTGTGGCTTGCGACATAAGCAAGGGGCCCAAGAGTTTCTCTATTATCTTTTGAGAGCAAATAAAGAAAATTTAATTAATCGTGAAAATGGTACTGTATTTGGATCTATAAATAAAACTGATATTTCAAATTTAGAGGTTCAGGTACCTTCATTACGAGAGCAAATACAAATCGGTTTAACTTTAAAAGCAATAGATGATAAAATCGAGAATAATAAAAAGATAAATCATCATTTAGTAGAGCAAGCCTATGCAATTTATAAAGAGGTTTGTGTTAATCAAAAAGATGATTCTTTTGTTGAAGAAACTATAAAATCTATTTCACAAAAGGTTATAACTGGAAAAACGCCGTCTACCCAAAATAAAGATTATTATGGAGGAGATTTACCATTCATTACTATTCCTGACATGCATAACAATATCTATTGTGTCGAGACTCTGCGGTACTTAACCCAAAAAGGCGAACAGACTCAGCCTAGCAAAACACTTCCTAAAAATTCTATAATTGTTAGTTGTATCGCTACTCCTGGATTGGTCAGTTTATTAGACCGTGAATCTCAAACCAATCAACAAATTAATGCAGTTATTCCTTCAGAAAATCAAGAATATTATCTATTTCTTGAGCTACTTTCAAAGTCGAAATTAATCATTGAATTAGGCAGTTCTGGTAGTACAACATACAATTTGAACAAAACCCAATTTGAAAAAATAAAAATTTCAGCTCCTTCGATAGAAAAACCAGATTAAAAGAAAGCTGATCATATATTTCTCTTGCAGGACAAATTTGTCCTGTTTTTTCGTTTTTAATTACGAATAGATATGTAGGAG
>NZ_RJMM01000033.1 GCF_003943655.1 Streptococcus sanguinis
ATTATACGTTAAACAGCAACTTTAATCAAATAAATATAGGCAAGAGAATTCCCCCTTATCTCCCTTGTACATTCCCCTATATCATGATAAAATACTAGGCAGAGTATAATATGTTGGAGCCGTAATGAATTATTTTAATGTTGGAAAAATCGTCAATACGCAAGGTCTGCAAGGTGAGATGCGGGTTTTGTTAGTGACGGATTTTGCAGAAGAGCGTTTTAAAAAAGGCAATACCCTTGCCCTGTTTGACAAGAAAGATCAGTTTGTCATGGATGTGGAGATTGCTAGCCATCGCAAGGTCAAGAACTTTGATATTATCAAGTTTAAGGGGATGTACCACATCAATGACATTGAGAAATTCCGTGATTTCACTCTGAAAGTCCGAGAGGAAGATTTGACGGACTTGGAAGACGGAGAATTTTACTACCATGAAATCATCGGCCTTGAAGTCTATGAAAATGACATTCTTCTTGGTACGATTAAGGAAATTCTGCAGCCAGGAGCCAATGATGTCTGGGTGGTCAAGCGTAAAGGCAAGCGCGACTTGCTACTGCCTTACATTCCGCCAGTAGTGCTGGGGATTGATATTGAGCAAGGTCGGGTTGATGTAGAGATACCGGAAGGACTGGATGATGAAAATTGATATTTTGACTCTCTTTCCGGAGATGTTTGCGCCCTTGGAACACTCTATCGTCGGTAAAGCTCGGGAAAAAGGTCTCCTAGAAATCAACTACCACAATTTCCGAGAAAAGGCTGAAAAATCCCGGCATGTAGACGACGAGCCATACGGCGGAGGCCAGGGTATGCTGCTACGGGCCCAACCTATTTTTGATGCCTATGATGCCATTAAAAAGAAGCAACCGCGTGTGATTTTGCTAGATCCTGCTGGTCGGACTTTTGACCAAGCCTATGCTGAGGAACTGTCTAAGGAAGAGGAACTCATTTTCATTTGTGGCCATTACGAAGGATATGATGAGCGGATCAAGACTTTAGTGACAGACGAAATCTCGCTTGGGGACTATGTTCTTACTGGGGGAGAATTGGCGGCTATGACTATGATTGATGCTACAGTTCGCTTGATTCCAGAGGTTATCGGCAAGGAAGCCAGTCATACAGATGACAGTTTTTCGTCTGGACTCTTGGAATATCCTCAGTACACTCGGCCTTATGACTATCGGGGTATGGTTGTTCCTGAAGTCCTTATGAGCGGCCATCATGAAAATATCCGCAAGTGGCGACTCTATGAAAGTCTGAAAAAGACCTATCTAAGACGTCCAGACTTGCTGGAACGCTATCAAATAACGGCCGAAGAAGAAGCAATGTTAGAAAAAATTCGACAAGCTCAAACGGACTGACAAGCAAAGTTAACTCTTAGAAAGAATCTAGGAGTTTTTGCTTTATTCGATACAGAAATGCTCATTTTTGTTGGAAAAACCATCTTATTTTTCTAATACAACATTTTTGTAACTAAATTGTAATAAAAAAACTATTAAAAGGATACGTTTGCTACTAGTTAATACTAGCGTTTTGTGATAGTATATTACTATGCGGGCTGCTATACCCAGATTAATTATAGTATGTGAGATTATAAAAAGGAGATTGATTATGGAAAAGAAAATAGGCAAGTCTGTTGTAGCGACTGGTATCGCGGCTACAACTATTATTTCTGGTGGACTGACCCATCAAGTGCACGCGGATGAGTTGGTTGAATCAACTGTAACAGCTCCACAAGCGACTGAAGTAACTGGAAAACCAGTGACAGCAGCAGATGTAGCTGTTGCCCAAGAAAATGCTGAAGCTGCCAAAGCTAAACTCGATGAGCAAAGATCGATAGTAGATACTGCTAAAACAGAAGCTGAAGATGCAAAAACTAGCGTGAAAGTGGCTGAAGCCGCTGTTGAGACTGCTAAAGAAATACAGGCAGAAGCAACAGAAGAAAATGTTGCTAAGGCGGAGACAGAAGCAAAAACAGCAGAGCAAGAGGTTAGCGCGAAAGACGTTGCTGTTCGAGAAGCAGCGGCTAAAGCTGCCAAGGCAGACCAAGCTGTTAAAGATCAAGCAAATACTGTTAAGGCGAGTCAATCTCTGGTAGATGTTGCAGAGACTGAATTGAAACAAGCTAAAACACCACTTAACTCAGAAGAGCAAGCTGTAGCAACTGCTAAGAGTCAGCAAAGTCAAGCACAGACTGCTTTAGACAATGCAAAGTCTGAACTGACAAAGGCTGAACAAGCAGCGTCTTCTGCTCCACAAGTGCAGGCTGAAATCCAGAATAAAATCAATCAGGCAAAGGAATCTTTGGGTCAAACCAATCAAGCTATTAACTCTCTTGAAGGACAGATTCCGGCTGCCGAGAAAGCAGCAGCAACAGCTCCTGTTGACTTTCGCAATACGACTTATTCTCAGTTTTTAGAAAATGTTCGTAACAATGCGGCTAATCAAGAGATTCGTGATGCAGCCAACAATGCTCTTGCAGTTTACCAACGCGGACAAAATGAGTTTGGTATCTCAGTTAATTCTGACCCAACCAGTCCAGCTAATTTAGAAAATAACCTGCAAGCTTTGGAGTTGGTTAAGGCCATTAATGCTTACCGTCGTAATGCCGGCTTACAAGAGTTGTTGGTTGATCCGTATGCGAATGTGGCCAGCCAGATTCAGACTATCTACTTTGAGCGCAATAACTGGCACATGGGTAAGCTGATTGGTAACGAGAATGTGGCGATTAGTTTTGATCCGCAAGGGGCTGTCAATTTCTGGCATAGTGAAAAAGCACGCTACCAAGAGATTGCAGCGCAATATGGACTGCCTACAGATGAAACTCAGATTGATGCTAATGCTATCTATATGAGAGTTGGAGCGGGTGTATTTGCTCAGATTGGCCACTATGTTCAGATGATGGACAATAAAGCCAATGCTATCTCAGCAGCTTATGATAAACAGCCAAACCAATGGGGCACTCCTCATGGTACATCCGAAGTTGGTTTCCATCATATTAGCAACTTTAACCAACGTGTTAATAATGGTACTTTGCTGACTGTTGCGGCTATGGAGCAGTTGTTGCGTGCTGGTGGTGGTCGTTCTGCAGGTTCTAACGCAAATGTCACAGCACTTAAGAATCAGTTAGCTGAACTCAAGGCTCAAAAAGTTGGTCAGGAATCAGCTATCAATATCCTCAATGCTCAATTAGCTGATGCTCAAAAGGCAGTGGCAGATCAAATTGCAGCAGTTGAAGCGGCTCGTCAGAAGGTAGCAACTGCTGAAAATAATCTAGCTTTGACCAAGCAAAATGTTGCCCTTAAGCAGGAAGCTCTCGACAGAGCGACAGCTAAGATTGCAGCAAACCTAGCACCTTATCAGACTAACTTGAGCAATGCTCAGGCAGTTTTAGCAGCAGCTAAGGATAAGTTGGCAGAACTTCAGTCAGCTCAAGAAGCTGCGAAAGCTAATTTGACAACTGCTCAAGAGGATTTCTTGGCTGCTCAAAAGACATTAGCAGCAGCTAAAAAGAAAGTCATTGACCTTCAAAATGCTCCTCAGTTACTTGCAGAAGCAGAGAGGGAGTTGGCAGAAGCGCAGCTTGATTTTGAAGCTAAACAAGCAATCTTAAATCAAGAAACTGCAACTTTAGCTGTTCTTGAAGAGGCTTACAACAGTCTTCAAGCCAATTATGAAACTCTCTTGAATATCTTGAACCAAGCATCTCTCCTTTATGGAAATGCTCTGAATAGCAACTACCGCTCAGGTGAGGATAAGAAGCTTTTAACTGCTGTTAAGGGTGGAGCAGCTGGTCCAGGTACAGAGGATGAATCTAAGAAAGATTCAGATGCTAAGACTGCAGAAGTTCATGCGAACACTCGTGAAGTTAAAGGAGCGACTACAGGTGCCGTTCAAGCGGCTGGTAGTGGTGCATTCACTGAATTTGTTGTAAATCCTGCAGCTCAGCTTGCTAGCGTGGCTACGACAGCTGATAAGGCTCCAACAGTTCCTGCTATTCTACCAAATACAGGTTCAGAAGCAGAACGCCTTGCAATTTTTGGTATGGCACTTGGTGCAGCTGCCTTTTTGGGAACCAACAAGCGACGTCGCAGAGATGAAGATTATAATTAAAGAAATACAAAATGAGGCTGGAATAATTTCCAGACTCATTTTTTTGTCTATAACTAATAAGCAATCTCATATAAAAAGGAGAGAGAAGCTAAGTTCTGCATTTTCTAAGAAAAAAACTTCCGATATTAACTGTCGGAAGTTTTCAATATATATAATAGATTCTATTTGACTGCCCCGCCTGTTACACCTTCTACGTAGTATTTCTGCATGAAGATGAAGAGAAGAGTGATTGGGATAGCGATGATAATCGCTCCAGATGTGAAAGGCAAGAACCATTTATTGATGGCATCTTTATTAAGCATTTGGAAAAGTCCCAAAGCAACCGTGTATTTTTCCTTGACATCGCCTAGGATGACAGAGGCAAAGATGAAGTCGACCCAAGGTCCCATGAAAGCCATAAGCGCTGTGTAAACGATAATCGGTTTTGACAGCGGCAATGTAATAGTTCGGAAGATTTGGAAGCGGGTAGCTCCGTCAATCATAGCGGATTCATCCAAGGAATATGGGATTGTATCAAAGAATCCTTTAGCAATATAGAAGCCTAAAGCTGCTCCAGCTGAATAAACCAGAATCAGTGACGTCAGGGTTTGTGTCAAATTAAGTGCTTTCAAGATGTAGTAAACCGCAATCATAGACATGAAGCCTGGGAACATGTTAAGTACCAGAGCCAGCTTGAGGAAACGGTTTTTATGCTTGAATTTGATACGGCTGAGTGAGTAAGCCATGCCCACAGTAATCAAAGTAGACAGGATACAGGTCGCTGTCGCAACAATCAGGGTATTCATAAACCACTGAACAAAAGGATATGTGTTGTTATTAAACAGTCTGATATAGTTGTCAAGAGTATAAGTCTTAGGGAAGAAGTAAGGGACTGCATTCGAGCCTTCACCACGGAAACTGGTCAGAAAAATCCAGATAATCGGTGTAAGCCAGATAAATGCTAGAACAGCCAGTAAGACATAAATCCCTAATAAACTGAGTTTTTTTCTATTTTTCATTATTTAGCAGTTCCTTCCTTGAATGATGCGGATCTAGTATAGGCTAAGAGACTGAAGGCTGCAGAGATTGCAAAGATCAGGATACCGATAACAGATGCCAGATTGTAATCCTTGGCTGAAACGGTCAGTTTATAGAGCCAGGTAACCAAGAGGTCAGTTGAACCTGCCTGATAGTAGGAAGAGTTAGTAGGTCCACCGCCTGTCAGGAAGTAGATAACGTTGAAGTTGTTGATGTTCCCGATAAACTGCTGGATAAGTGATGGCGCCATAATCAAAAGAATTTGAGGGAAAGTAATGCTCTTGAAGATTTGAAGCTTGCTAGCTCCATCAATCTCAGCGGCTTCGATTTGCTCACTAGGAAGGTTCATGATAATCCCAGTCGCTACTAGCATGGTAAATGGAATACCAATCCACATATTGACAAGGATGATTGAGAACTTAGCCCAAACAGGGTCACTCAAGAATGGAATTGGATGCTGGATGAGATGGAGGCTTTGCAATAGTCCGTTCAAAGGTCCATTGTCATTCAGGAAATTGCGCATCAAGAGCAGGGATACGAATTGCGGTACAGCAATAGTGATAACGAAGAGTGTCCGCCAAACTTTCTTGTACTTGAGGCCTTTGGTATTGAGTAAGAGAGCGAGAACAATACCGAAGAAGAAAGTAGTGGCTGTCGCAGCAACCGCCCAAATCAAGGTCCAGCCTAAAAGTGGGAAGAAGGTGCTAGCCATGCGACCTGAGAAAACATCACCGAAGCTAGAGAAGCCAACCCAGTCAAAGAGTGATTTAGGAGCTGGATGCTTATGGTCAAAGTTCGTAAAGGCCAAACAGATCATATAGATCAGAGGCAGGATGGTAAAGAGCAGTACTCCGATAAGTGGAATGCTCATCAGTCCCATGTGGAAGCGACCGTCAGCAAGTGTCTTAAAGTCCTCAACGAAGTTAGGGATTTTCTGACCTGACTGCTTAAGAGCCATCAAGTGACGAGCACTTTTCAGATTACACCAGTAGATATAGGCGAAGACAGCACAGAAGATGAGAGAAGCAAGTCCAAAAATCAGCATCAGCATAGAGTTGTCACCAGCTACTTGAACGGTGATTTCCAAGCCATTAACTTTTTTGATAGTCTCTCCTTGCTCCTGCGTTCCCAGAGTAATCATACCGCCGATAGCCGGAACGATTTGGACTACAAAAGCAATCAGAAATGCAATTTCTGAGAAGAGGAAGAGCAGCCCCTTGATAAATTGTTTGTTTACGAGGTTGCTCAGCCCCATTATCAGAAAAGAGAGTTTGACATCCCAGGTTCCCTCTTTAAAGACCTGAACCATGGATGCATTGTCATAAGATGACTGAGTCATAGTATTCTCCTTATATTTACAAAGAAAGAAGTGAGGAGGCCGCCCCCCTCACTTCAATGCTTATTTAAATTTGCTTGAGTATTATTTAGCTGCTGCTAAATCTTTATCAAACTGTTGTAATTTTGCGAGGTATTGATCTTCACCAAATTTACCGTTGTAAGCATCGCTGAGGATTGCAGCACTTTCAGTCCAGAAGACAGACATTTGGCTAAGTTTAGGCATAACTGTTGTGTAGGTATCAGAAGATCCCATTGTGATAACAGCTTGTGCCAATGCATCTTTCTTCACATCTTCAGACTCTTGTACTTCTTTGTTAGCTGGGATGATGTGACGTCCTTCAAACTTGAATTGGTTTTCTTGGCTTTCTTTGCTAGTAAGTGCTTGAGCCAGTTTGTAGCTTGCTGCGATACGGTCAGCGTCACCGTTTGAAGGTGTTTGGTTAACTGCGTAAAGTTTTACACCGAGGAAAGCTTTTTGTTGAACGTCTTGTCCACCGATGTTAACAGTTGGGTAAACAGAGATACCAAGGTTGTCTTTGCCGACAGCTTTTTCAGCAGCTGCGTAGTCCCATGGGCCTGATTGGAAAGCGTCAACTGAGCCATCTTCAAATTTAGCAAGAAGGTTAGAAGCATCTACGTTTACAAAACCGCTGTTATTCTTTTGAGCTGCGATGAACTTCAGAACGTTCACACCAGCTTCGTTACCCCAGTTTGTTCCGTCTACTTGCTCACCATCTTTACCAAAGAGAGTGTCGCCAACAGAAAGGAAGAGTGGAGCAGTAGCGTAGGCATTAACTTCTTTCAAGTTTCCGCCGAATTTAGCTTTAGAAGTGATGGTTTCATAAGACTTAACATCGTCAGCAGAAAGTTTTGACTTGTTATAGTAGGTTACTTGTGACTCGATACCGAATGGGAAAGCATAAGTTTTACCTTTGTACTGAGCACCAATAGCTGCTTGTTCTGTATCGTTCTTCTTGATTTCTTCTGCCATATTAGAAGGAACTTCTTGAATCGCTCCAGCTTCAACTAATTTACCAAGTTGGTCATGTGGCAGAGAGAAAACATCGGCAGCAGTACTAGCATCTTTTGTCAGATTTTCCTGAGCGTTTGGATCTTCCATTTCGACTACGTCAACCTTGTAGCCTGATTCTTTCTCGAACTTGCTAACTGTATCAGAGTAAGAATCTTTAGCACCGGTTGGTACCCAAAGTTTCAAGGTCTTGCTATCGGCTTTAGAAGAAGAGCTCTCCTTGCTACTATTCGAGCTACAAGCTGCTAACATCGTTCCTGCAGCCAGCAAGCTGACACTGCCCAATACTACTTTTTTCCATGTTTTCATTTCTATTTCCTNCCGGAATTTTTATTTACAATCCTATTATGCAACCGTTTGCAATTTTTGTCAAGCCTTTTTTTGAAATTTTTTTAAAAATATATTAATTTTTCTAAAATTTTTCTATTTTATTTCTGTTTATTTAATCAAAGCCTATTAAAATGGCTGTGCAATCGCTTGCTTGATTTTTGCATAGAAAACGCTTTATTATGGAGAGGATTTTGTCTCATTCGCAATATATTTTTGGTACTTGTATGAAGAGATGAAGAGAAGTTGTTG
This sequence comes from Streptococcus sanguinis, assembly GCF_003943655.1. GTDB lineage: Bacteria > Bacillota > Bacilli > Lactobacillales > Streptococcaceae > Streptococcus > Streptococcus sanguinis_F. The sequence continues at coordinate 8,072 of NZ_RJMM01000033.1, forward strand.
TTCAGAATTATCTATGAAAGGAATTCAACTTATGATTTTCTAATAATCTAGTGTCTACCTGTTGAATACTCCCCTTTTCTGCTATAATAGACCTATGAACAAGCTAATCCAATCAAAGCTGGAACTGCTGCCGACCAGTCCCGGCTGCTACATTCACAAAGACAAAAACGGTACCATTATCTATGTCGGCAAAGCCAAGAATCTTCGCAATCGGGTTCGTTCTTATTTTCGTGGCAGTCATGATACCAAGACGGAGGCTCTGGTTTCTGAGATTGAGGATTTTGAGTTTATTGTCACCGAGTCTAATATTGAAGCTTTGCTTCTGGAAATCAACCTAATCAAGGAAAACCAGCCCAAGTACAATATTATGCTCAAGGACGATAAGTCCTATCCATTTATTAAGATTACCAACGAAACCTATCCGCGCCTAATCATAACGCGTCAAGTCAAAAAAGACGGCGGACTTTATTTTGGTCCTTATCCGGATGTTGGTGCGGCCAATGAAATCAAGCGGCTTTTAGATCGGCTCTTTCCTTTTCGTAAGTGTACCAATCCACCTGAAAACGTCTGCTTTTACTACCATCTGGGGCAGTGCAAGGCCCACACTATTTGCCAGGTAGACAGCCAGTATTTTAAGGAGCTAGCCCAGGAGGTGGCTGCCTTTCTCAAGGGGCAGGATGACCAGATTATTGAGGATTTACGGGGAAAAATGGCTGGCGCAGCGCAAGCTATGGAGTTTGAAAAGGCAGCAGAGTACCGCGACTTGATTCAGTCCATTGGCACCTTGCGAACCAAGCAGCGGGTTATGGCCAAGGATTTGCAGAATCGTGACGTCTTTGGTTACTATGTAAATAAGGGCTGGATGTGCGTACAGGTTTTCTTTGTCCGCCAAGGCAAGCTAATCGAACGAGACGTCAATCTTTTTCCCTATTATAATGATCCGGACGAAGATTTTCTGACCTATATCGGCCAGTTCTACCAGGAAAAGTCCCACCTCAAGCCCAATGAAATTTTGATTCCAGCTGATATTGACGAAGAAGCTGTCCGAGCCATGGTGGATACCAAGGTGCTTAAGCCCCAGCGAGGCGAGAAGAAGCAGTTGGTCAATCTTGCTATCAAAAACGCCCGAGTCAGTCTTCAACAGAAATTTGACCTTTTGGAGAAATCTATTGAAAAGACTCAAGGGGCTATTGAGAATCTAGGGCAGCTTCTTAACATTCCAACGCCAATTCGTATTGAGTCTTTTGATAACTCCAACATCATGGGGACCAGTCCTGTATCTGCTATGGTGGTCTTTGTCAATGGTAAACCAAGTAAGAAGGACTATCGCAAGTATAAGATCAAGACTGTGGTAGGACCTGATGACTACGCAAGTATGCGTGAGGTCATCAAGCGGCGCTATAGTCGGGCGATTCGGGATGGACTGACTCTGCCAGATCTGATTGTCATTGACGGTGGACAGGGCCAGGTCAATATCGCTAAGGAAGTAATCCAGGAGCAGTTGGGATTGGATATTCCCATCGCTGGACTACAAAAAAATGACAAGCACCAGACTCATGAATTGCTTTTTGGTGACCCTTTGCAAGTCGTAGAACTATCCCGCAATTCGCAGGAATTTTTCCTGCTTCAGCGTATCCAAGATGAGGTCCACCGCTTTGCTATTACCTTCCACCGCCAGCTCCGGTCTAAAAATTCCTTCTCATCGCAGCTGGATGGCATTGAAGGCTTGGGACCAAAACGCAAGCAAAATCTTATGAAACACTTCAAATCGCTAACCAAGATTAAAGAAGCCAGTGTCGACCAAATCGTCGAAGTCGGCGTACCACGAGCAGTGGCAGAAGCAGTGTGGGAGAAGTTGAATCCAGTAGATCAGCAGAAAACTTCCTTGCCTGAAGTAGCAGAGCCACAGGTGGATTTAGAATAGACCAATCTCATATAAGGACAGTGTATGCAGAATTTTTTTAATAATTAGGAAAAAATTAACAGAAATGGAGGGACTATTATAATGCCTATAATGTTTGACAATAAAATAATTTTGTATTATAATATGTCTATTCTTTATTAATAGGAGACAGTAATGAGAAAAATTATTACAGCTAGTGTAGCGCTTTTATCAGTTATAACTTTAGCAGCATGTTCTGGAAAAACAACATCAGATTCTTCTGAAAAAGCTTCAAGTTCTGTAGAAAAAACATCTACTTCAAAGAGTAAATCAAGTAGCTCTGAAACTTCATCAAAAACAGCTAGTTCAGATGCAGAAATCCCAGAAATTGTTCTTTTGACAGATGAAGAAATCGACAATGCTAAAACAATTGGTGACATGAAAGCCCTCTTTAGTAAGTTGATTGATAATTATAAAAAGTACATAAATGAAATCGGGGCTAAAGTACCTGAGGCTGGGAAAGAAGCATACAATCAACAAGTAGAACCAGCAATTCAGTCTATGGANACTTCAAGAGAGACATTTAATGAAACCCTTTCAAGTGTTGGTTCAGATGATACAGAAGTTCCAGAACAAAATCGTGCTTTATTTGCTCAGCAATTGAAAACAGGACGTGATGCCATGAAGAAGGCGATTGAGGGTGCTTATAAAGCTCTTGCTCCACTTACGTCAGCTCAGTAATATCTACAAAGTAGGTGACTATCACCTGCTTTTTTTATTCCTAAAATTTAAAATCAATCGAAGAAAGAGTATTTGAGAGAAAGCCTAAAATATTCATAACAGTTACGGTGTAAAGTTTCTCCTAGTGAAAAAACTCCTGCAAACTCCTACAAAATATGATAAAATGAAGCTAGTATATTTAGAAAAGGATGCGACTTATGAAATTTCTAGAACTCAATAAAAAGCGTCACGCAACCAAGCATTTCAATGATAAGCCTGTGGATGCAAAGGATGTTCGCACAGCGATTGAAATTGCAACTTTGGCACCCAGTGCTCACAATAGCCAGCCATGGAAGTTCGTTGTTGTGCGGCAGCGTAATCAGGCTCTAGCAGAGACAGCTTTCGGTGGAAATGTGGACCAGATTAAGGAAGCTCCAGTGACCATTGCCCTCTTTACGGATACAGATTTGACCAAGCGGGCTCGCAAGATTGCGCGTGTGGCTGGAGTGAGAAATTTCTCTGACGAGCAGCTCCAATTCTATATGCAGAATCTGCCAGCTGAGTTTGCTCGCTATAGCGAACAGCAAAAGAGCGATTATTTAGCTCTCAATGCTGGTCTGGTGGCCATGAATCTTGTTCTGGCTCTGACTGACCAAGGTATCGGATCTAACATCATCTTAGGTTTTGACAAATCGAAGGTAAATGAGGTTCTGGAAATTGATGAGCGTTTCCGTCCGGAACTCTTGATTACTGTTGGTTATACTGATGAAAAACTAGAACCTAGTTATCGTTTGCCAGTTGATGAAATCATTGAGAAACGTTGATATAGTAACATTTACGATTTAATTCATAATTTTATTGATTTAAATCGAATTGGAAATTGGGGTAAAATAATGACAATTGACTTTAAAGCCGAAGTTGAAAAACGCAGAGAAGCTCTCTTGGCTGATTTGTTCAGCCTTTTGGAAATTAACTCAGAGCGGGATGACTCCAAGGCAGACAAGGAGCATCCTTTTGGACCTGGTCCTGTTCAAGCTCTGCATAAGTTTTTAGAAATCGCTGAACGCGATGGCTATGAAACCAAGAATGTGGACAATTATGCTGGTCACTTTACTTTTGGTGAGGGTGAGGAAGAACTTGGGATTTTTGCCCACATGGATGTGGTTCCTGCCGGGAGTGGCTGGAATACAGATCCTTACAAACCTGAAATTATTGATGGCAAACTTTATGCGCGTGGTTCATCTGATGATAAAGGACCAACTATGGCTTGTTACTATGGTTTGAAAATCATCAAAGACTTGGGATTGCCAGTATCTAAGCGAGTTCGCTTTGTGGTGGGGACAGACGAGGAATCCGGTTGGCAAGACATGGACTATTATTTCAAGCATGTTGGCCTATCTGAGCCAGACTTTGGTTTCTCGCCAGATGCAGAATTTCCAATCATTAACGGTGAAAAAGGGAATATCACAGAATATCTCCACTTTGGTAACAGTAATGATGGCAGCTTTAAACTAAAGATCTTCACTGGCGGACTTCGTGAGAATATGGTGCCAGAATCAGCGACAGCTATTTTTACAGCAGCAGTTGATGCAGCGGAAATGGATGCTAAATTACAAGACTTTGCTGCTGCCCACAAGCTTTCAGCTAGTCTGAAAGAAAATGGCGAAGCTCTTGAAGTGACAGTCATTGGGAAATCAGCTCATGGTTCTACACCAGAGGATGGTATCAACGGAGCAACTTATTTAGCTCTCTTCCTCAACCAATTTGACTTTGCTGGTGACGCCAAGGCTTATCTGGAAGTGGCAGCTCAAGTTCTGCATGAGGACTTTACAGGTGAGAAGTTAGGAATCGCTTATACAGATGCTAAAATGGGTTCTCTCAGCATGAATGCTGGTGTTTTCCATTTTGACAGTGCCAAGGCTGACAATACCATTGCTCTGAACATCCGTTACCCGCAAGGAACTGATCCGAAAACAATTCAAGCTGGCCTTGAAAAAGTTGCTGGTGTTGTGTCAGTGAGTCTGTCTGAGCATGGCCATACTCCGCACTATGTTCCAGCAGATGATGATTTGGTAGCAACACTTTTGAGTGTTTACGAAAAACAAACTGGTCTCAAAGGATACGAGCAAGTCATTGGTGGTGGAACCTTTGGCCGTCTTTTGAAGCGCGGTGTGGCTTTTGGCGCCATGTTCCCCGACTATGTCAACACTATGCACCAAGCCAATGAATTTACAGATGTAGAAGACCTTTTCCGTGCTGCGGCCATTTACGCGGAAGCTATCTACGAGCTAATCAAATAAAAAAGAAGAACTCGTTTGGCCTTGCTGGATGAGTTTCTTTGCAAGGAGCTGTCATGCAAACAATAGAGGATATTGCCAAGGCCATCATGGCTGATCCAGAAAATCAGATATTCACGGAGCAGGGGATCAAGCCGCTTTTTGCGGCACCTAAGAATGCTCGGATTAACATTGTTGGTCAAGCGCCGGGGCTGAAAACTCAAGAGGCAGGGCTTTACTGGAAGGACAAGAGCGGTGACCGGCTGAGAAAATGGCTTGGTGTCGATGAAGAGACTTTTTATCATTCTGGCTACTTTGCGGTTTTGCCCATGGATTTTTATTTTCCAGGACATGGGAAGTCTGGAGATTTACCGCCTCGTAAGGGCTTTGCGGACAAATGGCATCAGCCGATTTTAGAGCTTTTGCCAGATATTGAGCTGACCATTTTGATTGGTCAGTATGCTCAGAAATATTATCTGCATCAAAAAGGAAATATCAAGCTGACCGAGACGGTTCAGCATTATCAAGACTACCTGCCTGACTTTTTCCCACTGGTCCACCCGTCGCCCCGCAACCAAATCTGGATGGCTAAAAATCCTTGGTTTGCAGCTCAGGTTGTACCAGATTTACAAAAATTAGTAAAAAATATCATGGAGAAATGAGGTAAGAAGCATGGATGCATATCAACAAGTAGCTAACAAGTTGCAAGAGTTGGGGATCACCTTTGATGTGGTGGAGCACCCTCCTGCATTTACGACAGAGCAGGCAGATAGCTATATTGAAGGCATGGAGGGTGTTCGGACTAAGACTATGTTTTTAACCAATAAGAAGAAAACCCAGTATTACCTACTCATTATGGATGACAAGAAACGATTGGATATGGATGACTTTAAAGTTCAAGTGGGAGCCGATCGGATTCGCATGGCCTCATTGGACTCCTTGGCAGAGAAAATGAACCTACCAGCAGGAACTGTATCTCCCTTTGGTCTTCTCAACAATGAGGAGAAGGACATTCAAGTTTATTTTGATAGGGACATTGTATCAGAGGATATCATGACTTTCCATCCCAATACTAATGAAAAAACTATTTTTGTCTCTACAAGAGATTTATTTAAATTCTTGCAAGATTTAGGTTATTCTTACCAAGTTCTTGAGCTTTAACTAACCGTTTTGCTGAGTTAGAGGAACGCTATCCAGCTTCTCTTTCGAGTGATTAAACCTAGCGGATTGGTATCACTCGTTTGCTAGCACCTCTGTACCTCTATCTTGATCTTGGATGAAGGACGTGTCCAGCCACTTGGTTTCCCTCAGGAGATTCTCCAACAGCTAGCTAATGGTATTGTCAAAGAATTATTAGATCTTGCAGGAATCTAACTGATTTTTTAAAAAATCTAAGCTTAGAATGCTAAACTTTGTAGAAAGCGAGGTGATTCTATGGAAACGATGAAAGCTATAGTCATTTACGAAGCGGGTGGTCCAGAAAAGCTTCTGCTGGAAGAAAGACCGATTCCAGAACTTCAAGAGGGCTGGACCCTGGTCAAGGTCAGAGGATTTGGGATTAACCACTCGGAGATTTTTACTCGTGAGGGTTTATCGCCTAGTGTCACCTTCCCTCGGATTTTAGGTATTGAGTGTGTTGGCCAAGTGGCCAAGACGACTCGAGCAGATTTAGAGATTGGCCATAAAGTGGTTTCCATCATGGGAGAAATGGGGCGAGCTTTTGACGGTTCTTATGCTGAGTATGTCCTTCTGCCGAATGATCAAATTTATACAGTCGAGACCAATCTGACCTGGACTGAGCTGGCTGCTGTGCCAGAGACCTATTATACTGCTCTAGGCTCTATGAAAAATCTGTGCATTGAGCCCAATGACAAGATTTTAGTCCGAGCTGCTACTAGCGGTGTCGGTTTGGCCTTTGCTCGTCTGGTCAAGGCACAGTTTCCAGACACACATATCGTGGGCTCGGTCAATAGCGGTTCCAAACAATTTCTGCTCAAACACCAAGCCTACGACGATATCATCATAGACCAGGATGGCCGACTGGAAACAGAGGATAAGTTTGACAAAATCCTTGAGTTGGTCGGTCCGGCAACTGTCAAGGATTCTTTTGACCATATCGCAGAGGGCGGGATTATCTGTGTCACCGGTCTCTTGGGCGGCCAGTGGGAACTGGATGATTTCAACCCAATCGAAGAAATCAAAAACAACAGTTTTCTGACAAGTTTTCACTCAGCTCATGTGAGCCAAGATTTGATGGATGAATTATTTGACTATATTGACCGCTATCAGGTCAATGTTACACCAAGGCGTGTCTTTTCCCTAGAGCAAGTGCCCAAAGCTCATGCATTTATCGAAGGGACGGCAGGTTTTGGAAAAATCGTGATTATGAATGAATAGGAGAAAAATGATGCAAAAAATTAGTGCGAAAGATTTATATGACAAATTACAGGCAGAAGAACTACAGTTGATTGACGTTCGCGAGGTGGATGAATTTACTGCTGGACATATCTCTGGGGCTCAGAATCTGCCTCTCAGCACCTTGCCTGAAAATTATAGGGAATTAGATAAACAAATCCCCTACCATATCATCTGCCAAAAAGGCGGACGCTCAGCGCGTGCCTGCGAATTTTTGGAAGCTAAGGGTTACCAAGTGATCAATGTCGAAGGAGGAGTGGAAGCTTTTCCTGATAAATTGACGATATGACAAGCGATTAAGAAGAGCAAATGCCGGAATAGATTGAATTTCCGGCCCTTTTTTTGTATACTATAGTAGTATAATAATTTATAGATAGGAGATATTTTATGTCAAAACAAGATTGGCTTGAATATTTTGAGGCCGTTAATGGACGCTCGGCTACAGAGGAAGAAATTGCCCAAGCATTGGCTGTCGGGGAATTTGTTGAAGCTGAACAGGTAAGTGCGGAGCAAGCCTCTAGTGAAGCTAGTCCGGCTTCATCAAGCTTTGAACAGCCGCAAAACTTCCAACAGCCTTTTGCTCAGCAGGCTTCTCAACAATATCAAGAAGTTCCTCAGCAACAAGCAAATCCAAATCAATTTGCTAATCAGGGACAACCATATCAGCAACAAGGATTTCAACAAGCGAGTCCCTTTGCTGGACAACCTCAGTCTTCTGGTCCGCAAGCTTATCAGAACAACTCACAGCAAGGACAGTTCAATTCACAAGTACCTCAACAAGGACCACAGGCTTATTACAGTCAGCAACCTCCTCAACCCAGCGAGTTTTCTAAAACAATGAAAGGTTTCTGGGCTTGGCTCGTTTCAGCTTGGAAATCACCGACATCTGAAGTTGAGAGTAGTAAGGTGAATGGTTACCTTTCTCTAGGTTTGACAGCGTTCTTTTTTGCTATTGTTGCAAACTACAATATTTTCAGTACCATTGGTATCATGAGTTTTGGTATGTATAATGGACCGACTTTTAATTTCAAAGTCTTCTTTGTTTCTCTGATAGCAGCGGCTCTCTTCCTTTTCTCTATTATATTAGGTGGTTTTGTTGTGAAGCGTTTGGTCTACCAAGATAGAAGTTTTACCTTTAATAAGGCTTTTGATTGGTATGGTCGACTTTATGCCATTGTTCTTCCATTTATTGCTGCTTCAGCTCTGTTTGCTCTGTTGGGTATTATTCATTTATCTCTGTTTTTCACATGGATTGTTCTTTTGTTAGTCGGAGTTGGAGCGACCTTTGCTTTGATTTATTCCAAGACAAACAACTCTATGGATCCTTTTTATAAATATCTATTGGCCATTATTATCAATGGTGTGATTACAATTATCTTCTCTTTTATCGCTTTTTCTCTACTAGCTAGTATCATAATGATGTAATCTTGGAGGAGATTTATGGCAACAAAAGAAAAATGGGTTGATCTCTTTGAAAAAGTAATTGGTCGAAAACCAACTGCAAGTGAGTTCCAAGCCGGTAAACAATCTAACTTTGACCCAAAAAAGATTAAGGAGATTGCAGGCGAAGCAGAGGAAGTAACCACAGATACTTCATCAGTAGAAAATACTACTGATGAAGCTTCTGATAATCAAGATATTGTTCAGGAGACACCTTCTGAAGATTCTGTCACAGAAGAATCGGTTCAACCATCTTCCCAAGATGAGAAGCAAGGCGCATTTGAATCTACCCAATATGAAGAGCTTCGTAAGAATTGGCTGCAAGCTTTTGAAAATAATATTGGTCGAAAACCTACCAAAGAAGAATTTGCAGAAGCTAAGAGTCAAGGATTCTCTAACTTGCCTATTCGGTCTGAATTGCTCGACTCACAATTACCACAGAAACCAGTAAAAAAGGCTAAAAAGAGAATATCAAAGAAGCAAGCAATCATGATTGGAGGGCCAACCCTTCTAGTTGCCGCTTTGATTGGAGCTTTCTTCTATCTAAGCTCTATAACTGGGGTTAAAGTTGTTACAGACCATTTTGCAAAAGCCGTCTCTAGTAAAGACTTTGATGAAGTGGCAAGTCTCCTCTCTACTCAATCCGATAAGTGGACGCGTGCTGAAGCAAGAGCTTTAGTTGAGCACCTAGAGAGCCAGGAGATTAATCTCGAAACTGAGCTAGATAACATTGTTGAGTCAAATGGCAAATCTGCTTATATCGATGACAACAATAATAAGATTTTAGGTGTTACTGAAAAGAGTAAGAAATTTGGTATTTTCCAGGAATATCAGATGGTTTCCTATCCAGTCAAAGTTAAAGTCAATACAAATTTGGATAATGCTACCATTAAACCTGGTGAGAAAAAAACTATTACTCTTAAGAAAAATACAGACACTGAATTGGGTGAATATCACTTTATCAAACAAGACTTTACTCTCAAAGGTAAGACGGATGTTGGAGATGTAGAAAGTAAGGTTCAGCTTGATTTAGCTACGGCTAAGGATAATGAAATCAAACTGGATCTCAAGTCTGAAAAGAAACAGCTAAAAATTACGATGCCTTCAGAAACTTCAAAAGCAACAGATATTAAAATTGTTGTTAATGGTAAAGAGAGTGGTAGCAGTTTGACACCTGAGTTGCAGCTTGTTCCTTATCAAGAACTTGAAATTTATGCTAAGTTTACTATCTCTGATACTACCTTTACTACCAATAAAGAGACAGTGCTTGTGGAAGATGATACCACGAATGTGAAATTATCGCTTCCTAAGGAAGTGGTTTCTAAAATTAGAGAAAAGAACGAAGAAGCGAAAAAGGTTGAGGCTCAAAAGGCAAAAGTCTCTACTTTCCTTAATGACTACCGCAGTGCTGTTTTCAGCTCTGTTTCTAACAGGAGCAACAACTATTCTCAATACTACGATACCTCTAGTGCAGTATATCGAGAAATGGTTGAGTGGACCACTGGTGGTGGTGTTAAGAAAGCGAAAATTAACTATTATGAGCCAGGAGCTTTGGATATCCGCGAAATCAAGGAAGAAAATGGTTCCTATATCGTGACAACATATGAGGACTATACGGTCCACTATACCGATAACACTCCAAATAGTGTAAATCGTAAAAATAAGACTTATTACTTGAAACCTAGCGGGGATTCTTTTGTAATCTATAATCTTGAAGTTTCAGAAGGTTGATATTATGACAATGAAATACAGTAAACTAATTCTTCTTGCAGCATCTGTTCTTGTTCTAGGTGCGTGTTCGTCTGGTAAAGACACTACTGGAGATAGCTCTGATAAACAAGCGGCTAGCTCAACTAGCACAGTTAAGAAACAAGATGCTGAAAAAGATAAAAACTCTAGCCAAGATACGACAACATCTTCAGACAGCACTGATACTAAAAAGGAGAAAAATCACGAGGCCAAAACTCTTGATCAAAATGTTTCTTATAACGGTAGCTACTACAGTGTCAAAGGGCAATATGATGAGATTCTTGTTGTCAACAAACACTACCCTTTGTCTCCTTCCTATAATCCAGGTGAGAATGCGACTGCTAAAGCAGAATTGCTCAAACTGATTGCAGACATGCAGGCGCAAGGCTATGCCATTAGCGACCAATACAGTGGTTTCCGTAGCTATGATACTCAGACAGAACTCTATCAAAACTATGTCAATCAGGATGGTAAGGCAGCTGCAGACCGCTATTCGGCTCGGCCAGGCTACAGCGAGCACCAGACTGGTTTGGCATTTGACTTGATTGACAAGAATGGCAATCTCGTACAAGAAGCTGGAGCCAGTCAGTGGCTTCTAGATAACGCCTATAAATACGGTTTTATCGTTCGCTATCTAGAGGGTAAGGAAGGTTCAACTGGCTACATACCAGAGAGCTGGCATCTTCGCTATGTTGGTAAAGAAGCCAAAGAAATCGCTCAATCAGGCAAGTCCTTAGAAGAATACTTTGGCATTACCGGCGGTGATTACGAAGAATAATCATCCTATTATCCGTTACAAGGAGGAAGAATATGAAATTTTTTGTTACCAATCCCAATAATGATTTTGCAGAAACACCTGTGCAAGAAGAAGGCAGAATCATCCATCATCTGCATCTTGCCAAAGGAAAAGAAGTGCCAGAGCACAGTGCTGATGCACTGGTAACAGTTGTTTGTTTGTCGGGAGATGTGAGCTTTTCTGCTGGAGAACAAACCGTGCGGCTGGTGGCAGGTTCCTTTCTAACGATGGAGCCCAATGAGCTACACAGCCTAGTTGGAGAAGAAGATAGTCACCTCTTGGTTATCAAACAACTCAAATATTAATAAATACAAAAATACTAGAAGTTGGAAT
>NZ_RJMM01000034.1 GCF_003943655.1 Streptococcus sanguinis
AATTTCGACCTTGTCTCCGACCTTCTTTTCAAAAACAATTCCTGTTTCATAATCCAAGTCGTCAGATTTGACTGCCCGTCCTGCTCCTAGTCTCATGGCAAAGAGTCCGAATTCCATGGCAGGCAGTTCAGTGATATAACCTGCCTGTTCAGCCCTTACTTCTAAAACATGAGCTGCTCTGGATGGACGATAGAGGTCTTCCAATTCACCACCCTGGGCTGCAACCATAGCTTCAAATTGCTTCAAGGCAGCACCGTTGGTCAGCTGTCCTCTCACTTCTTCCACCGTTTTCTTAACATCTGCCAGTCCGAGCATAATCTGAGCCAACTCACAAATAAAAGTTGTGATATCCTCACGGCCCTTGCCCTGCAAAATATCCAAGGCTTCCAAAATTTCCAGACGATTGCCGATACTAGTTCCCAAAGGCTGACTCATATCTGTCAGAACGGCTACTGTCTTTCTGCCAACAGCCTTGCCCAAATCCACCATCGTGCGTGCTAACACTCGAGCATCACCTATATTTTTCATAAAGGCGCCTTCACCGACCGTTACATCCAGAAGGATGCTATCAGCACCAGCAGCAATCTTCTTACTCATGACAGAGCTGGCTATAAGNGGAATCGTATCAACAGTTGCTGTTACATCTCGCAAGGCATAGAGTAACTTATCCGCTAGCACCAACTGATCAGACTGACCGATAACGGACAAGCCAANTTCTTGCACCTGCTTGATAAAGTCTTTCTGACTGCGCTCTACCTGAAATCCTTTAATGGATTCCAATTTATCAATGGTTCCTCCAGTATGGCCCAACCCGCGGCCGCTCATTTTAGCAACTGGAACACCGAAGCTAGCTACCAAAGGTACCAAGACCAGAGTCACTTTATCACCAACACCGCCAGTAGAATGTTTATCTACTTTTATTCCCGTGATTTCTGACAAGTCAAACTGCTCTCCAGTTCCAACCATGGTCATGGTTAAATCCGAAATTTCCCGAGTTGTCATTCCCTTAAAATAGACAGCCATTGCAAAGGCTGCCATCTGATAGTCGGGCACCGTCCCGTCCACATAACCCTCAATCAGCCACTGAATTTCCTGACTGGTTAGTTCCAGACCGTCTCTCTTCTTTTGGATAATATCTACAGCACGCATCCTATTTTTCGCTCCTTAGTATATAGTAGCCTTTGTCCTTCTTAACAATCTCACAATTACCGAAGATAGCTTCCATCTTCGACTTGGCACTGGGCGCTCCTTGCTTCTTCTGAATCACAAGGGTCAAATCACCGCCTTCTGTCAAATGCTCATAGCTTCCGCTGATAACCTCATGTACAACCTGCTTACCAGCACGGATAGGCGGATTACTGATAATATGGTCGAAAATGCCACTGACCTTTTCATAAACATTTGACTGGAAGATATGAGCAGATACCTGATTCCTCTCAGCATTCTTCTGAGCTAAGTCCAAGGCCCGCTGGTTAATATCTACCATGGTCGCAGCCACTCCGTACGCTTTGGCTAAAGTCAAACCTAGTGGCCCATAGCCGCAGCCAACATCCAAGACCCGTTCTCCAGCTTCAAAGTCCAAGACAGACAAAAGGACCCGACTGCCATAATCAATCATCTTTTTACTGAAGACACCAGCATCTGTCAAAAAAGTCAGCCGCTGTCCTAACAGTTCCACATTTAATTCATGAATATCATGTTTGGCATCAGGATTTTCTGCAAAATACATTTTAGTCATACAACCATTTTATCATAATTTTCCTAGATTTGTAAATCGTTTTCATTTCTCCAAAAAGTATGTTATACTAAAGTCCATCATATAGGAGTAACTTATGACTAACGAATTTCTTCACTTTGAAAAAATCAGCCGCCATACTTGGCAAAACCTGCACCGTAAAACAACTCCGCCTCTGACTCAGGCGGAACTTAACTCCATCAAGAGTTTCAATGATAAGATCAGCCTGCAGGACGTGACGGACATTTATTTACCCTTGACCAATCTCATTCAGATTTATAAACGTTCCAAGGAAGACTTGGCTTTTTCCAAGGGGATTTTTCTACAAAAGGAAAGCCGAAAACAATCTTTTATTATCGGAGTTTCTGGTAGTGTGGCCGTTGGGAAATCCACTACTAGCCGTTTGCTGCAGATTCTGCTTTCTCGGACTTTTTCAAATGCAACAGTCGAGCTAGTTACCACAGATGGTTTTTTATTTCCGAATAAAACCTTGGAAGATCATGGCATTTTAAACCGCAAGGGTTTCCCAGAAAGCTATAATATGGAGCTGCTTCTTTCCTTTCTGGACAGCATAAAAAACGGTCAGGAGTTCCAAATTCCAGTCTACTCGCATGAAACTTATGATATCGTCCCTCAGGAAATGCAAGAGGTAAAAGCTGCTGACTTTGTTATTGTCGAAGGCATCAATGTTTTCCAGAATCCTCAGAACGAACGCCTCTATATGACAGACTTTTTTGACTTTTCAATCTATGTCGATGCAGAAGTCGAAAATATTGAAAACTGGTATCTGGATCGCTTTAAAAAAATGCTGACGCTGGCTGAAAACGACCCCAAAAACTACTACCACCGCTTCACCATGCAATCAGAAGAGGAAGTAGTAACTTTCGCCCATAATGTCTGGAAAAGCATTAACCTTGTCAACCTACTAGACTACATTGAGCCAACCCGCAATCGAGCAGAAATTATCCTGCACAAAGCCGAAAATCATGAAATTGATGAAATTTACTTAAAAAAATAAAAAAGCTTGTCAAATCCTAACTTTTCATATATAATTAGATAGTTAGTATTTTCAATGGAGGTGAAACAACTTGGCAAACATTAAATCAGCTATCAAACGCGCTGAATTGAACGTGAAACATAACGAAAAAAACTCAGCTCAAAAGTCAGCTATGCGTACTGCAATCAAAGCATTTGAAGCAAACCCATCTGAAGAACTTTTCCGTGCTGCTAGCTCAGCTATTGATAAAGCAGAAACAAAAGGTTTGATCCACAAAAACAAAGCAAGCCGCGATAAAGCACGCCTTTCAGCTAAACTTGCTAAATAATGCATACAAAGGGAGCTCTCAGGAGCTTTTTTTGTTTCTCACACAAAGGAGAAAAGGATGAAAATAGCAATTATCGGTTATTCCGGCTCTGGCAAATCCACTCTAGCAGCACAACTGTCCAACCACTACTCCATTCCCAAACTTCACATGGATAGATTGCAGTTCCAACCTGGCTGGAAGGATAGCGACCGTGATTGGATGAGTGAACAGATGGATGATTTTTTGTCAAAAAATACCGACTGGATTATTGACGGCAACTACTCTTGGTGTTTTTATGAACGTCGGATGGCAGAAAGCGACCAAATCATTTTTCTGAACTTCTCTCGCTGGAACTGCCTCTATCGAGCTTTCAAACGCTATCTAAAATACCGTAACCGGACCAGAGAAAGCGTGGCTCCCGGCTGCCCCGAAAAGTTTGACTGGGAGTTTATCTGCTGGGTTCTTTGGAAAGGACGGCGTCAAACAGCACTGGCAAGATATAAGAGAATCCGTCAAACCTTTCCTCAGAAATTCTACGAATTAAGGAACCAAAAAGAACTGACTAGCTTCTTACAGAAGCTAAAAACAAGTGAGCCATTGTGACTCACTTGTTTTATTTAATTTTCTTTTTCTGTGGGAAAAGAGGCAGGCCTAGAGAAGCTATTTTTTCAGCTGGAACCTTCATCCCGTCCTTAATCCACTTGGAAAGAACGGAAACAACTGCCGAACTCCAGAAGGAATTCATGTAAGAATTAGTCGTTTTCTTAGCATTGCGATTGCGCTTTTCCAAAAAGTCAAATACGGCCTGAGTCAGCAGCTTTTCAAAATTATAGTCAATGGCTAGACTGATAACTCGAGCTTCTTTCTTGGCTTCCTTAAAAAGAAAAAGCCAAATCTGATACATCTCAGTTTTAAAGTTAAACTCTTCCAATTTATCCGTAATACCTTGAACAGTGTTTTTGAAAATTTCTTCCAAAATCTGCTCCTTAGAGCTGTAGTTGCGGTAAAAGGCAGCGCGGGAAACTCCAGCTCGCTCAACCAGCTCTGAAATAGTGATTTTTTTGAGTTCTTTCTTCTCCAACAGCTGCATGAGAGAAATTTCCAGAGACTCTCTCGTGATTTGATTGGATTCCTGATTGTATTTCTTTAAATTCGCGAGTGATTTTTCCGATATTTTCTTTTCCGACATAACAATTTCTTCCCTCTTGTCTCAGCTGACAGTTTCCGCTTTCTAGTAAGCATCCTTCATGTTATAATTTTAAAAAAAGACAGGTTTTTTGTCAATTTTTTTATTGTACATACTTGACAAAAAAGGAGAAAAATATGACTTGGAAAATTATAGCTGACTCTGGCTGTGACTTTCGTGAAATGGCAAACTTGGCTAAAGACACCCAGTTTGAAAGTGTTCCCTTGACCATTCAAGTGGAAAATGAGATTTTTATAGATGATAAGCAGCTTGATATTGATCTAATGATGGAGAAGATGTATGCTTCTTCTGCTGCTTCTAAGTCTGCCTGCCCTAGTCCGGATGACTATCTCAAAAGTTTTGAGGGAGCCGACAAGATCTTTGTGGTGACTATCACCGGCACTCTATCTGGTAGCAATAATAGTGCACAGGTTGCTAAGAGAATCTTTTTGGAAGAACATCCTGATACCCAGATTCATGTCATTGATAGTCTTTCTGCTGGCGGCGAGGTGGACTTACTTGTGACTAAACTCAATGAACTCATCCGGCAAGATCTCAGCTTTGATGAAGTTGTTGAAGTCATTAGTCGCTATCAAGAGAAAACTAAGCTTCTCTTCGTTCTGGCAAAGGTAGATAACTTGGTCAAAAACGGCCGGCTTAGCAAACTTCTGGGAACCGTTGTCGGCTTGCTCAATATCCGTATGGTCGGTGAAGCTAGCCAGACTGGCACGCTAGAGCTTCTGCAAAAGGCACGCGGTCCGAAAAAAGCTCTTGCTTCTGCAATCGAAGAGCTACTTAAAGCCGGTTACAAGGGCGGTCGACTCATCATCGCTCACCGCAATAACGAGAAGTTCTGCCAGCAATTTACCCAACTGGTACAAGAAAAGTATCCCCAAGCTCAAGTCGAAATGGTGCCGACTTCAGGACTCTGTAGCTTCTACGCTGAGGAAGGCGGAATCTTAATGGGCTACGAAATTTAATACAGTATCTAAAAAAGTAAAGGATTAGGCTAAGATAATTGACCTAATCCTTTACTTTTTCGATTTAATTCGCTATAATTGAAACAAGTAAAGGAGTTGATATTATGGCCAGAGGAAGAGGCGCCGCAAGCCCCCAAGATAAGGAAGCAAGTCTTCTCATTTCTAAAAAACTCAAAGAACTTCTCAAGGAAACAGGTAAAAAACAAGTCGAGCTATCTCGTGAAACAGGCATTCCTGCTAGTACACTGACTGGCTATATCAAAGGGACATCTCTGCCTATCGCGGCCAATCTAGAAAAGATTGCAAGATTTTTTGAGGTAGAGGTTGAAGAAATTGACCCTCGTTACCGACTAATTGCAGACATCCCTCAGCAATTCCCCGATTTAAATCGTATTTATCAACAACTTGATCAAGACAGACAGGGGAAAGGATTAAAGCTACTGGAAGCTAGCCTGACTGAGCAAGAAACAGAAGCTAGCTTACAAGAAGATTACTTCCCCTACTTGGTCCATGAAAACTACTACCTCTCTCAGCATAAACCTGAACAAGCTGATTTAGTCTGGCTAGATAGAGAAATCGACTACGATATTGCCCTTTGGGTACGAACTGACTCGCTGGAACCCAAGTATCCGAGAGATTCCGTAGCCCTAATCAAGCAGACCCATTTCGAGCTTGCCGGTGCTATCTATGCTATTGACTATGACGGTCAAACCATTATAAAAAGGGTCTTCAACGATCCATCTGGTATCCGTCTGATTTCTCTTAATAAAAAATATAGTGACAAGTTTATTCCGCATGAGGAAGAACCTAAACTCATCGGCCGAGTTATGGCGACTTTCATGCCACTGGATGTAGAAAAAATAAAGAAAAACAAATAACAGCTCTGCGAATGTGCAGAGCTGTTATTTTTACAGTCAAAAAATCAGAAAGTCTTTCGACTTCCTGATGCTTGTTTAATAAAATACTACTAGCTCTTCATTCAGCTTTTTCATGTAGCGTTTGTGGACTATGTAAGACAACACAGCTAAGCCTGCTAAAACTAGAGCGACTATCACATAAATTACCAGAGGCGCAAGAGCATTGGATATAAAGAAGAGAAGAGTAATGACAATCACCATTCCTAAAATCAGAGCGATGGCTAAGAGAGTTTTCACCATATTATTATCTCGGCTCATCAATTCTGTGACATTGGACCAATTAGTCACCAGATGCTTGTAGTCTCGGTAGTAACCCCAAGAACTCCACATTAGACTAATCAAGGCCCAAACAATCACCATGCCCAAGAAAGTCAATGGATGCATACCGGAAACAAGGCTGGTTATCAAAAGCAAGGTCAAAGGCAGGATAGACTGGACGGCAAAGAGTTGCCAAAACTTCAGATGAATATATTGCTTCAAATCAAAGGGGAGAACCTTGAGATAATCAAAATTTTCCCTTTCCAGAGAAATCCCAATAGCCGTAAGGTTGCTGCCACCTGAGTTTAGTGTTGCAATCAAAACAGCCAGGGCCATCATTGGCAAGAGGAAGCGCGGTCCCAGATAAGAAGTCAAAGACAGGCCTCCTTGTATCATCCCCATTCCCATACTGAAAATGACAATGTAAGGGAGAAAGGCCGACATAAAGATGGCCTGCATAATGACAGAACCCTCGCTCAAGAGCCTGATATTGTAGCGCCAGACAAACTTTTTGAGATTTTTTGCTTCCGCAATATTGATGTCATGCACGCGCTCCCGCTTTCCTACTGAAGAGCCCGTCATGAGAGCTGCCTCATAAAATTCTGGAATCACCTTGGTCTTTACGATGAAAAATAGAAGAGCCGCAACTGCCACCCATCCCAAAAATCCCAGCAAGGACGCTGTATGAAAAGGATGAAGAATAAAATCATAAAAGGCTTGAACTGGCGGGAAGAAGGCTTTAACCTCTGTACGATTTACAACGCTTCTGCTGTTCATTTGATTAATCATAAAATAGAGGAAAAAGGATCCGACGGAAACAAGAGCCAGAATGACATTGGACAAGATGGTCTTGTACTTTCTGAAAAAGGCTGTCTTGGTAATAAAGTGGACGGCAATCAAAATCAGAAAGGTGATAACTGAACTTAAAATCAGAATGGCAAGCAGAGCCAAGGGAAGCCCAAAGAAAGGATTGCCACCTTGAAAAGCCAAAACCAAGAAATAACTGAACATAGGCAAAATGGCAATCAGCAAGGTCAGAATAACCGAAATGCTTTTGCCGACGATGATTTCTGCTTCACTAAAAACGTAGGGGCGATAAGACTGCAAGTCCTTGCTTTCATAAAAGACATTGTAAAAAACCAGAAAGCCCTGAGACATAGAAAAGAGAGCAAAAGCAGAAACCAAATTGGCAAAGAGACCTGGATTGCCAACCAGTTGGTTCAGGGAGCCCATAAAACCGAAAAGAATGAGATAGACCAGTCCTAAGATCAGATACATGCGGATAGCCTTCAGCGATACATTGACCTTGCGCTCAGGATTCTTAGCTTGCATCTTGCGGTACTGCTGCAGCTGAGACGGCTGAATAGCGTAGAGGATGTTGATATCAACGAGTTTTTTTATAGCTTTAATGCGCATCAGGACTCACCTCTTCTCTACGGCCTGCCAGACTAAGATAAATGGTTTCAAGAGACTGTTCTGGATGTTGGCCTTTTAGTTCTTCAATCGTTCCGTAGAAAATCAATTTCCCTTTTTTGAGAATGGCTACCTTATCACAGAGCTGCTCTGCAACTTCCAAGACATGGGTTGAAAAGAGAACTGTATTTCCTTTATCTGCATGCTGGCGCATCATCTGCTTGAGGTCAAAAGCTGCCTGAGGATCAAGACCGGTCAACGGCTCATCCAGTACCCAAATATCCGGATCAGACAAAAGTGCCGCTATGACAAAGACTTTTTGTCTCATCCCGTGAGAGAATGAATCAATAACCTCATATCGATGAGAACCAAAGTCAAAAATATGTAGCAGATTTCCCAACCGCTCTTCGACTTCAGCATTCGTCATATCGTAAGAAGTCGCTACCAGCTCCCAGAACTCATTAGCAGTTAGGCGCAAAAATAGATCAGGTGAATCAGCTACATAGCCAATTTTTTTCTTGATTTCCAAGCGATTAGCGGATAATTCTTTCCCATCCACGAAAATCTGACCACTGCTAGGATTGATGACGCTGACCAATGACTTAATGGTAGTAGATTTTCCGGCGCCATTGTGACCAATCAGACCGACGATTTCTCCGCTTTGCAAGGTCAGATTCAGCTGATTGAGAGCTACCGTTCCTTCATAAACTTTAGTGACATCTTTAAATTCAATCATAAGAGAGCTCCTTTACCACTTTCTATACAGATTAGTATACTCTTTTTGAGGCTTTTTGTCTCAGCTAAAAATGTTTCATTTTCAATTTTAAAAAGATTTTTCAAATTATAAAAGAGTTAAATATCTATGAGAGCTAAAAAACGCAAACGATTGCGCCTTTCTGCTTCTTTTGGTACAATAAAGCCAATCAGTGAGAATGAAGAGGAAAATTTATATGGAAAACCAAACCTTAATGCAGTATTTTGAATGGTATCTGCCAGATGATGGTCAGCATTGGAATCGCTTAGCGGAAGACGCACCAAACTTAGCAGCGAAAGGAATTCGCAAAGTTTGGATGCCGCCAGCTTTCAAAGGAACAGGATCTAATGACNTCGGCTATGGTGTATACGACCTTTTTGATTTGGGCGAATTTGATCAAAAAGGGACCGTCCGCACAAAGTATGGATTGAAAGAAGAATACCTCCGAGCGATTGAAGCACTTAGCCAGAACGGTATCGAAGCTATTGCTGATGTGGTCCTCAATCACAAGGCCGCAGCTGACTACAAAGAGCGTTTTACTGTCGTTGAAGTTGATCCAAATGACCGCACAAAGGTCTTGTCAGAACCTTTCGAAATCAAAGGCTGGACTAAGTTTGTCTTCCCAGGCCGCAAAAAAGCCTATAATGACTTCGAATGGCACTGGTACCACTTCACCGGCACTGACTATGATGCCAAAAACAACAAGTCAGGCATTTTTCTCATCCAAGGCGACAATAAAGGTTGGGCAGATGATGAGCTAGTAGACAATGAGAATGGTAACTACGACTATCTCATGTATGCGGATATTGATTTCAAGCACCCCGAAGTCATCCAGAATCTCTACGACTGGGCTCATTGGTTTATTGAAAGCACTGGTGTTCATGGCTTTCGCTTAGATGCTGTTAAACACATTGATTCATTCTTTATGAAGAATTTCATCCGCGATATTACTGAAAAATACGGTGAAGATTTCTATGTCTTTGGGGAATTTTGGAATAGCGATGAGAAGGCCAATAACGATTATCTAGAAAATATTAACTACCGCTTTGACCTAGTCGATGTTAAACTTCATCATAATTTATTTGATGCCAGCAAATCTGGAGCCGACTATGACCTGCGAACTATTTTTGACCAGACACTTGCAAAAAATCACCCCGAATCAGCTGTGACCTTTGTAGATAATCACGATACTCAGAGAGGTCAGGCTTTAGAGTCTACCGTCGAAGAATGGTTCAAGCCAGCGGCCTATGCCCTTATACTTTTGCGAGAGGCTGGATTGCCATGTGTCTTTTATGGAGACTACTATGGCATTAGCGGAGAATTTGCCCAAGAGAGCTTTCAAGAGCTACTGGATAAACTCCTAGACATCCGCCTCAATCTTGCCTATGGTGAGCAGACCGACTACTTTGACGATGCCAACTGTATTGGCTGGACTCGCCAAGGTATGGACGATGGTCAGCCAATCGCTGTCCTTATCAGTAATGACCAAGCAACAAGCAAATCCATGCTTGTCGGTCCAGAATGGGCTGGCAGAGAATTCAGTGACTATCTAGGCAACAGCTATCAAATCGTAACGATTGACGACCAAGGCTGGGGAGAATTTCCTGTAGAGGAAAAATCAGTTAGTGTCTGGAGTGTTAGATAAGTCACAGCAAAAATATGGAAATAAAAAAATAAGACCAGATGGCCTTATTTTTTTCGTTCTTTCTTGGAATGTAGTAAGCCAAAGGAAGCCAAAAGGCTAATGACTGCAGCTCCCAAGAATGATGAAGGTGCACTACCTGTATTTGGTAATGTGTGTTTCGACACTCGAGATAGAACCGGACTAATCTCAGAGTTTTCAAGCCTTGCAGGACTCTTCTGAGCAGAAGTTTCTGTTCCCAAAGGTGTTTGAGTTTGCGTTTTTGGCTTGTAAATATAAGTGCGAACGCCATTGGCATCTGATACAGAAACGAATCCATACTCCTCAATAGCCTTTGCATCAAGCAAACCAAATTCTGCCGCTGCCAATGGACGTCCATCTACATCTAGGAAACGAGTGATTCCAATAGCCGGCTTGTCCACAATCGGAGCGTCTGTCGGTAATTCATGAACACTTGCTCGGTAAACATGAGTGCGAACACCATCTTCATCGGTGCTGGACTGGAAGTCATAGCCGGCGATACTCTTAGACGCCACCAAACCTTGCTCAGGAGCTGATAACTCTTGACCTGTTCCATCTACAAAGCGAGTCATTTCCATGACTGGGCGCTCTTCGATTGGAGCGTCTGTCGGCACTTCATGCACGCTGGTACGATAGACATGCGTGCGAATACCATCCTCGTCACTGCTGGATTGGTAGTCATAACCAGCGATACTCTTAGACGCCACCAAACCACGTTCAGGATCTGATAATTCTTGACCTGTTTCATCGACAAAACGAGTCATTTCCATGACTGGACGCTCTTCACTTGGAGCGTCTGACGGAACTTCATGCACGCTGGCACGATAAACATGCGTGCGAATACCGTCCTCGTCACTGCTGGACTGATAGTCATAGCCAGCGATACTCTTAGATGGCACCAAACCTTGCTCAGGGGCTGATAGCTCTTGACCTGTTTCATCTACAAAACGAGTCATTTCCATGACGGGCTTGTCTTCACTTGGAGCGTCTGACGGAACTTCATGCACACTTGCGCGATAGACATGCGTACGAATGCCGTCCGCGTCACTGCTGGACTGATAGTCATAGCCAGCGATACTCTTAGAAGCTACTAAACCTCGCTCGGGAGCTGATAATTCTTGACCTGATTCATCTACAAAGCGAGTCATTTCCAATACTGGCCGTTCTTCGCTTGGAGCATCACTTGGAAGCTGGAACTGATTGCGCTTATACTCATAAACGATTTCTTTAGTCACTCCTGCCTCATACTCTCCAGACTCATCATAAGTATTTGCTAGACGAGATTTATAAGTATAGAGCTGATTTTTATAGGAAATAAGAGGTTTAGGGCTGACTGTGTATCTAGTCTTATCCGGTTGCTCATCCGTAATAGGGTTGGCAATGACATTGCCCTGCTCGTCTTGGTAGCGGACAAAAACCTTTCCCAGTCCGTTCTCTCCCTCCCTGACTTTCTTAACATCGGAAAGTTTAAAGACGAAGCCATCCGTTTTGACAGTTCTGAAAAGTTTATCTAGCTCACGTTGGTCAATTATATAGCCAGATCTTGTATAACCTATAGTATTAAAAGACTCATTTACTATTTTTAGTCCTCCATCTGACGTCTCAACCATATGAGGAACTCCTGCGATCTCTATTGTATAATCCCTATCAATATAGTAACGAGTCTTATCATTTGGTTTCAATAGATATAATCTATAATTAAAGGTTTTAATATTATTTTCACCAAACCAAGGCTTCACGAGAGATGGATTATTGCCCAACCAATCAATATATACCAACCCTTCTCTATTCTCTTTAAATATTTGAGATATAATTTCACTAGATTCACTATTTAAATGATTATTCGCATAGTCACCTAAGTTTATTGGAAATGTACTATTGTAGTCAAAATTCTCATAACGAAAATTTCTTCCTTCCGGATTAGTACGCGGATCTAGTAAGGCAACATTAATCTCTCTATCGTAATAGCTATCATAATATTTGACTTCCTTTCCATTAATCAAAATCTTTTGAAAAAAAGGATTAAGTTTATGGAGAAAAGATTCAGATTTTGCGTCAATTCGAAACATATCCGGATTTTCAAAAAGAATCTGCTTAATTTCCTTCATAGATAATACTCTAAAATCTAAATTAGGCAAATACTCTTTGGAAAACTTCTCATCAAACCTTTCCATCCAAGTTCTCCAAAAAGACATTTGTAAAAATTTGCGATTAGGAATCGTATCATCTAGAGTCAAATCCAACTTAGAACGCGGAATAATGGCTTTTGGTAGTTTAGCTACTTCTTCTGGACTTGGATTTGGATTGAATATAGACTCCCATTTATTTAAAAAGAAGAGGGCTGTATTATTTTGAATAAATGAATCCCAACTAGATACTCTTTTTGATGGAACTTGTCTAAAATCCTCATCTTTGACTAGATTTAAATTTTCAACTTCCTTTAAGTTAATGTATTTAAAGACACCATCCATCTTACGGATCGCATAAGCATGATCATACTTTTTAGCTGCTTCTTCTATTTGCTCCACCGACTGTATCTCTGGCATGACAGATGTCATGGTTGCAGCCTTAGTTATTTCATCTCTCTCTCCCTTGGTATGATAGTCATAAAATTCCTGAGCTAGCTGTTTGATTTCAGGCGTGACTTGGGCTGCCCCCTTCTCTCCTTCTTCTGAGATGGTCAGACCGGAAGCATCTTCTGCTGGTGTATTTTTGATTGTCCCATCATTTGGCAATTCTTGATTGACAGTAGGTGTCACCTGATTATTTTGGACTTGATTCCCCTCTGTTTCACTAGCTACTTCCTCAGCCTGCACAGCAACTGCCATGGTCCCAGCAAGCAGCAAGGACAGAGGAATTGGGACTAATTTCATTCCGATTTCTACTTTTTTCCCTAAAGTCTTTTTCATCTTATTCTCCTTTTAATCTCCTATTTTTGACATTTTAAAAACTTTTTCCCATAGATTGACTAGTAATTCTTTGTGATAGCGATTGGCAAGTTCTTTGGATCTTGCCGAAAATTCCCCCCATTCTTTTTCTCCAAATTGACTAAATTGCTCTAGATGAGCAATATATTGATTAGCATCATTTTGCGGTATCAGCCAGCCATTCTCTCCATGCTTAATATAAGCCTGATTGGCATAACGTACATCCAGACCTATCAGAGGTAAGCCATTGACCAAAGCCTCATAGAGTGATGTCGCAAAGGCTTCCGTTAAGGAGGTGCTAATATAGGCATCATAAGCATGATAAGGCACCTGAGACTGATAGCCCTTAAAATGAACCATATCTTCCAAATCATTGAGATTAACGACATCTTGCAGCATGGCCATGTCAGGACCATCTCCATAGATATCAAGAGTAAACTGCCTATGGCCTTTAAATTTCAACAAAGCCATAATTTTCAGCAATAACAAAACGTTTTTCTCCTCAGACAAACGACTGACTGTCACCAAGCGAATATCCTTTGGATCAAAGCCTCTCTCTCTTGGATCTTGGACCACTTGATTTGCATAGGTGGTTGGAATAAAGAGCGTCTTTTCCCTCATCTCTTGAGGCAGATAAGCATCTTGGCCTTCCCCAACCAATATCAAACAATCTAAAACATCCTGATCCAGCCAGCCCATCACCTCTTTATCCAACTCTTGCCCGAGGGCAATCATGTGATCCTGATGAAGGACGCGCGCTACATGAAAATCTTGTCCACGTCTCAAGAGAATACTTTCTGGAATATCCAAACGCTCTATTATCAGCCAGTCTTCTGGCTCAAGCTCCTCCTCAGCAAACTCCTGCAGGCTCCTACCAGCTAATTCTAAGCCCAGAAAACGGACTTTACTCCTATCAATTCCCAAGGCTTCATAACTGTCCAACACAATCTGCCTAGAAGAGGCATTAGCATATATATCTGTATCCGCTTCAGAAACCCACAATTCATAAGGCACTTTCATTTCTTCAAAAAGTTCAAATCGATTGCGGAGGGCAATGTCAATCCCAAACGCCCTAGAACGGATACAAGCATCCACACAAACTACTTTCATTTTCTCCCTTTTAACCTAAAGTAATTCTATATACGAACATAGCACATTTTTAAGAATTATACCAATAATTTAAGCAATATTTTTGGACATTATTAGACGCCTTGTCCGACTAGTCCATTTCTAAGATAAGCATCCACCATACGCTCTGTCGCAACGACTGAATCGATATGAGTTCGCTCATAAGAGTGGCTGGATTCGATGCCAGCTCCTAGCAGGGCATGCTTGACTTCTGCTCCTGCACTCATGGCTGCAGAGGCGTCTGATCCGTAAAATGGATAGATGTCCAGTTTATAAGGAATGTCCTGCTCCTTGGCTAAATTTACCAAATGCTGGCGGAAGCCATAGTGATAAGGTCCTGATGCATCCTTGACACAGATGGAAACCGTATACTCATCCGTCTGCTGATCGTCACCCATTGCCCCCATATCAACCGCCAAATACTCTACCGCTTGCGCCGGCAGACTAGAATTAGCCCCATGACCAACCTCTTCAAAGACACTGAAAGCAAAATGCGTCGTCACTGGCAGCTGAATATTTTCCTCTTTATAAACGCGCAAAAGATTGAGCAAAATAGCAGCACTGACCTTATCATCTAGAAAGCGTGACTTGATAAAGCCTGACTCGGTAACAGTGGTACGCGGATCAAAGGAAATAAAATCTCCGACTTCGATTCCTAAATCCCGCGTTTCTTTCTCACTCGTCACCTTTTCATCCAAACGGACTTCCATATTGTCCTGGGTACGTTCAACAGTCCCAGCATCCTTATAGACATGACAGGAAGTTTGGTGAACTAAGATAGTCCCATTGACGGTCTTGCCACTGCTGGCCACATGGACTAGACAGTTTTCTCCTTCAATCATGTTCCAAGGGAAACCGCCAATCCGATCCAGCTTGAGACGACCGTCAGACTTAATAGCCCGAACAATAGCCCCCAGTGTATCCACATGGGCAGTCACTATCCGATGCTGGGCGTCATTTTCCCCCTTAACCACAACATGAACTCCGCCTTTATTGGTCCGAACAGGCTCATAACCTAATCCTTCCAGCGTTTGTACCAAATAGTCTGCAACCTCAGCCGTAAAGCCTGTTGGAGAAGGAATAGCCGTTAATTCTTGTAAATATTGAACAGTTTGATTCATGAATGTCTCCTCATCGTTTTTCTTTATTATAGCACAAAGAAAGCCTGAGCAAATAGATTTTCAGCAGGCTTTTAAGGATTAAATGCAATAAAAACTCCTCAATTACTATCGCTGTACTGCTGCTCTTTCTCCTCTTGGACTTCATTCTTTCCCAACTCCCAGAAGAAGAGATTGCCTAACAATCCTAAGAGAAAAAGCAAGATAGGAATGGCATAAGGTGCTAGGGGATCATAAGCTTCTCCAGCACTAATTTTCATCTGAGAGCCATATGGAGCTATCAACTGATAATAATTAAGACTGCAAAACAAAATCGAAAAGAAAAAGATAGAAAAATAAAGTCGATAGAGATGCCCTAGCAGCTGTCCTTTGAATAAATAAGTAACTTCCCCCATCAGTGTTGCAAAATTCATAACAGCAACTACAAAATAAGCAATGACAACAGGAACTAATAAAAGAAAAAGGTAAAGATAACCATAAGCAACCTCCGGCTCTGGCTCAATTCCCGAATAACCGTACAGATACACCAGTAGATACAAAACTAGGGGCAAAAAAGGAATCACCCTAAACTTCTTATTTTTCATCGACATCTCCCTTTAAACAAAGAAACTTTTTATTATTTTATTATAACAAATCTTCTTTATAAAACAAGAATTCACTTTTATTTTCAAGTATTCATTGACTGTAAAATCAAGCTTAGCAAATATTAGCCACCGTAAAAACATCCATTTGAACGACTGCTTATTTTAGAGTTTATAAATTTAACTGTCAGCACATTATCAAGAATAGATGGTGACAAAGACAAAAAATCATCTCAGCTAGCTGAGATGATTCGTTTGGCTAAATTAATTAGCTTTTTTGAAACGATAGACAAGAGCTGATAAAAGAATCAGAGCAAATCCTGCTACTATCGCAAAGATAGATGTTTCGCTGCCAGTTTTCGGCAAAACTTTTTTGCCAGTTGCTGATCCAGTAACATCTTTTCCATCTTTATCTGACGAATTACCTGGGGTTCCATCAGTCGAACCGCCTGGTTTATCACCAGATGATGACGGTGGTGGTGTCGAACCTGAAGAAGGTGGCGGTGTACCTGGTCCTTGTGGACGTCTAGCTTCAAATGTCCATGTGCCTGTAAATTTGACATCTGCGCCTGCAATAGTTTTACTATCTGCGTCATATTTGAGGAATTTCCAAGTACCATCACTTGCTTCAACAGTTTTCTTAGCTGGCTGAACCGATTGAACAGTAGCACCGTCTGCATATTCAGTGGCATCATTTGGTAGCAATGCTGTGACTTCTGCTGGCAAGCTACGGTTCGGATCTGCGCTTACAAATTCATAAGTCGCCTTATATTTCGGTGCTGGAGTGAAATTCCATTTACCAGTAAATTTAAGGTCCTTATCCGCAACAGTCTGAGCACTTGACTCATCATAACCTTTGAAAGCCCATGTACCTTCAGTAACTGTAACACTTGTTTTAGCAGGTTGTTTAGCATCTACCTTAGTACCACTAGTGTAGCTATTATCATCAGTTGGCAACAAATCTGTCACCTCTGCTGGCAAGCTACGGTTCGGATCTGCACTTACAAATTCATAAGTCACCTTATATTTCGGTGCTGGAGTGAAATTCCATTTGCCAGTAAATTTAAGGTCTTTATCTGCTACAGTCTGGCTATTAGTTTCTGCATAGCCATCGAAAGTCCATGTGCCTTCAGTAACTGTAACACTTGTTTTAGCAGGCTGCTTAGCGTCTACATTAGTACCACTAGTGTAGCGATTAGTATCTGCTGGAAGCAAATCCGTTACTTCTTTTGGCAGGTTTGGATAGGCTGGGTTAGAGCTGAGAAACTCATAGCTGACACCGTAGTCTTTATAAGTGTTTGTGAATACTGGATTATTGCCTTCGACGGTAGCTTCCAACTTACCCTTGCTTGCGGTCACTGTGACAGTCACTGTATGCTCTGCGCTATCGTAGGTCACTCCAGCTTCATTTCCAGCTACTTCTGTCAGCTTGTAAGTATAAGTCCCTTCTTTATCATAGTTGATTCCAAGGAACTTGATATCACCATTGGCATCGTTAGCTGCTTGAAGTTCTAAGTTATTTCCACCAACCTCAGTCAGTTTGAAAGTATACTTTTCAGCTTCAAGTGCTTTACCATCCAGAACTTTCTTAGCGGTAATCGCTGCAGTTGCTGGCTCTAACTTGTAGGTATTGGTGAAAGCCTCACGGTCATAATTAACCGCCGCTGTCTTAACGCCGTTGTTGTCTGTTACAGTAACAGTAACATTGATGTCTGAATTGGCATCGTTTGTCACACCTGGCAGATTACTTGCTCGTTCACGAATGACGTAGTTAAAGGTTCCTTCTTTTTTGAAACGAAGTTTCTTGAAGGTTACAGCACCAGCTTTATTGGTTACCGTTTGAACAACTTTATCGTTGTCATCCTTATTGAGCAAATCAAAAGTAAATTCACCATCCTCCAAATTACGGCCAGTCAATTCCTTTTTGACTTTGAAGATAACTTCATCCGAACGGGTACCTTCCCCGACACCATCAAGAGTTGTCAAAGGCGCAAATGGACGTGATACTAATTCTGGCATCTTTTGCCCATTAGCCGTAACAGTTACATCGTTAAAGGCTTTTTTGGTTACCTTATCTACTGGCTCAGTCAAACGGGTCCGGTAGATAACATAAATACCTCTTCCACTCAAATCCCCAGCATTAACTGTGAAATGATTGGAGTCTGTAATTGAAACGACATCGCTCGGGTTAAAGGATTTACGTGTACCAGAAGCACCTTCCCACTCAGTAAAGTAGTAACCTGTAATCCCTGAATCTTCATCCAGCTCTTGGCCTTCTGGAATGGCGTCCTCAATGACAACTTGACCAAGATTTTGGACATCGCGATTGACACGGATACGCCAGTTGACGTAGTTTGGATCCTTAGAATCCTGAACACCCCACTTGGAATAACCCTGAGGCTCCTCATCAACCTTGATGCGCTTCAGCCTATAGGTTCTAGCACCTGGGAAATTAACTTCTTGCTCTTGGTCATAAGGCATATTATCAGCCCAAACCACTGTGAAAGAAGATTGAATAAGCTTGGTATCTGGCATTTTCGCAAAATACTCAGCATTTGTGACAGTAATGGTTGCTGTATTTGTAACAGGATCTGTCACCAACTTAGCAACAACAGTGCCATCCGGTGCGCTTATGTTTTCCTCCAAAGTTCGCTCAATTTTGAACTGTGATGGAACACGATAAACCATTGTATCACCATTATTTAATACTTTGCTATCTGCAAATGTATAGGTCGGTGCAATGTAAAATTTACCTTCACCATAGCCTGTATCCTTTAAAGGATTAGTATTAATAGTGACGTCTGTAGTTAGTTGATAGTCGCCATCACCTAACTCTGCAGCAGAAACCCTAGGACTTGAGCTTAACAAGGGAATAAAGGTTGATACCAAAAGCAGCAAAGTCATCAGAGCATGAGACACTTTATGATAAGTTTGTTTCACCTTGAATGCGGTCCTCCTTCTTTTTATATTTTATTTCGACAAATGCTGGCAGGCACACCATCATCTGTCTACCCCCTCATTTTCAGTCGATTCTAAATCAAGATTTATTACCAAACTAAAAATGAATGTGTTTGTATATGATAAGCAAATATGAC
>NZ_RJMM01000035.1 GCF_003943655.1 Streptococcus sanguinis
TATAATAAGAATAGCAAATAAAACAAAAACCAAAAGACATAATCTTGGTAAGTTTTATTGGAGGAAAGAAAGATGATTAAAATTCTATTGGTAGAAGATGACCTTGGACTGTCAAACTCAGTTTTTGATTTTTTGGATGATTTTGCAGATGTAATGCAGGTTTTTGATGGCGAAGAAGGTCTATATGAAGCAGAGAGTGGTGTTTATGACCTCATCTTGCTGGATCTCATGCTGCCTGAAAAGGACGGTTTCCAAGTGCTGAAAGATCTCCGAGCAAAAGGAGTCACAACCCCTGTTCTCATCATGACGGCTAAGGAAAGCTTGGATGACAAAGGACATGGCTTTGAGCTCGGGGCTGATGACTATCTGACAAAACCTTTCTATTTGGAAGAACTGAAAATGCGGATCCAGGCGCTCTTGAAACGTGCTGGTAAATTCAACGAGAATACTCTTTCTTATGGTGATGTGACAGTCAATCTATCCACAAATTCAACATTGAAAGACGGTAAAGACGTTGAGTTGCTTGGTAAAGAGTTCGACCTCTTGGTTTATTTCCTGCAAAATCAAAATGTAATCTTGCCTAAGACCCAAATTTTTGACCGTCTGTGGGGCTTTGACAGTGATACCACTGTTTCCGTTGTTGAAGTGTACGTTTCCAAGATTCGTAAAAAACTGAAAGGAACGGCATTTGCGAAAAACCTACATACTCTTCGTAGTGTCGGCTACATTTTAAAAGATGCTGAATAAAATCAAGAAGACCTTTTATGCGGATGATTTCTCTTATTTCATTCGCTATTTTGGGTTGTTTACATTAATCTTTTCAGCCATGACCTTGATTATTATTCAGGTTATGCGCTCCAGCCTTTATACGTCAGTTGATGAAAATCTGAAAAACCTGAGTAATGATCCTAGTTCGGTAGCAGATTTGGCCTATCGGACGACAGGTCAGCAGTCTAATCCGAGCAATAAGGTCAACACTAAAAGTCCTAAAAGCAGTAAAGAGCCAGATGGCGATCCAAACGAAGAGCCTAAGCCTGACAATCTGACGACGCCAAATTTCAGTTCTAACACTTTCGCCTTGCTTTTGGATGATAATTATAAAAATATTTCCACCAGCAAGAGCGATGGCTTTCTGGACTTCAACTCGCTGGACTTTAACAAGTCCTATTTGAATCAGATCAAGGAAGTTGTGATTGGCAACAGCTTTGGCCAGACAGAAAGCTACCGGGCTTATCTCTTTGACATTGACCCCAATAATGAGTATCCTGATATCAAGTATGCTGTTGTCATGACTAGCATCAGCCAGCTGGAGCAGACTAGCGGCAAGCATGAGCAGTTGATTGCCATGGTCATGGTCAGCTTTTGGGGAATTTCCCTGATTGCCAGTATTTATCTGGCTCGGATGAGTGTTAAGCCCTTGCTGGAAAGTATTCAGAAGCAGAAGGCTTTCGTGGAAAATGCCAGCCACGAGCTGCGGACTCCTCTGGCGGTATTGCAGAGCCGCTTAGAAACGCTCTTTCGTAAGCCTGAAGCTACAATCATGCAGAGCAGTGAAAATATCGCTTCTAGCTTGGATGAAGTACGCAATATGCGCCTATTGACGACCAATCTTCTCAATCTGGCTCGTCGTGATGATGGTATCAAGCCCCAATATGGTGAAGTTGAACCGGAATTTTTTGATACAACCTTTGCTAATTACTGCATTATCGCAAGGGAAAATAAAAAAGCTTTTCATTCAGAAAATATGATCAAGCACCCTATTGTGACAGATCAAATTTTCCTCAAGCAGCTGATGACCATTCTATTTGACAATGCTATCAAGTACACAGATGATGACGGCGAAATCAGTGTCATGGCTGCTTCAACCGATCGTTATCTCATCTTTCGGGTAGCAGATAATGGACCTGGTATCAGCAACGAGGATAAGAAGAAGATTTTTGATCGCTTTTATCGGGTGGACAAGGCTCGGACCCGTCAGAAAGGTGGCTTTGGTCTGGGACTTTCTCTGGCCAAGCAGATTGTCGATGCTTTCAAGGGCACTATTTATGTCAAGGACAATAAACCAAAAGGTACGGTCTTTGAAGTTAAACTGCTACTGAAGGAAACGAAAAAGCGCTCTGTTAAATAGCAGAAGAGGCCTAATATGAACATTTTGGTTTATGGTGCTGGCACAATTGGTTTGACATACGCTTGGTTACTGTCTAATCAACATCAAGTTACTGTCTTAGTTAGAGAGCATAAGCTGTCGACTTTAGAGCAAGGCTTCACACTTTCTATTAAAGATTTAAGGAAAGACGAACAGGTCTATAAAGAACATCATTTTCAACCGCCATTGGTGACGAGCATTGATCAAGACTATGACCTGATTCTCTTAACGGTAAATAGTTTGCAACTAGAGCAGGCATTGGATCATTTGGCGGCTATAAAGGAAAAAGCTCATTTACTTATTTTACAGAATAACTGGAATATCAACTCCAAGATTCCTTCTTATTTGGACAGAAAGCAGGTGTCGTTAGCTTTTCCTTCTTCTGTTGGAGGAGGGCGAAAGAGTGATGGTCGGATCCAAGCTATCATTTTCAAAGAAGCTACGTTACTTGATGATGATTCTTACATATCAGAGTTGTCTTCTATCTTCACAGCTAGTGGGATAGGCATTGATGCTATGCCTGACTTGGCTTCTTGGATGAAGGTTCACTGCCTTCAGGAGGCGGTAATGGCAGGTGCAGTTGCAGAAGCGGGGAGTTTTGATGCACTCTTGAAAGATAAAAAAGCAATTCGAAAGATGATTTGCGCTTGGCGAGAAGGTTTAGAACTCTGTCAGCGATATGGCATTCCTAAACATCGTTATAAACCTACTAAATATCTATCCCTGCCCCTATTTCTCTTGGTTCCAGTAATGAAGTTCATGTTGAGTCAGCCGTTGGTTGCCGAAATGGTCACAAATCATATGCATTCAGGCTATGCCGAATGGGTTGATCAATATTTTGAAATCAAAAGAAGTGCTGAGAAAGAAAGCATTCCCATGCCTCAATGGAATTCGTATAGCGACTTCATTGAACAGTTTTTGAAAAACAATTCTTAGCAGGCCTTAATGGCTTGCTTTTTATCTGCTTTTATTTACTTTTTTAAAAATTTAATATAAGTTTTGCCCAAAATAGGGTATAATAATAGACAAGAAAGAATGAGGTGAAATTATGGCATCAAAAATGTTACATACTTGTTTGCGTGTGGAGAATTTGGAAGCGTCTATTGCTTTTTATGCAGAGGCTTTTGGTTTTAAGGAGCTTCGTCGCAAGGATTTTCCAGATTATCAGTTTACTATCGTTTATCTAGGTTTGGAAGGTGATGATTATGAGCTTGAACTGACCTATAACTATGACCATGGTCCTTATGTGATTGGGGACGGTTTTGCTCATGTGGCACTTAGCACGCCAGACTTGGAAGGTCTGCACGCTGAGCACAAGGCCAAAGGCTATGAAGTGACAGATCCAAAAGGTCTTCCTGGCAACCCGCCTAATTATTATTTTGTAAAAGATCCTGATGGCTACAAGGTGGAAGTCATTCGTGAGAAGAGTCTCTAACATCTAGCTGCAGTTAATTTTGCAAGATAAATGATGAATTTTATTCATTTAGGACAGGTGTATGAAAAGACAAAATAACAAGAAACACGGTAAGAAAACACTCATTGTTCTCAGCTTGCTAGGTTTAGCTTTTGTTGCTGCTCTATTTCTGGGTGCTGTAAAAATTTACGCTATTTTCCAAGAAAAGGAACTGCAAGAGAAAGTTAGTGTGCTGATTGCCCAAGAAGAGACCCTCCACGCTGAAAATACTGAAAAGCAGAGCAAGATGATTGGCAGCCACTATGTGGAGTCCTTTTATCCTCTGCTAGATGGACAGGTCGTGGCAAGCGTCAAGGAGCAGATGGACGCAGATAGCCAGACGATTAAGGATAATCAGAAGAAGGGCGATAAGATTGAGGAATTGACCTTCTACTATGCCGAGGAAAAAGAAACGAGCCTGAAGGATGTTAAAGAAGTACTGGTGCATCGCAAGGACTATCATGTCAAAGAGATGAAAATCAGTAAAGGAGAAGAGCGGGAAGTTGCTGACAGCTACCTTGGTGCAGACGGCAGCCCTTTCACTCTGGATAAGCTCTTTCAGGATCCTGATGCAGCTAAGGAAATCTTCATCAACGAAATATCCAGCCAGCTGACCTTTAGACAGGCCGATGAGGCGGTGCAGACGGAAATTCTCAACACCCTCAATGGAACGGAGTTGGGTCAGTTGTCCTTCCGTTATGAGTACAGCCATTTTTCTATTAAGCTGAGTAAGGAAGTGCAAGGCTTAACTAGCATTGACGTTCCTTTGTCTAGCTTCTATGACCAGATCAATGCGGACTATCTGACTGGAGATGACTTGGCAGCTTATCAGAGTTTCGAGGCTAAGAAGCATGTGAAAATGGTTGCTCTGACCTTTGATGACGGTCCAGATCCTAAGACAACACCGCAGGCTCTGGATATCCTAAAGAAATACGGTGCCAAGGCGACCTTCTTTATGGTTGGGCAAAACATTGCTGGTAATGAAGCGATTGTCAAGCGCGTGCACAATGAAGGTCATCAGATTGGGATTCATACATGGGACCATCCAGTCTTAACCAAACTACCTCTGGAGTCAGCCCAAAAAGAAATCCTTGATACCCAGACCGCTATTAACAATGTCATAGGCATCAAGCCAACGATTACGCGGCCTCCTTATGGAGCTATTAATGCTACAATTCAAAATTCGGTTGACCAGTCCTTTATCATGTGGAATGTAGACAGTCTAGACTGGAAGACACGCAATACTAAAGCCATTATGCAAGAGATTGCCAAAACCCAGCCAGGCTCGATTATCCTCATGCATGATATTCACCAGACCAGTATTGACGCTCTGCCAAGTGTTCTCGAGTATCTGAAGAGTAACGGCTATACTTTGGTAACGGTCGATGAGCTGCTGGAAGGCCAGCTAGAGCCGCATCGTATTTATTACGGCAGAGACTAAGACGGTCTTGGGGTTAGTTTTTTGAAATTCTTGTTGGCAATGAGTAAAAGCAAAAAGCTTTGGAAACATGAGATTTCCAAAGCTTTTTTAGCTTAACTCGTTACATAAAGCTCTTGATTTTTTAATACAATTTCTCGGACGGTGGCGTATTTTTTCAATGTTTTCAGCTCTTCTGTATGGCTGATGAAGGTAATCACGTAGCCTTCCTTGCCCATGCGGCCGGTTCGTCCAGAGCGGTGGGTATAGGTTTCTAAATCGCGCGGAAGCTCATAATTGACGACGCATTCTAGGGAGTCAATATCAATGCCGCGAGCAACTAGGTCAGTGGCTAGCAGGAGAGTAATCTGATGCTCTTTGAACTTATCCAAAATCACCTTGCGGAACTTAACGTTGACATCGCTGGCAAGAGAAACGGCATTGGCTTCATGATATTGGAGTTTTTCCTCAGCACTGCCTAGGTCTGACAGAGCGTTGAAAAAGACCAGTCCGCGGAAATCTTCAACATTGGATAACTTACGCAGCAACTCCACTTTATCACGTTTTTCGACTTGCATGTAAAAATGCTGGATGTTATCCAAAACTTGGTCGGCAATGCTGATTTCTAGAGTATTTTCAGCAATCTTGTCGTGGTCGAACTTAGCGGTGGCGCTCATATATACCAGCTGGTGGTCACGAGGCGCATAGTGGGTGATTTTATCTACAAAGTGATACTGAGAATCGCTGAGCAGCTGGTCGAATTCGTCCAAAATAATGGTTTCGACATTCATCATCTTGATTTTCTTGAGCTTGGCTAATTCAAAAATCCGACCAGGTGTTCCGATGATGATCTCAGGACCTTTCTTAAGGCGCTCAATCTGTCGCTTCTGGCTGGAGCCAGAGAGCAGGAGCTGGGCTGTCAGCCCTAAAGGCTCCGCCCAAGTCTTGCAGACCTCAAAGATTTGTCCAGCCAACTCAGTATTAGGAGCTAAAATCAAGAGTTGTTGGGCTTTTTTAGGTGTCAGTTTGAGCAGACTGGGAAAGAGATAGGCCAGAGTTTTACCAGTACCAGTCGGACTGATTCCCAGCACCGTATCTCCTGCAGAAATAGGCTCAAACATCTTCTCCTGAATAGCTGTCAAATCTTCAAAGCCTAGTTGAGCCAGCTGATTTTGCCAGCTTGGGGGAAATTGTTCCTTAATCATCATCAACCTCAAATCTAATGCCAGCGTCCTTGCGCATGGCAAATAAGCTTTCGTGAACAGCCGTAGCCGCATTCAACCATTTCTCATAAACCGCATCCTGTCCGCCCTTGAGCACTCGCGCGAAAGCCTGAGCTTCCTCCAGCATGGTATGGGAAGCACGCTGGATAGGCAGCGCCTCCTCTTGACCGTCCAGACTTTGGAAAATAGCTGAGCTGATAAATTCAATTCCGTCTAAAGTCAGAGTTCCTTGATCCGTGTAAATTTCCGAAGGCAGATTGCTGTTTATATTTTTACCTGCCTGAATCTGAACTTGAAAGTCTGGATAGATGAGACAGCCGGCTCCATTTAAATCAATCGTATTGGCTAGCTGCTGGGCGCTGTAGCGAGCGAAGCGAGGATGGCCGAAAAGTCTGATAGCCGCATAGACAGGATAGACACCCAGATCCATCAAAGCACCACCAGAAAACTTGGCTGAGAAAACATTGGGCTGCTCTCCTGCAAGCAGAGCTTGCATTTTAGAAGAATACTTGGCATAAGTAAAGTTGGCTCCCAAGACGGTCTTGTCCTTGAGAAAATCACTGATTGTATCAAAGGCCTGCTCATGATAGTTGCGGGCAGCTTCAAAGAGATAGACTTGGTGCTCGTCAGCCAGCTTGACCAATTCCCGCCATTCTTTGGGACGAGAAACCGTAGGCTTTTCGACAATGACGTGTTTACGAGCCAGAATAGCTACCTTGGCATGATTGAAATGCAGGCTGTTGGGACTGGCGATATAAACAACATCGATATCAGATGACAGAAAGTCCAGCATTTCAATATAGACGGCTGTATTTTCATAGTTTTGCACAAAGCGCTCAGCAGAAGCCAGAGTCCGAGAGTAGACAGCTGCCAGCTGATAGTCGCCTGTTGAGTGAGCGGCCTTGATGAACTCATGAGAAATAGAACCTGTTCCGATGATTCCAAGTTTGAACATAAAAACCCCCTTTTTTCTATTTTTAAGCATGTACTTTTTTTATTTTAGCTCTTTCATTATAACATGAATTGCGGTAAAATAGATAAGATAACAAGAGATGGAGCTTATAATGCAAAATAGACCTATTATTATTGGTGTGACTGGTGGTTCCGGAGGCGGAAAGACCAGTGTTTCTCGAGCAATTTTGGCTAATTTTCCCAACGAAAATATTGCCATGATTGAGCATGACTCCTACTATAAGGATCAGACGCATCTGACTTTTGAGGAGCGGGTTAAGACCAACTATGACCATCCTTTTGCCTTTGATACGGACCTGATGATTGAGCAGATTAAGGAGCTCTTGGCTGGTCGGCCAGTGGATATCCCTACTTACGACTATACGGAGCATACCCGCAGCCAAAAGACTTATCGCCAGGATCCTCAGGATGTGTTCATCGTTGAGGGGATTTTGGTCTTGGAGGACCAGCGCCTGCGGGATTTGATGGATATTAAGATCTTTGTGGACACAGATGATGATGTTCGGATTATCCGTCGGATTAAGCGAGACATGGAAGAGCGAGGACGCAGTTTGGATAGTGTTATTGAGCAGTATTTGGGTGTCGTTAAGCCTATGTACCATCAGTTTATTGAGCCGACCAAGCGCTATGCGGATGTCATCATTCCAGAGGGAGCTTCTAACAAGGTGGCTATTGACCTGATTACGACCAAGATTG
The DNA here is from genome assembly GCF_003943655.1 of Streptococcus sanguinis. GTDB lineage: Bacteria > Bacillota > Bacilli > Lactobacillales > Streptococcaceae > Streptococcus > Streptococcus sanguinis_F. Next base: position 7,908 of record NZ_RJMM01000035.1, read on the forward strand.
AAAAAATCCTTAAGGAAGCCAGAGAGGGCTAGCACACGTAGCTTTCTGCTCGGTCATTTGAGGAAACAAAAGTTTGTGAATCTGGTGAATCGCAGTAGCTGCAAGATTTTTGATATATAATCTAGCAAGGGGAAGTGGACGGACTGAAATCTATGATTTTCGGAGTCTGGTCACTCCCTTATTTTGTAGGTGGTTTATGAAACAATTTGTAAAAAGAGAGTTTCACTCTCGTTCAAAATTTTTTGCCTGTCTCTTGACCTTTTGTGCAGGATTTATCGACGCCTATACCTTCATTGAGAGGGGAGGGACCTTGGTGGCAGGGCAGACAGGAAACGTCGTTTTCCTTTCGGTTGAACTCATCAATCAGGAGACAAGAGGAATCGAAGTTAAATTAGCGACTATGCTGGCCTTTATGCTGGGGATTTTTTTGATGACTGTTTTTCAGCATTATTTTGAGCATTCTTGGCGCAGGCTGTCCAGTGTTTTTCCTTTGATATTGACGACAGTTATCGCTGGATTTTTGCCAGCAAATGTCCCCCACCTCTATATTGTGCCGCCACTGGCTTTCTGCATGGGACTGGTTGCGACGGCTTTTGGCGAGGTGGATGGCATTGTCTATAACAACTCCTTTATGACGGGGAATATCAAGAAAACCATGGTAGCTTTTGGCAACTATGCTCGAAACAAGAAAGGGAAAGATTTACAAGAAGGCCTTTTCTTTGTAGCCCTATTGGCAAGCTTTGTAGTTGGAGCCATCATCTCTACCTATCTGATTCAATTTTACCTTCTGAAGACCATCTGGCTTGTTTCTCTGATTCTAACAGCCTTTCTCCTTTTCCGAGGCGTTCAGTATATGAGGAGATGAGGATGTATATTCTTCTTAGAAACGAAGTGCCTTAAGAAGTGATATTGTGAAATTATAGAAAGAAGTAGAAATATAAGAGAAAATGATGAAAAAAAGCAAAATAGCGACTCTATCAATCGTAGCGCTAACCACTTCTATGGTCGTAGGAGGGACGATTCTGACAGTTCAAAACAAAAGTTTATTCACAGATGGAATTTTCGATTTAAGAAGTCCAAGAGAGAAACAACTAGCTTATTTGAAGGAGCATAAAAAAGAAATAGAAGATTTTGTGAAGTCTTTAAATCCTAAAGTGGAGTCTGTTCAAATTGCTTGGGAAGAAACACGTTGGGAAGAAATAGGAAATGGAACACCGCAGGGTGGAGGTAATGTTATTCGAGTTTTTGGTGGTTTTAATCATATCAAAGATTCAAGTTGGAGTGTTTTGGTTTACATAAAAGATGGAAAGAACAATAAAGAAGATTTTATTGAAGGAATTGGAAGTGGGAGTCCGCTTCGTGTAGGAGGAAGAGGATTTGGCGAAGAGTAATTTAAAAAACTTTCATAATTTCTACGCAAATTTAGCGCAGTTTGTAAATTTCATATTTTACGGAATACTTTTCAAAATTATTTTTTAATGTATTCATGATATAATAATAGTAACTTCTCTTTACTTTGGAGGATAAATAATGAAAAAAAATAGATTAGCTATTCTTGCGATAGCAACCACTCTAGTCATAGGAGGGACAATTATGACAGTTCAAAACAAAAGTTTATTCACAGATGAGACTTTCGATTTGAGAAGTCCAAAAGAGAAACAGCTAGCTTATTTAAAAAAGCATGAAGAAGAAATGGCTGAATTTGTTAAATCCAGAAATCCTAAAGTTAAAAGTGTTCAGTTTGACTGGGGTAGTTTGACAATTGAGGATATAGGTAACGGAACTCCTCAAGGTGGGGGGAATATACTAACTTTAAGCGGAAGAATTAATAATATTGAAGATTCTGAATTTACTCTGGGTTTCCCGCTAGAACATAATAGAAACAGTATTCCTGATATTAAGAGAATTTCTGAAATGCAACCGATAAGAGTCTTGAAAGGCAATGTATGGGATATTTATGAGTAATAGTAATTTAAAAACTTTTGATAATTTTTATGGAGATTTAGCGCAGTCGGCTTATACTGGTCGTCCTAATAATTTTCCACCTAAAAATAACTCAACCAAAGTAAAAGTATTTGATTTCTCAAAAGAAGTAATTTATGATGAAGAAATCACCCCTGGAGGTAAGAATCTTCCTTATGATGGCAGGGTCTATTTACAACCTGATTCTGATTTGCACGATGTCAATAAAATTACCACCGTACCAGTACCTGATACGAACGGTATGAGACGTGAGCCACGTATTGTAGACAGCTATCAAAAGGGGTTAATGACTGACGAAAAAGCGGGCTTTAATTCTTATTTTTTAACGGATACGCCGACGTTGGGAAAAGATACCAAGAAAACTTATATGGCTATTCGAGGTAGCGATGGTTTTAACTTAGATAAGATACTTGAGCGGGGCATCAAAGCACTAAATTTGAATGATTGGATAGATAATGACGCTCAGTTTGCGTTTAATCACATCCATATTCCACAAGCTCCTTTGGCAACCGAGGCCATGAAAACTCGTATCCAAGAAATGAGAGAGAAAGCGCCTAATGCAACAATGGATCTTTCAGCACATTCGCTAGGGACCATGGTGACGGTTCAAGGAATAGCTGGATTGAGCAGTAATGATTTAGATAAGATTGGAAGAGTGGTCCTCTTTGATGGTCCGGATACTACCAAAAGCCTTTTAAAAATGGGATTAACTCCAGATCAAATCAAAGCCATAGGTAAAAAAATTGAATATTATGTCAATCCCTTTGACATGGTGAGTATGCTTAATCGAGAATATACAATTGCTCATTTACCTGAGGACGGTGAGCAATATCATGTAAGAGGTGAAGGTGGACCAGTTGGTAAAGTTAATATTGTGGTTCCCTTATACTATACCCAGAGTTTCGATTCGGAGAGTGCCCATGATTTTGGTGTTTTTCAGGGAGACGGTAAAGGTTCTTTTTTGACCGCTTCTGCTGATTATCATCCAGAACTGCTGAGAGCGGGTGAAAAGCTAGCTCGTCTAATTGCTAAAACTCTGGATGCTCTTCGAAAACTGGGAGTTGATGAAGAAACCGCTTCAAATATATTCAATTCTCTAATGAAAGGAGATCTTCCTGATAGGGCTGTTTTGGGGTATGCCTTCTATCATCAATTTGAGACAGAATACAAGGAAATTATTAGGGTTGCTCGCTTGGAATCTATGGCTTGGGATCGTGAAGCTATTACTCGCTATCAGGAACAGTTGGGAAATGGCAATCTTACAGGAGAAGATAGAATTTTGGTTCGTGCTCGTCTCCTTCAGACTGCAGCACAGCTGGCTATCTTTGAAATGGAAGATAAAGTTAAGCATGTTCAAACCTTATTGTCGGATGCCAAAGAATTTGTCCAAAATACAGTAAAGGATACGAGTACAGAGGCGATGGGAATGGTGACCTATCTGAGTGGTACAGAGGTAGCGAGTTTATTGGCTGATTTTAATGTTTCTCGTTTTTGGGATGATACGATTGAAAGCAGCACAGAGACATCTGCAAAAGGCTTTATGACAGAGATTGAACAGTTGGGAATGACTTTGGTTAGAGCTAGTGGAGATTTTGCAGCAGTCGATACTCAGCAAGCTGAGGATTTCAATAATCTCTTAGCAGATGTGAAAGGAACATGGAGGGGTAAGAATGGTGCTGATAGTAAATGATGATGCCCTCATAACTAAAGTGGAGTTGGCAAAACAGTTTAAAGAAAAGATGAAAGAGCAGGAGCGGCAAGCTATCAAGGCTTTGATAGCGGCCAAAGAGCAGCTTATTCTTGCTAAAGGAGCGGAGTTAGCAACTCAGCTACAGGAGGCGGCTTTGGATATGAAAAATTATGCTTCTACTAACTATGTTAAAAATATAAAGGGTGGATTTGAAGGGAAGGCAGCGCAAGCTGCTGAAACTCATCTAACTCAGACGATGCAGATGCCTTCTTTGGATAGTCCAATCAAGGGATAGGAGGAGAGGTAATGCTGGATAAAAAGAAGCGTCGAGAATTGGAAGATGAACATGCACTAAAACTGCGTGAGTTAGACCGAGTAGAGACAGACTTAGATACATACTATCATAAGTTTGATAGGGAGACGAACAAACTTTTAGAGGCGATTTCTTATGCATGTAGAGAGGTTCCTTTGACAGCAGCTCAACCTTATATTTTTCAAATAGAGGATAATCTGGATCAATACCATCAGCAATACAAAAAGCGCATAGACGATGTTCTAGAAGCTCGCTATCAGGAGAACAGACGCTTTCAGAATAAGCTGGATGAAGTGAGTGAATAAACTATGTTACGATTGCTGAAAAAAAGAAGAAGTGAGACTTGCCTTACTTCTTTTTTCTCGTATTTACAGTTTTAAATCCCCAAAAAATAATCCAGCATATTAAAAATTTTCAGAAAATATAGACTTTTTCTTGACAGGTTTATGATACTGTGTTAAAATACTAAACAATAAGAAACCATCTCAAAAAGGAGTTAGTCAAACATGAGGTCAACTCAATCTTCAAACTTTCCTTTGTTGTTGCGTTACTCGGGCTAGTGCAAAAGCATTAGTCCTGTTTGGCTTACCAAGCGGGAGTAAATTAACATCTCGCTTGTTCCTCAAGTGAGATGTTTTTTATTTCACCTATCTTACCTCAAATTCTGATGAGGAAGAAATGGTTTCTAAAGGAGCGACGGGAGTGGGAATGCATCTTGATTTTTCTGAAATCAATTTGTCTCATACCGTCTCAGTCATTGAACACGACCTAGAAGTTGGGGAAGATTTTTCCTAAATGGTCTATGTATCTTAGAAAAGGAGTTGTCTATGACACGCAAAGTTGAGTTTTTTGATACCAGCCTCCGGGATGGCGAGCAGACACCAGGAGTGAATTTCTCTATCAAGGAGAAGGTGGCTATTGCCAAGCAGTTAGAGAAGTGGGGTATTTCAGTCATTGAAGCCGGTTTTCCTGCTGCGAGTCCAGATTCTTTTGCGGCGGTGCAGGAGATTGCTAAAGCCATCACAAAAGCTTCTGTTACTGGGCTAGCGCGTTCGGTCAAGTCCGATATTGATGCCTGCTATGAAGCGCTCAAGTATGCCAAGCATCCACAGATTCATGTTTTCATTGCGACCAGTCCTATTCACAGAGAGTTTAAGTTGAAAAAGTCCAAGGAAGAGATTTTAGAAGCTGTGAAAGAGCATGTCTCCTACGCTCGCTCCAAGTTTGAGATAGTCGAGTTTTCACCAGAGGATGCGACACGAACAGAGCTGGATTTCCTCTTTCAGGTGGTACAAACAGCGGTTGATGCAGGTGCGACTTATATCAATATTCCAGATACAGTCGGCTTTACTACTCCGGAAGAGTTTGCAAATATTTTCGACTACCTAGTGGCAAATGTGACTTCTGATCATAAGGTGGTATTTGGTGTTCATTGCCATGATGACCTTGGCATGGCAACGGCCAATACTTTGACGGCTATCAAGCACGGTGCTGGTCGTGTTCAGGGAACTATCAACGGTATTGGTGAGCGGGCTGGAAATGTAGCATTGGAAGAAGTTGCAGTTGCATTGGAGATTCGTCAGGACTATTACCAAGTTGAGACAGACATTGTCCTTAATGAAACCATCAACACTTCTGAGCTGGTATCCCGCTTCTCTGGTATTCCAGTGCCTAAGAACAAGGCGGTTGTTGGCGGCAATGCCTTCTCTCATGAGTCCGGTATCCATCAGGATGGTGTTCTTAAGAATCCACTGACCTATGAAATCATCACACCAGAGTTGGTTGGAGTCAAGAGCAATTCACTGCCGCTTGGCAAACTGTCTGGCCGCCATGCCTTTGTCGAAAAACTCAAAGAACTGGCTCTGGACTTTGCGGAATCTGAAATCAATGATCTCTTTGCTAAGTTTAAGGTCTTGGCTGATAAGAAAAATGAAGTCACGGATGCTGATATTCGGGCTCTGATTGCTGGAACGACGGTCGAAAATCCTGAAGGCTTCCACTTTGATGATCTGCAGCTGACGACCAATGATGACCATACCATCACAGCAGATGTGCAGCTGGTTAATGGCGACGGAGAGACGGTCAGCTGTGTGGCAGAAGGTAAAGGAAGTGTTGAAGCTATCTTTAATGCCATTGACCAATTCTTTAACCAATCTGTCCAACTTTTGTCTTATAACATTGAAGCGGTAACGGATGGTATTGACTCTCAGGCTCGCGTCTTGGTAGCTGTTGAAAATACGGATACAGATACAATTTTCAACTCCTCTGGTATTGACTTTGATGTTCTTAAGGCCAGCGCCATTGCCTATATCCATGCCAACACCTTTGTGCAAAAGGAAAATGCTGGTGAAATCGGCCATCAGGTATCTTATCGCGATCTGCCTACAAATAATTAGAAGGAAGCGACTATGACAAAAGAAATTGTAGCTCTGGCAGGTGATGGTATTGGCCCAGAAATCATGGAAGCCGGTCTCCAAGTACTGGCTGCTGTTGCGGGCAAGTTCGGTTTTACTTATCATATCACGGAGAAAGCTTTTGGGGGTGCTGGTATTGATGCGGAAGGTCATCCTCTCCCTCAGTCAACTCTAGAAGCGGCCAAGGAGGCGGATGCTATTCTCCTAGCAGCTATCGGCAGTCCCCAGTATGATAATGCTCTGATTCGGCCAGAGCAAGGCTTGCTCGCTCTGCGCAAGGAGCTTGAACTCTATGCCAATATCCGCCCAGTTAAGATTTTCGATTCTTTGAAGCATTTGTCGCCTTTGAAGGCTGAAAGAATTGCTGGCGTGGACTTCGTGGTCGTGCGTGAGCTGACTGGTGGGATTTACTTTGGTGAGCATATTTTGGAGGACAGATCTGCGCGTGATATTAACGACTACAGTTATGAAGAGGTGGAGCGAATTGTCCGTAAAGCCTTTGACATTGCGCGTGGTCGCAGAAAGCGCGTGACCAGTATTGACAAGCAAAATGTGCTAGCGACATCTAAACTCTGGCGCAGAGTAGCAAATGAGGTGGCCAAGGATTATCCAGATGTGACCTTGGAGCACCAGCTGGTGGACAGCGCTGCGATGCTCATGATTACCAATCCTGCTAAGTTTGATGTTGTGGTAACGGAAAATCTTTTTGGAGATATTCTATCCGACGAGTCCAGTGTCTTGTCAGGGACGCTGGGAGTTATGCCATCGGCCAGTCATTCGGCATCTGGACCAAGTCTTTACGAGCCCATCCATGGTTCGGCTCCAGATATTGCGGGGCAGGGCATTGCCAACCCTATCAGCATGATACTTTCTGTATCCATGATGCTGCGGGATAGTTTTGCAGAGGTTGAAGCTGCAGAAGCGATTGAAGCAGCGGTGGAGAAGACTTTGGCTCAGGGTATCTTAACCCGAGATTTGGGTGGTCAGTCAGGGACAGCTCAAATGACGGAGTCAATTATTAATAATTTATGAAATGGATATTAACAGGTATTTGCCTACTTTGGAACCTTATCGTTTTCCTGCTTTATGGCTGGGATAAGCGTAAGGCTAAGAAAAATCACTACCGCATTCCAGAGAAGACTTTGCTCTTGTCAGCATTGGCAGCCGGAGGTTTGGGCGCTTTATTAGGCGGTCGACTCTTTCACCACAAGACCAGAAAATGGTATTTCTGGCTGGCTTGGATTTGCGGAATAATAGTGAAAATCGGAATTTTATATTACATATGGAGAAGCTAGTATGGCTGGAAAATCGATTTTTGATAAGCTGTGGGAAAGGCATCTGATAACTGGTGAAGAAGGCCAGCCCCAGCTTATGTATGTGGATCAGCATTATATTCATGAAGTAACCAGTCCTCAGGCTTTTCAAGGTCTTCGAGATGCAGGGCGCAAGGTTAGACGGCCGGATTTGACCTTTGGAACCTTTGATCATAATGTTCCTACGGTCAATATCTATGATATTCGGGATGTGATTTCCAAGGCTCAGATTGATAAACTTTCTGAGAATGTCAAGGATTTTGGTATTGAGCATGCAGCTCACGGATCGGAACTGCAGGGGATTGTTCATATGGTTGGACCCGAAACGGGCAAGACGCAGCCGGGCAAATTCATCGTCTGCGGTGACAGTCACACGGCCACTCACGGAGCCTTTGGAGCTATTGCTTTTGGAATCGGTACTTCGGAGGTGGAGCACGTCTTTGCCACGCAGACCATTTGGCAGGTCAAGCCTAAGAAAATGTTGGTCAAATTTACTGGAGTGCCACCTAAAGGTGTCTATTCCAAGGACTTTATCCTCGCTCTGATTGCCCGATATGGTGTGGCCGCTGGTGTTGGTCATGTGGTCGAGTATGCTGGTGATGCGATTGACCATCTGACCATGGAAGAGCGTATGACTATCTGCAATATGTCTATAGAGTTTGGCTCCAAGATGGGCATTATGAATCCCGACCAGAAGACTTATGATTATGTTCAAGGCCGGCCGGGCGCTCCCAAGGACTTTGAGGCGGCGGTAGCCGATTGGAAGACTCTGGTCAGTGATCCTGATGCTGTCTATGATAAGGTTATTGAGATTGATGTCTCCGAGCTGGCACCTATGGTGACTTGGGGAACCAATCCTTCTATGGGAGTAGAGTTTGGCGCGGCTTTCCCTGAAATCCGTGATATGAACGACGAGCGGGCCTACAATTACATGGATCTCTCCCCAGGTAAGAAAGCAGAAGATATTGACCTAGGCTATATCTTTATCGGCTCCTGTACCAATGCCAGACTCAGCGATTTGCAGCTGGCAGCTAAGTTTGTCGCTGGCAAGCATATTGCTCCCAATCTGACAGCTATCGTTGTGCCAGGCTCTCGTCCGGTCAAGCGGGCTGCTGAAAAGATGGGACTGGATAAAATTTTCATGGATGCAGGCTTTGAGTGGCGCGATCCGGGCTGTTCCATGTGTCTGGGAATGAATCCAGATAAGGTGCCAGACGGAGTCCACTGTGCTTCGACCAGTAATCGGAACTTTGAGGATCGTCAGGGATTTGGTGCTAAAACCCATCTTTGCAGTCCTGCCATGGCAGCAGCGGCAGCCATTGCCGGGCACTTCGTAGACGTCCGCCAACTACCGGAGGTCCAGTAAGGAAGTTTTATGGAAAAATTTACAATCTACACGGGGACAACAGTCCCCCTCATGAACGATAATATCGATACAGACCAAATTTTGCCCAAGCAGTTTCTCAAGTTAATTGATAAAAAAGGCTTTGGTAAGTACCTTATGTACGCTTGGCGTTATCTGGACAATCAGTACACCGAAGATCCTGATTTCGTCTTTAATAGACCGGAGTATCGCAAGGCGACTATTCTGATTACAGGGGACAATTTCGGTGCGGGTTCCTCTCGGGAGCACGCTGCCTGGGCCTTAGCTGACTATGGCTTCAAGGTAGTCATTGCCGGATCTTTCGGGGATATTCACTACAATAACGAGCTTAATAACGGTATGCTGCCTATCGTCCAGCCGCTCGAAGTGCGGCAAGCCTTGGCTAATCTGAAGCCAACGGATGAAGTGACGGTGGATTTGACGCAGCAGAAGATTTTTTCACCGGTGGGAGAATTCTCCTTTGACATTGATGGAGAATGGAAGCACAAGCTCCTCAACGGTCTGGATGACATCGGCATTACGCTGCAGTACGAGGATTTGATTACAGAATATGAAAAAAATCGTCCATCTTATTGGCAGTAACCTTATTTTTGCTATATTGAGAAAATTCTGAAAAAACCTTGTCTCCGATAAAAATATATGGTAAAATAAATCTTAATTTAATAGAAAAGGAAGAAACTTATGACAAAACACATTCAATGGAACGGACAGCTTTCACAAGAAGGTTATGACATCTTGAAAAGCGATGGCGGCTGTATCGTTTGCCCGACCAAGGTGGGTTACATCATCATGACCAGCGATAAAGCTGGCTTGGAGCGTAAGTTCGAAGCTAAGTCTCGTAACCGTAATAAGCCAGGTGTTGTCCTCTGTGCCAGTATGGATGAGCTCCGTGCTTTGGCTCAGCTAAATCCGGAAATTGAAGCTTTTTATCAAAAGCATTGGGATGAAGACATCCTCTTGGGCTGTATCCTTCCATGGAAGCCAGAAGCTTTTGAAAAGCTCAAAGCCTTTGGCGACGGTCGGGAAGAGCTGATGACAGATGTTCGTGGCACTAGCTGTTTTGTTATTAAGTTTGGTAAGGCGGGCGAGCAGCTGGCAGCTAAGCTTTGGGAAGAAGGCAAGATGGTTTATGCTTCCTCCGCTAACCCATCCGGTAAAGGAAACCGCGGCAAGGTCGAAGGGATTGGCGAGCGCATCGAAAATGCTGTTGACCTCGTTATTGAAGCAGATGACTATGTAGCTTCTATCCAGTCAGACAAGACCATTGAAACTCGCTACGAGCAAGGTGTCATGGTCTCTATGGTTGACAAGGATGGAAAACTAATTCCAGAACAAGGTGGCCAACGTTCCATCTCACCAGCACCAGTAGTCATCCGCAAAGGCTTGGACATCGACAAAATCATGATGCACCTGTCCGATACTTTCAACTCATGGGATTACCGTCAGGGTGAATATTACTAAGATAAAAAAATAAGCTCAGTGTAGGAGAGAAGATCTTCTTCCGCACTGAGCGCTTTTTGTTTATAAATTCTTTTCTTTTTCCTATAATTATGCTATAATATATAGAATAATATATTAACAGGATATAAAGGGATGGTTAACTTATGAAAAAGTATTTATATGTCACGATTAGATGAATGATTATATGAC
>NZ_RJMM01000036.1 GCF_003943655.1 Streptococcus sanguinis
ATTTGTTTTTTTATTGATGATAGTTTATCAGAAGTTCTTCTAATTTTATAAATTGTATCTGAAAACTTTTCATACTCTTCTAGTGTCATAAGCCGAATCATTTTCTGTAAAGTAACTGTTAGTTCTTTACCAGCTTTTCCTAATTCATGAAAAAGCATATCTTGACGTACCGGTTTTTCATTTGAGATTATTTTTTCCTTAATCTCAATTTCATTTTTCAAACGGATGTTCTCTTTATCAATTTTTTGTTTTTCTTTTTTTACTTCTTCATTTTCTTTTCTTAGCTCTATAGTAGCTTTTTTCAAGTTTTTTTGAAGCTCTTTTTTTTCTGAAAGAGTTGTGTTTGCATCATCAAGAAGTTCAAATTTTTTCTCTAATGGTTGAGCGATTTTAGGAAGTTCGTAATATGTCGGAGCAACTGTAAATTTGTACTTTTTAAATCTTCGAATTAACTTTTGGATAGCTTCAGTATCATCAGTTTCAATCTCATCAATATCACTATTTCCAAAGTTTATTAATTGCATATAGGATTCTAATGGTCTGTGAACAAGTTCCATATATACTTTTTCAAATTCTATAGTATAAGAATTAGTAACAAATCCTCTATCGCGAGATGTANCTTCATTAAAATGATTTTCAGAATCTGTTATGTTAATCCAGCCTAGCAATTCCCTATGTCCTAAATATCGATTAAAACCTTGTGTTTTACGTAGGTTTAGACCAAAGGCATCAAAATCAACTTCTCCATATGGAAAAATCCTAAAATTATTCTTATACAAGAAAATAGACCCATAATCTTTCGGTGTCGTTTTCATTATTCTTGTAAAATTGTTTTTTGCTGCTGTACTTAAATAATAAATTTTGAAGTAAATATCTTTTAAAATTGTATTATTCTCAATTTTAAAAGAGTAAATTATCTTTTCTTGATCGTATAGAGTGATACTAATTTCCTTTTCTTTTATTTCACACTCAATATAAATTGTTTTTTTATCCAATACTGAAGCAACATTATTACTAATATACTCATCCAACTCAGCAATTCCTGAGGAGGATGAAATATACTTAACATTAATTTTTATTTTACCATCATCTACAAACGGGTTTACAAGTCTTTGAAGCGCTTCTATAACCTTATTAACTCTATTCAAATCCCAAGTATCTCTCAAGTTAGAGATATTTAAAATAGTCCCTGATTTTTGAATAAAACGGTCTTCGACTACGTCTAAGCTAGTATATGTGACATCTAACTCTTCAAATTTTGTTAGAGAATCCTTTTCGAATTCACCCCAGTCAATTTTCAATTCACTAGCTTCTTCATCTTTATGACTAATAAGCTTAAGCTTAGTTCCTAATCTATCACAAGAAAAACGGCCTATTCCTTTGGAACCAGCATATACCTTATCACTATCTTTTTTTTCTGAATGAGCAACAAACAGCCATTTATTTTCAATATCATCACGATTCATTCCCTTACCGTTGTCCTGAATGATAATGTAATTTTCATAACTGTTTATAATAAGATTTATTTCTGTTGCATCAGCATCATAACCATTTTTTACCAACTCGAAGATAGCTACTAATTCGTTTGTAATCAGGTCTTTACCAATTATATCCTTTAAACCAGAACTTACTTTAAAGTGTAATTTTTCTTCCATCTTAACTCCTTATTCAGAGATTTTCAAAAGAACTTCTCCAACTTGTTCAGCAAACAAAGGGGGAACAGCATTTGCTACTTGAGTATATCTCGGAACATCTGTTTTTCTACGCTCCCCACCTGTTGTGTACGGTCCTTTAAATTCATAGTCATCTGGAAAACTTTGAATTCTAGCATGCTCTCTAACAGTCATGATTCTAGGTTCATCATAATGGATATAATCGTCCGGAATAGAGGTAATCGTATTACAAATCGAATTTTTCTTTAATGGTGTTACTCCACGTTTTTTCAAACCTTCAACGAGATTCATAGAGGGAGTAATCCGAATACTCTGTTCAGAAGCATCCATTAAACGTTCAAATAAATCTATTGTCTCACTTCTATGTTTTGCAAATCTATGGCTATCTGGTAAACTACCTCGTTCAATATTTCTTCTCATTAATTTTTGATATGAGGAAATCGTTCGACCATACTTCCCATTCTTAAAACCCTTAGTATCTTTACTATCAATTTCTCCGTGACTATTTTTTAAATCATTAATTGCTTGTGAAACCGTAACTGGTTTCTTCAATCCTCGATTCTTTTGCCATCGAAAAACCTTGGCAAGGCGGTCCACCCACAACAAGATCAACCTTACCACTCAAGCTTGCCAGATTTTCTGAATGCTCTTCAAGCAATTCATTTATATCCCAGTTTTTCATCTCAAGCCAATCAGGCCAAGAAAAATGCTTTCTTTTATCAATCAAATTAAATTTTAATGTTTTGAATGCGTCTTTATTTCGCTCAATTGCGAATAGTCCCTCTAAGCCTGCATTATGTAAACCTAGGGATAACCCCCCCGAACCTGCAAACAAATCTATATAATTCATAACATAACTTTCTCTTTTATTTAAATACTTCAATTTTACCATAAAAACATAAAAAAAGCAGTCTCGAAATCAATTAAGATTTTACGAGTCTGCCTATTATAATCTTACTAGACTAGTTTCTTCATCTCCTCAATCCGCGCCACGGTCGCGTCGTATTTAGCTTGGTAGTCGGCTTGTTTGTCGCGTTCTTTTTGTACGACTTCTGGTTTGGCGTTGGCTACGAAGCGTTCGTTAGAGAGCTTCTTGCCAACCATATCCAGTTCTTTTTGCCATTTAGCGAGTTCTTTATCGAGACGAGCCAGTTCTTCTTCGACATTGAGGAGATCTGCCAGTGGCAGGTAAATTTCTGCTCCTGTGATGACGCTTGACATAGCGAGTTCAGGTGCAGGGATGGTTGATGCGATTTCCAAGTGTTCTGGATTTGTGAAGCGTTTGATGTAGTTAACATTGCTGTTAAAGAAGGCTTCCAAGTCGCTATCACTAGTCTTGACAAGGATAGTGATGGGCTTGCTTGGTGCTACGTTTACTTCCGCACGCGCATTACGAACAGCACGGATCAAGTCTTTGAGACTTTCGACACCTGTGTGGGCCGCAAGGTCTTCAAAGGCTGGGTTGACAGTTGGGTATTCCGCTGTGACGATAGAGCCTTCTGAGATTTGACCAAAGATTTCCTCAGTCACGAAAGGCATGATTGGGTGAAGCAAGCGCAGGATTTGGTCCAGCGTGTAAAGGAGGACAGAGCGAGTGATGACTTTCTCGTCGTCATTGTCGCTGTATAGCACTTCCTTAGTCAGCTCCACATACCAGTCGGCAAATTCATCCCAGATGAAGTTGTAGAGGATGTGACCAGCCACACCAAACTCAAACTTATCGAAGTTTTCAGTGACCTTGCTAATGGTTTCGTTGAGGTTGTGGAGAATCCAGCGGTCAGTGACATTGCCTGCCTGACCAGCCGCCACCTGAGCGACATTCTCACGCGCCACATCTAGCGTCAAGCCTTCATTATTCATGAGGATATAGCGGGAAATGTTCCAGATTTTATTAATGAAGTTCCAAGAAGCATCCATCTTTTCATAGCTGAAGCGGACGTCTTGGCCAGGGGCAGAGCCGTTTGACAGGAACCAACGCAGGGCGTCAGCACCGTATTTATCAATGATATCCATCGGATCAATCCCGTTACCGAGAGACTTGGACATCTTGCGGCCTTCCTCATCCCGAATGAGACCGTGGATGAGCACGTTTTGGAATGGCTGACGACCAGTGAATTCTAAAGATTGGAAGATCATACGAGACACCCAGAAGAAGATGATGTCGTAACCTGTTACTAGGGTTGATATTGGGAAGTAACGCTTGAAGTCTTCTGAGTCGACATCTGGCCAGCCCATGGTTGAGAATGGCCAAAGGGCTGAACTGAACCAAGTATCCAAGACGTCTTCGTCCTGAGTCCATCCGTCACCTTCTGGAGCTTCTTCACCGACATACATTTCACCCTCAGCATTGTACCAAGCAGGGATTTGGTGACCCCACCAGAGTTGACGGGAAATTACCCAGTCGTGGACATTTTCCATCCATTGGAGGAAGGTATCGTTGAAGCGTGGCGGGTAAAATTCTACCTTATCCTCTGTGTCTTGGTTAGCAATAGCATTCTTAGCCAGCTGATCCATCTTTACGAACCACTGAGTAGACAGACGCGGCTCAACCATAACGCCAGTCCGCTCTGAGTGACCAACACTGTGGATACGTTTTTCGATTTTGACAAGGGCGCCGATTTCTTCCAACTTAGCCACGACTGCCTTACGAGCTTCGAAACGGTCCATGCCTGCATATTCGAAGGCCAAGTCATTCATAGTTCCGTCATCGTTCATGACGTTAACTTGTGGCAAGTTGTGGCGTTGACCGACCAAGAAGTCGTTTGGATCGTGGGCAGGCGTGATTTTCACGACACCTGTACCAAACTCAGGGTCGGCGTGTTCATCCGCAACGATTGGGATTAATTTATTGGCAATCGGCAGAATAACGTTTTGACCAATCAAGTCCTTGTAGCGTGGATCTTCTGGATTGACCGCAACGGCCACATCTCCAAACATCGTCTCAGGACGAGTGGTCGCTACTTCAAGGGCGCGTGAGCCATCCTCCAGCATATAGTTCATGTGGTAGAAAGCACCTTCCACGTCCTTATGGATGACCTCGATATCAGACAGGGCTGTGCGAGCTGCTGGATCCCAGTTGATGATAAACTCACCACGGTAGATCCAGCCTTTCTTGTAAAGCTCGACAAAGACCTTGCGGACAGCTTTTGACAGACCTTCATCTAGCGTAAAGCGCTCACGAGAATAGTCTACAGAGAGCCCCATCTTGCCCCATTGCTCCTTGATGGTAGTCGCATATTCGTCCTTCCATTCCCAGACTTTATCAAGGAATTTTTCACGACCGAGGTCATAGCGGGAAATGCCTTGCTCCCGCAAACGCTCCTCGACCTTAGCCTGGGTCGCAATCCCAGCGTGGTCCATCCCTGGCAGCCAAAGCGTATCAAAGCCTTGCATTCGCTTCTGACGGATGATAATATCCTGCAAGGTCGTATCCCAAGCGTGACCAAGGTGAAGTTTACCAGTTACGTTTGGTGGTGGAATCACAATCGAATAAGGCTTGGCCTTTTGATCTCCAGAAGGCTTGAAAACATCAGCATCAAGCCATTTTTGATAACGCCCAGCCTCAACCTCGGCTGGATTGTATTTAGGTGAAAGTTGTTTAGACATGTGTGTGTCCTTTCTAGTTAATATCTTTAATCAATTCTGGAGGATATGATGCAGAATCCAGATTTATTCCTTTAACTGCATAATTATCATACCCAAATATAAATTTTTGTTCATATTCCCGACCAAGAGCATCACTGAATTTAATTTTAAAAATCAAGAAATACGACTGTTTTGCTTGTTGGTTAATCTCATTCAAGCTAAATGAGATTGATTCATTGGGGATAGCAAAATTCTCACTAAAATAATTATAAAAAGCATGTGTAGCTTTTCCCAAAAATGGGGTCTGCTCAAAATAAATAGGAATTCCATTTGGATCTTTGTTAGGCTCACAAGTCATTATATTGGTTGCTGTACCTCGACCAACATTAGTCAAATAGATTTCAACAATCAGCTGGTGATTAACACTAAAAATACGAGATTTAGTGCGATTTAAATGAAAATAAGGAATTAAATCAGACCGGTTCTGTAAGTTAAATTGCAACTCATCAGTAGATTGTTTATATCTTAAAAATTCTTTTTGAAAATCCTGAAAATTACTCAATTTATCTTGCGCATCTTTATTAAAATCATCTTGTTCTTTTTGTCTCTTATCATCTTCTTTTTGTTTTTTACGATTTGAAAAAAAGGTAAAAATATTTATTATTAATGTAAAAAATCCTACAATTAATGAAATAACCAGTGCTATAAAAGCAACCTTATCAGATTCATACAATTCACTAATAAGATTCCAAATATCCATTTAACTATCCTCCATAATCTTCCTAAACTGATGTTCAAAATCACCCACACACTTCTGGGTTCTGTTGAGCCTCCCACTCACTCCTCAGCAAGCCATATCTCAAATCATCACAGCGATTGCCTTGGGCATCTTTGCGGTCTCGTATGCGAGCTTCAAGGGTAAAGCCTAATTTTTCCGCAACTCGTTGACTTTGCAGGTTATAACCAAAGCAAGTCAGCTCAATCTTGTGAAGACCCAATTCTTTAAAAGCTAGATCAATCAAGGTACGCGCCGCTTCTGGCACATAACAACGTCCCCAATAGTCTGGATGCAAGATATAGCCGATTTCCAGTACATCATCTTCATGGCGATGGTTGAAATCGACAGAGCCAACGATTTTGTCGGTCCCTTTGACGACAATCCCATAGCCCGCCGGAAGATTGTTCTTTTCATTGCGCTCGGGAAGGATATGCTCCAGGTAGTAAATCTCATCCTCCAAGGTCTGGACGGGCGGAAAGCCTGCTGGATAGGAAACTTCTGGCCTACTGGCATAGTCAAAAATATCCACAACATCAGCCACGGTGCGGACTCGCAACACGAGCCGTTCTGTTTCTAATCGATCTGGTAATGCTACTCTTGTCATCCTTCTCCCTCGCTTTCTACAAAAAATCGCCCCTGTCATATCCATGACAGGGACGAATGTGCTTATCCGCGGTACCACCCAATTTCGGGCAGATGCCCGCAACTTTTCTCTTCTTGTTCCTCATTTATGACGTCGTTAAGTCGCTTTGGCATATGCTAGTATAGCCTGCAACTCGCTGCCTAGTCCTAAAAGGAAACAAAAAGACACTTTTATTTCAATTTTTCATCTCATCAGCAACCAGTTTTGACACATTTGTGGACTTCTCAGCACCGCCACTTTCTGTAAAATGCTTGACTCAAAACACCTCTGATGAACCTATTCTATCATCTTTGCAGCGAAAAATCAATAATTTCTCTCACCTAAAAGTCCGTCTGGCAGGTCATGGAAGCCTTTGCCCGCCTGATAGTTGGCAAATTTCCCTAAAAGGAACTGGTAGGCATCGAGACGACTTTCATAGCGAATGGCCGCTTCCTTGGCCCGCTCGTCCTGGTCCGCCTCGTAGACTGCCTGACTCTCCTTGAGGGCCATCTCATTAATCATGACCTGGGTCTTAACCCAAGCTTCAAACTCCTGTAAAAATTCCTGTTCGTAACTCATTTCTCTCACTTTCTAACTGCAAATACCTAGTCCAAATCTCGGTAAAAATCACTGTCAATGTCACGGAAGGGCTGAATGTCCTGTACATACTCCAGCACCCCCTGAAATTCACCAGATTCATCCCGCACCGCCGCATAGGTCACATGGACAAACTTGCCCCGCGATTCCGACTTGAACCACATCTCAAACTTGTCCCGCTCTCCCTGGCGCAGAGCCTTGAAAATCCGCCGTACCTTATCCAAAAACTTGGGCGGGTGACAGAGCTCGACATTGCGCCCTATCTGGGACGGCGTCCGCTTGAAAATCATCTCGTCCGCCGGCACGTTGTCATTATAATACTGGAAAATATCGTCCTTATTCACAAAGGTAATCTCCATGGGCAGATGGTCCAAAATCAGATTAGCCTCCGCCACCGACAGATAACCATGACCAAAAAGCTGCTGGGAGTCCCGATTAAAGGCTTGCTCCTTCTTTTCCTTGGGCTTAAAGGAAATGATGACCTGACCATCCGGCGTATCAATGACCTGCTGAAATCTGCCATCACTAGCCTGTTCTGTGCTGGCTGGCGCTTCGCTTCCCTCATCAGCAGCATCCCCAGCTTCCTCCTCCGAAAATGAGTGACGCGCAGGAATCCATTTTTCCGCTGGCTTGATAATGGCATAGCCATAAGCATCGCTCTCCTCAGCAATCTTGAGCCAGTCATCCTGAGTAAAGGACTCGAGGAGTATCATCAGCAAAATGGACTCTTCCTTGAAAATCATAGCTTCAAACTCAGCAGCAAAAGTCTCAAACTTGTCCTTGACTTCTTCAATCGAAGTATCAGGCAGCTGCTCTGCAGCAATCTTAGCCTCTTGGAAAAGGTCCCGAATCTGATCATCCACGCCCCACATGACCTTGGGCGGCGAATCGTGGCCGTAGCTCTCCATGATAGGAAACATAAGCTCTTCCTTGCGCTGATAGTGGATATCAAACTGCCCCACCAAACCCAGCTGGCGCTGGAGTCCCTTGCGTATTTCAGGAAGAAGCTCCTTATCTTCTGTGCTTTCATAGGTAGATAGGAGTCTTCGAACCCGCATAAGGGCAGCCCGCAGCGCTAGATTTTCCTGCTTGAAGATCTGAACAGGATGGCCTGGATGGTCGGTATCAGCCACCTCCACATCCTGAATGGCACCTTTAAAGAGATTGGCATGGACATTGCAGAGAGACATGACATCTTCAAAGGTCACTCCCGTATCCGAGTTCATCAGCTCATGCTCCATCAGGCTAATTTCGATAGCGGACACACCAGCAAAATGCTCGTTGAAAAGCTCCTGAACAGATTCTGCCGAAGCTCCATTATGTAGGTCCAGCAAGATTGACTTGAGGACTTCAATGCGTTCAGTAGCCATGCCTAAATCCCCACCACTTCATAGCCGTTTAATTCCAGAGTTTGCTTGATTTTATTAAGATCAATGCCGTTCATACCAGCACCTTTTTTGATAGAAACCACGCGCCCGACTGTATTGCGCATAACGGGATTGGCCAGAGGCGTAAAGCCCAACTCGACCAGAACATCCAAAACTTCTGGCTGCTTCTCAATCACTTCTGCCACTGGGATAGACAAATCAATCACATTATCCATAGCTGCTCCTTCATCGTCATTTTTCTACAATTATACCATAAAAAAGCTATCTGCCTCAAAGCAAAAAAGATCTGGGGGGCACCTCTTACGTTAGTTCAAAAGAAATTGAATAGCACATTAAGATAGACATGATGACAGACTTCTGCCTTCCATTATTGCCTCAGGCAATGATAAGAAAATATAAAGCACATTGCTTCGTCTTTTTTCCCTTTTGTGATAAGCTAAGATTAGTGAATTGAGAGGGTTTTCGTATGTATCTAGCAGACTTAATGGAAAAGAGTGAAGCGGGACAGTTTATTGTCCTATCTTATTTACAGCAACATTCTACATCCAGTTTGAAGGATGCCATGTCTGAAACCGGCTTCTCGAAAGCAACCTTGACCAAGTACATTAGCTTGATTAACGACAAGGCAGCGGACCATCATGCAGCCTTATCCATCCAGCTTCAGGACGAAACGCTCAGTCTGTCTATAGAACCGGATACCAAGGGACGGGACATTCGCAGGCTCTTTTTGGGCAATGCTGTCAAATACCAGATTTTAAACCACTTGCTCTATCATCAGCAGTTTTTAGCCCATCAATTAGCACAAGAGCTCATGATCAGTGAAGCAACACTCGGCCGTCATATATCTGGTCTAAATCAGATTTTATCAGAGTTTGAACTATCTATCCAAAACGGCCGCTTGAAAGGGCCTGAGCACCAAATCCGCTATTTTTATTTCTGCCTCTTTCGCAAGGTCTGGTCCAGCCAAGATTGGGAAAAAGAACTTCAAAAACCAGAAAGAAGGCAGGAAGTTGCCGTCTTAGAAGAACTCTGCGGAGCCCAGCTCTCTCAAGGACAGCGATTGGACTTGGCTCTTTGGGCACATATCACCCAACAGCGCCTAAGAGTCAATGCCTGTCAATTCCAAAACATTGAGCAGAAAATGCAGGGCTATTTTGAGAATATCTTCTATCAGCGCTTGCATCGCCGGGCAAATGACTTCTTTGCCAGGCAGCACATCACCCTGAGTCAGGAAGATGGCGAAATGATGATTTTCTTTTCATTTCTACTTTCCCATCGGATTTTACCCCTGCACACCATGGAGTATATACTGGGCTTTGGCGGTGAAATTGCCGGTCTGATTACGCAACTGATTCAAGAGATGAAGGGCAAGGACTTGCTTGGTGACTACATCGAAGATCAAGTGACCTACGAACTCAGTCAGCTCTGCGCCCATGTCTTTCTTTTCAAAGGCTGTCTCTTGCAAGACAAATACAAGCATGATTTAGAATTGCGCCATCCTTACTTATGGAGCGAAGACGATTATCGACAAGTGGCAGACACTATTTTTAGCAAACTGCCTATTTTCCAGCAGGGAACATCTCTGGATAAAAAGGTGTTGTGGGAATGGCTCCAGCTGATGGAGTACATTGATGAAAACGACGGTCAAGTCATCAAGATAGGCATGGACTTGACAGATAGCTTTATCGTTGTTTCCAGGATGACAGCCATTTTAAGGCGATACTTAGAGTACAATCGCTTTATTACGATTGAATCCTACGACCTTACCAGAAATTATGACCTCATCATCACCAACAATCCTATCCATCAAACCCAGCAGGCTCCCATCTATTATTTAAAAAATGACCTGGATTTGGAAGATTTAGCAAAAATTCGGAACATGATATTTCATTAAGAAACTTGGAGAAATCCAGGTTTCTTTGTGATTTTCGCACAATCTCCTCAGATTTTTTTAAAATTTAAAAAAAGTTGATAAAAAAGAAAGCGTTTTATTTTATATACTAGTTACTGTAGAGGAAACATCCTCAAGATTTTTACCAGGAGGACAGTTCATGTCACAAGAAAAATACATCATGGCCATCGACCAAGGAACTACTAGTTCCCGCGCCATCATCTTTAACAAAAAAGGAGAAAAAGTTAGCTCCAGTCAAAAAGAATTTACTCAGATTTTCCCTCAAGCTGGATGGGTTGAGCACAATGCCAATGAAATTTGGAACTCTGTTCAGTCCGTTATCGCAGGTGCCTTCATCGAAAGTGGAGTCAAACCTAATCAAATCGAAGCCATCGGAATCACCAACCAGCGTGAAACAACTGTCGTTTGGGATAAAAATACAGGTCTTCCTATCTATAATGCTATCGTTTGGCAATCTCGCCAGACTGCTCCTCTGGCTGAACAGCTGAAAAGCCAAGGCTATGTGGAAAAATTCCACGAAAAGACTGGTTTGATTATTGACGCTTACTTCTCTGCTACCAAGGTTCGCTGGATTTTGGACCATGTTGAGGGAGCACAAGAAAGAGCTGAAAAGGGCGAATTGCTCTTTGGGACTATCGATACCTGGCTGGTTTGGAAATTGACTGACGGCGCAGCTCACGTGACCGACTACTCGAATGCAGCCCGTACCATGCTCTATAACATCAAGGAACTCAAATGGGACGACGAAATTTTGGAGATCCTCAACATTCCAAAGGCTATGCTTCCAGAAGTTCGATCTAACTCAGAAATCTATGGCAAGACTGCTCCATTCCATTTCTACGGTGGAGAAGTTCCAATCTCTGGTATGGCTGGTGACCAGCAGGCGGCTCTCTTTGGACAGTTAGCTTTTGAGCCTGGTATGGTCAAGAATACTTATGGAACAGGTTCCTTCATCATCATGAACACTGGTGAAGAGATGCAGCTGTCTGAAAACAACCTCTTGACAACCATCGGCTACGGTATCAATGGCAAAGTTTACTATGCTTTAGAAGGTTCTATCTTTATTGCCGGAAGTGCTATTCAATGGCTGCGCGATGGTCTTCGGATGGTTGAAAATTCACCAGAATCTGAAAAATATGCCCTCAATTCTCAAAACAATGACGAAGTCTATGTCGTACCTGCCTTTACAGGTCTGGGCGCTCCATACTGGGATCAAAATGCACGTGGATCTGTCTTTGGCTTGACCCGCGGAACCAGCAAGGAAGACTTTATCAAGGCTACTCTGCAATCCATCGCTTACCAAGTACGCGACATCATTGACACTATGCAGGTGGATGCCAAGACTGCTATTCAAGTCCTCAAAGTCGACGGCGGTGCTGCTATGAACAACTTCCTCATGCAGTTCCAGGCTGACATTTTGGGAATCGATATTGCCCGTGCTAAAAACTTAGAAACAACTGCTCTCGGTGCAGCCTTCTTGGCAGGACTGTCAGTAGGCTACTGGAAAGACTTGGACGAACTCCGCACTCTCAATGAAACTGGAGAACTCTTTGAGCCGTCTATGAATGAATCCCGCAAGGAACAACTCTACAAAGGATGGAAAAAAGCCGTTAAGGCAACTCAAGTCTTTGCAGAAATCGACGACTGATACTGATTCTTATTTTGATAATCAAGTCAGTAGAAGCATGAAACGACTAAGTTAGAAAGTGTGTAATTATGGAATTTTCAAAGAAAACACGTGAATTATCGATAAAAAAAATGCAGGAACGCACCTTAGACCTCCTGATTATTGGTGGTGGGATTACCGGTGCTGGAGTAGCCTTGCAAGCTGCAGCTAGTGGTCTGGAGACCGGTCTGATTGAAATGCAGGACTTTGCGGAAGGGACTTCTAGCCGTTCTACCAAACTGGTCCATGGTGGCCTTCGTTACCTCAAGCAATTCGACGTAGAGGTGGTTTCAGATACAGTTTCTGAGCGTGCTGTGGTACAGCAAATTGCCCCTCATATTCCAAAACCAGATCCTATGCTGCTTCCTGTCTACGAAGAAGAGGGTGCTACTTTCAGCCTCTTCCGTCTCAAAGTGGCTATGGACCTCTACGACCTCTTGGCTGGTGTTAACAACACTCCTGCTGCCAACAAGGTCTTGAGCAAGGAAGAAGTCTTAGAACGGGAACCTGAACTTAAGAAGGAAGGCTTAGTCGGCGGCGGTGTCTATCTTGACTTCCGCAACAATGACGCGCGTCTCGTGATTGAAAATATCAAACGTGCCAACCAAGACGGCGCCCTGATTGCCAACCATGTCAAGGCAGAAGGCTTCCTCTTTGATGAGTCTGGAAAGATTACAGGTGTTGTTGCGCGTGACCTCTTGACGGATGAAGTCTTTGAAATCAAGGCTCGCCTAGTCATCAACACAACTGGACCTTGGAGCGACAAGGTGCGCAATCTGTCAAATGATGGTGAGCAATATTCTCAAATGCGTCCAACCAAGGGAGTTCACTTGGTAGTTGACTCTAGCAATCTCAAGGTTTCTCAGCCAGTCTACTTTGACACAGGCTTGGGAGACGGCCGGATGGTCTTTGTCCTTCCGCGTGAAAATAAAACCTACTTTGGTACGACAGACACCGACTACACTGGCGACTTAGAGCATCCAAAAGTAACACAAGAAGATGTGGATTACCTCTTGGGCATTGTCAATAATCGCTTCCCAGAAGCCAACATCACGATTGACGACATCGAAAGCAGCTGGGCAGGTTTGCGTCCTCTGATTGCAGGAAACAGCGCTTCTGACTACAATGGTGGAAACAACGGTACCATTAGCGATGAAAGCTTCAATGCACTGATTGCGACCGTTGAAAGCTATTTGGCTAAAGAAAAATCCCGTGAGGATGTTGAAGCGGCTGTTACGCAACTCGAAAGCAGCACGTCTGAAAAACACTTGGATCCATCTGCCGTGTCTCGCGGTTCCAGCCTGGAACGTGATAACAATGGCCTCTTGACCCTTGCTGGCGGTAAGATTACGGACTATCGTAAAATGGCGGAAGGCGCTATGGAGCGTGTGGTTGAAATCCTCAAAGCAGAATTTGACCGCAGCTTCAAGCTCATCAACTCGAAGACATACCCTGTTTCAGGCGGAGAGCTCAATCCAGCAAATGTGGATTCCGAAATCGAAGCCTTTGCGCAACTCGGTGTATCACGTGGCTTAGACAGCAAAGAAGCCTTCTATCTTGCAAACCTTTACGGCTCCAATGCTCCTAAGGTCTTTGCCCTCGCACACAGCATCGAGCAAGCACCAGGTCTCAGCTTAGCCGATACCTTGTCACTGCATTACGCTATGCGTAACGAATTAGCACTCAGCCCAGTCGACTTCCTGCTTCGCCGGACAAATCACATGCTCTTTATGCGAGATGGTTTAGACGCTATTGTTGAGCCTGTCCTGGATGAAATGGGACGATTCTACGACTGGACAGAAGCAGAAAAAGCAGCTTATCGAAAAGACGTTCAAGCTGCCCTTGCAAATAACGATTTAGAAGAATTAAAAAAATAGAAAGTACGAGAAGAGGCGGTAGGCAAAACAACTGTCTGCCTCCCCTTCTTTTAAATGGAGTAACATAAATGATGAAAGAAATATTTGGCGAATTTTTAGGAACACTGCTCTTGCTCCTTCTGGGAAATGGAGTGGTCGCTGGTGTGGTTCTTCCCAAAACCAAGAGTCACAATTCAGGTTGGATTGTGATTACCATGGGATGGGGGATTGCCGTTGCCATCGCTGCTTTTGTATCTGGCAACCTTGGCCCAGCCCATCTGAACCCTGCCCTAACTATCGGAGTAGCTCTGAAAGGTGATTTGCCTTGGGCATCTGTTCTTCCTTACATCCTTGCTCAATTTGCAGGTGCTATGGTCGGACAGTTCCTCGTCTTCCTACAGTTCAAACCTCACTATCTAGCTGAAGAAAATCCGGCTAACGTTCTGGGTTCATTCAGCACAGGACCAGCTATCAAAGATACCT
The DNA here is from genome assembly GCF_003943655.1 of Streptococcus sanguinis. GTDB lineage: Bacteria > Bacillota > Bacilli > Lactobacillales > Streptococcaceae > Streptococcus > Streptococcus sanguinis_F. Next base: position 14,561 of record NZ_RJMM01000036.1, read on the forward strand.
TCTCTAACCTGATTAGTGAAATCCTTGGAACTTTTGTTCTTGTACTCACTATCTTCGCTCTAGGACTTTATAAGCTGCAAGCAGGCATTGGCACTTTTGCAGTTGGAACACTGATTGTCGGAATTGGTCTCTCACTTGGTGGAACAACAGGCTATGCCCTCAACCCTGCTCGTGACTTAGGACCTCGCATCATGCACAGTCTCCTTCCGATTCCAAACAAAGGTGATGGCGATTGGAGCTATGCTTGGATTCCGGTTGTCGGACCAATCATTGGTGCCGTCCTTGCAGTCCTAGTCTTTGGCTTATTCTAATATAACCGATTACCATTGGAGAACACTTGTCGAGTGTTCTCTTTTTGTGACTAATTGAGGTGGAGACTAACCTTCCTAGCTTACTCTTCCGATTAAACCATTGCAGTATTGACAAAAGAAAAGACTTAGTTCTGTATTACAGAAAACTAAGTCTTATTTAGAATGATTTTGTCAAATCTTGCAAGCCGTTTCTAATTAACTCGAACGAGAGCTTTCCCTCTTGGACAATTTCACCACTGCCTCGGTCCGAGCGGTATGCGGAAACATATCAACCGACTGGATGTAGTGGACCTTGTAGACCCGACAGAGCTTGACCAAATCGCGAGCCAGAGTTGAGACATTGCAGGAAACGTAGACCATCTTCTCAGGTGCATAGCGGACAATTGTCTCCAGCAGCTTATCATCCAAACCTGTCCGCGGTGGATCGACAATCAAGGCATCCGCCCGATAGCCTTCAGCATACCAGCGAGGAATAACCTCCTCTGCCGTCCCAGCCTCGTAGAGCGTATTTGCAAAGCCCATCCGTTTCGCATTGCGCTTGGCGTCTTCAATGGCCTCAGGGATGATGTCCATGCCACGCAGAGACTTGACCCTTTTAGCGAAGGCAAAGCCGATGGTCCCCACTCCGCAATAAGCATCAATCAAATGGTCTTCTTTCGTCACATCTAGCGCCTTGACCGCCTCCCCATAGAGCACCCCTGTCTGTTCAGGATTGAGCTGATAGAAAGCTCGAGGCGATAGGGAGAATTCATAGTCTAGCACTCCTTCTTGGATAGCCTCCTGGCCCCAGATAATCTCTGTCTTATCCCCATAAATCTCACTGGACTTGCTCGTATGATAATTGACTGCTACTGTTTCCAGCTCAGGAAATTCCGCCACTAGGTCTCGGACGACTGGAGAAAAGTCCAGCTTACGCCCCGTCACAAAAATCATCTGCACCTGACCTGTCTTTCTGGCCCTGCGAATCATAACAGTGCGTACTCCAGCAGTCTTCCTCTCATCATAGATAGGCAGCCTATACTTGCCTAAAAGCCGAGCTACCTTATTTATAATCTTTTGCGTTACCTTGTCCTGAACCAGACAGTTTTTCAGCGAGACCAGATAGTGGGAATTCTGGGCATAGAGCCCCGCCTTGACCTCATCCTTAAATTTTCGAGTCTGAAACTGCAGTTTAGCTCGATAATAAAGTGGCTCCTGCATACCAATGGTCGGACGAATCTCATAGTTTTCGTAACCAGCTGGCGCAAATTTTTTCAAGGCCTGACGCAGCAAATCTTCCTTAAACTCCAACTGCTTGTCATAGTGGAGGTGCATGATTTGACAGCCTCCGCAGCTATCATAAATCTCACAAGGCGCTTCCACCCGAAATTTCGATCGCTTGTTGATGGTCAAGAGCTTGGCCTCGATAAAGTTACGCTGAACCCTGGTCACCTGACAGTAGACTTCCTCGCCTTTCAAAGCCCCTGGCACAAAGACCAGCGTTTTCTTATAAAATCCAATCCCTTCCCCATTAATTCCCATTTTCTTAATTTTCAAAGGGATTCTTTGCTTTACTTTCACATTCATGCTTCTATTATACCACGCTGCCTCGCATTAGTTGAGAATATGTTACAATAAAAGTATGAAATCAGAAAAAATATCCCTTCCACTCGCCCATTTCCCTGAGCAAATACGAACTTATCTAGAGGGAGCCAATTTTTACGACAGCTCCTCACATTCAAGCGCCAGTGTTTTCTATGCCGATACGGGCTATTATTTGAAAATCGACCAAAAAGGCCAGTTAGCCCAAGAAGCCACACTTGCCAAATGGTTTGAAAAACAAGGGCTCGGTGTGCCTGTCATTCACTACCTAGCAACATATAAAGACTACCTGCTGACTAAAGAAGCAGAGGGCAAGGACGCCCTCGCCTTTCTCCAACAGCCAGAAGAACTTTGCCAAACGATGGCTGTCACACTCAGAAAACTTCACAGCCACCAACCCCAGCATTTCCCAATCCAGCATCGCCTCCAACACTATAAAGAGCAAGCAGAGGAAAATTATCGGAAAGGCTGCTTTTATCAAAAAGCCTTGCTGCCTCAATTTCATATCCAAAGCCGTGAGGAAGCCTACCAGCTTATTAAAGAACAGGGACTCTTACTGACTGCGGATTCCTTTATTCACGGTGACGCCTGCTTGCCTAATTTCATCCTGAAAGACGCAACAACTTTCTCCTGCTTTATTGACGTTGGCCTCGCTGGCCTTAGCGATCGCCACATTGATCTTTACTGGGCAATCTGGTCTCTTACTTATAATTTATCTGACCCTCAATACGCAGAGCTCTTTCTTGACTACTATGGCAGAAAGGATGTTGATACAGACAAACTGCGCTTGATAGCTGCCTTTGAAGCATTTGGCTAAAAGAAAGGATTCTACCAAAATCCCCTATGAAAATCACAAAAATCGAAAAGAGAAAAAGACTCTACCTCTTGGAGTTGGACGACAGTGAAAAGCTCTATATCACAGAAGACACCATTGTCCGCTTCATGCTGTCCAAAGGAATGGAAATCACGGAGCAGGAACTATCAGAGATTCAAGACTTTGCCCAATTTTCCTACGGAAAAAATCTAGCCCTCTACCATCTTTCCTTCAAGCAAAGAACTGCCAAGGAAGTTAAAGACTACTTAACACAGCACGACATCCAACCAGAAATCATCAGCCAGGTCTTGGACAATCTAAAAAAGGAACATTGGATTAATGATAGAAAATATGCTAACTCTTTTATCCAATCCAATCTTCTCACTGGTGACAAAGGCGCTTTTGTTCTCAAGCAAAAGCTCAGTCAAAAAGGGATTTCTAGCGCAATCATAGAGGAAGAATTGAGCCAGTTTGATTTTACTGAACTAACAGACAAGGTTGCCGAAAAGCTGCTCAAAAAACACCAGGGAAAACTGCCCAGCAAGGCCTTACAAGATAAAATACTTCAATCCTTGATAAACAAAGGTTTTTCCTATAGTCAAGCTAAAACCGCCTATCAGCATTTGGAAATCGAAGAAGACAAAGAAAATCAGCAAGAGCTTCTCTATAAAGAGCTAGACAAGCAATACCGCAAGTACTCAAAAAAGTATGACGGTTATGACTTAAAACAGCGACTGACGCAAAGTTTAGCCCGCAAAGGCTATGATTTCTCAGACATAGCCAGCGCGCTGAGAGAATATCTTTAAGATTTCCAATGAAAACTTATGCATTTCTATGAAAATATGTTACAATATAGAAGATGAACTTATAAATTGTAGAAAGTTGGTAAGTTATGAAACTTCCAAAAGAAGGCGACTTTATTACAATTCAAAGTTATAAGCATGATGGGAATCTTCACCGCACCTGGCGAGATACCATGGTACTAAAGACAACAGAAAACGCCATTATTGGCGTTAATGACCACACACTGGTAACAGAAAGTGATGGCCGACGTTGGGTAACACGTGAACCAGCCATTGTCTATTTTCATAAAAAATACTGGTTTAATATCATTGCCATGATTCGCGACAATGGAACTTCATACTACTGCAACCTAGCCAGTCCTTACTATCTGGATAATGAAGCTCTAAAATACATTGACTATGATTTAGACGTCAAAGTCTTTGCTGATGGTGAAAAACGCCTCTTGGATGTAGAAGAATATGAACGCCACAAAAAACAGATGCACTATTCTGATGATTTGGATTTCATTCTCAAAGAAAATGTCAAAATCCTAGTTGATTGGATTAACAACGGAAGAGGTCCATTTTCAGATGCCTATGTCAATATTTGGTACAAACGTTATGTTGAACTAAAGAATCGATAAAGTTGTCAAAGAGCGTAAGCTCTTTTTCTTTTGTCCAATTCGGCCTCACCAGAGGTCAAATTCTTGCAATCTCAAGCATTTTCGGGTATCATATAAGAAAATCCAGACTGTAAGAAAGGAGTCTCCCATGGCATTTACAAATACTCTCGGCCGATATGCCAGCTTTGGCATCATGACGAGCCTCCCTGAAGAAATTGTCGACTCATTCTGGTATATCATTGATAACAATCTCAAAGGTGTCTTTGAACTTCGCCCAGTCCTTAAATTTGAAATCACCAATCGCCAAGGAAGAGTATCTCTACGATTCTCACAAAAAAACTTCAACACCATTATTTCATTTGACTTAAACTATCAATTTGATCCTTTCTTTCCTAGAAAAGTCTACATCGTTGATAACAAGGGCAAAGAAACCATTATGCTATCTGACGAATACTCTTTGATGTAGTAAATCAAACTCAGCACATATAAAAACCTCTGAAGGCAACAAACACTGCTATCAGAGTTTTTTTATCTTTAATATTATTCATCTCAAATGAAAAGTACATTTCAGTAGCTTAATACAGCCAAAACTCCCGTAACACTAGTCTTTAAAAAAATTAAACTTGGTTAAGTAATCAAATCCCTTGCTTTCTAATAGGATTATTCAAAGATACAGAACCAGAACCTCTAAAAGATTCTATCAATAATTAAAAGCGACTATAAGTAAGGAGTCTTAATACCAACATATGTTAGCTAAGTCATAGATACTGAACACAAAGTTTTCTTAAAAAGAAAAAAGATAGATCAGTATATCTATCTTTTTTGTTATCTAGTCGGGAAGACAGGATTCGAACCTGCGACACCTTGGTCCCAAACCAAGTACTCTACCAAGCTGAGCTACTTCCCGGTGTTTAAACAATCTAAAAACGGAGCCCTAAGACTTCGCTTCCAAATGCACCCTAGAGGAGTCGAACCTCTAACCGCCTGATTCGTAGTCAGGTACTCTATCCAGTTGAGCTAAGGGTGCTCACTATTCATATTAAATTCATTATAGCAAAACTTAAGAAAAAATCAAACAATTTAATGCACCCTAGAGGAGTCGAACCTCTAACCGCCTGATTCGTAGTCAGGTACTCTATCCAGTTGAGCTAAGGGTGCTCATCTTCTTCCACTTCTGCCTCTTACAAGTCTATGCCGAGGACCGGAATCGAACCGGTACGATCGTTACCAATCGCAGGATTTTAAGTCCTGTGCGTCTGCCAGTTCCGCCACCCCGGCCGCCTCAAGCGAACGACGGGATTCGAACCCGCGACCCCCACCTTGGCAAGGTATCTTATATGCGGGTTAAGGGACTTGAACCCCCACGCCCTAAAGCGCCAGATCCTAAATCTGGTGCGTCTGCCAATTCCGCCAAACCCGCTCTTATGACCCGTACTGGGCTCGAACCAGTGACCCTTTGATTAAAAGTCAAATGCTCTACCAACTGAGCTAACGAGTCTCTTACTTTTCTTGAAATCTTCTCGACTTCAACGGTCCCGACGGGAATCGAACCCGCGATCTTCGCCGTGACAGGGCGACGTGATAACCGCTACACTACGGGACCTAATATGGGAGTTAACGGGATCGAACCGCTGACCCTCTGCTTGTAAGGCAGATGCTCTCCCAGCTGAGCTAAACTCCCAAAGGGTGGAGTCTAGCTCAGCCAACGGTGAGAAACTTCGTTTCTCTCATCCGCCGATTGTAATTTCGATTTCCTCTCCATTACAACTAAGCTAAACTCCCTTCGCTAAGCGACTTCCATATCTCACAGGGGGCAACCCCCAACTACTTCCGGCGTTCTAGGGCTTAACTGC
>NZ_RJMM01000037.1 GCF_003943655.1 Streptococcus sanguinis
ATTATCGACGAGGGGATCGCTTTGGACATGGCTTGGCACTGGGATTAGATATTGACAAATATTTTAAGAAAAAAAGAAAAAGTGTCATTTCTAATGTTGAAGAATACATAGATGATAGTGTATGGATGTATTATTTGATAGAAGAGCATCAAACAGAAAATGAAGTGAAACAGTTTCTAGCAACTAATGAAATTTCTAGTCACGCAATTCTAAGTTTTCTTCAGGGAGAGTTTGATCGCGAAGTTGTTAAGTATAATTTCAATGATTCTATTTCAATGTATGATTTCTATTGTGCATATATGTTGCGAGGAGATGACCCAGAACTTTATATTGAAGAGGTGAAGAATAAATCATATGATAAGTTGGTTCAAGATTTTGATTATCGGCTCAACTATCACAATAAGAAACATCGCCAAGCTTTTGAAAATAGCAGGGCAAGGAACTTATATTTTCAATATCATTATTCTGAAAAGTATAAAAAAATGCATAAAGAATCCGTCTTATTAGAAGCATCAGAAATTTATATTGAAGCAGTTAAACTTGTTCAATTCATCTTACGTCTTAAAATATTCCGAAAAGAAATTAGTATCGAAAGTAATCCGACTTCCAATAGGAAAATTTCATTTATCAGTAAGTATATAGACCTACCTTTAATTGAATTGAATAGTATGTTTATAAAGTCGGACTCAAAATTCAATCTTCCTATCTCTATTAATACTGATGATAGTGCTATTTTTCAAACTGACCTCTCTCTTGAATATGCATATGTTGTTGCAGCATTATTGCGTGAGGGATATGATATAGAAAGTGTTTACCAATATATCGAATACCTGGTAAAAATGTCGAAAATTCAAAGTTTTATTAACAGAGATTAGTTATATAGCTTTTTATGAAAAACAAGGAGTTGATAAGTCAAGCATCTCCTTGTTTTCCTGTGCCCTGATTTTCAGAAAAGCAGAGTAATTTATGGTAAAATAAATACAGTTTAATGGAGAAGTAGGCAGTATGAAAGATTTATTGAAATATTTCAAGGGCTATATCAGAGAGTCTTTGCTAGGGCCTTTGTTCAAGCTTTTGGAGGCCAGTTTTGAACTCTTGGTTCCGCTTTTGATTGCGGGTATTGTGGATGAGACCATTCCTAGACACGTCAGCTCCCATCTCTACTGGATGGTTTTTCTTTTGATGGGCTTGGCTGCGCTGGGCGTGGTGGTAGCAGTGGTGGCTCAGTATTATTCATCAAAGGCAGCTGTGGGCTTTACTCGTCAGATGACAGGTGACCTCTATCAAAAGATTCTGCGCTTGCCCAAGGCTAGTCGGGATGAGCTGACGACCTCTAGCCTGGTGACTCGGCTGACGAGCGACACCTATCAGATCCAGACGGGCATCAATCAATTTCTTCGTCTCTTCCTGCGGGCGCCTATCATCGTTTTTGGCTCTATCATCATGGCCTTTACTATCAGTCCGGCCATTACCTTGTGGTTCTTGCTCATGGTAGCAATTTTAACGGCTATTATCGTTTTCATGTCTCGTCTGATGAATCCTCTTTATGCCAAAATTCGCCAGCTGACGGACCAACTGGTTAATCTGACGCGTGAGCAGCTGCAGGGCATGAGGGTTATACGAGCTTTCGGTCAGACCCAGCGCGAGGTTCAGAGTTTTCGCAATCGCAACGAACTCTATAAAACCTGGCAAATTAGGACGGGGACTCTATCTAGTCTGATTAGCCCTCTGACCTTTTTTACGGTCAATGGTACTCTGATTGCTGTGATTTGGCAGGGAAATGCTTTTATCGGCAATGGTTTACTGACCCAGGGGATGCTGGTGGCCTTGGTCAATTATTTATTGCAGATTTTGGTGGAATTGCTCAAGCTGGCTATGCTGGTCAACTCACTCAATCAAAGCTATATCAGTGCAGGTCGTATCAGTCAGGTCTTCGAGCAAGCAGAAGAAGATGTCCTGCAGGAATTAGTGCAGGAAACAGCTCTGCCAAATCAAGCCATTAAAGTCCAGCAGGTCAGCTTTTCCTATCCAAATGCAGCTAGTCCAGCCTTGACTGGTCTGACTTTTGATTTGAAAAGAGGTCAGACTTTGGGAGTTATTGGCGGGACAGGTTCTGGTAAATCTACTCTGGTTCAGCTGCTGGCTCATCTTTATCCTGTGGCTGCTGGTCAGTTGACCATCTTTTCCCAAGGACGCAGTCCTAAAAATTTGAGCGAATGGAGGTCCTGGATCAGTCTGGTGCCTCAGAAGGCGGAGCTTTTCCAAGGAACCGTCCGATCCAATCTGACCTTGGGCATGTCAAGCAAGCCAACAGATGCAGACTTGTGGCAGACTTTAGAGATTGCTCAGGCGGCGGACTTTGTCTCTCAGAAGGAAGGTGGCTTGGATGCGACTGTGGAGGCCTTTGGTCGGAATTTTTCTGGCGGTCAGCGTCAGCGTTTAACCATTGCTAGAGCTGTCTTGAGGAGGGCGCCTTTCTTGATTTTAGATGATGCGACCTCAGCTCTGGACTATCTGACAGAGGCTAGACTCTTGCAGGCTATTAAGAATGAATTGACAGAGACCAGTCTGGTCTTGATTTCTCAGCGGACCAATAGCTTGCGCTCAGCGGATCAAATTTTAGTCCTAGACAAGGGAGAACAGGTGGCTCTTGGTCGCCACGAGGAACTCTTAACTAGCTCTGCCATTTACCGAGAAATCCATCACTCACAGCATAGTCAAGGAGAGGAGGGCAAGCATGAAGCATAAGACATCACCTAGCAGCTTGAGGCGTTTGACTCGCGATTTGCTGCAGGCGCGCTGGCTCTTTCTTCTAGCTAGTCTGGGAACGGTGGCTCAAGTGGCTCTGACTGTTCTTCTTCCAGTTTTAATCGGGAATGCGGTTGATAGTGTTCTTCTTCCTCATGCGGAGCAGCATGTGATGCCGATTTTGGGGCAGATGCTGTTGGTCATCTTAGTCAATACGCTGATTCAGTGGCTCAATCCCTTGCTCTATAATCAGCTGGTCTATCGCTATGGCCAGCAGCTCCGTCAAGGCGTCATCAAGAAAGTGCACTATCTGCCTTTGGCCTATCTAGATCGGCAGGGAACTGGTGACTTGGTTAGTCGGGTGACGACCGATTTGGAGCAACTCAGCAATGGCCTACTCATGGTTTTCAATCAATTCTTTGTGGGTTTGCTAACCATCTTAGTCACTATCATTAGCATGGCCAGATTGGACTTTTTCCTCCTGCTTTTGGTTCTGCTTTTGACGCCCCTTTCTCTTTTTTTAGCTCGCTTTATTGCTAGAAAAAGTTTTAGCTTTTTCCAACGTCAGACGCAGGCGAGAGGAGCCCAGACCCAACTGATTGAGGAAAGTCTGACTCAAGAAAGTCTGATCCAGGCTTTTAATGCTCAGGAGCAGTTTGATTCAGCTTTTACTCGCAGTAATCAAACCTATGCAGACTATTCTCAGGCGGCTATTTTCTATTCTTCGACGGTTAATCCTTCGACTCGTTTTATCAATGCGCTGATCTATGCTTTGATTGTCGGCTTTGGGGCTGTCCGAATCATTCAGGGAACAGGCTTTACGGTTGGGCAGCTGGTAACTTTTCTCAACTACGTCAACCAGTACACCAAGCCTTTCAATGATATATCGTCAGTCATGTCGGAATTGCAGAGCGCTTTAGCTTGTGCAGAGCGGATTTATAGTGTTTTGGACCAAGAAGAAATAGCAGAGTCTGGTCAGGAAATTCTTCAGTCTGAAGATGTTAGAGGACAGATTAGTTTTGAGCATGTGGCTTTTGGCTATGAGCCTGGAAAAGAGCTGATTCAGGATTTGAATATAAGGATTCCAGCAGCTAGCAAGGTCGCCATTGTCGGGCCAACTGGTGCTGGCAAGTCTACTTTAATCAATCTCCTCATGCGCTTTTACAATGTTGATAGTGGTCTTATTTCGCTAGACGGTACTCCCATCACGCATTACACCAGAGCTTCTTATCGTCAGCAGTTTGGTATGGTACTGCAGGAGACTTGGCTCAAGACGGCGACCATTCATGACAACATAGCTTTTGGCCGGCCAGACGCCAGCCGAGAAGAGGTCATTGCAGCTGCCAAGGCGGCCAATGCGCATTTCTTTATCCAGCAGTTGCCTCAGGGGTATGATACTTATCTGGCAGATGCTGGGGACTCCCTGTCTCAAGGTCAGAGGCAGCTATTAACCATCGCGCGTGTCTTCCTTGCTGTTCCTAAAATCCTAATCTTGGATGAGGCGACTTCCTCCATCGATACCCGGACAGAAGTCTTGATTCAGGAGGCTTTCAGCAAGCTCATGGTGGGGCGTACTAGCTTTATCATCGCCCACCGCCTGTCTACTATTCAAAATGCTGACATCATCCTAGTTATGGTAGATGGTGATATCGTCGAACATGGGAATCATCAGGAGCTCATGGCAGCCAGAGGTGCTTATTACCAAATGCAGACGGCGCAGGAGTAAGAGGGGATTTTTATTAAAGTTCACAGATTGATGATAAACAAAACTAAAAGAGTTGGAATTTCCAACTCTTTTTGCTTATAGTTCAACTTCCTCCAACCCTGTCTCCGTAAGTCGATAAATCTTCTGGCAGACTTCTTTGAGAAAGATCCGATCGTGGGAGACAGCGATAATGGCGCCAGGATAGGTCGCCAAAAGCTGGCGAACCTGAGGCTGAGAGGTGGGAGAGAAGTTGCGGGTTGGCTCGTCCAGAAGGAGGACATTGGGGCGGTCTAGCACTAGTTTGAGCAGGAGGAGCTTGGCTTTTTGGCCACCAGAAAGCTGCCCAATCGGGTGACTGGCCTCGTCGTGCGTGAACTGGAGGCTGGCTAGATGAGTCAGGATTTTTTCCTCATGGGCCTTGTCGCCAGAGGGAGCCAGAAAGTCCAAAGGGCTGCTCTCATCAGCCAGCAAGTCGCCATAATGCTGGGGCATGTAGCCGACCCGAATATCTGTCCTCTCACGCAGAATCTTCCATATTTCCTTAAGCAGAGTAGATTTTCCTGCACCATTAGCACCAATCAGCCCGATTTTTTCCTGGCCACAGACCTCCAGAGTCAGGTTCTCCGCCAGTTGTCGTTCGTCTGTTTCCAGTTTCATTCCTTCTAATTTTAGGATTCTTTTGGTCAATGGCAGAGCTTCTATGTCTGAGAAATGAAGGCTGATGGAATCTTCCTGTGTTGGGATTTCGGTCATTTCAGCACCTGCCTTTTCAAATCGTTTGCCCTGCGAGAGAATATTTTTCATTTTCTTAGCCACCAGTCGACCTGCAGTAGCGTCATGGGTGTTTCGTAAAGTATGCTCCACACTCTGCTTAACCCGTCGGTGTTTTTCCATGGTCTTGGCGTGTTCTTCTCGCTCTTTCCGTGCTAGTTGCCCCTGTTTTTCAAAGGCTTCCTGACGCTGATGGCGGTAATTTTCATAGTCCAGACTCTTGACGCTGGTTCTGGCCTCCTGCTTCTTTTTTATTCGCTCCAGATGAACAATCTTGGTCGCAGCTTGAGCAAGAAAGTGCTCGTCGTGAGAGACGAAAAGGACCGTTCTCTGGCTGTGGCTGATAAAGTTTTCCAGCCAAGTCAGAGTTTCGAGATCAAGATCATTAGAGGGCTCGTCAAGAAAGAAAATGTCCCAATCACTGGCTAGTTTCTTGATGAGCTGAACCTTTAGTTTTTCTCCTCCTGATAGGCTAGAGAGCTGCTGCTGACTGGCAAAACGCTGGCTGTCAAAGTTGAGCTCTCCAGCATAGCGGTAGAGCTTGGCATAGTCCAGCTCTGTCTCAAAATCAGCAAAGAAATAGTCGTTGATTGTCAGTTGGGCATCTTCTGAAGGCAACTGCTGGGGCAGGTAGACAGCAGCAGTATAGGACTTATCAATCTGTCCGCTGTAGCTGACATAGGAGCTGACCAGTCGCTCGTCTAGCAAGAGCTTGAGCAGGGTGGACTTGCCATTGCCCTCCTCACCGATAATAGCGACCTTGTCTCCTTGATTGACAGTCAGTGACAAATCTTTGACTAACTCTTTCAGGTCTTTTAGGTGGGTGATCGTTAGATTTCTTATTTGAAGCATTGATGTCTCCTTTCTTTTCTTCATACAAAATACAGCCCTGCTTTATTTAGCAGAGCTGTTTTTAATTGCACAAAGCAGACACAGGAGCGTCCAAGTAGGATTATTCGTTCATAGGCATCCAGCTTGCACTGTCATAGAAGTGACAAGCTCGATCTTAAGATAAGCAAATAAAAGCTAGAAGACACCGAAAACGAACATCCCAAGGATATGCAGAAACATGACAAAATCTACTAAATAAAGTTTCCTTTAAAAAATAGACTTAATTTTTCATGTCTCCGTGTACCTCCGAAATAGTTCTGTCTTAAGTCTAGCAAAAGATAGTAGATAGGCCTAAAATTTGTAAAAGATAAGAAGGACTGGAATGTGATAGATTCCGGTCGTCATTTTAAATTGTATCTAAGGGGTAAGAAACCATGCCAAAAACTTTATTTCTCTGGCTTTTGACAGTCCTAAGCTTGGGACTTGTAAAAACGCCTCAAGCTAAGACGATGGAGCAATCCTTGAAATCTAACACAGTGGCCATTGAGATTGCCCAAAAAATTCAGGATCATGTCAAGAAAGATGAAGCGACGATGGTGGCTGTAGAAGCAGCGACCTTTGATTAGATGATGCAAATCATTGATTAAGAAATGAGAAAGCTATGTTAAGAATTTTTATCCGAATGGTATACAGAAGTATCGCCTATGCGATTGTTGAAGCTAAATAGAAAGGAAATGCTATGAAAAAATCATTTATTCTAACGCTTCTAACGATTATAACTCTAGGGCTCTTCCAGCCGGTTATTGCCTTGGCTGAGGAACAGAAGCTGCCGTCTGGTACAGAACGCAGCCAAATCGGTCAAAAAATCGAAAGTTTTGTCAAGGAACATGAAAAGACGACAGCTGGTATGGCAACAACCGTTTTTGACAAGGACGGGACTATTTACCAAGGTAGTTTTGGCTATATGAACAAGGAAAAAGGCATTAAAGCCGACGACGGTAGTGTCTTTGAATGGGGGTCAGTAGGGAAACTAGCTATCTGGGTCTCCGTTATGCAGCTCTGGGAAGAGGGCAAGATTGACCTTGACGAAGACATTCGCACCTATCTGCCAGAGGGATTTATGAAGACTTTGCGCTACGACAAACCCGTCACTATGACAGACCTCATGAACCATCAGGCCGGCTTTGGTGAGTCTACCCATGCCTACAAGGAAGATAAGGGATTGTCTATTGAGGAGATTCTGGCAGTTAATCAGCCAGAACAGTCTTACGAACCAGGCACCATGACAGCCTACTCAAACTTTTCAGCTAGTCTGGCAGCCTATATCGTTGAGAGAATCTCCGGTCAGGACTTCTCGGCCTATGTCCATGAGCATATCTTTCAACCACTAGGGATGAAAGACACTGCTCTATCAGCCGACTTTAAGGAAAATCCAAAGATTTACCAGAAGCGGATGAAGCAAATCTCTTATCGGGCGGACGGTCAGACATCTATGGGAACTAGCTATTTCCATCTAGGGCTTTACCCAGCGGGAAATGGCATCTCTACTCTGGCTGACTTCCAGAGGTTTGCCCAAGCGCTTTTGAAGAAAGAAAAGCTCTTTAAGCACGCTGAGACTTGGACAACCCTTTACACAGCAACCTCGAATTATCCAGGAACGGATATGCCGCTCAATATGCACGGTTTTTGGACACGGGAGTACGGCACGACGCTTGTTGGCCATGGAGGAAACTCGACTGGCTACTCATCTTATATTCTGTTGGACTTGAAAAATGGTATAGGTATGACCATTATGACGAATCAAGATCATGAGTTGGTTTATAACTATGAAATGCCAGCCTTGGTCTTTGGACCTAAGAAAAAGACGGACTCAGCCACCTTTGACAAATTCCAGTCTGGCAATTACCGATCTGCTCGCAACTTTGCCAGTGGTCCTATGTCTATCTCCAGAATTTTGCTTTACACTCAATTTGTTGAGAAATCCAAGGACAATCCGCTTTTGAGTCAGAATTTTTCAGTAGTCAGCGGTAGTGGAGACGAGACTAAGGTAACAGCTTCCTATGGCGACAACTTCAGAGTCAAGGATAGCGAGATTCTAAAAGACTGGTCCTTGCTTATTTCAGCGGCAGCCGGAATTGTTTTCAGTATCATTCTCTTTTTGGCACGGGGCGGACTGGATCTCTTCCGATTGGTCTTCAAAAAAGGTCAATCTAAAACACCAAAACCTCTTCGTATCTGGACTTACCTAACTTCTTTAGCTGGAGTAGGTGTGGCTATAAACTTCCTTCTCCTCTTCAACACATTTGCTACTGACGATCTGAGCTTTCTAGCGAGCTGGCGCTACATTGTCTTTGCTGGTCTGGGATTGATTCTGGCTGGCTGTGCAGTCTTCCCACTTCTAACCAAGGCAAGAAAAGGATTGAGCAAGAGCCGACTCTACCTGACTGTCTTGACTAGTCTGTCAGCTCTAGCTATCGTTGTCAATATTCTCTATTGGTCACTTTATCAGTGGTGGGGCCTGTAATAAGCGCAGCTCCATTGCACAAAGGAGTATATCATGAAAAAATCATTTATTCTAACACTTCTAACGATTATAACTTTGGGACTCTTCCGGCCGACAGCTGCTTTAGCTGACTCGCAGAAGTTGCCGTCTGGCACAGATCGTAGCCAAATTGGTCAAAAAATCGAAAGTTTTGTCAAGGAACATGAAAAGACAACGTCCGGTATGGCAACAGCTGTCTTTGATAAAAACGGAACCATCTACAAGGGAAATTTTGGCTATGTGGACAAGGAAAACAAAGTCAAAGTTGACGATGACAGTGTTTTTGAATGGGCTTCAATCACTAAACTGACGGTCTGGGTATCGGTCATGCAGCTCTGGGAAGAGGGCAAAATCGACCTGGAAGCAGACATCAAAACTTATCTGCCGGAAGGCTTTCTCCGCAATCTTCGCTACGATAAACCTATCACCATGCTGGATCTGATGAACCATCAGGCTGGCTTTGATGAAATGCCACTCTACAAAAAGGGAGATAAGAGCGACTTGGAAGAGCAGTTCCGCGATTACCAGCCTATTCAGTCCTTTGAGCCGGGTACGACGACATCATACTCTAACTACAGCACGGCTTTGGCATCCTATATCGTGGAGCGGATTTCTGGGCAGAAGTATGCAGACTATGTCCATGAGCATGTTTTTGAGCCGCTGGGCATGAATCGGACTGCTATCTTGCCTGACTTATCGGACAACGCTTACGTACAGGAAAAGCGCAAGGAGGATAAGGGCTATGATGACCAAGGTAAGCTCTTGGGAGATACACCATTTAAGCTCTGGATGTACCCAGTCGGAGGGGCTGTGGGGACTCTAGGAGACCTGCAGAAATTCGCCCAGGCCTTGCTGGAACGTAAGACGCTCTTTCATCGTCCAGAAACTTGGACCGAGCTTTACTCAACAACCTCTACCCACCCTGGTACGGATATTGTTCGTAATGCTCATGGCTTTTGGGCCAGTCACTACGGTGTTACCTTGCTGGGACACAGTGGTAATGCTGATGGCTTTTCTAGCTATCTCTACTTAGATCTGAAAAATGGCATCGGTCAAGTCATCTTAACCAATCAACTGTATGAACAAGTTTACAATGTTCAAATGCCGGAGCTGATATTTGGCAAGATGCAGACTGTCAGTGAAGCTACTAAAAAGCAGTTCAAGCCCGGCTCTTACCACTATCTGAGAAGCTATAATAGTGGTCCGCTGTCCTTCATGCTCATGATTCCCGGGGCAATCCAAAAGATAAATAAAGTCTCAGATCAGCCGGATCTGCTGAGCACTTTCTGGACTATTGACCGAAGCCAAGGTGCTGACCGCCTCGAATTTGGTGTCCTTAATGCAGAAAGGATTTCCGATTCAGTTCTCTTTAGGCATTATCTAGTCGTGTTTCTCGGAGGTTTGGCACTCGTGTTTGCTCTGGGAAATGTCTTGATTAGTTTTCTGATTGGCAGTTTCCGTCTTATCCTGCGTAAAGCAAAAAGCTCGGCTCCTCGCTCTTGGAAGATTTGGAATTTCCTGACTTCTCTAGGGATGCTGCTGTTTGCTGGAAATCTCATTCTGCTTTTACTGGCTGCCATGAATCAGGATTACTCAATTGTTCAATCTTGGCGTTATATGGTCTTTGCCGGTCTGGGCTTGTTCTTAGCAGGATGTGCGGTTTATCCGCTCTTTAGCAAGGCTCGAAAGGGTCTCGGAAAAGGCCGCCTTTTCTTGACGGCTCTGACTAGTCTGTCCGCCCTGGCTATCGTAGCCAATATTCTCTACTGGTCACTTTACCAATGGTGGGTGATGTGATAAGTTGCCTGTCTTCCTTTGGGAAGGTGGGCTTTGTCTGCATAATTCTGCAAAGGAGAATCGCATGAAAAAAACATTTATTCTAACGCTTCTAACGATTATAACTCTAGGACTCTTCCGGCCAATTACTGCATCGGCTGAGGATCCTCAAAAGCTACCATCTGGTATCGAACGTGACCAGATCGGCCAGAAAATCCAAGACTATGTCAAGGAACATGAAAAGACAACAGCCGGTATGGAGACTGTTATCTTTGACAAGAATGGTACAATTTATCAAGGAAACTTCGGTTATATGGATAAAGAAAAAGGCATCAAGGCCGATGACGATAGTGTCTTTGAATGGGGATCTGCTGGGAAGCTAATGGTCTGGGTCTCTGTCATGCAGCTCTGGGAAGAGGGCAAGGTTAATCTTGAAGAAGATATTCGCAATTACCTGCCTGAGGGATTTCTCAAGACTCTCCGTTATGACAAGCCCATTACTATGTTGGATCTAATGAACCATCAAGCAGGCTTTGAGGACTCTTCTCACGCTTATCTAGAAAATAAAGGGCAGAATATTGAACAAATCCTTGCGATCAATCAGCCAGCCCAACTCTATGAACCAGGCACTATGACTGGATACTCTAACTTCAGTACGGGACTGGCAGCCTATATCGTTGAGCGAATCTCCGGTCAGAGCTTTGCGGACTATGCCCGCAAGCATATCTTACAACCATTAGGTATGAACAAAACATCTCTTTTAACTGGCTATAAAGATAATGATTACGTCCTTGAGAAACGGAAGGAAGAGATAACTTATGATATCAATGGTAAATCTCTAGGTGTGAATTACATGAATATCGGTCTTTATCCAGTCGGTCTTACAGCGAGTACCATGGGTGATTTTCAGAGGTTTGCCCAAGCACTTTTGAAGAAGGAGAAGCTTTTCAAACATGCTGAGACTTGGACTACACTTTATACGGCAACTTCGAATTATCCGGGAACGGATATGCCGCTCAATATGCATGGCTTCTGGACCCAAGAATATGGCACGCCTCTTGTCGGTCACGGTGGCAATTCCTATGGTTTTTCTTCTTATATCTTGTTAGATTTGAAAAATGGTATTGGTATGACCATTATGACCAATCAAGGGCATGAAGAGGTCTATAATTACGATATGCCAGCTCTTGTCTTTGGAGCTAAGAAAAAGACTCCGCAGGAAACTTTCGACAAATTTCCAGCAGGAAATTACCGATCAGCAAGATATTATGAAACAGGCCCCCTGTCTTTCACTAGAATATTCCCACGTACCAGTTATGTTACAAATTCAGCTGATAATAAATTTTTGAACGGTGATTTTGCAGTAGTCAGTGAGCAAAATGGAACAGCAAAAGTAACATATGCCTATGGCGATACTTTCAAAGTAAAAGATATAGACGTGATGAGAGATTGGGCTGTATTGATTTTCATGGTAGTAGGAGTTATCTATGCTTTACTTCAGCTTTTAGTGCGAGGTGGTCTCGATCTTTTCCGACTAGTATTCAAAAAAAATCAGTCTAAAACACCTAAAGAACTTCGTATCTGGACCTATCTGACTTCCCTTGCAGCAGTGGGAGTGGTTGTCAATTTCTATTTCCTTTTCTTAGCTTTAGGAGCAAGTGACCCTAGCTACCTTTCTAGCTGGCGCTACATGGTCTTTGCTGGCTTAGGTCTAATTTTAGCTGGCTGTGCAGTCTTCCCGCTTCTGACCAAGGCAAGAAAAGGATTGAGCAAGAGCCGACTTTTCCTGACTGTCTTGACTAGTCTGTCAGCTCTGGTCATCGTTGCTAATATTCTCTACTGGTCACTTTATCAGTTCTGGGCGCTGTGATAAGTTGCCTGCCTTTCTGAAGGGATGCGGGCTTTGTCTACGTGATTTTGTAAGGAGAATCGCATGAAAAAATCATTTATTCTAACGCTTCTAACGATTATAACTCTGGGACTCTTCCAGCCAGCTACTGCGCTGGCTGAGGAGTTTCAAAAGCTACCCTCTGGTATCAAACGTGACCAGATTGGCCAGAAAATCAAAGACTTTGTCAAGGAACATGAAAAGACAACATCCGGCATGGCGACGGCAGTCTTTGATAAGGACGGTACCATTTATCAAGGAAACTTTGGCTATATGAACAAGGAAAAGGGAGTCAAAGCTGATGACGGCAGCGTTTTTGAATGGGGTTCTGTGACTAAGCTGACCGTCTGGATCTCTGTCATGCAGCTCTGGGAGCAAGGTAAGATTAACTTAGAAGAAGACATCCGCACCTATCTGCCAGAGGGCTTCCTCAAAAATCTCCGCTATGATAAGCCTATCACCATGCTGGATCTGATGAACCATCAGTCAGGTTTTGACGAGGCTACTTTGTACATGCGAAGCGATAAAAGTATCGAAGAAATCCTTAAAGAACAACAACCTATCCAGTCCTTTGAACCCGGTACAGTCACAGCTTATTCAAATTACGGTACCGGCTTGGCTGCTTTGATTGTTGAGCGGATCTCCGGACAGCGGTTTGTTGATTATGCTCATGAGCATATTTTCCAACCTCTGGGCATGGATAAAACGGCTATTTTGCCGGATCTATCAGACAATTCCTACGTTCAGAAAAAGCGTCAAGAGGCCAAAGGATATGACATCCAAGGAAAAGTTCTGAGAAAGGATAGTTTCATTGTTGGCCTCTATCCTATCGGTGCGGCTACTGGTACCTTGAAAGACTTACAGAAGTTCGCCCAAGCCCTGCTGGCTCGCAAGACGCTCTTTGAGCGTCCAGAGACTTGGAGTACACTCTACAGCCCAAGCCTGACCTATCCTGGAACAGATACTGCTCGTAACGCCCATGGCTTTTGGGCTAACGAATATGGCACTACAGTGCTAGGACACGGCGGAAATACGCTTGGCTTTAGCTCACGGATGATATTGGACTTGGAGCATGGTATCGGCTATATCGTCATGACTAATCAGAGTACAGAGCAAAATTATAATTTCCAAATGCCAGAGCTCGTCTTTGGGCCACGTAAAACGGCCAGCAAGGAAACCCAAGAGCAGTTCAGTCCTGGCTATTATCGCACTCTACGCAACTTTAATCAAGGACCACTGGCTATCTTTAAAATGGTTTCAGGCTTTGCAAATAATTGGCAAAAACCTTCTGAAGATCAACGATTGTTAAATAACTTCTGGACCATTTATCAGAGCAAAGGCAAGCCCCATATCGCATTAGGTGTCGCAGACTACGAGAAAATCTCTGACTTTGATTTCTATAAAGACTTTATTGTTCTTGGCTCTGGTGGACTTGGTATCATCTATGCCCTCGGTCTACTCCTCATTAGTCTGATTCTAGGAGCCTATCGACTCATCTTCCGTAAAAAACAAGATCAGCCAGACCACGTGTGGAAAGTCTGGAACATTCTAACAGCTGTTGGGGTTTTGGTTTTTCCGATTAATCTCTTTCTAATGTTCGTGGCGCAAGCTTCAGGAGATTTTAGCGAGATTGCTCAGTGGCGTTACATACTCTTTGCAGGTCTGGGCCTGTTCTTAGCAGGCTGTGCAGTTTTTCCGCTCTTCAGCAAAGCTCGAAAGCGTCTCGGAAAAGGCCGCCTCTTCTTGACGGCTCTGACTAGTCTATCTGCCCTGGCTATTGTTGCCAATATCCTCTACTGGTCGCTTTATCAGTGGTGGGTGATGTGATATAAGTTGCTTGCCTTCCTTTGGAAAGGCGGGCTTTGTCTGTGTAATTCTGCAAAGGAGTATCTCATGAAAAAAACATTTATTCTCACACTGCTAACTATTTTAACATTGGCGCTTTTTCGCCCAGTCACTGCGCTAGCTGAAGAGCAGAAGTTGCCGTCTGGTACGGATCGAGACAAAATTGGTCAGAAGATCCAAGACTATGTCAAAGAGCACGAAAAGACAACAGCCGGCATGGCAACAGCTGTCTTTGACAAAGACGGCACTATCTATCAAGGAAACTTCGGCTATATGGATAAGGAAAAGGGAATCAAAGCCGATGATGACAGCGTCTTTGAATGGGGATCCGTGACTAAGCTGACCGTCTGGGTCTCTGTCATGCAGCTCTGGGAAGAGGGCAAAATCGACCTAGAAGCAGACATCAAAACTTATCTGCCAAAAGGCTTTCTTAGAAATCTCCAGTATGACAAGCCTATTACTATGCTAGATTTGATGAATCATCAGTCAGGTTTTGATGAAGCCCCTCTCTATATGCAAGGGGGCAAGAGTTTAGAGGATTTGCTGCTCCAATATCAGCCCGCTCAGTCCTTTGAGCCGGGTACAACGACAGCTTATTCCAACTACAGTACGGGATTGGCGGCCTACATTGTGGAACGAATTTCTGGGCAATCCTTTGTTGATTATGTTCATGAGCATATCTTCCAGTCTCTGGACATGGAGAGAACGGCTATAGCTCAAGACTTGTCTGACAATGCTTATGTCCAAGCCAAGCGCAAGGAAGTAAAAGGATATGCGACAGATGGCAGCCTGTTAGGCGATGCACTTTATGAAGTCGGCCTGTATCCAGTTGGTCGAGCCACAGGAACATTGAGTGATTTTCAAAAATTTGCTCAGGCTCTGCTGAGTCGTAAAACTCTCTTTACTCGGTCGGAGACATGGACGACTCTCTATTCGACGACATCAACCTATCCTGATACAGACATCGTTCGTAATGCTCATGGCTTCTGGGCCAGTAAATTTGGCGTTACAGTGCTAGGACACGGAGGGAATACAAATGGTTTTTCCAGCTATCTCCTGCTGGATCTGAAGGATGGTATCGGCCAGGTGATCATGACCAATCAAGGTGTGGAAGAAATTTATAATGATGGCATGCCAGAATTGATTTTTGGAAAACGTCCGACAGCCAGTGCAGAGACTCAGAAAAAGTTCGAACCTGGCTACTATCAAATCCTTCGGAATTTTAATCAAGGTCCGCTTTCTTTGTACCAGCTCTTTCCAGGTAATATGCTTCATATGAAGAAGCCGTCCTCGGAGCGAATGGATCATTTGTTTTGGACTATTTATAAAAGTGGAAATGGTAAAACGCGAATCGCTACTCCAGTCAGTGATTTTGAGAAAGTCCCTGACTGGGAAATCTGGACTAAGTTTGGGTTGATTGCCTTGGCAGCTCTTAGTGTCGTTTACTCTTTGGGAAATCTACTTGTTTGGCTTGTGCTAGTCCTTTATCGACTGGTCTTTGGCAAAGAAAAAAGCAAGCAAAATCGAGCTTGGAAATGGTGGCACATCTTGACAGCTGCAGGAGTAGTGGCCGTGGCTTGCAATTTACTCTTGCTGCTACTTAGCTCAAGTGCAACGGATCTCAGTATCATCGCTCAGTGGCGTTATATGGTCTTTGCAGGTTTGGGATTGTTCTTAGCAGGATGTGCAGTTTTTCCGCTCTTTAGCAAGGCTCGAAAGGATCTCGGAAAAGGCCGCCTCTTCTTGACAGTTCTAACTAGTCTATCTGCACTCGCTATCGTAGCCAATATTCTCTACTGGTCGCTTTACCAATGGTGGGTAATGTAGTTTAAAAATTTTGAAACAAGAAAAGAGCCGGCTTATAGCTGGCTCTTCGTTTGGTTTTATACATTCAGTACCTTGTCCAAGAAGTCCTTGAGACGTGGGTGCTGCGGATTGTCAAAGATTTGGTCAGGCTTGCCATCTTCTAGGAATTCACCATCAGCGGTAAAGATAACGCGGTTAGCTACTTGACGGGCAAAGCCCATCTCATGGGTCACAATCAGCATGGTCATACCTTGCTGGGCCAGATCCTTCATAACGTTTAGAACGTCGCCGACCATTTCAGGGTCAAGGGCAGAAGTAGGCTCGTCAAAGAGCATGATGTCTGGATTCATGGCCAGACCTCGAGCAATTGCCACCCGCTGCTTTTGACCGCCGGACAGGCTGTCTGGACTAGCATCTGCCTTATCAGCTAAGCCGACCTTTTCCAAGAGCTCCATCCCCAGCTTATTTGCTTCGTCTTGGGTCAAGCGCTTGTGCTCAACAGGAGCAAAGGTGATATTTTCCAGAACAGTCATGTGAGGGAAGAGGTTGAAGTGCTGGAAGACCATACCGATATTTTCTCGAACCAGATCCACATCAGTCTTCTTGTCTGTCAGATCAAAGCCATCAACCGTGATGGTTCCGCTGGTCACTTCCTCTAGCAGGTTGAGACTGCGCAGGAAAGTTGACTTACCAGAACCAGAAGGGCCGATGATGCAGACTACATCGCCCTCGTAGAATTTAGCAGTAATCCCCTTTAGGACTTCGTTTTCCCCGTAGTATTTATGAAGATCGTTCACATCGATTTTTAATTTTGCCATTACTTAATCCTCTTTTCTAAGCGTTTTGCCAAGCGGGTCAAGAGCGTGATAATGATGAGATAGAGCACGGCTAGGATAGCATACATCCGGAAACTCTGATAGTTACGGGCGATGATGTCTTTACCTGTTTTGAAGAGCTCGGCCAGTCCAATAGCTGAGACAATCGTTGTATCCTTGAGTGCGATGACAAACTGATTGACAAAGTTTGGCAACATAATCTTGGTTGCCTGTGGCAGGATAATTTTGCGCATGGTCTTGGAGTAGGAAATCCCTAAGCTGCGGCTAGCTTCCATCTGTCCAACTGGTACGGCCTGGATACCTCCACGGACAATTTCAGCGATATAGGCGCCGGCATTGAGAGAGAGAGCAATGGTTCCTGCAACGAAAGCGTTGATTGGACTTTGTTGTCCAGTCATGGATTCGATTAGGTTAGGAATCCCCCAAAAGATAAAGGCTGCCACAATCATCAGCGGAATACCGCGAATGACATCAACAAAGATTTCTGCAATCCAGCGCAGCGGTTTATAAGGGCTGACGCTGAACATACCAAAGATAATCCCAATGACCATAGCAATCGCAAATGAAATCAGGGCCAAGGCAATCGTCACCCCCAGACCTTTAAGAAGTTCTTGGTAGTTGTTTTGCAGCAAGCCCCAAATAGTTGACTCATCTACTGTGGATTCCTTTTCCTCGCTAGCCAGATACTTGTCTAAAATCTCTTGGTACTTGCCGCTTTCTTTTAGATTAGCAAGTCCATTGTTAAACATCTCAATCAGCTCAGGATTGCTGCCTTTTTTGACTGCGAAAGCGACTTGGCCGCTTGGGGTGCCTTCGATAGGTGTTTTAAGTTTCTTACCTTGTTTGATAGCGTATTTGACAACGGGCTCATCATCCATCACAGCTGCGACAGAGCCAGTATTGAGACTGTCATACATGGAAGCTGCGTCTGAGAAAGTCTTGATAGAGTAGCCGTACTTGCTCTTGTTTTCCTCAAGGAAAGTCTGAGAAGCGGTACCGGTTTTGACACCGACTGTCTTGCCCTTGAGTTCCTCGTAGGACTTGATATTGCTGCTGTCCTTGACTGCCAAGATAGAGTTGGCTGTGTAGTAAGGATCGGAATAGTCAAAAGTTTTCTTACGGGCATCTGTGACAGACATGCCGGCGATAATTGCGTCAGCCTGACCGGTCTGAACGCTATTAATAGCTGCATCAAAGCCAGGGTTGGTTATTTCCACAGTAAAGCCTTGGTCTTTGGCAATAGCCTTAATCAGCTCCATGTCAATACCAGTATATTGGTTGCTGTCATCTTGGAAGACAAAAGGAGCAAAAGATGAGTCGCTGGCAATGATGTATTTGTCTTTTGTCGGAGTAGCTTTTTGACCGGCAGGAGTAGAAGTCTCTGGAACAGCTGAGTCAGAGCTGCCTTTAGAAGCCGTCCATTTATTGATGATTTCTTCCAGACTGCCGTCTTCCTTCATCTGTGCCAAAGCTTCGTTAAACTCAGTAACTAAGTGCTCGTGCTTGCTGCCTTTTTTGACACCAAAAGCAAAGCTTCCGACAGCCTCACCCTTCATAGAAATTTTCAGGTTTTGGCCTTGATTGATGGCGTACTCAATGACCGGCTGATCGTCCATCACTGCATCGACATCACCAGCAGAAAGGCTGTTATACATCAAGTCACCCGTGTCAAAGGTCTTAAGAGTGTAGCCATACTTATCCTTGTTCTTCTCAAGAAAACGTTGGGCAGCCGTTCCTGTTTTGACACCGACTTTCTTCCCTTTCAGCTGTTCGTATTTGCTGATGGTATTTGCCTTGGTCGTCGCGATAACGACCTTGGTGTCATAGTAGGTATCAGACATGGTAAAGACTTTTTCACGCTCGCTTGTCTTGGTCATACCAGCCATGATGGCATCCGCCTGGCCAGCTTGGACCGCATTGACAGCTGCATCGAAGCCTGGGAAGCTCATGTCAATGTCCCAGCCTTTGATTTCTGCGACCTTGTTGATGATATCAACGTCAATCCCCTTGTAAGTCTGATCAGAATCTTTAAATTCAAATGGTGCGTAAGCAGTATCGGATACGATTTTGACCGTATCTGCTTGGGCTGTCGCCCCTAACGCAAAAAATGGAAATAATGTTAGCAAGACTGCTAAGAATTTTTTCTTCATTTTCTTCCTCCTTTTTAGCATTCTAGCATTATAGCAAAAAAACACTGATTAGGCAAATTTCTCCTGTTTTTATGTTAGGTTTTCTGACATATAAACTCTCTGTTTTTGTAAGTTGAGCCGTAACTTTTCTTTGTTCTTCGCGTAAAGTCTGCTATACTGGAAATAAATGAAAACAAGGATAGAATGAGGTTCTTATGAAAAAATCACTTATCTTGGACGGAGTCTATCAAGCTCGCTTTGTCCCTCCTTATATTTTGTCTCTTTTACTGGCTGTTATTTTTGTGCAAGGTGGACAGCAGTTGGCCTATCTGGCTTTGGAGCCAATTTCGGCTGTACTTAGTCTTATGCTAGGTTTCTTAGGTCAAGGAGGATTCTTTGAAATCTTTTTCAATTTTGCCCTGCCTTTTCTCTTATTTGGCTTTGTTTTTATGATACTGGCTCTCTTTCTTTGGGTGCGCTGGGCTGAAGGACGACCGCTCGCGACTCTGGGTTTTGTTAAAAAAGGAAGCTTGGTGGAGCTGGTCAAGGGATTGGCGGTAGGTTTTCTCCTCTTTAGTCTAGTCGCTCTGCTTATGCTGTTGAGCGGAGCTGGATCTTTTGAATGGGGACAGCTGACGCTGGAACCTTTTCTCTATATCTTGATTTTACTTCCGCTCTGGATGATGCAGGGTGGAGCAGAAGAGCTAGTGACACGTGCTTGGCTGCTGCCAGTTGCTGTCAAAAAGACCAACCTGCCCATCGGTTTACTGACTTCGAGCCAGCTCTTTGCACTCTTGCACCTAGGCAATCCAGATATTGGTATTCTTCCCATTGTTAACATTGCCTTATTTGGCCTCTTTGCAAGTCTCTATCTGCTTTGGACGGACAATGTCTGGGGGATTATAGGACTTCATACTGCTTGGAACTTTACTCAAGGAAATATCTATGGTTTCAGCGTTAGTGGTACTGGAGTTGACGCTGCAGTATTGAACTTTATCCCTAAGACGGATTCGAGCTGGCTAACTGGTGGAGCTTTCGGTGCCGAAGCCTCTATCTTTAGCTCGCTCATTCTCTTGCTGGCNGTTTTTTACTTGCTTATCAAGATGAAAAAAGACGGTAGTTTGACAGAGCTTGTGAGAAAGTCTCAGAAACAGTTTTGACGGCTAGTTTTTGCTCCTCCTAAAATAACATGCTATAATAAATTAAAACAAGGAAAGGAATAATTATATGTTTAAATCTCGTATGTTGGATGCTATCAAGCAATCGCGTTATATTCCGCCGATTTGGTTGGCTATCTTGATTGCTATTGGCTTTGTTTATGGAGNAGGAATTTTAAGTTTTGTCGGAATGTTGCCAATTGGTATCATTGTCGGACTCTTGTTAGGCTTTGCAGATCCGACGATTAATCGGACAGAAGCAATGGCAGCCATTAGTCACTATACGGTCTTTTTTCAGCTAGCCGGTTTCTTTTTTATCGCTCTTACTGTCTTTCTCTGGGTTCGATATCGTGAGAAGCGTCCTTTTTCTAGTCTGGGATTTTATAAACAGGACTGGTTCAAAAATCTCCTCAAAGGTTTCCTTATTGGAGCCGTTCAGTTTTCGCTGGTTGTTGTCTTGCTCTTGGTGACAGGGACAGGCAGTCTGAAATTAGGTCAGCTTAACTTGCAGTCTTTGATTTTTGTCTTAGCTATCATTCCTTTCTGGATTCTTCAAGGTGGGACAGAAGAGCTAGTGACGCGTGGTTGGCTCTTTCCAGCAGTTAGTGCTAAATCAAATATCTTCATTGGTATCTTGATTTCTAGTGCTCTATTCGGGGCACTGCACCTCTTTAACCCTGGTGTGACCGTTCTTTCTATTGTCAATATCATACTAGACGGTATCTTTGCTTGTTTCCTTATGCTCAAGTATGACAATATGTGGGTACTGGCTGGTATGCACGGCGCTTGGAATTTTGTGCAAGGAAATATCTATGGTATTCAGGTCAGTGGCCAAGGAGCATCTACCTCTATCTTGAACTATAGCTCGCAATCTTCTGTGGATTTGCTGTCTGGTGGAGCCTTTGGTGCTGAAGGATCTATTTTTGCCAGTATCGTCCTGATTGGCTGCATTGCCTATCTTTACTGGTCATTAAAGAAAGAAAATCGCCTGCCTCAGGAGCTGATTTTTAAGAAATAAGCATTTCGCCCAGTTGAGCTGGGCATTTTTTATGTCTTTTAAAGAGATGTGTGACAAGGGACAGACGATGGTAGAAGCGTGGCCATTCTACCTACACCCAAATCCAGAGAAAATAGGGCAAATATGGTAAAATGATAGAAGCACAATTTGAGGAATAAAAGATGATTAACAGAATTACAGATAATAAATTTGAATTGGTTTCCAAGTACGAGCCTTCAGGTGACCAGCCCCAAGCTATTGAGCAGCTGGTGGATAATATTGAAGGGGGCGAGAAAGCCCAGATTCTCATGGGGGCGACTGGTACTGGTAAGACCTATACCATGAGTCAGGTTATCGCTCGGGTCAACAAGCCGACTCTGGTTATCGCCCATAATAAAACGCTGGCCGGCCAGCTGTATGGTGAGTTCAAGGAGTTCTTCCCCAATAACGCTGTGGAATACTTCGTTTCCTATTATGATTACTACCAGCCTGAAGCCTATGTGCCTTCCAGTGATACTTATATCGAAAAGGATAGCTCGGTCAATGACGAGATTGATAAGCTCCGTCACTCAGCGACATCAGCCCTCTTGGAGCGTAACGATGTGATTGTCGTGGCTTCGGTCTCTTGTATCTATGGTCTGGGATCGCCTAAGGAATACTCTGATAGTGTAGTTAGCCTGCGTCCTGGCCTAGAGATTTCCCGTGACAAGCTGCTTAATGACCTGGTAGATATCCAGTTTGAGCGCAATGACATTGACTTTCAGCGGGGGAAATTCCGCGTTCGAGGCGATGTGGTAGAAATCTTTCCTGCTTCTCGGGATGAACATGCTTTCCGGGTGGAGTTTTTTGGAGATGAGATTGACCGGATTCGTGAGGTTGAAGCCTTGACAGGTCGAGTCTTGGGTGAGGTGGATCATTTGGCCATCTTCCCAGCCACTCACTTTGTGACCAATGAAGACCACATGGAAGTAGCCATTGCTAAAATTCAGGCCGAGCTTGAGGAGCAGCTTGCTATCTTTGAGAGGGAAGGCAAGCTTCTGGAAGCTCAGCGCTTGAAACAGCGTACGGAGTATGATATCGAAATGCTGCGTGAAATGGGCTATACAAACGGCGTTGAGAACTATTCTCGCCACATGGATGGTCGGAGCGAAGGAGAGCCACCTTATACCCTTCTGGACTTTTTCCCTGACGATTTCTTGATTATGATTGACGAGAGCCACATGACCATGGGACAGATTCGGGGCATGTACAATGGAGACCGCTCTCGTAAGGAGATGTTGGTTAATTATGGTTTTCGCTTGCCATCTGCCTTGGACAACCGTCCGCTGCGCCGGGAGGAGTTTGAGAGCCATGTTCACCAGATTGTCTATGTATCGGCTACGCCGGGCGACTATGAAAATGAACAGACGGATACTGTTATTGAGCAGATTATCCGGCCGACAGGGCTTCTGGATCCAGAGGTAGAAGTTCGTCCAACCATGGGGCAAATTGATGATCTTTTGGGTGAAATCAATGAACGTGTTGAAAAGAACGAACGTACCTTTATCACAACCCTGACCAAGAAGATGGCGGAAGATTTGACGGACTACTTCAAGGAAATGGGAGTCAAGGTCAAGTATATGCACTCGGATATCAAGACCTTGGAGCGGACTGAGATTATCCGTGATTTGCGCTTGGGTGTCTTTGACGTTTTGGTTGGGATTAACCTGCTGCGCGAGGGAATCGACGTGCCGGAGGTTAGTTTGGTGGCAATTCTTGATGCAGACAAGGAAGGTTTCCTCCGCAACGAACGCGGTCTTATCCAGACTATTGGCCGAGCAGCTCGCAACAGCGAGGGTCATGTAATTATGTATGCCGACACTATGACCCAGTCCATGCAGCGCGCTATTGATGAAACTGCCCGCCGTCGGGCAATCCAGATGGCATATAATGAAGAGCACGGCATTGTACCGCAGACCATCAAGAAAGAAATCCGCGACCTAATTAGCGTGACCAAGGCTGCCCTGCCAGATAAGGACGAAACTGTCGAAATTGAAAGCCTCAATAAGCAAGAGCGCAAGGACATGATTAAGAAACTGGAAGGCCAAATGCAAGAAGCTGCCGGACTTCTCGACTTCGAACTGGCCGCACAGATTCGCGATATGATTCTGGAAATAAAGGCGATGGATTAGAAAATATAGTTAGCACCAAAGTTGCAAGCTAAGCTCTTAATTGCTTCTCTAGTCAATGAGTCACTATGTGAAAAAAAGTTAGAGAAGTTTAAGTGGGGGAATTGAAGTGAAAAAGGATTTAATTAAACTAATATTTATTTTCTTTATTTCAATTTTTGTCATAGGCGTGTTACCTATAGTTCAATTTATTTGGGCATTTATGCCGACAAAACTTGTTACAAAAGAGGAAAAGCAGCATATTGAATATGTTGTGAACACAGCTTTTGAAGATAATTTAGGATTGAAGGTTAAGAACATAGAGATTCCAACTTGGGTTAGCCATGTTTCTTATGAATATGATGTAAAAGTTCAACTGACAGAAGGCGCAAACAAAATTTTAACAGATAAGTTAGAAGAAGGGACTTTTTCCTATTACGCTAATAGTGACGATGAACCATCTTCGATACTAAAAGATCTTATATTTTCTTCTGTCTTAGATACAAATTCTCATCCTATGTTGAATACCTTATATTTTGATAAAGAGTCTGTTCTAAAGCCAGTGAAATTTAAGGAGCTGAGAACAGATATAGATTACGATGTAACTGATGACCAAAAAGGGTTTTATCGTGATTTGGTTCAAATTAAAAAAGAACTAAAGTATAATCCCAAGACAGGGAAGTATGAAGCATCGGCAGAAGAAATAAAGGATTTGAGAAAAGATTTCATTCGTTTATCGGAAAATTACGAGGTTTTGTTGTTTTTCGATCTATATCTGGAAGGAGATATTCCTGAAGGTGCGAGTTTAAGTGACTA
>NZ_RJMM01000038.1 GCF_003943655.1 Streptococcus sanguinis
ATATCATGACTTGGGTCAAAATCAGTATGTTTTTTCTACGACTGCGACGTTTTATTTTCTTTTGTCGACTTATTATTGTTCTTGTCCGATTGTTCATTTGTGTTCGTTGAAGACTTTTTCTTGTTTTTCTTCCCGTTGTCATTTTGCTGAGCAGAAGAATCCTTGCTCTTATCCTTGCCAGCCTGCTGACCGTCTTGAGACGGCATTCCTTGGTCTTGACCGTTCTGTCCTGAACCACCATCCTGCGGCGGCATGCTATTACCCGGTCCGCCGTTTTGACCATTCTGACCTGGTTGCGGAGGCATGCTATTTCCTGCATCCTGACCATTTTGTCCCTGCTCCGGTGCTCCAGGCACAGTAGCTGGCTGTTGAATAGCTGATTGCTGACTGTTTGTACCGTGAATAGCTGTCGCAAGAACATAACCGCCCAGAAGTCCGACTGCTAGAGCACTACCCGTTGCAACCGTCAGCCACCATTTAGTACTTTTTTCTACAACAATCATTTTTTCCATATCCATTAAATCTATTACCTTCTTTCTTTTTTAATTTTTCTGACTCATTCTATCAAGCAAGAAGCTAATGCAGCTTACAAGTCATCCAATACACATCCTTTCACTAGAATAGCATTATCATATAGTTTTTTACTTAAAAAGGACTGAATTTTTTCTTAAAAAAGGCTGAAAGATAGGGAAAATGGATTATGAAAAGTGCTTTTTCAATATACGGCTATATTTATCTAATAAAAGAAAATCGGCTAATCTTGAAGACAGAAGATTGAGTTTAGTAAACAAAGATGCCCCTCGCCCCATTAGGATGACTCTTTGATGAGACTTAATACCTTTTAGCAAAGTCAGGCAAACTTCGTCTGTAGTTGAAATCTTAATTCCCATCTCTTCCCAAACAGGATGGTAAGGTTTTTCTGAGGGCGTGTCCGCAGCATTAGGACAAAAATAGGTTAAATACATCTTTTTCTGCTCCTGTCTTAATTCGCGATTCATTGATTCAATAAAAGAAAAAATCCCTGCGCGACTAGCAACATCTACGCTATAGTATGGGAAAGCAAGCCGCCCATCTGCAAAACCGCCAGAATGCACAATTGTCGCACATTTTTCATTTGCTAATAAGGGCAGAAAAATCTTGCTAATCAGAATGGCGCCAGATAAATTGATCAATAGTGTCTGCTCTATGTCCTCAAGGGAATGCGCTGACAAAGATTTTCTTACATCAAAACCAGTTGCATTGATAACAATATCTATACATTCCGACCACTCTTGTATCTCTGATACTACATTTTTTAGAGACTCTTCACTTGTAATATCCACTGAGCTTATTGGAATAAAAGACGAAAATTCTTGCACAAACATCTTTAACTTCTCTATATCTCTTCCTAAGAGATATAACCTAGCACCTGCTTGATGAAAAGCTCGTGTATAGACCCTTCCCAAACTGCCACTTGCACCAATAATTACAACCTTTTTATTTTTAAAATAATTATCAAACATATCATTCTCCATTCTTTAGTGAGTCTTTTGTGATAAATTCAATAAAACAAGTCCGACAATAACTAGACTTATCCCTAAAAGACTTACAGCTGTCACTTTTTCGTGCCAAAGCAGAATAGATAATATTGTTGTCCCTACTAGACCTATTCCAGACCAAATAGCGTAAGCTAGATTTAACTGAATGCCCTTTAAAGATAGAGATAAAAAGAAAAAGCACAAGCCATAAAACATCAAAGCAAGGCAACCGAAAAATAGTTTCGAAAAACCTTGAGATAATTTTAAAAGGCTTGTGGCGGCAATTTCAAATAGAATTGCGAGAGATAAATAAAAATAGTAAAACATTGTTTTCCTCCTAATATTCTAAATAACTAAAAAGTTAGCAGGAAAATCAATAGAATTATCCGAGAGATGAAACAAAGCAAGTCCAAAGTGTACAGGCATTTGTCAAAATCATTGATTTTATGCTCGAATCTTTGGAGATAGATAAAGTTTTTCGACCGCATAACTCATCTAATGAAATCTGGTAAAAATCGGCTAGACGAATAAGACTTGCACTATCTAGAATCGTCTTATCATTTTCCCAATTCGAGATGGTCTGCCGAGTCGTTCCTAGTGATTCTGCAATCTGAGCTTGACTATAGCCTTTTTGCTCCCGTATAAATTTCAATTGTTTTCCTAACATTATCTTTTCCTCCTCATCATACTTATTTTTTATTTGTTTGGCTAGATGAAATTCTTTAACATTAGTGATTATTGTATGTAAAAATTTTTTGACATGGCTATTATAACACGATTTACGTTAATCTTAAAATACTTGCCTATCTAAAACACTTGATACATCTATCAACCATTTGCCCCAAAAAATCCTCAGTAAAAAAGACTGGGACGAAATTGTCTCAGTCTTGATTTATCATGTTCAAAAGCTCTTGATGCAGGAGCTGCTTATCTTTTTATGACTTTTTCTCAGAAGGGCGGAAGCCAGCTGAAGCTAGCAAGGCCGCAAAGCCAAGATAAGTGAGAAGAGCACTCGAACTACTTCCAGTTTTAGGCAATTGACCTTGTGTGGTTTGGTAGCTGACAGATAGCTGCAAGTTACTTGCTTGCTTACTTGCTAATCTTTGATGTTGCCAAGTCTGGTTTGAAATAGGCTCAAATTTCTGCGCTGTTTGGACAGTAATTTCTGCAGGAGGTGTTGAAACACTAACCTGATTGGATGCAATCCGGTATTGATTATTAATCAGCAAGCTGAAATGATTGGTATAGGTTCTGCCTGGATACAAGAGTCGACCGACTGCTGCTGGAGCTAGAGTCTCAGTCGCAGTATTTAAGTCAGCATTGTAGCGCTCAAGCAGACCTGGTGCAGCAACAAAAGTCAAGACTCTGGTGCTCGGGTCATAAGAAACTTCATAACCAGGACTTTTCGCTCTAGTCGCTTCTAGATCCAATTCAAAACCTTCCGGCAGACGATCTTCCAATACGAAAGAATGAATTGGAAGACGATAAACAGGCAAAGCATCTGTTACCAGATTAAGAACAGCAAAACTTCCCGAGCTAACCTCTTGTTGATGAATGTTCTTCTTGGACTCATCCTCCAACTCTTCTCGGACTTTTAACTGAATAAAGAGCTGGTTATAGTGATAAGTTTGAGTCAGCACTTGCGGACGACTTGGCAAAGCTTGATAGCTAGGTTCAGCCGGCTTTTGAGGAAGCTCTTTATAGTTCGGCTTGTCAGGCTCCTCCATCAAAGGCAGATCACTTTCTCTGACAGGTGACTGGGGCTCAGGCTGAAGAACTGGTTCTTTAGGGAGCTGTGGTTCCTGCAGATAGCTTGGCTCCTGAGGCAGGTCCTCTAAAGCAATTTCTTCTTCATAAACAGGCGGTTTCGGAGCCTCACCCATGCTTACTTCAGGATCTTTTTGAGGTTTTTCTGGCTCCTTCAAATAAGTAGGTAGCTGTGGTTCCTGCGGCAGCGCTTCTTCAACCGGAACTCGCGGAAGACTCAGCAAGGGCTGTCCCTTCTCATAGGTTGGCTCTTCAACTGCAGTCGGCTCTGTCAATAAAGAAGGGAAGCTAGGTTCTTCTGGCACTTCCTGATAAACTGGCTTTTGAGGTTGAAGCGGCTCAGGCAGATAAGTTGGCTCTTGCGGCAGACTTTCCAAATCTCTTTCCGGTAGAACTACTGGCTCCTCAGGCCGATTTGGAAAGGGAAGAGGTTGAGTTTCTGTCGGCTGTTTAGGAAGTTCTTGATAGGTCGGCTGATCTGGCTCTTCTGGAAAAGGTTGATAGACTGGCTGACTCGGAAGAAGCTGCAAGGCCTTGACTTCCTCATAAGCCGGTTCCTGAGGTTGAGCAACTTCTGTTGGA
Source organism: Streptococcus sanguinis (assembly GCF_003943655.1). Classification (GTDB taxonomy): domain Bacteria; phylum Bacillota; class Bacilli; order Lactobacillales; family Streptococcaceae; genus Streptococcus; species Streptococcus sanguinis_F. Next base: position 3,867 of record NZ_RJMM01000038.1, read on the forward strand.
GCAACAGGCTTGATTGGAACACCTTTGGCTTTAATATCAGAGTTAAAGACAAACCAAGCAGAACCCCGATTTCGCGAACCGATATCAAAAGAAATGACATCTCCCTGGGCTTTACCTACAATAGCGCCATACCAGTTATAAGGACTGTTCGGCGAGTCCCATTTGTTATACTCAAAGCGAGAGCCTTCCCGCTCAAAGTTAATTGAAATATCAGCGTGAACACTAGTATCTGGGTGAACATTAATGGCAGAACCTGTAATAGGAATATATTCACCATTAAAATTCTTGATATATTCAATTGCAACTTTGTTCGTATTTAAAGATGAGAAGCTGACAAGCGAGCCTGTCATATCAAGCCTTTCTCCAGCCTCATCGAAAAACTCCGCTTGGACATTGACCCGAGAATGGCTATAAAAATCCAAGGTCCAGACAGTCAAGGTCGGATCCTTAACTAAGAAAACTGGAAGCTTATCCTGACTCTTCGTTGATTCTTTCAGAGTATAAGTGTAGACAACTTTAGCGATTTTCTTTCCTTGAATACTGGAATTTTTGATATTGGTATAAGTAGCTACCAGAGGAACATCTTTTTGTAAAATGACTTTAGTCTGATGTTCTTTCCCTTTTAAAACACTGGTCAAAGCAGTTATTCCTTGTTGATCCATTCCCCAAGAACGAACCTCATCAGTCAGCTCATCATTGGTATAGGTTCTAATAGAGGGATCAAGCGTCAAGACAGCCTGGGGCTCAGATTTGAAAACAAAAGGCTGGCTTTCAACCTTACTGAGATAGCCTTCTTCATTTTTCTTAGCTTCAGCTTCCTGCAACTCTCTCTCAAAAGTTACAAGAGCTGCATCATACTTAGTTTTGGCTGTATCATAGGCAGCTTTTGCCTTCTTATATTCTTCCAAGAGCTTATCATAGTCAGATTTTAGGCGGGCATTTTTTTCCTTAATGCTTGCATTTTCCTGCTCAATCACTGCGTTCTGTGCTGAAATAGAAGCAAGGTTTGCCTCATAATCTTCTTTTAGCCTTTGATTTTCTGCTTCAATCCTTGCAAGATTTGCTTGGTATGTCGCTAAGTCTGCCTGATAAGCAGCTAGTTTATTCTTGTTTTCTGTCTCAATCCGAGCAGTCGCCTCCTGGTAGGTAAGCAAGGCTTTCTCATATGCTTCTCGACTTTTCTGATTGCTTTCGGTGATTCGAGCCACATCCTGCTCATATTGAGCTAATTGATTTTTATAAAGCTCTTGTTTTTCCTGATTTTGCTGACGAATCTGGGCGTTTTCAGCTTCAATGGCAGCATTACGGGCTATTACTTCTGCTTTTTCTGTCTCATAGGCAGTTTGCCGCTTCTTATTTTCAGCTTGGACACGCTCAAGTTCAGATTGATAGGCAGTCAAAGCTGCTTGATGATCTCTCGCTTTGGCATCATTGGCCGCCTCGATTTCAGAGCGATTCTTTTGATAAGCAGCTAATTTGCTCTCATAGTCTTTCTCTGCCGCTTGATTTTTTTGACGAATCTCAGCCAATCGCTCTTGATAAGCAGCTAAATCAGCCTGATACTGCTCCTTTAAGGCTATATTTTTCTTCTGAACAGCTAGATTTTGGGCCTCAATCTCTTTGTTCTGCTCTTGGATTTTAGCCAAGGATGTCTCATAAGATTGTTTTGCAGCTTGATTGTCTCTTTGAATGCGTTCTACTTCTTGCTGGTAAGTCGTCAATTCTGACTGATACTGCTGCTCTAGCTTAGCATTTTCTTTCTGAACCCGAGCCAATTCTTTCTCATAGTCAGCCAAGGCTGCTTGATAAACAGCTTCTTTTTCTGCCTTAACCTGAGTTAGTCTGGATACTTCAGCTTCATACTGCTTGACTGCTTCCTGATAGACCTTTTCAGCTGCCTGATTTCGTTCTGTTATGGCTGCATTTTCAGCTTGGGCAGCTTTGTTGTGAGCTGAGACCTGAGCAAGCTTTTCATCATAGCGACGCTTTGCTTGAGCATTCTTCTCCTGAGTAGCTTTCAGCTCTGTAGCATAGCTCTCCATAGCAGTTTGGTAGTCTGCTTTCGCTTGAGCATTTTCTTGTAAAATCCGTGAACGATCCTCTTGATAGGCTGCTAAAGCCGCTTGATAGGAGGCTTCTTTCTCTTGATTGATTTTTACTATACGGTTCAATTCTGCCTGATAAGCCGTCCGTTTCTGCTCATAATCCGCCTCTAGCTGAGCATTTTCAGTTTGAATACGGCTGTACTCTTGTTCATAGGAAGCCAGCGCCTTGTCATATTGGTCTTTCAAGGCTTGATTGGCAGACTCTTTCTGACTGAGTTCTTTCTCATAAGTCTTCAGTTGCTCCTGATATGCTGCTGTGTTTTTGCGTATTTCCTTGACTTGAGTTGCGTAATCGGCTTGGGCTGTCTCCCGTTTACTAGCAGCTTCTTCTGGATTTCTAGCTGTTCCTAAATCTACAGTCGATTCCTGCTTTAGCTGGATACCTGCTTTCTCAGCCTCTGCCACAGCTTGGTCCAGGTCCGCATGGGAAACCTCCAAGGGAAGCTTGTCTTGACTTACTGGCTCCGACTGAGCAGGGGCAGCAGTTGGCTGGGGTGCTTCGGTTGGTGAAAGTGCAGCTTCAGAAAGGGCAAACTCATCGGCCGCTGAAGATACCTTTTCCTCAGCCTGAACCGACCCAGCAGCTAGCAACAAAGCTGCACCCAAAACAGCTCCGCACAAGCCCTTAGAAAGGCGGCTCTTGCGGAAGCCATAGACTATTTTCTTTTCCATTATAATCTCCATTTCTCCTTTAAACAGTTACCTGTTTATTGTCCATATTGTTCTATTTTATCAGAGCAAAGGCAAATAAGCAATGTTTAAATGCTAAAAATTATAAAGAAAAAGCCTGAGATAAGGTGGCATCTCAGACTTTCTTGTCTATTTAATTAAAACTATCATATTGCAGCTCGAATCGCTTTTTCTACTGCTTCTTTCTCACGCTTCACCAGTTCAACACGCGCAGCAATTTCCTTGATCCCCATGCTGATATTCCGGCTAATCGCCATATCATCCAACTGTGGCTCAAAGAAGGCTTTGTATTCTACCAATCTCTTCTCTGTCTTGAAGACCACTGCTGGGCTAATGACAAAGCTATCAAAGCTCATGTCGCCACCTAATGCAGCCTTAATCCAGTCCCAATTCTCACGCGCCCAAGTCCACACTGCTTCTTGAGTAAAATCCCGGCTGAGGAAACGGGCATACCAAGCTGACAAATCCTGCGGTTTCACAGTAAATTTATCCTTCCAAGTCGCTAAAAGTTCATCCAGTGTTTCCTTGTTCTTAGTATAAGAAAGGGCTGTAGAAAGAGCATTTTTGAAGCTTCCATCATTTGAAGCGACATATAGGTCCAGATAAAGCTTAGTCAGCTCCTTGCTTTCATGATGCTTGATTTGGTTGACCAATACCTGCAAGCGAATAGCGGCAGGGAGTTTTTCCAAATTATCACGATACTTGTCAAAAATCTGGCTAGCTTGAGCTTTAGCTGTCTCATCGTCAGCCTTAATCATATTGCCCACAATCAGCTGACGAACCATCTCATCCTCATCGCTTTCACCGTCCTGTTTTTCAAAACCAAGACGGTCGAAATTACTTCGACTGAGAACTTTCAAAAGGGCTTTGTAATCTTCTTCTGTCTGACTGCCTTCATCCACAAAGCGATTCAATCCTTCCAGCACTTGGGAAACAGCTGAAACTACCATATAAGAAGTTTCGTTCGCCAGCTTGCTGATAACTGGCAGCAGGTCCGCATAGGAAATCTTACCTGACTCTGCCAGAAGTCGGCGCTCCTGCACGATTTGCAGCTTGCTGATATTGTCCAAAGAGCTGAGATTATTCAGAAGAGCATCCAGCAACTCACCTTGATAATCTGTAATATAGTGGGCTGTGTTTTCTGTATTGAGGCGCAGAGCCCCGTCATTTTGTGCTGCCAAGGCTGCATAATTAGGAATTTCCAGTCTTTCTGTCGTCAGAGTATCAGGAAGTCCTTGCCAGTTGCTGTTAAGCGGAACTGGCCAGAGACGGCCCTTGTCCTCGTGCTCCCCAACGAAGAACTGCTTCTGGGTCAAAATCAAGCTGTCANTTTCGACCTTAGCAGTGACAACTGGATAACCCGGCTGCTCCAGCCAAGCATACATAAAGGCAGCTACATCACGGCCAGAAGCTTGAGAAAGAGCGTCCCAGAGGTCACGACCGATGGTATTTCCATACTGATGCTTCTCAAAGTAGGCGCCTAGCCCCTTACGGAAAGCATCGTCTCCCAGCCAACGGCGCAGCATGTGCATGAGACGGCTGCCCTTGGCATAGACAATCGCCCCATCAAAAAGAGTATTAATTTCATCAGGGTGCTTGACCTCTACATGGACCGACTGGACGCCATCTGTCGCGTCACGCTTGAGGGCATAAGGAGCTCCGCTGGTCTGGAAATCTTCAAAAATCTTCCAGCTAGGCTCAATCGCATCAACTGAGACATACTCCATCATATTGGCAAAGCTTTCATTGAGCCAAAGGTCGTCCCACCACTTCATAGTCACTAGATTTCCGAACCATTGGTGGGCTAGTTCGTGTGCAACAACCAAGGCAACTGTCTGACGGCTCAGAGCTGTTGAATTTTCATCCACCAGCAAATAGATTTCCCGATAGGTCACCAAGCCCCAGTTTTCCATAGCACCAGCAGAAAAGTCTGGCAGAGCCACATGAAGTGACTGAGGAATAGGATACTTGACTCCATAATATTCTTCGTAAAATTCAATACAGCGAACCGCAATGTCCAAAGCAAACTCTAGATTGCTCTCTGGGTGGGCCTTGGTCGCATAAACTCCTACCAAGGTTCCATTCTTTGTTTTAGCAGTAATTCCTTGCATATCACCTGCAGCAAAAGCCAAGAGATAGGAAGACATACGCGGAGTCGTTTCAAACTTCCAAACGCCAGTCGCTTTGCGGTTTTCAACATCAATTTCCGGCATATTAGATAGGACCAACTCATCCTCTTCTTGGTCAAATTTCAAAGCCAAATCAAATGTTGCCTTAGCCTCCGGCTCATCCACACTCGGAAAGGCTTCGCGAGCAAAATGGCTCTCAAACTGCGTAGAAATGATCTCTTTTTTCACACCATCAACCGTGTAGTAAGATGGGTAAATCCCTGTCATATTGTCCGTAATCTTACCAGTATAAGTTATGGTCACCACTACAGATCCAGCTGCTTCCAGCTCAATATAAAGAGCTTCATTGTCCTTATCAAGAGTGAAAGGACGAGCTTGGCCAGCTACCTCTACAGCTTCAACTGTCAAATCTTTTTGATGTAGGGAAATCTTACTCGTCTTAGCTTCCCCAGTAATGGTCACCTTGCCTGAAAAAGTCTTGTCGGCACGATTCAGATCCAAAAAGAGATCATAGTGCTCAGGAACAAAAGTTTCAATAAAATGTTTAACTGCTTGCATCTGCTTCTCCTCATCTAACNAACAACGCAGCAAGATTACTCCGCCATACTTGTCCGCTTATAATCTGTTATTATTGTATCATATTTAAAAGATTTCGTTGCAGAATAAATGCAAACAAAAAGACAGGGGAATAACCTGTCCGTTTGGTTTATGATAATGAAAGAAAGGTCAAGAGTTATTCTTTTCTTTCTCAAGTTCCTCTAATTTTTTGTTATAGATTCGATTTTCTTCGTGATAAGTTTTGTTTAGCCGTTCTTCATAACGATGAATTTTTCTCTCAAAAATTTCCCAATTTTCCTCTATTTGGCTTAATTCATATGAGGGGACGGTATCAGGACTATTGCAACAAAAAGATAATAGCCACTCGCTTATTTGCTCTGAAATATTTTTAGCCTCTCGTCTCATGTCCTGATAATCCCATTCATACTCGCTGACTTTCTTTCGAAAAGCTATATGCTCGTCATCAAGGTGCTTAATTTTTTTCTGAATATCCATACGGCCTCCTATAAGATAGGGCTGGTCAAACTAGGCTTAGGAACAGCACCTAGTACCTCCTTGATGGAATCTGCTGCTCCACCGGTAAAGGCCCCGGATAAGTCGGCAGGTACTTGAGTGGATGCAAAAGTTTTCATAGCCTCAGCTTGACTATCCAACCAAGTTTGCAAAGCTTGACTTTCTTCAAGAAGGACAGCTCTTTTAGCTGAAATCAAACCTCGAATGGCAATACGTTCCTGAATCTTTAAATATTCTTTTTTTATACGTTCGGCTTCAACTCGATCTTCTGTATTTGGTTCAATCATACTCTACCTCCTAGTTTTTCTCAAAAATCTGGGCACCTTGTTGATCGATTTCTACTATCCTATCTGCAGCTTTGTTTAAATTCCCTGCAATACCAGTCATTGTAGTCATATAAGAGTTTGCTGAGGCAAGAGTAGATGCTTCTGTTCCATCATTCCAAGCAGTAGACATGCTCAACTCAGATAATAATCGCTCCACCTCATCAGCTGAAAGATTGTGGGCTATGGTATAAGCTGCATTACTCAGTTCTGAGATGTGTGCTTCAACTTTTGATTTTGCACTTGCTAACTTATCTTTAACCTCTTGCTCATAGANCTCAGCCTGAAGATGAACGGTTTGCGCACTTGTACGAACGAGTTCCTCTCTCAAACTAATTGTTTTGTCGCCAGAGCTGGTTCTTAAAGAAGCATGCAGTTCATCAATGTGTTTCCTATTTATAGCGATTAAATCCTGCTTAGAAGGCTCAGGAGCGAAGTCTCCATATTCCTTTAAATACTCACGAACATAGTATTCAGGAGTCACCTTGTCCATCTCTAAACCATAATTAGCGATTGCTACATTTACTTTGTACGTTTTTGCTTTATATTCAGCAATCTTTCGGACCTGTTTTTCTGTCANGCCGGAAACGAATTTATTTTTTTTGATATACTTATCAAAATCATAATTATTACCTTTTAAATACGGAGTTTGGATATTATGGCTTTTTCCTTCATAAAGGCGAACTTGACCGTAGGGGATAGCTCCTCCATTTCCATCCGCTCCCGTAATTTCCTTCCCAGAATCTGAGTAAATAATCGCATGCTTTTCTAAATAGTTTAGCTCTGATTTTGTAAAATGCCCACTGTCTACAGCCTTTTTAGCACCCCAATCATAGTAATTAACAATTTCTTTAACTCTATATTTTACTGAAAGCTTTGCATTTGGTACTCCGGCCTGACTATGAGCAGAAGAATACCAAATTTGACCACCTTTCACACCTTTATCTTCCAAGCGTTTCTGTGTTTCCGCGAAAAATTCATCCATTTTAGCATATTGGGGACTTAAACCAGAAACATAGGCGGCGTCAGCAGCACCTTCTACTGACCCCAAAGTATTACCTATCTCTTCAAAAGAATTTTTCAATGGATTTACCTTGTTCTGTGTACCAGCTGTTAAGACAATAGTCTTTGAATAGTCAGCTTTCCCACCTACAATAGGAGCAACAGCAACAGCCTCTGTTACGGAGTTTTCAGAATTGATGATTTCGTATTCTTGGCCCCCGGTTTCAACAAAGTCACTATCTCCTTGTTCAAGTTTTTTCCATTCTCTAACCTTTTTGTGTAATTTTTGTATATCTTCATGAGTCAATTCCATTCTGAATAGCTCCCTCTTATAATTTGAATGCTATAATCTATTTTTGCTTTAGGACTTCCCTTCTCACTTTTAGTAACTTTTTTCAACTGACCATCGTTTACCAAAGCATCAATGTTATCGTCTGTACCCTTAATTGGTGGTGTTAATTTCGCCTCCTCTGGCAAATGATTAGCATTACTAACATCAATTTTTTTATCCAAGCTTGTCGCTGAACCTTCTAGCCAAATACTTTCATTGCCCATATGATCAAAGTCAAGAGTTAAGTCACCAGTTGTTCCATAAGAAGGATAGCCTCTTTTACCGATTCGCTTTCCCATCACCGCCCGATTCCCTTCCTCATCATAAATTACTGGCAAGACATCCGCTGTAAAAGGGGGATTGTCCTTTCCACCTTGAATGAAAATTGGTGAAAATTCTATTTTAGAGATTCCGGAGTAGTTTTCTTTTATATAGGTTCCAATCTGTTCTTCCAGCAAGCGAAAACCATGCTTAATAATCTTTTCTTCTTTTGCATCAAGTCCTGTCGAACTCTTTTGTGAATTCACCATATAAAATACTCCTCCAAAAATTAAAACTATAAGAACTACGCTGACAGCAAAGGCTTTTTTTTTCATCAGTCTCCTCCATTTTATTAATCAAATTGCAAACAAATTACTTACATATATTATATCATAATTAGTAATTTAAAGATATTTCTACCTTAATTTTAAGAAAAGCATATTCTGTTGAAAAGGATTTAATACTATCGCCTTGACTCCTTCAAGGCCATTCTATCAACGCC
>NZ_RJMM01000039.1 GCF_003943655.1 Streptococcus sanguinis
TCTATATAGGAATTATTAAAAAATGAAGAAACTTTTTGAGATGCTTCTAAAAAATGCCCATTAGATAAACCTTGATAAGATAGAAGCCTTGCCTTAAGTTTACTAGCTTGAAGATTTCGCTCCTCGCTTTTTTCAATAGATGATTCTGGAAGATTTTCATAATATTGGAGTAAATCTAAAGACAATTTTAAAACTAAATCATCAGGTCCTTCATTAACGAATGATTCAAATGATTTTCCTTTTGATAATTGATATTTACCTTGAACATCTATACCAATTGAATAAAAAGTAAAATCCCCAAAAGTTGAATTAGAAAAATCTAGTACGTATCCACCCTGATTGAAAAATATTTTTATAAAAGACTTATCTTGAAAACTAATTTCCATAAATTAAAACCTTTATTATTTTAGCTAATTTCATTGAGTGACTTTTTAAAAGTAGAAGGTGATTTTCTTACAATCAAGTAATTGGGCAGGATTATTAGGATTCTTAACTAGAACATCGTCAATCGATAAACTATCGATTGAATTAGAAAGTTCTATTAATTGTTGCTTATTTTCAAAATTACTAAAATGTTCATCAGATACTAAGGCAAATAAATTAAAATCGGCTTTGGGATTAGGAGTATAGATATAGTTAAATACCGTAAACGGATTTTCAAGAAGCCACATTCCTCTAATCCTAAGACTTGTAATACCTAAAGGGTCAATTTTATTTACACGACCCAGCTCTTGTGTTGGCGAAAAGCTAACGTTAGGAATACTATCAATACCGTCTTTAATCTTTTCGAATATATCTTCATATACGCTTTTATTGGCACAGTAGACCGAAGCGTCAATTAAAGCTAATTCTTTTAGATGTTTGTCTTTGACAAAACCAATTGAATAGATGAAGTCTTTTTCCGTCCAGCTTTCGGCATCGCGTGCTGCTTGCTTTAGCCTAGAATCATTAACGTATAATTTTGATTTAGGACTAGAACTATTTAATTGAAGTTGCGAGGTGCGACTTTCGATCTTTTTGGTCTCAATGGCAGCACCACCCTTTAACATACCATCCGGTGGATTGGTATCATTCCCTAAATACGAAAATACTTTGCTTACTTTTTGAACTCTACTTGCCTCATCACTCTCTGATATAGTTCCAGCAAAGCTATCGACAATATATTTTTCAAGAGCATCACCTACCGAATTGGCTCGATTTGCTCTAATATAGCTTTCTTGAAGATTAGTATTTTGAGACCTGACTATATTTATAATAGCAGTTAAAATATTTGCTCTTATCTCATTCTCCATGAATATACTCCTTACATATAAAATCAGCTATTGGTTGCGTGATAGCTTTTGCTAGTAGCACAGGAACAGCATTACCGATTTGTTTATAAATTTTATCAATTCTTCCGTTTTCTCTGATATTTTTATTACCACCATCCGAAAACTCAAACCAATCTGGAAACGTTTGAATTCGGGCGATTTCTTTTACTGATAGCCTACGATTTATGTCACCATTAAAAATCCATTTGTTTTTATCGATTTTAGTCATAGGTTCGCCATCTGGATGTTGGGGTGCTTGACGACCAGACGCTTGAATAGTGAATGATTGGTCAGACCATTCTTTTTTTCGATTTCTACTCATATAGATAGTAGAGTACTCCCCCTTGAAGTACGGACCAGGATTATTGCGTAAATCTCCAATGGCTTGTTCTAATGTTACGAAAGGCTTCTTTTCTGCTAGTAAGTCAATATCTTTGAAATCTCCATGAGTAGGCTCTGGAAGATTGTATCGAAAATTGTATTTTTTTTCGATTTTTTCTTTATGAACTCCAATTAAAAATACTCGTTCCCGTGATTGAGGAATGCCGTAATCTCTAGCATTCACAAGATGAGGAGTGACCGTATATCCAGCGGCTGCGAAATCAGCCACAATCTGGCTTAAGACCTCTCCATGACCTAAAGTCATCATTCCCTTAACATTTTCAGCAACGAAAAATTCAGGCTGAGTTTGAATTAAAGCTCTGATAAAATGAATATAAAGGAAGTTTCGAGGGTCATCTACTAATCGAGGACCAGCTTCTGAGAATCCAGGGCACGGAAATCCGCCAATCATAATCTGGCACTCTGGAAAACGAGCAACTTTTCGAATATCCTTTTCGTGTTGAATTACTGTTTTAGGGAAATTAAGCTTATAGGTCATATTAGCTTCTTTAAACATATCGTTTGTGTAGACAGTATGAAAAATACTTTTTGAACGTTGTTTGTTAAAAATCTCTTTACCGGCATTAAAATATTCCATAGCCTTTTTTTCGCCTACAGCGCTACTTAACCCAGCAAGTTCTAAGCCCAAATCAAGACCGCCCGCGCCGCTAAATAGAGAAACGACATTGAATTTATCTATTTTATTATCGATATTAGATAATAAAATAATATCTTTTTCATCTTCTGGGACGGCAAGTTCTTCTTCTGATATTTTTTGAAGCAGTATTCTTTTTACATCTTCACTGGATAAGTTACGCATCTCAGGTTTAAACTTCCCACGAGAGCGCTTAATCTGTTCTATTTTTTCTTCCATTCAATCAATCCTATTCTTTCTTAATATCTACAATTATACCACATCTCACTACTGAATTAAATCAGTGAAAGTCAACTCAATTCCTCAATATTTATCACCGAAATCTCAATATCAGACTCAGCTAATTTCTCTTTAAAACTATCCGCTAGCTCTTTGAAGAACTCATCATCCGTTTCAATTTCGACGATAATCTCGTGCCTGCCGCCGCCAGAAATTAAGCCATATTCTATCAATCGTGAAATATCATTGCCTTTCACGCCGTATTTAGTAAATAATTTTTCGAAATCTGCAGGCGAAATCAGATAACAGTCGTAAACATATTCACCTGAAAATAATTCCTCAGATTCATCATAAAAGGTAAAGGGTGCGACTTTTCGGAATAGCGCCAATTCTTCTTCGGAAAATTTGTTTAATTCTTGAATCACTCGGCGAGAATAGCCCTCAGCTTTCGAAATGAGAGACTCTAAAGGTTTTTGAAATAGGTTGGCTTTCTTGACTAAAATCAACTTCTTTATAAGCGATGTTAGATTGGTGATATGAAATTAAGGCGTAATAAAAACATTCAACTACAAACAAATAAGGTCTAATAGCATGGTTGAGCTTATAAGACTTCTTTAAACTAATTTGGATCGATACAGACAAGTTGGTTGATTCTTCCAAAAGCTCAAAGAAATCTTCAAGAGTAGAATCCAGTTGAAACTTATTTTCTTTGTAGTTTAGTTGTGACAATCTTTTTTCGACCTCTAAAATATAGGGCGAAAAGCCTTTTTCATCAATTTCATCTTGGACGACACCTACTAGGCTTCGTCCTTTATTTTTACCCGAAAAATACTTATTGAAATCTGTATCTGAAATATTAGCGTGGGCGTATTCGGCTATTACTGTGGTCAAGCCTTTTCTGACGGATTTTGGGTTAGACCAAATTTCTTTATTGGCGTGTTTAAAAACAAGCTGGAACAGTTTTGAAAGGAGAAACATATAAGACCTCCAAACTGGCATGATTTTCGCATTGATTTTGGCATCATTTCATGAATTATTGTCGGTATAATGAAACCATAAGTTAGCTAGCTTATCAAAATTATACCAAAATCAAAGGAGAAAATCCCATGAATCCACTACAAAAACAAGCTTCACAAGAAGCGCTTCCGCAAATTGCCAATCAACACCAATTGACTCGCCAAACAACAAGAAGATAGCCAAAATATCTCCAAGTTTATGGCGAGAATTTCCAAATATACAGAACTTCCAGAATTAACCGTTGAAATCGTAAATGAGCTAATTGATAAGATTGTCATTCAGAAGCCAACAGGCACGAAGCGCAATCGAATCATTCAGATAGACATTTGCTACAATTTCATCGGAAAAGTAAACAACGAAAAAAGCGAGCCAGATCATCTGACTCGCTAATATTACCTAATCACTAAACTGCTGGGTGTCAGTTTGCCTAAGGGAGAAGATCTGGTTTATTTTACCTTACAGTGCTAGGAACCGTAACCGAAGATAATACTTGAGTATATCGAGGTAAGGTGACAAGGCAATGTAAGTGGAAAATAAAGCAGATTAACGACGAAGTCCAAGAGAGTTGATCAACTCACGGTAACGGTTAACGTCGTTCTTACGAAGGTAAGCCAAAAGATTACGACGGCGACCGATTTTCTTCATCAAACCACGGTAAGTAGCGTGGTCTTTTTTGTGTTGTTTGATGTGGTCGTTGAGGTGGTTGATTTCCCAAGTAAGGACAGCAACTTGTACCTCTACGGAACCAGTGTCACCTTCGTGACGTGCATATTGTGCAATGATTTCATTTTTTTTCTCTTTTGAGATTGCCATGATATACTCCTTTTCTTTACGCTTCATCCGAGTGGCAGGTTTGGCATGGCCTGCAACCAAGAAGAAGTTATTTGTCTTTACGACATACTTATTCTACCAAGAAGGTCTACCTTTGTCAAATGATTCTACTCCATCTTCTTCCCNTCTAAATTGTAATTTTTTCTAGATAGCCAAGCATAGGCGGCTATTCCCCAGTAAGCAAATAAAGAGATAATCTGCTCAGGATAGTCATAAAAAACCAGCCTCCTAGGACTGGTTAAAAAACTTTAGTTCATCTATCTTTCTAAACTTGCTCTGATTGTACCACCAGTATCAAGAATAAGTATTTTCTTACCATTTTGAACTACTACGAAATAATTGTTAGAATTGATATCAATGTAGATATCCTTATTACTTTGGACTTGATAGCCTTCTTCACTGACTGATTCTTTAATCAAGGCAATCTTTTCCCCAACTTCTTTTTCACTCAGTTTCTCTTCTGGATTATCAGAAATCAATTTCGTATATTCTACAAAGGGATAGAGCCCCAATCTACTCGAATCACTAGAATTATATTCTTCATCACGATCGGATTCTATATTTACAATTCCAACATCAGAAATACTTACGTTCTTTGAATTTTCACTATTTTTATAACGAATTTTCCACTCACCAACAAATGCCTTAGGATACTGAACTTTATAAAATCGAAGACGCTTGATATACTGTGAGTCATTTGAACTATTGATACCTGAACGACTATCATAAATAATCATACTGCCATCATTTTGCAGAAGGTGGTAAATCTTGTTTTCGTCAATATAAGCAGAAAAGATAGCCTTGGTATTGAGTTTGAAATGCTTATCAAAATCAGCTAAGGTCTTAATTTTTGGATTGTTTTCTGCCTTAATAAATTTTTCAAAATCAGCCTTAGCTTTGTCTCCTTCAGCTAATTTTTCAATATCTTTTTTACCATTAAATAGCTTTTTCTTATCATTCAGTTCATAAACAAAAGAAATAGAGTCAGCTGGATTAATCCATACGCCATCAAGATCCGAAATCTTCGGTCCCATTCCAAATAGTACAAACACCAAAATTCCTAAGACTGTAACAGCGATTGAAATCCCCACTATAAGGTTACGGCGCTTGTTCTTAGCTTGAAGCATCGTTGTTGCTTTAGGAATTTCTTGAGTTACAAACTGCCCACTTGTCTTTGCCGCTTGAAACTCTTGAGCTGTTGGTTTTCGATGATAAGTAGCTTCAAACTGCGCAACCCACTCATTCTGATTCATAACATCCTCCTCTATAATGATTTTAACAGTGAATTCTCATTGCTAGCAAACTAACTATTTACTATCTTGAAATTTATTATACCATATATAATAACTAGTAAAACATTCACTAGTGAAAAAATTTATAACTTGGGCTAGCATTTGGTAGATTATAACCATATGAGATGCAAAAAAATAACTGTGAAGTACTATGTTATTTACAATTCAACCCCAAAGATTTCTAAAGAAAGTATCTCTGCCTCGGTCAAGGAAACAAATTAAAACCCCAGCACTACTTCATTAAGAACTGGGGTTTAAGGTTAGGATTTTAAAATATTTAATCAGTCATCTAAGATTTTAAAACCAAGACTAGTACTATCTTTCAAAAACATCTGAACTGTTTCTAGGGAATATTCTGTCAAATCTTTACCATTTAACGATAATTTTTGAATCAAATCTGAGGTACAGGTAATAATATCAACCCCTAACTCATCCGCTTGATAAATATTATAGGTTTCGCGCGGACTAGCCCACAACAACTCTACTCCGTCTTTTTGACGACAAATAGACAGTGCTTCTTTCATAATCGGCACAGGATCCACACCCGTATCTGCGATACGTCCAGCAAAAACTGACACTATCCCTGGAGTACCTGCCTTCAAAGCTCCAACTACCTCGCGAACTTGTTCAAGAGTGAAAATAGCTGTAGCATTGATTTTAACACCTTTTGCTGCTAGACGTTTCATTAAATCAACAGTTGATTCCCCTTTAGAATTTGTCACAGGTATTTTTACATAAACATTCTCTCCCAGTGAGGCTATTTTTTCTGCTTCTTTTTCCATTGTTTCAATGTCATCAGCAAACACTTCAAAAGAAACGTGAAATTCCTTAATATCCTTTAATACTTCTTTAGCGAATCCTATATAGCTGGTGATACCTGCTTTCTTCATTAAGCTAGGATTAGTGGTAAATCCCGATACCAAACCAGAATTTAGATCCTTTAGCATAGTTTCCAAAACTGCGCCATCTGAATAAACTTTAATAGATAATTTTCGTGCCATCATTCGCCCTCTTATTCTTCTTCGTCGCAAACATTATTCAGTGCTGTATCTGATCTGCTGAGGAAATTTGGTAAAAGCAATATAACAGCTAGAACTGCTACTATCACATAAATACCAACTTGACCAACAGAATCTCCTACACGACCTAACAAAATACCAAATACACCAAAGTCAAAATCACCAAAGGTCGTATTTGCAAAACCTAGTTCACCTAATACTGGCAAAACTGCTGCAGGTAAAAAGGCTAAGAATAGACCGTTTACAAAAGAACCTAAAACAGCTCCCTTGCGTCCTCCAGTTGCATTACCATAGATTCCCGCTGTTGCACCACAGAAAAAGTGAGGAACCATACCGGGAATAATCAGCACACCACCTATTGCTCCCAGAATGAACATGCCAATCAGTCCACCTAAAAAGCTAAAGGCAAAACCAATAATAACTGCTGTAGGCGCATAAGGGAAGAATACAGCACAGTCCACAGCTGGTACAGCATTCGGAATAAGCTTAGTAGCGATACCTTGAAAAGCAGGAATCAAATCAGCAAGTATCATCCGTACCCCTGCATATACAATAGCGACACCAACCGCAAAAGTTAGACCGCTGACGATAGCAAATATAAAAGGATTCTTACCAGCTGCTAACTCTTCAACTGTTTTAGGACTACGAATCAGACAAGCAATTGTTGCTATCAGATAAAAGATAACCATGACAATACCTGTTGATATAGTAGTATTGCGAAGAAAACTCCATTTTTCTGAAATTTTTAACTCCTCTGTACTGGTGCTGCCTTTTCCTACCTTAGATCCAATCCAGGCTGAGAGATAGTAACCCAGACTGCCAAAATGTCCCATTGCAATCTCGTCTCCGTCCGTTACCTGAAGAGTATATTTCTGTCCAATAGCTGGAGAAATAGCTGACCAAGCACCTAATATAAATCCTCCTACTGCAATCATGGCAGCTCCTTTAAAGCCAATTGCTCCTAAAACGGCTGACAATAAACAAGCCATAAAGAAACTATGATGCCCTGTTAAAAAGATGTATTTAAAGCGAGTAAAACGAGCAAATAATAAATTTAGCAATAAGCCAACAATGAGAATTGTCATCGTCTCAACACCCAGTATTTTCTGAGCAACTGATGTTACAGCTTCATTATTGGGAACAACACCTGTAATACCAAACCCTTTTTCAATCAAACTAGCTAAAGGAGATAAATTATTTTGAATAACTCCTGCTCCAGCGGCTAACATTAAATACCCTAGAATCGGCCCTAGTGTTCCAGTCAAAACTTTATGACTTGGAGTTCGAAGAGCTACTAAACCAACAAAAGCTATCAGTCCCATTAAAAAGGCTGGTTCACTTAAGATATTTTGAAACAGCGTGAGTATACCATTCATGGCTGAACCTCCATTCTTTCTTCTTATTGATTTCTCATTTCTTCTAATACAGGAACAAGGTCTGCTTCGATTTTTTTGCGATTAGTATAGCTCTTAACGATACAAACCTTTGTTCCCTCAGGAAAGATATCTTGAAATTCTTTCACTGTCACATATAGGTCTGCTCCCTTTCCGACCGCTGCATTAGAATCACAAGATTCTGCTTCTACTTCTATTCCTAAAACTTTGGCAATGGCTTCTACTTTCATCCGAAGAAGTAAGCTGCTGCCAATACCATTTCCACAAACTGTGACAATTTTAATCATCTTTTTCTCCATTCTTTATTGTTTCGGTAATGATTTCCATTATTTCATCTGGATTTTCTGCTGCAATTAACTGTTCTATGGACTCATCGTCATCTAAAATCATAGCAAGCTCTTGTAAAGCTTTCAAATGCGCAGTTGAATCAATGGCGGCAAGTACAAAAATCAACTGAACTTGTTTTTCCTCATCTCCTTTTACATCAAAATCAACTGGCTCTGCCACCTGCAGCAAGCTCATTCCTACCTTGTTTACCCCCAAATCAGGAGCAGCGTGAGGAACAGCGACTTTCGGTGCTAGTACAATATAGGCTCCTAACTTCTCCACAGAAGCAATCATTCCTTCAATATAAGACTGCTCAATATAATTTTCCCTCAGCAAAGGTGCAGCTGCCAAAGAAATAGCTTCTTTCCAATCCTTGACCTGATTAGTCTGTTGAATAAATTCTTTTTTTAATAATTCTGTCAAACCATATCCTCCTCTCGTCTGACCTTGTTGCCAGCCTATCAAGTAATTCGATAGTTCTCTCATTAGCTCAGGATAGTGATGAATCGTTGTATGTCGCTCTATAATTTCTATCAACCCGTCTAAGGAAATTCCTTGAGTTTCAATCCAAGAAAATTGACTGATGACTCTGCGTTTTAACATGGTCTTTTCAACAGCCTTCATAACAGGCTGCAGTATATAGACTGGTCTTTCTGATTCAAACGGAACTGTTGAAAAAGCAAGGTCATATTCTTCAATGTCTATCTTTTTAGCTTCATCAAGCTGGTGAACAGGCTTAAACATCATATTTGGAAAAAGATGCTTTAATTCCGCCTGAAGAATCAGGGAAGAACTCACTCCATTTGGACAGATACTCAAAGCCCTTAAAGTTTGTATACTATCTTTCTTATACTCTCCCTCTAAATATCCACCAAAATGAATCGTGAAGTAAGCTACCTCATCATCACTTAATAGTTTGCCTACGTATTCTTCTAAAGGAATAAGACTTCGTTTTACCAAATAGTAGAGTGAGCCAAAATCTGCTTTAATCTGTTCTTTCAATGGATTTATTAAAGGAATATCAAATAACAGGCGATAATACGCTGGATAAAGATGCGAGTATAAATTTTGACGAAATTGAGGAGATTGAGAAAAATCTGCTCCTGTATGAGCTTTGACCTGTTCTATTATATCTTCCATCAACTCAAATACCCTTTGGTCAGAAAAAACTTGAAGATTTCCTTCTGTACAACCTAGCAAGCGAGAAAAGATAAAATTCTTTTTGCCTGCCAACTCTGGGTAAGTTTGTAATAGTTCTTCACATAAATCAAACAAAGAATTTGTATATATCTCTCCTAAGACAATATCATCGTCAGGACATATTTTTAAACTCCCCGCTTTTAAAATAGCGATAAGACAGCTTACTTCTTTCGTTTTTTCAGACAAAAAATGAATGTTATACTTTTTTCCGAGTAAAACGAGTCTGTCTGCAACTTCCCCATCATTAAGCTCTAGACCACAATCTTCAAGCAAATATCGAAGTACCCAGCGCCCACTCGCTATTGACAAAAGCTCACTCAATGTCTTCTCTAATAGATAAATGAGCTTTTTTGTTTTTCCTGCTAAAAAATATCCCTGTTTACGAGTATAAGACAGTTCTATCTGATAAGAAAGTAAATGTTGCTTAAGCCTTTTTATATCCGACAGGACTGAATTTCTGCTCATCTGCAATAGATTCTGTAAATGCTGATTGGATACAAAGTGCTGAGCCAACAGAATGTAAAGCACAATCATTTCTAAGCGCTCTTCATGAAAAAGATAGTCACCTGTATGATGAGATATCTTTTCAAAAAGGCTATTCAAGGATACTGCCGGAGTTCTAATTCGTCCTCCTTTCACCTCAATAACTGGAAAATGAAAAGATTCTAAAACATCGTTAATTTTTTCAATTTGCAGAATAAGATATTTACGATTAATTTTTAGAAGTTTTTCCATTTCCTCAAGAGAAGAATCTGAATATTTGGATAAAAGCTGAAATTTTTCAATGAGCTCATTTGATAACACTTCTAGCCCTCCTATATTATTAGTATAAACAAAATAGTTAGCGTTTTCAATCAAAATTCAGTCCAATTGTCATCAGGAAATTATCAAAAGAATTGTGCCTAAGATATATAGTAATTTTTGAATACATCCC
>NZ_RJMM01000040.1 GCF_003943655.1 Streptococcus sanguinis
ATAAAATTTAGTATAATAGAGGTAGTTATTATACAGAATTAGAAGAGAAACGCATGATTACATTATTTTTATCGCCGAGTTGTACTTCTTGCCGTAAGGCGCGTGCTTGGCTGCTAAATCATGAAGTGCCCTTTCAGGAACATAATATCATGACGAGCCCTCTGTCAGCTCCCGAATTGCAACACATTCTTTCTCTGACAGAGAACGGTACAGACGACATTATTTCAACTCGCTCAAAAATTTTTCAGAAATTAGATTTGGATGTGGAGGATTTGTCTATTTCAACTTTGATTCAGTTGATTGAGGATAATCCCAGTCTTTTGCGACGCCCAATTATTTTAGACGGCAAAAGGATGCAAATCGGCTTTAACGAGGATGAAATTCGTGCTTTCCTGCCTCGTAGTTATCGTAAGGAAGAGTTAAGATCCGCAACTATGCGGGCAGATATTCAGTAAAGATGAACAAAAATTATAGTTACCCACTAGATTTATCGTGGAGCACTGAAGAGCTTGCTTCGGTGCTCTCTTTTTTTAATGATGTAGAAGCAGCTTATGAACAGAAAGTCCAAGCGGAAAAGCTCTTGAAGTCCTATGCGGCTTTCAAGCAAGTTGTTCCGAGCAAGGGCCAAGAGAAGCGAATCGGCCGAGAGTTTGAAAACGTCAGCGGTTATTCGCTTTATCGTGCTGTTCAAGAGGCAAAAAGTAAAGGTAAAGGAAGCATTTCTCTTGGAAAATAAATTTCATTTTGCTAAAGAAATCATCTACCAAGCTGGTGCTTTTTTGAGAGAACATCTCTATGATGATTTGGATGTGAGTCAAAAGACCAGTGCCACTGACTTGGTCACCCAGATGGACCGGAGGGTTCAGGATGATTTGGTGGCTAAGATTCTAGCCCGCTATCCGCAGGATGCTATTTTAGCGGAGGAAAATGGACTCCGACATAATATTGCTGATGGCAATGTCTGGGTGATTGATCCGATAGACGGGACTACCAACTTTATCACTCAGAAGGCTGATTTTGCCGTTATGATTGCCTATTTTGAAAAGGGTGTTGGCCGTTTTGGCTTGATCTATGATGTGACCAGAGACCAGCTCTATCACGGTGGCGGAGACTTTGATGTCTATTGTAACGACCGAAAACTTCCTGCTTTTGAGGACCGGCCTTTTCAAGATTTTCTCATGGCTTCTAATGCCGGTATGCTGCAAGCCAATGATTGGGGCTTGGCAGACTTGGCTCGAGAGTGTTTAGGGGTTCGGGTTTATGGCAGTGCTGGGATTAGCTTTAGCAAGGTGCTGTCTGGCGGTCTCTTGGCTTATTTTTCCTACAACTGGCCTTGGGATTATGCGGCGGCTTCGATTATGGCGGAGAAGCTAGGCTTTATCGTCCAGACCTTGGATGGCAGTCAGCTAAATTTCCAGACTCGGCAGCCTGTCATGATGGCGCCTAAGTGCAAACTATCGGCTCTGACGCCTTATTTAGAAAAGGGGAAGCAGTAGATGGACTTTCCTAAAGGTTTTAAAGAAAAATATGAGCAGATTTTAGGCGCAGAAGCGAAGGATTTTTTTGCGACCTTTGACGAGGAGCCGATTTCGGCCTTTCGCAGCAATCCTCTAAAAGAAGGCCAGCAGAATTTCTCAGATGCCATTCCTCAGACAGACTGGGGCTTTTATGGCAAGGTGTCTGGCAAGTCTGCTGAGCATGTGACTGGTCTGGTTTATTCGCAGGAGCCAGCAGCTCAAATGGTAGCCCAGATAGCAGCGCCATCTAAGGGGATGAAGGTCCTAGATTTAGCTGCAGCACCAGGTGGCAAGTCAACTCATCTTTTATCTTTTTTAGATAATACGGGCCTGCTGGTCTCCAATGAAATCAACAGTAAACGCTCTAAAATCTTAGTGGAGAACATTGAGCGCTATGGTGCTAGAAATGTGGTGGTCACCAATGAATCTGCTGACCGTCTGGCTCAGGTTTTCGAGGGTTATTTTGATTTGATTGTTTTAGATGCACCTTGCTCAGGCGAGGGCATGTTTCGTAAACAGCCGGATGCTACCCAGTATTGGACTCTGGATTATCCAACCCAGTGCGCCCAGCTCCAGTGGGAGATTTTAACAGCTGCTATGAGCATGCTTGCCAAGGACGGTCGCTTGGTTTATTCGACCTGTACTTGGGCTCCTGAGGAAAATGAAGATATAGTTGCTTGGTTACTTGAAGAATTTCCACTTGAACTGATTGATATTCCTAAAATAAACGGGATAACTGAAGGAATTGGCTTTCCTGAGACAGCTCGGATGTATCCGCATCGCTTCAAAGGTGAAGGTCAGTTTGCAGCCCATTTTCGCTTTACTGGTGAGAATAGCTGCAAGAAGATTAAACCAGGTAAGAATCGTTTGACGAGCGAGCAAAGAAAGCTCTGGCAGGACTTTGAGAGAAAGCATCTAAAAACAGTCTTGACTGGAGAATTGCAGACCTTTGGGGAGAATCTCTATTTATTGCCCGCTGGACTGCCAGACCTTTCCAAGCTAAAGATTGCCCGTAACGGTTTGCATCTAGGAACGTTTAAGAAAAATCGCTTTGAGCCTAGCTTTGCCCTAGGCTTGGCTATGAAGCCAAGCGAGGTTTTGAAGCAGGTTGAAATCAATGAACAGGACTTCATGAAATATGCAGCAGGTGAGACGATTGAACTGGCTGAACCACAGCCGAACGGCTGGTACCAACTAGTCCTTGGCGGGAACGGTCTGGGCTTTGCAAAAGTGACTGGAAAAACCCTGAAAAATTATTTTCCAAAAGGCCTGAGATTTAGATAAAATATTAGGAAAAGCTGGTATTATATGATATAGTTGAAGATGTGAATGTATTGAAAAAAGCTTCTTTTTGCTAAGTAAGAAATACTAAAGATACTTCCCATCCTCTTGATTTTATTAAAGGAGAAATCTTTTGAACAAATTGAAAAAATTTGCTTTAGCGCTGACAGCTCTGGGCTTAGGACTCACCTTATCAGCTTGCTCATCTTGGATTGACCGTGGTGAATCCATGACAGCAGTAGGGTCAACTGCTCTGCAGCCCTTAGTTGAAGCGGCGGCTGATGACTTTGGCTCCAACAACATCGGTAAAACAGTCAATGTTCAAGGTGGTGGATCTGGTACAGGTCTGTCTCAAGTGCAATCAGGAGCTGTTGAAATCGGGAACTCTGATGTTTTTGCTGAAGAGAAGGAAGGGATCAAAGCGTCTGACTTGGTGGATCATAAGGTCGCTGTGGCCGGTATTGCTGTGATTGTCAATAAAGAAGTTGACGTGGATAACCTAACCTCCGAGCAGCTGCAGAAAATTTTCACTGGTGAAATCACCAACTGGAAAGAGCTGGGCGGTAAAGACTTGGAGATTTCGATTATCAATCGTGCGGCTAGCTCTGGATCCCGCGCAACCTTTGACAGTGTCATTATGGAGGGGAAATCAGCTGTGCAGAGTCAAGAGCAGGATTCCAACGGTATGGTCAAAAATATCGTTTCGCAAACTCCTGGTGCGATTTCTTACCTGGCCTTTGCCTATGTTGACGAGTCTGTTAAAACCTTGAAACTTAATAACTACGAGCCAACAGCAGAAAATGTTGCTACCAATAATTGGTCGCTCTGGTCTTATGAGCATATGTATACACTAGGCAAGCCGACTGGTCTGGCTGCTGAATTTCTGGAATACATGCTGTCAGACGATGTTCAAAAAGGCGTTGTTACTAGCATGGGATATATCTCAATCAATGATATGAAAGTCAGCAAGGACGCTGATGGGAATGTCACAGCAATAGAAGGAGATTCAAAATGAAAAATGAGGAATTAACCAAAAAGTTGTTATCGCCTTCTAAGAATTCTCGCTTGGAGAAGTTTGGCCGCTATCTGACTTTTGCTTGTCTGTCACTGATTGTGGTGATTGTGGCTATGATTCTAATCTTCGTTGCTCAGAAAGGTCTATCTACTTTCTTTGTCAACGGCGTTAATGTTTTTGATTTTCTTTTTGGTGGCATCTGGAATCCTTCCGGTAAGGAATTCGGTGCCCTGCCAATGATTTTAGGCTCCTTTATCGTTACCATTCTGTCAGCCCTGATAGCAACTCCCTTTGCGATTGGTGCAGCTGTCTTTATGACAGAGGTGTCTCCAAAAGGAGCAAAGATACTGCAACCGGCGATTGAACTTTTAGTTGGGATTCCGTCTGTTGTTTATGGATTTATCGGTCTGCAAATCGTGGTTCCTTTTGTTCGTACAGTTTTTGGCGGTACTGGTTTTGGGATTTTGTCTGGTATTTTTGTGCTCTTTGTCATGATTTTGCCGACAGTAACCTTTATGACGACAGACAGTCTGCGGGCTGTACCACGCCACTACCGTGAAGCTAGTCTGGCTATGGGAGCTACGCGCTGGCAGACTATTTGGCGGGTAACACTCAAGGCTGCTCGCTCAGGTATTTTTACAGCTGTGGTCTTTGGGATGGCGCGCGCCTTCGGTGAAGCCCTAGCTATCCAGATGGTTGTTGGGAACTCTGCGGTGATTCCAACCTCTTTGACAACACCAGCAGCTACACTGACCTCTGTCTTGACTATGGGAATTGGAAATACCGTTATGGGAACAGTGGATAATAATGTTCTCTGGTCTCTGGCTCTGGTGCTCTTGATGATGAGCTTAGCCTTTAACAGTGTGATTAAACTAATTACAAAAGAAAGAGGTAAGAAAAACTATGCACGCTAAGAAATTAGATAAATTGGCGACTGGTGTTCTCTACACAATAGCCAGTATCATTGTTGCCATACTTGCCTCTCTTATCCTCTATATCTTAGTTAGAGGCCTGCCGCATGTTTCCTGGTCTTTCTTGACAGGGAAATCCTCTTCTTACCAAGCTGGCGGTGGTATTGGGATTCAGCTATACAATTCCTTCTTCCTGCTGGTAATTACTCTGATTATCTCTGTGCCTCTTTCTATGGGGGCTGGGGTTTATCTGTCAGAGTATGCTAAGAAAGGTCCAGTGACCAACTTTGTCCGTACCTGTATTGAAATTCTGTCTTCACTGCCTTCGGTAGTAGTCGGGCTCTTTGGTTATTTGATCTTTGTTGTCCAGTTTGAGTATGGCTTCTCAATCATTTCTGGCGCCTTGGCCCTGACAGTCTTTAATCTGCCTCAGATGACGCGGAACGTCGAAGATAGTCTTCGCCATGTCCACCACACCCAACGTGAAGCTGGTTTGGCCTTGGGAATTTCCCGCTGGGAAACGGTCCTGCATGTGGTCATCCCAGAAGCTTTGCCTAGTATTGTGACAGGGATTGTACTGGCTTCCGGCCGTATCTTTGGTGAGGCTGCAGCCTTGATTTATACAGCAGGCCAGTCAGCTCCGGCTCTGGACTGGTCCAACTGGAATATTTTCAGCGTCACTAGTCCTATCTCTATCTTCCGTCAGGCTGAAACCTTGGCTGTCCATATCTGGAAGGTCAACAGTGAAGGAACTATTCCTGATGGCACAGCTGTTTCTGCAGGTTCAGCAGCGGTTCTCCTAATCTTCATTTTGATTTTTAATCTGGGAGCCCGCAAACTGGGCAGCTATCTACATAAGAAATTAACCTCTGCTTAAAGGAGAAGAAATGACAGAATATAATTGGAATGAAAAACATATCATTACTTTTCCTGAAGAAAAGGTAGCCCTGTCGACCAAGGATTTGCATGTTTACTACGGTAAAAAGGAATCCATCAAGGGCATTGATATGCAGTTTGAAAAAAATAAAATCACTGCTTTGATTGGCCCCTCTGGATCAGGTAAATCAACCTATCTTCGCAGCCTCAACCGCATGAACGATACCATTGATATTGCCAATGTGACTGGAGAGATTCTCTATGAGGGGATTGATGTCAATCGCCCTGAAATCAATGTTTATGAAATGCGCAAGCATATCGGCATGGTTTTCCAGAGACCAAATCCTTTTGCCAAGTCCATCTATCGAAATATCACCTTTGCTCATGAACGGGCTGGTGTCAGAGATAGAAAGGTTTTGGATGAGATTGTGGAGACCTCGCTTAAGCAAGCAGCTCTTTGGGATCAGGTCAAAGATGACTTGCACAAGTCAGCCCTAACTCTCTCTGGCGGTCAGCAGCAGCGGCTCTGCATTGCTCGTGCTATCTCGGTCAAGCCAAACATTCTGCTCATGGATGAGCCAGCGTCAGCCTTGGATCCGATTGCGACCATGCAGCTGGAAGAAACCATGTTCGAACTTAAGAATAACTATACCATTATCATTGTGACTCACAATATGCAGCAGGCTGCCCGTGCTAGTGACTACACTGGATTCTTCTATCTGGGCGACTTGATTGAGTACGATAAGACGGCCAATATTTTCCAAAATGCCAAGCTTCAGTCCACTAATGACTACGTTTCAGGCCACTTTGGTTAAGCTGCTGTCTGTATTCATCACAATTCAATAAGCTTAGTCTTGGGTTGAATGTAAAATAAAATGAAGGAAAAAAGTATGACAGAACCTATTTTGCAAGTCAAGGACTTGTCGGTTTATTATAATAAAAAGAAAGCCCTTAATAGCGTTTCACTTGATTTCATGCAAAATGAGATTACAGCTTTGATTGGACCGTCAGGCTCAGGTAAGTCAACCTTGCTCAAGGCCATCAACCGAATGGGGGACCTGAATCCAGAAGTAACGACCACAGGAACGGTCATTTATAACGGTCACAATATCTATAGTCCGAGGACAGATACGGTAGAGCTTCGCAAGGAAATCGGAATGGTTTTCCAGCAGCCTAATCCCTTTCCTATGACCATTTATGAAAATGTGGTATATGGACTTCGGATTAATGGTGTCAAGGATAAGGCTGTTTTGGACGAAGCAGTTGAGCGCTCCCTAATTGGTGCTTCTATCTGGGATGAGGTCAAGGACCGTCTGAATGATTCCGCTATAGGTCTTTCCGGTGGTCAGCAGCAACGGGTCTGCGTAGCCCGCGTGCTAGCTACTAGCCCTAAGATTATTCTTTTGGACGAGCCAACTTCAGCCTTGGACCCAATCTCAGCTGGAAAAATCGAGGAAACCCTCTACAGTTTGAAAGACAAATATACCATGCTTTTGGTCACTCGCTCCATGCAGCAGGCTTCTCGGATTTCTGAAAAGACCGGCTTCTTCCTTGGCGGAGACTTGATTGAATTTAATGAAACCAAGAAGATGTTCCTCAATCCAGCCCACAAAGAGACCGAAGACTACATTACTGGTAAATTTGGATAACAGAAAGGAATCTTATGCTTAGAGTACAATTTGAAGAAGATTTAGAAAAACTTCATAATCAATTCTATGCGATGGGAAATGAAGTCCTATCGCAGATTAACCGAACGGTGCGTGCCTTTGTCACGCATGACCGTGAACTGGCTCGTCAGGTCATTGAAGACGATGCTGAAGTCAATGACTACGAGGTCAAACTGGAGAAAAAATCTCTGGAAATCATCGCTTTGCAGCAACCTGTGTCTCAGGACTTGCGGACCGTTATCACCGTGCTGAAAGCCAGCAGTGACTTGGAACGCATGGGCGACCACGCCGTATCGATCGCCAAAGCTACTGTTCGGATGAAGGGAGAGGTTCGCATCGAGTCCGTAGAGGATGCCATCAGCAAGATGGGGCGTGATGTTAAGAATTTCGTCGAAGAAACCCTAAACGTCTACCTCAATGGAAATGTAGACCAAGCTTATGCTGTAGCAGCACTAGATGAGAAAATCAACCAATACTTTGATGATATTCGCGATCTTGCTACAGAGGAAATCAAACAAAATCCTGAGCTGATTGTAACAGGCCGCGACTATTTCCAAGTTATCTCTTACTTGGAACGAATCGGCGACTATGCCAAGAATATTTGTGAATGGGTTGTTTACTTTGAAACAGGTAAAATTATTGAGTTGTGATGATAAAAAAGGTACGATTTATTTCGTGTCTTTTTTGTATAATCTCAAGTATGGTTAGCATTCTGTTTTTTGTTTTAACTTACAACCAACTATGTTATACTACGAGTGTAGATTCAAAAAATATATATTTTTATATTAGTACATAATGGAGAATGTTTATGAAGAAAAAGATCATTTTCGCCTTGGCAGTTCTGATGCTTCTCATTCCAGGTGGAATCTTTGGTATGACAAAGTGGATTGAACACAAAAACTCACCCTATAATGTTAGTGATGTTTTAGACGATAAAGGAGTAAAACTTTACAAACGAGGATTTCGTTTGTTGGAAGAACAACTGGCGACTTACATTAAAGAACACTATTCAGGAGTTAGTAAAATAGAGTTTTCACCAATTTTTGTTCAAGGTGGGGATGGGCAGAGCATGTTTCGTGCAACAATTGTACCTGTCATTTATGACAATCATGGTAACAAGGCTTATTTGGGACGTTCTGTTGGAGAAGAAGATTTTGGGCGTTTTACAAGTAGTGGAAGTATTCAACTTAACTTTGATGCGCACGATAATGAAATTATTGAAATAAAGTCGGATGACGGCTATTTCAATATCTCAAATAGTGAGAAATTGCCTGAAAAAGCAAAATTATCAACAAGCAAACGAATTGATAATAATATATCAGCTTTGATTAAAGCTGGACATATAAAGGATATAGAAAAGAATGAAAACGGAAGCCCTAATGCTAAAGTGAAATTTAATACTCAAATTAGAAAAGGAGATCATTTCAAATGGCGTTGATAGAATGGCATTGAAGGAGTCAAGGCGATAGTATTAAATC
>NZ_RJMM01000041.1 GCF_003943655.1 Streptococcus sanguinis
AACTAAAACGGAATGTTGTATAATAAAACTATTGTAACTAGATGATTATTTAGGAGATTATTATGGGAAAAGATTTATTTAATCCTCACCTGCGTAAGTTTTCAATTCGAAAACTAAACGTCGGTGTTTGTTCTGTGCTCTTGTCAACCCTGCTTCTTTTGGGAGCAGCGGCACAAGTTAGTGCTGACGAAGCTAGTGATTCTGGTGTCCAAAACGAAGTTTCGCAAACAGGAATAGCCGAATCATCAGTGAATTCTGCTGAAACTGTTGCTTCTGAACATATACAAGCAAAAGAAAGTTCAGCACTTGCTTCTGCTACTGAGATTCCTCAATCAGATGATAATCCTAGTCCAAGAAGCTCAGAGCCTGAGAAAGTTGAAGGATCTACTGAATCTACAGCAACTAAATCAGTTGAGAATACTCAACCAATCACTGTTCACCCAGAAATATCTAACGCGGCTGTCGTGGCTGAAAAGTCAGAAGCAATAGCAGATGTATCTCAGCCTAATCGCTCTCGTCGTGTGAGACGGGATGCTACACCTACTGTACAACAGAACAGCGTAACAACAGGAGTTACGATAGGTACTGGACCAGCTGGGGCAGATGATGCTACCTCTACGCCACGAGTACCTAAACCAAGCTTGGAGGAATCTGTCAAGAAAGATAGTACCCAATTAGCCAAACAGATTAGTTGGCTTGATTTTTCAGATAGCGCAAGTTGGAAAAACTTGGATCAACGTGGCGGTCTTAAGGTAGGGACCACCTTCACCAAGGAAATTTCACCTGGCTATGTAGTGACCTTAACGGTCAAAGAGCTCAAGCCTTTTAACTCGACTGAAATCTATAGAAAGCGGGTTGCAGGTACTGCAACAGAGGGGACCTATAACCCCGACGCTGAGAATGGTTTCTTAAAATCTGCGCCATATTATGGTAAAACACCTCCTCCATCAGTCACAGGGGCAGTCCAGAACGAATGGACGACCATACGTGACCAAGGCTTTAATACTCAGAAGCGAAAGACTCAGTTAGTTTATCCAATGAACTCTGCCAACTGGGGGGTAAAATTCGATATTGAGGCTACTTATCTTGGTAAACGTGTAGCCCCTACGGTGGTTATGGCCGATGGTGAAGATGCCAACCCAGGTGAATTCGCAATCTTTACCACTAACGGTACGGGTTGGGAATACATGGGTGAATGGAAGATGAAGAGCCCGGCCAAAGAAGCCTATACGGTTATCACCAAAAAAATGTTGGATGATGAGGACGTTAAGAGAAGGGGCCTTTTAATCTTAAAAGATAAGAGCGTAGACTGGTATAAATATCTCAGTCCAGATACTGTGACAGGAGGTCTGGGTACTCAGGTCTTCGGACCAAACCGTTCTAACGAACGGACGGTTCCTGTCGTGATGACGCGTGGGGCCTCTGAAGTAGGATTCTATGTAGCTTCATCTGGGCAACAAGCCATGATGATGGGCTTCCTCGTGGTAGATGGGAGTGATGGGCCTGAGAGTTATGGCGAAGCCTTCCATACCATTTCGGGACGTGACTCGGTTACCAACGCTCCTATTAATCAACCTTATTTAGGGACAACGCCAGCTGATATAGATGTTGAGTCATCCAATGACTGGGTTCTGGACGATAAAAAGGAGCATAAGGACGAGGGAGCCAACCAATTACTAGCAGACGATCAATTAAGTACTTCTAATGATTTGCTAGATTTAGATAAAGCCAAAAACGGAACTTACACAATTAAAATCAAAGCTAATCCAAATGGTAATGCTAAATCCTATGTCAAGGCCTGGATAGACTTCAATAATGATGGAGTCTTCAGTGAAAGCGAAGGTAGCAATCTACAAGAGGTTACAACTGCTGGTGACTATACCTTGACCTTCAATGCCAACCAAAATATTAGTGGCGGACAAGTAAATGAATTGGGTATGCGTTTCCGTATTGCCACAAATGCAGGCGATATTGAGAAGCCAACAGGTATTGCCTTTAGTGGTGAAGTAGAAGATATGCTCTTGCATCGTATTTATCCTCCTAAGGGGGAGAAGCAGACTACGGATGGCTTTACAGGCGAGACTCAAACTGCTGTCCTTCACTTCACACCTAAAGGAACGGATCGCTCAGACGACAGTGTTAATGCGGTTATGAGTAGCCAAGCGCCTCAAGTCTTAGACAATCAGGGCAATGTTTTGCAGTCAGCGGATGGCACGAGTTATATTCGTCCAGAAGGGACCTATGTGGTGACCAACAATGGCAATGATGTGCAAGTATCCTTCACTCCAAATGCGGACTTTTCTGGAACTGCTGATGGAATTAATATTCGTTGGACTGACAGCAATGGCACCTCGACTGGTTGGACTTCGACGGATGCTTCTGACCCTAATAAAAATGATCAGTTGAATAACATGGACGGCCGTTATGTGCCAACAGTCCGTAAGATTCCAAACTACGAATCAAGTGGTCTTCAGGGACTGGAACAAAATAAAACGCTAGTCTTTAATGATGATGATGCGAATACGACCCCTGTCATGCCAGAAGTTACTCGTCCGGCTAGCTTTGTGGATGCGAATGGACGACTGGTAACAGAAAATACGGTGCCTGCCATGGCCAATGGCCAGCAAGTGGGAACCTATGAATTGGATCCAAATACCGGCCAAGTGACCTTCAAGCCTATCAAGACTTTTTATGGCACGCCAGACCCAGTGGTAGTTCAAGTCAGTGATACCGACGGTAAAGCACACCGAGCACGTTATCAACCTAAGGTAACCCAAGTAACGCCAAGAAGTACCAATGCTGAATCAACTGGTCTTCAAGGTCAAGCACAAAGTGGTAAGCCAACTTTCACTGCAGGTGACCAACAAATCCCAATTGACATGAGCAAAGCCATGACTTTTGAAAATGGGACGGACACCTTGGAAGTGGCGAATGAAGGAACTTATACTATCAATTCAGATGATACCATTACCTTCAAGCCGCTTAAGCAATTCACTGGCAAGGCGACACCAGTTACGGTTAAACGCGTAGATGCCAACGGCACAGAAGTGACTGCTACCTATACACCTAACGTGACCAAGGTCACACCAACCAGCACACCTGCTACTTCATCAGGTCCTCAAGGGGTGCCACAAACAGGAACGCCGGTCTTCAAGGAAGGCGACCCAGCGGTCCCAATTGACTATAACAAGCAAATGACCTTTGACAATGATCAACCTAAGAAGATTGTTGCGGGCGTAGGAGAATACACCATCAATTCAGATGGATCTATTACCTTTACTCCAGATAAGAAATATGTGGGTACCCCAGCCGCGGTGACGGTCAAACGAGTTGACGAAAATGGCACCGAAGTAAGAGCAACCTATACACCGACTGTTACAAAGGTAACTCCGACTGGTACTGGTGATAAGACAGAAGGATTGCAAGGTCAGGTTCAAGAAGGCCGTGTTACCTTCACACCAGGTCATGATTCTGTGCCGTTTTCAGCTGAAACAACTCCACTCTTTGACAATGGTTTGACTGTTAAAGAGGTCCTAAACGTTGGTAAATTTGAAGTGGATGCTAATGGTAAGGTGACTTTCACGCCAGACAAGCAGTTTAAGGGAAACACTCCTGAGCTGACATTGATTCGAGCAGATGTGAATGGCACTCCTGTTACAGTCAAGTACCAAGCAGTGGTGAAAGAAGTGGTTCCTACAGGTACCAATGCGACTAGCACAGGTCTTCAAGGTCTACCACAATCAGGTACACCTACTTTCACTGCGGGTGACAAAGCTGTGCCTATTGATATGGCCCAACCAATGACCTTTGAAGATAATCAAACAACTAAGAAGGTAGACAAGGTTGGGACTTATGTCATTGAGTCAGATGGCTCGATTACTTTCACGCCAGACAAACAATACGTCGGAACCCCAGCTCCAGTGACAATCAAACGAGTAGACACAAATGGAACAGAAGTGACGGCTACTTACACACCAACCGTGACGCGTGTCACACCAAGAAGCATCAATGCTGAATCAACCGGTCTCCAAGGTCAACCGCAAAGTGGCAAGCCGACCTTTACCCCAGGTGACCAAGCAGTTCCAATCGATATGACCAAGCCCATGACTTTTGAAAATGGGACTGACACGTTAGTAGTAGCTGATCAAGGAACTTATACCATTAATTCAGACGGTTCCATTACCTTTAAGCCGGAGAAGAAATTTACTGGCAAGGCGACCCCAGTGACGGTCAAACGTGTAGATGCGAATGGAACCGAAGTGACAGCTAGATACACTCCTACTGTTGAAGAAGTTATTCCAAACGCAACTGGCGATCGGACTGAAGGTCCACAAGGATTGGTTCAGAATGGTAAGATTACTTTTGAAGCAGGAAGACCAGAAGTTGGTTTTTCAGCAGATAATCCGCCAGTTTTTGACACTGGTACCAATGTGAAAGAAATTGAAAATGTTGGCAAGTTTGAAGTGGATATTGATGGTAATATTACCTTTACACCGGTTAAGACATTCGTAGGTAAAACGCCAGAAATTGAAGTCAGTCGTGCAGATGTCAACGGTACCCTTGCGAAGGCAAAATATCAAGCAACAGTAACGGCTGTAAAGCCAACTGGTGTTGGAAACAAGACAGAAGGCCTGCAAGGTCAGGTTCAAGAAGGTAAAGTGACCTTCACCCCAGGGCACGACTCTGTTCCGTTCCCTGCGAATTCAACACCATTGTTTGATAACCATTCAACAGTGAAAGAAGTACAGAATGTCGGTAAGTTTGAAGTGGACTCTGATGGTAAGGTTACCTTCACTCCAGTCAAGCAGTTTAAGGGGGAAACACCAGAACTTGAATTGACTCGCACTGATGCCAATGGCACCCCTGTTACAGTCAAATACCAAGCAGTAGTGAAAGAAGTGGTTCCAAGAGGAACCGACGCGACTAGCACAGGCCCTCAGGGTGTTCCGCAAACAGGTAGCCCAAGCTTCCAAGGTGGTGATCCGCTAGTTCCGATTGATATGGATTCTCCAATGACCTTTGAAGATGGTCAACCTAAGAAGACAGTTCAAGGAGTAGGAGAATATACCATCAACTCAGATGGTACTATCACCTTTACCCCAGACAAACAGTATGTGGGGACCCCAGCTTCAGTTACTGTTAAACGTGTAGATAAGAACGGCACGGAAGTTACTGCCACCTATACGCCAACGGTAACACGGGTAACGCCTACCAGCACCAATGCTGAATCAACCGGCCTTCAAGGTCAACCGCAAAGTGGCAAGCCAACTTTCAGTCCAGGCGACCAAGCAGTTCCAATCGATATGACCAAACCAATGACCTTTGAAAATGGGACTGATACTTTGGTAGTGGCTAATCAAGGAACTTACACCATTAATTCAGATGGTTCCATTACCTTCACTCCAGATAAGCAATTCACTGGCAAGGCGACACCTGTTAGGGTTAAACGAGTCGATGCTAACGGCACAGAAATAACGGCTACTTATACACCGACCGTTACCAAGGTAACTCCAATCAGCACCAATGCGACTAGCACAGGTCCTCAAGGTGTCCCTCAAACTGGCATTCCAACCTTTGCGGGTGGTGATCCACTAGTTCCAATTGATGAAACAGTTGAGCCAACTTTCGGAGATGGAAGTAAGGAGAAGACTATTCCAGGTCAAGGAACATACACGATTGCTCCAGATGGCGCAGTGACTTTCACGCCAGACAAGCAATTTGTAGGTAAACCGAATCCAATCTCTGTAAAACGCGTCGATAAGAATGGCACGCCAGTAACTGCAACATACAGTCCAGAGTTCACTAAAGTAACTCCAACTGGTACTGGTGATAAGACAGAAGGCTTGCAAGGTCAGGTTCAAGAAGGTCATGTTATCTTCACTCCAGGCCATGATTCCGTTCCATTCCCAGCGGGCTCAACTCCACTGTTTGATAATGGTTCAGCAGTTAAAGAAGTGATAAATGTCGGTAAGTTCGAAGTGGACGCAGACGGTAAGGTAACTTTCACACCAGACAAGCAATTCAAGGGGGAAACGCCAGAACTGGAATTGACTCGGACTGATGCGAATGGAACTCCAGTAACCGTCAAATATCAAGCAGCAGTGAAAGAAGTGATTCCAACCAGCACCAATGCAACCAGCACCGGTCCTCAAGGTGTCCCTCAAACTGGCACACCGACCTTCGCAGGCGGCGATCCACTGGTTCCAATTGATGGCTCAGCAGAGCCAACTTTTGAAGATGGAAGTAAGGAGAAGACCATTCCAGGCCAGGGCACTTACACCATCACTCCAGATGGCGCAGTGACTTTCACGCCAGACAAGCAGTTTGTAGGTAAGCCAGATTCAGTAATTGTGAAACGTGTTGACAAGAACGGCACACCAGTGACAGCGACCTACAGTCCAGAGTTTACGAAAGTGATTCCTACAGGAACTGGTGAGAAGACAGAAGGCCTACAGGGTCAGGTTCAAGAAGGAAAAGTCACCTTCACCCCAGGCCATGACTCTGTTCCATTCTCGGCTGGTTCGACTCCGTTCTTTGACAATGGTTCTTCTGTCAAAGAAGTACCAAATATCGGTAAGTTCGAAGTGGATGCCAATGGCAAGGTAACCTTTACCCCAGACAAACAGTTCAAGGGTGAAACACCAGAACTCGAATTGACTCGTACGGATGCCAATGGCACCGCTGTTACCGTCAAGTACCAAGCGGTAGTGAAAGAAGTGATTCCTACAGCTACCAATGCGACCAGCACTGGCCCACAAGGTCTTCCGCAAACAGGCACTCCAACCTTCAAAGGTGCGGACCCACTAGTTCCAATTGATGAGACTGTTGAGCCAACCTTTGCAGATGGAAGCAAGGAAAAGAATATTCCAGGTCAAGGAACTTACACCATCACTCCGGATGGAGCAGTGACTTTCACCCCAGACAAGCAATTTGTAGGAAAACCCGATCCAATCACTGTGAAACGTGTTGATAAAAACGGAACTCCAGTCACTGCAACTTACAGTCCAGAGTTTCGTGATAAGAATGGCACCTCAGTGACGGCTCGCTATGTTCCGACTGTGGTTGAATCATCAACTAGCAAGGACAGTGTATCTAGCGGTCGCAAGGGCCAAGTTCAAACGGGCTCGCCAAGCTTTGAAGGGGCGATTGACCAAGCTGTAGCACCAACCTTTGCGGACGGCAGCACGGAAAAGGTTGTCCCAGGTGAGGGAACTTATCGTTTCACTATGCTGGGGGCAGTGACCTTTGTGCCAGAAGCCGACTTTGTCGGAACTGCTCGCGGAGTCGTCGTGAAGCGTTCAGATATTTATGGCAATGCCGTGACGGCTACTTATACCCCAACTGTTTTGGGAAGCACTGATACAGAAGATACCGGCAGCACTGGTCTTAAAGGCCAATCTCAGACTGGTAAACCTATCTTTGAAGGCGACGTGGATCCAACCGTTCCGCCAACTTTCGAGGATGGCAGCACCGAAAAGGCTGTTCCAGGCCAAGGTACTTACACGATTGCGCCAGATGGCACTGTGACCTTTGTACCGGAAACAGGCTTTGTCGGTCAAGCTGACGGCGTGACAGTGATTCGCAAAGACCGCAATGGTCAGACTATTTCAGCAGTCTACATTCCGACTGTGACAGAAGATCCTGTTCAGCCAGAGCGGACGATTACACCTGCACCGCCATCACTTTCTAAGAGTGAGGGTGCAAAATCCCTTCCTAAGACCGGTACAGAAGAAACCTCATACCTAGCAGCAAGTTTACTTGCGGGAGTGTCAGGTTTGGGACTGATTGGCTTAGAGAAGAGAAAGAAAAAGTCTGAAGACTAACATAGGCTTGAAGAAATTTCGTCAATTAACTAGAAGAATTTCGGCAGAGCGCAAAAAACAGGTAGAACTTATGTTCTACCTGTTTTGTTATCAAAAAATTATTAAAGTTGATAGAGATAGTAAAAAGCTTCAGCTGACTAATGACTGTCATTCTCTTAAGTCTNTTTCATAGTTAAAGAGGATAATGTTACATTTTCATGCTTTTAATTTTCTCTTCATCTGGTGTGACGCGCAGGGTTTTCTGACCTGTATAGGTGACAAATCCTGGCTTTCCACCGGTTGGTTTGTTGAGCTTTCTAGTCTCAATCATATCTACTTGGACTAGATTAGAGAGTCTGGCTTTGGAAAAATAGGCTGCTAGCTCGGCAGCGTCTGTCTTGACTTCATCGCTGGGCTGAAGATTGCCTGTGATGACCACATGACTACCTGGAATATCCTTGGCGTGAAACCAAAGCTCGTCCTTCTTGGCAATCTTAAACGTCAGCTCATCATTTTGTAGATTGTTGCGGCCAACTAGGATAATGGTTTGGCCATCTGTTGACAAATATTTCTCCGGTTTCTGTCTTTTCTGGATTTTCTCTCTCTGGCGCCGGCGGATAAAGCCAGTCTGGATTAGTTCTTCCCGAATTTCCGCAATCTCAGTCAGACTGGCCTGAGCAAGGGCTGTTTCCACGCTCTCTAGGTAGAGAATCGTAGTCCGTGTCTCCTCAATTAAGCTGGTCAGGTGTTTGACAGCTTCCTTGAGCTTCTGGTAGCGTTTAAAATAGCGCTGGGCATTTTGATTGGGGGTTAGGGCCTTGTCAAGCGAGATGATAATCTTCTCACCTGTGTAGTAATTGTCTAGCTCTACCTGGTCCTGGTCGTTGGGCACCTGATGGAGAAAGGTGGTCAAGAGTTCCCCTTTTTGGCGGAATTCTTCTGCATTCTCCGTTGCTAGGAGCTCTTCCTCTTGCTTACCTAGTTTTTTTCGGTTCTTTTCCAACTCATTTTCTACTCGGCGGATGAGCTCGCTGGCCTGCTGGTTGACCCGGTCTCGCTCAGCTTTGTCCTTATAGAAAGTGTCTAAAAGCTCGGATAAGGTTGAGATTTGGGTCTTGCTGTCGGAAAATAGCAGAGCAGAAAAGGATTTTTCGGTCAGGCTTGGCTGAGTCGGACTGGCAAAGAAGGCTCGGAAAGTTTTGAGCTTGTCAGCTGTCAGACGGCCACTGAGTTCAGTAGCCGTATCCCGGCCCAATCCCTGAAAAATTTGCTGCAGGCGTTTGGGCTCTAAGTCTTCAGTATGTAGGATTTCAAAGAGCTTTTCATCGCCTACAGTGAAAGGATTGAGACTGCTTGTCTGAGGCGGTGCGACATAAGTTGAGCCTGGCAGGATGGTTCGATAGCTATTTTGTGAAAATCCGACGTGTTTGATGGCTTCAATAATTTTCCCGCTAGCCTTATCCAAGAGAATGATATTGCTGTGCTTGCCCATGATTTCGATGACTAGAGTCACAGCGACGCTGTCGCCGATTTCGTTCTTATTGGAGACGCTGATTTCCAAAATCCGGTCATTCTCTACCTGCTGGATAGCTTCAATAACGGCGCCCTGCAGGTATTTGCGCATGACCATGATAAAGGTATTGGGAACAGCTGGATTTTCAAACGTGATATCTGTCAGCTGGACGNGCCCAAAGACCGAGTGGGCTGATAGGAGCAGCTTGTGGCTTTGGCGGTTGCTGCGAATCTGTAAAACCAGCTCCTGTTCAAAGGGCTGATTAATCTTCTGAATACGGCCGCCCAGCAATTCGCGGCGGAGCTCCTCTGTCATGTGGTGT
>NZ_RJMM01000042.1 GCF_003943655.1 Streptococcus sanguinis
TAGTAATTTTTGAATACATCCCAAAAACGGCGTAAATTAAAACCCAGCACCTATTCATTAGGTGCTGGATTTTAAAGCTCGACTTTAAAAATTGTTAAACGTTCTAATTCATCAATAGTCAATCTCCGCCATTCTCCAAGAGCCAATGCAGGATCCAACTGTAGGGGCCCCATCGTGAGGCGCTGAAGATCCGTGACTTCTTTTCCGCAGGCAGCCACCATGCGCTTGATCTGGTGGAATTTACCTTCCGCTAGGGTAATTTCTACGAGAGAAGTCTCTTTTGCCTCATCCAGCTCTAAAATCTTGAGCTGAGCTGGCTGACAGGTGAAGTCTTTCAGTTCTATTCCTGCAGCAAATCGCTCTACATCTGCTTGCTCCATCAGGCCAGCCACTTGAGCTCGGTAGATTTTTTCTACGTGCTTTTTGGGTGACAGCATGGCATGGGCTAGCTTGCCATTATTGGTCAGAAGGAGCAGGCCGTGGGTATCAATATCCAAGCGGCCGACAGGAAAGACTTCTTTCTGACGGGCAGTCTCATCCAGCAAGTCCAGAACCGTCTGATGACGGTCATCCTCTGTCGCCGAAATGACTCCCTGCGGCTTGTTGAGAAGGTAGTAGACGAATTTCTCATAAGTCAGCCTTTGGCCAGAAACGACAATGTCATCTGCTGCCTCATCAATCTGGGTCTTAGGTGATTTCTCTGCTCTGCCATTGACCAAAACCAGCCCTTTCTTTAGAAGCTGCTTGACCTGAGCACGTGAGCCCAGACCATTTTCTGCTAAAAATTTATCCAGACGCATCGTATAACCTCCTAACTTCCTGAAGCCATGCCGCTCTTTTCTTTGCTAAATCTTAGAACAAAGAGCGAGGTCAGAATCATAGCCATACCCAAAACGCTGAAGATAAAGGCTGGAGCATTGGAGAAGCTCCCGATGAAACTGAGGACAAATGTAGTGGCCGTTGCTCCGATACTGCAGCCTAAAATCACGATAGAAGTGGCTTGATTGAGTAGGTGGGCGGAAATGCGCTCGGATAGGGTGTAAAAAATGGTCGTCAGACCGACACTATAGACAAAGCCGGCGCTAATAGTAGCAAAGCTGAGTGACAAGAGATTTGGTGAGAAGCCAATAATAATCTGAGTCAGGCCAAAAACCAGACCAGAAAGCATCAGCAGTTTATCTCTAAAAAGACGGGTCAAACTGGCAAAGCTGATGCCCGCTGCAATCCCAATCAACTGCATCAAGGAAAGAATCATGCCTGCAGTTTGGGGTGTCCCCATGCCAGACTTCTCTACAATCCCCGGCACCCGCACATTGATGGCGATATAGGTCAGCACAATAACCCCCGCCACAAAGGCAAAAGCTAGACTTAACTGCCAATCC
Organism: Streptococcus sanguinis; assembly: GCF_003943655.1. GTDB lineage: Bacteria > Bacillota > Bacilli > Lactobacillales > Streptococcaceae > Streptococcus > Streptococcus sanguinis_F. The sequence goes on from NZ_RJMM01000042.1 coordinate 1,383, forward strand.
TGCTGGCTTAGCTTAGGAGTCGATTCAGACTGTTCTTGCTGCTTTTCAGAGACCTTGTCATAAGGGACAAAAAGCAGATAAAACGCTAAAACCACCAGTCCAAAGGTATAGACGAGAAAGGCAGCCTGCCAGCCGAGAGGAAGAAGTAGACTGACGCCAAAAGTCAAGAAAGCTGTCCCGACTACTTCTGCTGATCCCCTCAGTCCTAAAAGCCGAACGCGTTCCTGTCCCTTGTAGCGCTCGCTAACAATCGAGATAGCCTTGGCATTGAGCAGACCGATTCCCATCCCAAAGACAATCCGAGAGGCAAACATAAGCCAGTAAGACTGACTAAGTAGAGGAAGAAGCCCGCAAAGTGAAAAAATCAGAAGCCCACTCACAATCATCTGACGCTCTGTCAGGTATTTCTCAATGACTCTATTAAACAGCAACATCAGCATAATCCCAGCCGAAGGCAAGGAAACCAGAAGTTCTACCCAACTTTCTGGAATCTCCTTATAAAAAGCAAACATGGCCGACTGGGCACTGGAAATCGAAAAAGCCGTCGTCAGAATCAAAGAAAGCGAGAGGATACTCACCTTTTCCATCAATTTTTTCATTCTATTTTCCTTTAAAATTCACACTACCTCTATCATACAGTTTTTTGGGCCAAGACGCAATTTCTTTGTCAGGAATATTATGGGTCGCTGTGGCTTCATTTAAAATCAGGCACTACCAGCCAGTCAAAACCGCTCCCGCCTTTATTTCTTGGAGGTTTTATGTTATGATGAAGGATAGAAAAAGGAGAGAATCATGTCTGTGAGTGAAAAAACATCTGTTATTGAACGATTAACCAAACCAGCCCATTTAATTGATATGAAGGACATTATCCGCGAGGGCAATCCGACCCTGCGCGCTATCGCTGAGGAAGTCAGCTTCCCTCTCTCAGACCAGGAAATCATTCTGGGCGAGAAGATGATGCAATTTCTCAAGCATTCCCAGGACCCAGTCACGGCAGAAAAAATGGGGCTGCGCGGCGGTGTTGGTCTAGCTGCTCCCCAGCTGGATATTTCCAAACGGATCATCGCTGTTTTAGTTCCCAACCCTGACGACGAAGAGGGCAATCCGCCTAAGGAAGCTTATAGCCTGCAAACGCTGATGTACAATCCTAAGATTGTAGCCCATTCCGTTCAGGATGCAGCCTTAGCCGATGGTGAAGGCTGCCTATCAGTCGATCGAGAAGTACCTGGCTACGTGGTTCGGCATGCGCGAGTCACCGTGGATTACTTTGACAAGGACGGTCAAAAGCATCGTATCAAACTCAAGGGCTATAATGCCATCGTTGTTCAGCATGAAATCGACCATATCAACGGCATCATGTTCTACGACCGTATTAATGAAAAAGACCCATTTGCAGTCAAAGACGGCATGTTGGTGATTGAGTAAATAGCTTGTCTATCATTATCAAAAATACCTAGATAGTTCATATCTAGGTATTTTTTCTATTCTAACTATCCCGTCTCCAGAAAATAGCCAAGAGGATAACTGCTCCTAGCACTGATGGAACAACAGCTGTATCAGCCAGCATTGGTCCCCAATGACCAAAAAGAAATTGACCTATCAAGGAACCAAACCAACCCAAGAGGATTTTTCCGATACAGCCCATGCGCTCCCCACGGCTGGTAATAGCCCCGGCGATAAGGCCGATAATAAAACCGACAAACATACTACCAATCATATATTCCCCTTCTTTCTATATTTCTAGCAAGGCTTCTAAAGAAGCAAGTGGAAGCTATCATTATGGAATGCGCCATTTAAGGCAACTCGAAATCTTAGATTGCCCAGTCTCCATTTCTAAAGATTGCTACACGGCTGCCGTCTTCTCGGATACCGTCAATATCCATCTGACCAGAGCCAATCATAAAGTCCACATGGACATCCGAGCGGTTGAGACCCGCTGCTTCAAGCTCTTCTTCAGAGAAATTCTCTCCACCGACCACACTAGTCGCATAGGCTGCACCGATAGCCAAGTGGTTAGAAGCATTTTCATCAAAGAGAGTATTGAAGAAAGTAATGCCTGACTGAGAAATCGGACTTGGATCTGGTACCAAGGCACACTCACCTAAAGCACGCGCACCAGCATTTTCAAAGACAAGATCCTTCATAACTTGATCGCCCTTTTCAGCAGTAATGTCCACAATCTGGCCATCCTTGAAGGTCACCTTGATGCCTTCGATGATGTTGCCATTGTAGCTGAGAGGCTTGGTGCTAGTCACATAACCTTCAGCTCGGCGGAAGTCCGGTGCTGTAAAGACCTCTTCTGTTGGCATATTAGCAATGAAATACTCGCCCTGGGCATTAAGACTGCCAGCTGACTCCCAGTGGTGGTTCTTTGGCAAGCCCAATGTCAAGTCTGTTCCCGGAGCTGTGTAGTGCAGAGCTGTGAATTGCTCCTCGTTTAAAACCTTAGCTTTTGAGCTGAGTTTTTCTTCATGCGCCTGCCAAGCGGCTACTGGATCATCCTCATAGACACGGCAGGTTTTGAAAATCTGATCCCAAAGCAAGTCTACCGCTTCCTCATCACTGGCTGCGTTTGGAAAGACCTTCTTAGCCCACTCTGTACCGGCTGCTGCAGCGACTGTCCAGCTGACTTTATTGGATTGGGTTGCAATCCGCATCGGCTTCATGGCTATCCCCATAGCCTTAGCAGAAGCCGATAATTTCTCGGCATCCACGCCATTTAAAGCTCCTGGGTCAGATGAACGAACGCCCAAGCGGCTGGCTTTCTTTTCGAGGAGATAGTTCATCTCAGCCACCTTATAGTCTGGAACATTGTCCAAGCGCTCCATCGGTGCATGGAGGAATTTCTCCCGCGTAGTCAAATCATCCGCCCACTGGACGATGACCTCGTGAGCACCCAGAGCATAGGCTTCCTTGACAATCAAGTGAGCCAGCTCACGCTGCTCCACATCAATATTGAGCGCCACCGTGTGACCCGGCTGCACATTAATACCATTGGCAACCAATAGTTTAGCGTATTTTTCTAAGTTTTCTTTAAAATTTGGCAGAACCATAATGTTTCTCCTTTTCTTTTGTTATTTCTCTTTAAACAGGGACAGTAGGCTAACCGCTGCCACAGTGCCGCAAATCAAAGCGGTCATTTTCAAAATTGTATCTGGATCAAGATCCAGCTGGTAATCAAAAACTTTTTGCGCAGGCTTATCCTGAGCGGAAATGGTAAGTTTCATGAGAGAGTCCTTTCTAAATCATAATTCTAAGGTATAAATTCTTACTTGTACTGGCGTCTTCAGAATCCTCAATTATCTTTCAATAGTTTAAAACAAATCACTATGACTGCCTGTCCTAAGCAAGTTTAAAATCAATTCTTCCTTATCCACTTTATAAACCAAGAGCCAATCTGGCTGGATATGGCATTCTCGCACTCCTTTAAAGTGCTTGGATGCTGTCAGTTGATGATCTCGATATTTAGCAGGAAGTTCTTTTTCCTGAATCAAAAACTCCAAGACTTCTTCTAACAAGTTTGCCTTAAGTCCACGCTTCATAGCCAACTTAAAATCTTTTTTAAACTGTTTATGATAACGAATCTTAAGCACGCAAATCCTCCATCAAGTCTGAGACACTCACAAAAGACTGACTCATATTCCGATTTTGATCTAAATCTGCCANTACTTCCACTAACTTCCGACTTTCATCCAGTCTAACATCAAAGGGCAGCCCTTGGTACTGAATAGCCTGACGAAGAAAAATATTGATAGCCGTCGTCATATCCATTCCCAAGCTGTTGAAAACCTGTTGAGCCTGCTCCTTGACCTCACTGTCCAAGCGGATGCTCATACTAGTCTTTGACATACTCTCACCTTCTTTCTATAGACTATTTTAACAAAAAAGAAAGCTAATGTAAATCTATTGGATATACATTAACCTTCTTTATATTGATTTTTTTGATAGTCTCAAAGATTCACAGAGAAAGCAGGAGAAAGAATAAGAAATTTACTATTATCCTTGCAGGTCACTAACATTTTCATATTTAATATTTACTTCCGAAATCGAATTTGCAAATTTATAACCCATGAACAAAGCATTAAAATCGCTATAAGTTGATAAAATGATCTGATACTTATCTATAATTCCATGACGTAAAATTTCAATAAAAGATAGTACATTCATAGCATCCATATCTTGAACTGGATCATCTATCATTAAGAAGTTAAGATTATCAGATAACTTAAACATTGTATTCAAGGAGAGAGTAAATGCTAGAGACACAACAGCCAACTGCCCTGTACTCAGCTGATTCATTACATCATGATCATTATTAGTGTCGGATTTAAATCTAATAATTGCTACCTTTCCATTATCATTATTCGTTGTTTTCTTGTGCGTTAAGAAAATCCCCATACCTTGTTGATAATTTTGTAACATTTTTGCTGAGTATATAAAGAATGGGATACGTAGCTTTTTAACAATATCTATTTTGAACTGTTTTACTTCCTCTTTATATATAGTATTAATTCCTTCTAATCGTTCCACAGTTGTTCTCAATGTTTCTATCTGACTTGATAAATTTTGAAGTTGCTGATTTTGAACTAGTTTATGCTGTCCATCAAGATAAAGTTTCTTATTTTCTAAATCTCCAATACTAATATCCTCTAATACTTCCACTTTACTTTGAAAATATGTAGGAAATATGTTCTCAGCGTCTGCTATCAGATTCTCATTAATAGCATATTTATTATCAACTGCCGAGTGAATAGCATTTTTTAATTCAAGCAATCGACTATCAATCGTCGCCATATTTATCTTCGAATATGAACTTGATTCCAATTGGTACGTTTCAAACTGTAATTCAGAAAATTCTTCTCTTAAATCACCCAGTTGCCTCTTTATATTTTCCAGATTATTAATATCTAGTAACCGATAAACATCATTATCAACTACTAATTTTGATTGAAATTCTTGCAAGTTTAACTGGTGCTGCTGATTATAGTCTTTAAATTCTAACCTTCCCAACTCATATGGTACTATAATTGTATACGACTGAATAAAAGTTTTAAAACCTTCGACATTTTGAGAATAACTTTGATGCAAATTTTTTAATTCTTGTAATCTATCTAATAAATTTTTATCTACATCCGTAGAAAGGCTATTTATTTCATCAATGATTTTCTGCTTCAGTTGCTGGATCAGTTCATTCAGCAATAATTGAGCTTCTTGCAATTGCAGACTATTTTGAGACGAAATTTCAGTTAGATAATTTTTATAACTATAATAAGCTTGCTTCAATTCTTCAAATGTTTGGAACTGTGAATTACAGAATGGACATTTGTTTCCATCAATATGTCGATGTCTCAACTCGTCAAACTTATTACCTAAGTTANTCCTTAATTGTCGTAGTTCACTTAAATTTTTGTCTACCTGGCTAGCATTATTCCTCAGACTTTGGAATTTAACTACTTGTATTTTAAGCAATTCAAAATCACCGGACAATCTATCATTTTGAGTATAAGTAATGGACTGTTCTGTCATCTCAGTAATATCTGCTGATAAATTAGTCAAGTAGATATTTAGTTGCTTTCTTCGATTGTAATCATGAACAACACTCTCATATGAGTGTAGGT
>NZ_RJMM01000043.1 GCF_003943655.1 Streptococcus sanguinis
AGGTGTGAGTGATGAAGGCAGTCCGTTCCGTACACTCTATGGTACATCTGAGAGCGAGTATTTGAGTTCTCCGATTAACAACTTGACTATTTATGCTGGTGCTGGTAATGATACACTCAATGGATCATCAGGTTCAGATAAGCTCTATGGTGACGAAGGCAATGATCTTCTAGAGGGCGGTTCTGGCAATGATCTTCTAGAGGGCGGTTCTGGCAATGATAAGCTCTATGGAGGTGCTGGTGATGATACNTATATCTTCGATTTAGGTCATGGCCAGGATACCATTAGCGATTCCGAAGGCCTAAGCACCATTCGCTTTGGGGAAGGGATTAGTCCAGAGAATCTGAAGCTTGCTAAAAGCGATAACTGGAATTTATCTCTGACACAGGGTGATGATCAGCTTATTTTGAACAACTATTTTTATAGCAGCTCTTATAGAAATGTTCACTTGGAATTCTCGGATAAACGTACGGCAACCGTTAACGATCAGTTAATGACTCTTGATGTGAAGGCTGCACCAGTTAGTGAATCAGTTGTTACGCCTGCTGTTCAAGCGCAGACACTAGAAACTCTTGTAAACGATGTGGCTTCAAGCAATCCAGTCACGGATACGAGTCGGTTACCCCAAGCAAGTACAACGGAAATACGGGCAGTGACTCAATCTCAACTACTAGTTCAGGAAGTATCTGCTCTGCCAAGCGAAAATACTGTATCGGCTGTTAATTCAGCTGTTAATACAAATACGAATCTATTTACAGAGCAACTAACAGTACAATAGTACAACAAGAGAAATTAGGGACGATTTTGTTCCCTAGTTTCTTGTTTTTTAGAAGATAGAAAATGAGAGAGGATTAAGAAAAAGAAATGAATTATGAACACCTGTCTACTTATTCGGCAGTGGAATGTTTTTTGATTATGTCACAATTTTTAGGAGTGCAGGCAAGTGAGGAAGATTTAAAACAAATAGCTGCCAATAGTTCCTTTAATGAGTCAATTCCTTTTATGTTGGAAGCAGCAAAACACTACCAACTTAAAGGGAAATATGTTGTCTTACCGATGAAAGATTTGGTCAAAAAAGCAGGAAGTATGGTTCCCTTTATAGCTCAAGACAGGGAGGGGAGTTACTTTATTATTGCAAGATTTCAGGAAGAGGAAGTTTTGCTTCTCTATCCAGGAGAGTCCAGTCCTCATTTACTATCGCTAGAAAAGTTGAAAGAAAAATGGGATGGCTCTGCTATTCTCCTGACTAAAAAAGGATCCTTAAGAAGAAGCGATTCACTTTTTAGTTTTAAGTGGTTTATTCCGACGGTATTGCGTTTTAAGACAGCCTTTATCCAAGTATTGCTGGGGATTTTTGTTATTCAGATTTTGGGAATTTCAACCCCCATTATGGTTCAGGTCATTATTGACAAGGTTCTGTCTCATCATAGCTTGTCCACTTTGACCGTCATCGCCATTGGGATTGGTCTAGTATATATTTTTGAGCTGATTCTGTCTTTGGCTAAGAACTATTTATTTACCCATACGACCAACCGTATTGATGTACTATTAAATGCACGCTTGTTTAAACATTTATTTGCTCTGCCACTGCGCTATTTTGAGGCCAGAAGAGCAGGAGAGACGGTTGCAAGAGTTCAGGAGCTACACCATATTCGGCAATTTTTGACAGGAACACCTCTATCATCTCTGATTGATGCGTTTTTCATCCTAGTCTATGTAGCGGTTCTATTTTTCTATAGCGTTCCTCTGACATGGCTGGTGTTGGCATCTATTCCCTGTTTTGCACTTCTGTCAGCCATTGTGACCCCCCTCTTTAAAAAAAGTTTGGATGAGCAATTCCAAGCAGGTGCAGAGACCAGTTCCTTTTTGGTGGAGTCTATTCAGGGGGTACAGACAGTCAAGTCCTTTGCTTTGGAATCGAAATTTGAGCAGAAGTGGGGAGACCTTCAGGCGGATTATGTCAAGGCCAACTATCGAACAGCCATGATTGCCTCCAATTCAGGAGCGGTTGGACAATTTATTCAGAAAGCGTTTGATCTTTTGATTCTTGTTTTTGGTGCTTTAGCTGTAATTGATGGTAAATTTACCATTGGGCAATTAGTTGCTTTTAGAATGTTATCTAGCCATATCAGTGGTCCTGTACTTCGTTTAGTTCAGCTTTGGCAAGAGTATCAACAAGCATCCTTATCAGTAACTCGTATTGGTGATATTTTTAACTCTCCAACTGAACTACGCCCAAATGGCTTGGTTGAATTGCCAACTTTAGAAGGGAAGATAGTTTTTGATCACGTTCGTTTTCGATACCGTTCAGATGCTTCGGATGTTATTAAAGATATGAGCTTTACTATTCCGGCTGGTAGCATTGTTGGAGTAGTTGGTCGGAGCGGTTCAGGTAAAAGTACCTTATCCAAGCTCATTCAACGACTTTATATCCCAGAGGCTGGGAAAATCTCTATTGACGGTTTAGACCTGTCTTTGGTTAATCCAGAGCAGTTGAGACGGCAGATTGGCATTGTTTTGCAGGAAAACTTTATGTTTAACGGTACAGTGCGGGAAAATATATCTATTCATTTGCCTCTGGCAACTATGGATGAGGTTGTAGCTGCCGCTAAGACAGCAGGAGCGCATGACTTTATTCTAGCTCTTCCTCAAGGATATGATACCGTTATTGGTGAGAAAGGCCTGGGTTTGTCTGGGGGGCAGAAACAACGCGTTGCCATTGCTCGCGCTATTTTAGGTAATCCTAAAATTTTGATTTTTGATGAAGCGACCTCAGCTCTGGATTATGAGTCAGAACGAATTATCCAAGATAATCTAAAGACTATTTGTCAAGGACGTACGGTGCTTATTATTGCTCATAGGCTTTCTACATTGGCTGAAGCTGAAAAAATATTAGTAGTTGATGAAGGAAATGTGGTGTCTTATGATAGCCATGAACGACTTCTTGAAGAAGATGGGCTATACGCACATCTCTATCGCCAACAGGAAAGGGTGGGATAATATGGATATGAATAAAAATGTTCCCTTAACCGACTATTTACGAAAATATAGGCAGCAAAAAGATAGGACACTAAAATATGACTTTATGCCATCGTTGTTAGAGATTGTTGAGCGACCTGCGCATATTGCGGGGAAATGGATTATAATTTTAATTAGTCTTTTATTGCTCGTAGTCTTGCTTTGGGTTTCTTTATCAAGAATTGATGTGGTTGTTGTTGGAACGGGAGAAATAGTGCCTGCGGAACGGGTGCAGTCAGTTTCTAGTTTAACTAATGGCATAGTTAAGTCTATGAACGTCAAGGAGGGTGACCAAGTTGAAAAGGGAACAACCATATTAGAACTAGATGATGCAGTAACCAAACAAAATGTCGGACAATTAGAAAACAGCCTCACCGAAATCAACGCTTCCATTGCAGTAATTCAAAAATATCAGGCTGATAAAAATGTCTCTATTCAATTATCAGATTATGATTCTTCGGCTCAGAATGCTGTTCAGAGTTTGATATCTGAAAACAATCTTTATCGTCAGCAATTATCACAAGCTGATGCTAACTTAGTAACTGCACAGTATGATACTAGTCTTGCTCAAAAAATGGCAACTTTGACGGAAAATAAACGACAAACCGAGACGGATCTAGCTCAGCAACATTATATTTTAGAACATCTAGCAATTAAAGCTCCTTCAACAGGTCAAATTGCTAGTCTATCTGTTAGTTATATTGGACAGAATGTTAGTTCAGAAAATCCAATAGTAACAATTCTACCTAGTAAATCAGAGTTGATATTTGAAGCACAAGTATCTGATAAGGATCGTGCAGATATTCAAAAAGATATGGAAGCAGTTGTAAAACTACAAGCNTATCCTTATTCTGATTATGGGACGATACCTGGCAAAGTGACTTATATAAGTCCGACAGCTTTTCAAGTAAAAGGGAAAGGAATGGTATACATAGTCAGAATCTCAGTTGATAAAAAGAAACTTCATAAAGGAGTGAGCTTGATTTCAGGCTTATCTGGCACTATTGAAATTAAAACTAGTAGCAGGAGCGTATTGGATTATTTTCTAGACCCTATTCGGGATGGCTTAAATGGTAGTCTGAAGGAAAAATAGTTTCAGAAACCATTTGATCAATTTTAGTAATGCAGCCTTAGGGCTGTATTTTTTTGAAAAAACATTTAAATTTCACACTTTAAAGGTCTAATTCAAACAAAGAAGTCAATTCCATTCAGTTCTCTAATACTCCTTTGAATAACTTTCTAGTCTCTTCTTCAATGTATTCATTGGCTATCGTTCTCTAATATCTAAGCAAAACAGTTGACAGAACTATCGAAGTTTGTTAAATTAATTTGGTATATTATGCAATCAAAAGGAGATGTTATGAATGAGATTAGTATTCAGTCACCAGATGGAACNAAAGTTAAAACCTTGTCACCATCCTACTCTATTACAACGTTACTTTTTAGTTTTTTTGTCCCACTTTTTCGAAAGGACTGGAAATACTTTGGTATTATTTTAGGTTCTTTCTGCGCTTTGCTAGTTATTGCTGTGCTTTTCATTCCAGAAGATTTGTTAAAGCCAACTGGAACAGCCTTTAATTTCTTTTGGACTTTTTTCTATAATCGTTTTTGGATAAAAGATCGTGTTTTCAATGATGGATGGCTGCCTGCCGATGAAGAAAGCAGAAATCTACTTAAAAAGACTTTTCCTAATATGCCATAAAACTACTGGAATAAATTTTTTCTATGATAAACAAAGTTACATACTCAAGAGGAGGAATGCGATATAAAAGGCGATAAAGAATTGAGTTTAGGAGGAGCTGGGGGAAATGGGAAAAAGGATTAAGATTTCTCCGCTAAAAGCTAGAATTTTGATGATGGTCAGTCCAATGTTTTGCGCTATCTTCTTTGGTTTGGGTTCGTGTAGTTTTATTGATCATACATTAAAAGTAGGATTATCATTTTGGCTAGATATGATTCGTGAAGATTTTATGTTGGTTCTTTCCTTTATTTGGTTCAATATGAGTTTAGTCAAGTCTATCTATAGAATGATAAAAAATAATCTTTTGTTAAACAGTAATATTCAGGAATTGAGAGATTGTTATCCTGAGCTTGAGGAGGACTGGCAAAATCTTAATGATGCGGACTACCTTGACAAAGATTTGCAAGTTTTGGTTTATGGCGATCATCTCATTTGTTACAGGACATTTGATATTGCCTACCTGCCAGAATGTTCTAAGATAGATGCATTTATGAAGATGTATCGTTTAGGTAGTCGTTATAAGGTGAGACGAGTTCATTTTTCTGCATGGTATCTTGATGGCAGTGAATTTGAACTCCGTACAAATGAGTTGCGAAAGTTTATTGGAATGAATCAGAAAGCTCGTAAAGATGCCTTATTTGATTATTTAAGAGAGAACTTTGATTATATTGAACTCGAAACTTTCGACTAAGGGAAAGAAGTAGATATCAGTCAAGTAAGAGATTTGCGGGATAGAAATATTAAATTCAAAAAGATTGCTTAAAAGACTTGCAATCTTTTTTTTCTTTTGCTATAATTATCAATGGTTTGAAAAAACTGCCTAAGACAGTAGGGGAGCTTGACTCATAAAGATCCTACCGAGGACAAAACGTATCATGTAAAAAGAAGCGTATTGTACTTTCGTGTCTAGGTTTGGGCGCGTTTTTCTTTTGGAAAATTCCCCAAGCAAAATAATTACGGAGGTGAAACACTAAATGAGTGAAGCTATTATTGCTAAAAAAGCGGAACTGGTTGACGCAGTTGCTGAAAAAATGAAAGCTGCTGCATCTATCGTCGTTGTTGACGCTCGTGGTTTGACTGTTGAGCAAGATACCGTTCTTCGTCGTGAGCTTCGTGGAAGCGAAGTTGAGTACAAAGTTATCAAAAACTCAATCTTGCGTCGTGCAGCTGAAAAAGCTGGACTTGAAGACTTGGCATCTGTTTTTGTTGGACCATCTGCAGTAGCATTTTCTAACGAAGATGTTGTTGCTCCAGCGAAAATCTTGAACGACTTTGCTAAGAACGCTGATGCACTTGAAATCAAAGGTGGTGCAATTGAAGGCGCTGTCGCATCAAAAGAAGAGATTCTTGCACTTGCAACTCTTCCAAACCGCGAAGGACTTCTTTCTATGCTCCTTTCTGTACTTCAAGCGCCAGTTCGCAACGTTGCACTTGCTGTCAAAGCAGTTGCAGAAAACAAAGAAGACGCAGCTTAATCTTAAGCTACGCAGCGTAGCCTAGCTACGAAAAAAATATTATAAATTTAAAAATTATTTGGAGGAAATAACAATGGCATTGAACATTGAAAACATTATTGC
>NZ_RJMM01000044.1 GCF_003943655.1 Streptococcus sanguinis
ATGATTATTTAGGAGATTATTATGGGAAAAGATTTGTTTAATCCACACCTGCGTAAGTTTTCGATTCGAAAACTAAACGTCGGTGTTTGTTCTGTGCTCTTATCGACCTTGCTTCTTTTGGGAGCAGCTGCGCAGGTTAGCGCTGATGAGACTGTTTCTTCTGGGACTCAAAACGAGGTTTCTGAAATAGGTATAGCTGATTCCTCAGTAAATACTGCAGAGCCGCTAAATTCACCAGCTGAGGAAAGTAATCCTGCCACTATTTCAGCTCAGGCAGAAGATGCATCTGCTGTAACGACTACAAGGCCTGATTCAGATGGCAAGTCAACAAGTGAGCAGCCGGCTACAGAAACTACCTCTGCACCAGCTGTTGTTCCTGCAGAAGTTAAGTCTGAGGAAAACAGCCAATCAGTTCCTGCTCAACCGGCAGGAACTACAGAGACTCCTCAGCCTAGTCGCTCTCGTCGGGTAAGACGGGATGCAGCACCTACTGGTCTGCGAGATGGTGATCCTAACAACACCATTGAGAAGCCTACTTTGGCTGATTCTGAAAAAAAGAACCCGACAGACTTGATGAAGCAGATCAACTGGCTGGATCTCGGTGATAGAAGCGCCATCAGTAACTTAGATACGGATGATTCCTTTAAAGTTGGGACTGTCTATGAGAAAGAAATTTCTCCAGGCTATCGTATCAAACTGACAGTGACGGAATTAAAACCCTTCCACTCAACAGAGATTTATCGTGACCGCGTCAAGGGTACTGCGTATGAAAACAGCTATGATCCGAATGCGAAAAACACTTGGTTCAGATATGTAAACGAAGACTATAAAAAGCAAGAAGCCGAAGGAGATTCGGCTAGACCAAAAATTATAGGTTCGGAACAGAATCAATGGACAGCCGTCCGAGACCAAGGGATTAATACCAATGGTCGAAAGACTCAATTACTAGTCCCTAAAAATGGTGCTAGTTATGGAATAAAATTCAAGGTAGAAGCGACTTACCTTGGGAAACCTGTAAAAGCAACCGTTATCATGTCTGATGGAGAAGAAGCCAACCCAGGGGAGTATGCTATCTTCACGACCAATGGCCAAGGATGGGAACACTTGGCAGAATGGAAACGTGTTCGGCCAGATGGGTCTGTAATTACCGAAACTTATGACCCAATGAACCCTAACAGATATGGTCAATATATAGGAGATAATGCGACTATACCTGTAATCGACTGGACTGCTTTTACTAATCCAGATCAAAAAACAGGAGGCTTAGGCTCCCAGGTCTTTGGTCCTAATACTTCTAAAGATCACACAGTTCCGATTGTGATGACACGTGGCGCTTCAGAAGTTGGGATTTATATTGCTTCTTCTGGTCAGCAAGCTGCTATGATTGGTTTTATGGTAGTTGACGAGGGGGATGCACCAGCTTCTTATGGAAATGCTGTTCATGCTATTTCTGGTTATGATGCCAATACAGGTGCAAGAACTCCTCAGCCATTCTTGGGTCGAGTTGAAGCTGATATTGATACTACTTCGGGTAATGACTGGAGACATGATGACGATACTGATCACGCAGACGAAGGGGTTGATCAGCTCTTGCCTTCAGATTTGACTGGTAAGACAAATAACCTCTTCCGAGTTAATCGTCTTCAAAATGGTGACTACTCAGTTCGCCTGCAAGCCTCTGCCAATGGCAATAGCAAGGCCTATGTCCGTGCTTGGATTGATTTCAATCAAAATGGCGTTTTTGATGAAAATGAGGCCAGCGAATTTACTGAAGTAACAACGGCTGGTGACTATACTGTTAATTTTAAGAATAATCCAGCGATGACCAATCCTGCAGTTAGCAAGCTGGGAATGCGGGTCCGCATCGCCCTGAATAAGGGAGATATTGAAAAACCTACGGGAACAGCCTTTAGTGGTGAAGTAGAGGATTTAGAAGTCATCTTGACCTATCCGCCAAAGGGAGAAAAGAAGGAAAGTACGGGAATAATCGGCCAGCGACAGACCGCGACTCTTCAGTTTACACCTCAAGGTATTGATCAAAATGATGAAAGCAAGAAAGCGGCTATTGATACAACTGTAGCACCTGTCGTTTTGGATAATGCTGGCCATACATTAACAGCAGATGGAGACGGTTGGTACAGTACTGCTGAGGGACGATATAAAGTAACAGCCAAGGGTGCAAATGTGGATGTGATATTTGAACCTAGCACTGGCTTTATCGGTACTACTCAAGGAATTAATATCCGCCGTGTCGATACTAATAGTGCAAGTACAGATTGGATTGCGAAGAATAATGGAGAACCTGTTATCAATGATAAGTTGAATAATATGGATGCTCGCTATATTCCGACTGTTTTGAATTTCACGGAACATCGTTCGACGGATGCACAAGGTTTGCCTCAAGTGCAGAATATTGTCTTTAATGATGGCAATCCTGCTAAGACACCTGTTCAACCATCTGCAACGAATCCTGTCTTTTTCTTGGATGCTGATGGCAATCGTATTGTTGGAACAAGCGCTAAGGCAACCTCGCAAGGCCAAGAAGTGGGAACTTTTGAGTTAGATCCAGCTACTGGTCGTGTGACTTTCACTCCGAATAAGTCATTTGTGGGGACAGTTGACCCTGTTAACCTACAATTGCATGATACCGATGGAACAGAGCACCGTGCAACCTATCAACCAACAGTAACGCGTCTTGTTCCAACAGCACAAGGAGCAAGCTCTGAGGGTATTCAAGGTGCTGAACAATCGGGTAATTTGATCTTTACGCCAGGTGATAATCGTGTGCCAATTAATGAGGCAGTTGCTCCAACTTTTGATAACGGTCAAACAACTAAGGTTGTTCCGAATGTTGGAACTTATATGGTTGATAACGCAGGTCGCGTAACCTTCCAACCGGTTCCTAGCTACACTGGCCGTCCAAGTGCAGAATCTGTTAAACGTGTTGATATGAACGGGACAGAAGTAACCGCTGCTTATCAAGCTGAAGTTAAGGCCGCAACCCCAACTGGTCAAGATACACAGACTACTGGTCTTCAAGGGAAACTTCAAACGAGTCACCTAAACTTTACTCCAGGTCAAGCAAGTATTAATGGACAGACTGCTACTGTGCCTTTAGCGCCAGAGGGACCACAATTTGTAGTTAATGGGCAAATTCAACAAGCTAATAGTCTGTCTGTTCATGATGCAAGTGGCAAGCTACAAGGAACTTACACTATTCAAGCTAATGGAGATATTAGTTTCCAACCTGCACCTGATTTTCATGGGACGCCAACTCCTGCGCATCTTCGTGTAAGGGACAAGAACGGATCTACAGCAGAAGCAGTTTACCAACCTACAGTGATTCAAGTAATCCCAACTAGCACCGATGCGACTAGCACTGGTCTTCAAGGTCTACCACAATCAGGTACACCTACTTTCACTCCTGGGGACTCTGCTGTTCCAATTGATATGGATTCTCCAATGACATTTGAAGATGGTCAGCCTAAGAAGACTGTTCAGGGAGTGGGGGTATACACTATTAACTCAGATGGTTCTATCACTTTTACACCTGAGAAACAGTATGTTGGCACACCAACGCCTGTCACAGTAAAACGTGTTGATAAGAATGGAACTGAAGTAACCGCAACTTACACGCCAACTGTGACTAAAGTAACGCCAACCAGCACTAACGCAACTAGCACTGGCCCTCAAGGTGTTCCACAAACTGGTACCCCAATCTTTGCAGGCGGTGACCCACTAGTTCCGATTGATGACACAGTCGAGCCTACCTTCGCAGACGGCAACAAGGAAAAAATGATTCCAGGTCAAGGCACTTACACGATTGCCCCAGATGGTAAAGTGACCTTCACACCAGACAAGCAGTTTGTAGGGAAGCCAGATCCAGTTACTGTGAAACGTGTTGATAAGAACGGCACTCCAGTCACTGCTACCTACAGTCCAGAGTTTACTAAGGTAACTCCAACCGGCACCACAGCAACCAGCACAGGTCCTCAGGGTGTGCCTCAAACTGGTAGCCCAAGCTTCCAAGGTGGCGATCCCCTGGTTCCAATTGATGACACAGTCGAGCCGACCTTCGCAGATGGAAGTAAAGAGAAGACCATTCCAGGTCAAGGAGCATATACCATCACTCCGGATGGCGCAGTGACTTTCACGCCAGACAAGCAATTTGTAGGTAAGCCAGATTCAGTAATTGTGAAACGTGTTGACAAGAACGGCACACCAGTGACAGCGACCTACAGTCCAGAGTTTACTAAGGTAACTCCAACGGGCACTAATGCGACTAGCACAGGTCCTCAAGGTCTTCCTCAAACGGGTACCCCAACCTTCACAGGTGGTAATCCACTTGTTCCAATTGATGAAACAGTAGAGCCTACCTTTGAAGATGGAAGTAAAGAGAAGAACATTCCAGGCCAAGGAACTTACACTATCTCTCCAGATGGGGCAGTGACTTTCACTCCTGAGAAGCAATTCGTAGGCAAGCCAGATTCAGTTACTGTGAAACGTGTTGATAAGAACGGTACACCAGTGACTGCCACTTACAGTCCAGAGTTCACGAAAGTGATTCCTACAGGTTCCAATGCGACTAGCACAGGTCCTCAGGGTGTTCCACAAACCGGCACCCCAACCTTTGCGGGTGGCGATCCATTGGTTCCAATCGATGAAACCGTTGAGCCAAGCTTCGAAGATGGAAGCAAGAAGAAGACTATTCCAGGTCAAGGAACATATACCATCACTCCAGATGGGGCAGTGACTTTCACTCCAGACAAGCAATTTGTGGGTAAACCAGATCCAATCACTGTGAAGCGAGTAGATAAGAACGGTACACCAGTGATAGCGACATACAGTCCAGAGTATACTAAGGTAANTCCNACTGGTAAAGATNCNACATCTACNAATATCAAGGGTCATGTTCAAACNNGNANACCTGTCTTCGAAGCAGGTGATCCATTGGTGCCAATTGATGAGACGATTNCACCAANCTTNGAAGANGGAAGCAAGGAAAAGACNNTTCCNGGTNAGGGAACNTANACTATCNCACCAGANGGNACAGTCACNTTCACTCCANAAGCTGATTTCCTTGGTCAGGGAAGCGGTGTGACTCTTGTNCGTCGTGATAAGAANGGNACNTCAGTGACGGCTCGCTATGTTCCGACNGTGGTTGCACCATCAACCAGTCAGGACAGTGTGTCCAGCGGTCGCAAAGGCCAAGCTCAAACCGGCACGCCAGCCTTTGAAGGGGCGATTGACCAGGCAGTAGCACCGACCTTTGCGGATGGCAGCACCGAAAAGGTTGTCCCAGTAGAAGGAACTTATCGTTTCAATATGCTAGGGGAAGTGACCTTCGTACCGGAAGCAGACTTTGTCGGAACTGCTCGCGGAGTTGTCGTGAAGCGTTCAGATATTTATGGCAATGCCGTTACAGCTACCTATACCCCAACTGTTTTGGGAAGTACTGATACAGAAGATACCAGCAGCACGGGTTCTAAAGGTCAGCCTCAGACTGGTAAACCTATCTTTGAAGGAGATGTGGATCCAACTGTTCCGCCAACTTTCGAGGATGGCAGCACCGAAAAGGTTGTTCCAGGTCAAGGTACCTACACGATTGCGCCAGATGGCACTGTGACCTTTGTACCGGAAACGGGCTTTGTTGGTCAAGCTGATGGTGTAACAGTGATTCGCAAAGACCGCAATGGTCAGACGATTTCAGCAGTCTATGTTCCGACTGTGACAGAAGCTCCTGTTCAGCCAGAGCGGACGATTACACCTGCACCACCGTCTCTTTCTAAGAGCGAGAGTGCAAAAGCTCTTCCTAAGACAGGTACAGAAGAAACCTCATACTTGGCTGCAAGCTTACTTGCGGGAGTATCAGGTTTGGGACTGCTGGGCTTAGAGAAGCGGAAGAAAAAGTCTGAAGGCTAAAATTTAAGAATTTGGGTTTCTTAGATACTAAAATAAAAGGGAAAAGATTCGTTAGTGAATCTTTTTTCTTTATATCCAAAGAGAAAAACTCTTAAAAACTTCATAATAATAGCATTTCTAAAATATTAAATATCAAAGTAGAATTTGAAATATTCCCAGATTTATTTAATTTATAAGGATTTTTCTATGGTTTATTTTTTCTTTTGTTTAAAAAATAGACTACAAAGTATTTTATGTCCATTTTTCAAAAAAATTTATATAATTATAGTTATATATAT
>NZ_RJMM01000045.1:0-2500 GCF_003943655.1 Streptococcus sanguinis
TGCATCACTACCAGATGGACCTGCGTTGTATTAGCTAGTTGGTGAGGTAACGGCTCACCAAGGCGACGATACATAGCCGACCTGAGAGGGTGATCGGCCACACTGGGACTGAGACACGGCCCAGACTCCTACGGGAGGCAGCAGTAGGGAATCTTCGGCAATGGGGGGAACCCTGACCGAGCAACGCCGCGTGAGTGAAGAAGGTTTTCGGATCGTAAAGCTCTGTTGTAAGAGAAGAACGGGTGTGAGAGTGGAAAGTTCACACTGTGACGGTATCTTACCAGAAAGGGACGGCTAACTACGTGCCAGCAGCCGCGGTAATACGTAGGTCCCGAGCGTTGTCCGGATTTATTGGGCGTAAAGCGAGCGCAGGCGGTTAGATAAGTCTGAAGTTAAAGGCTGTGGCTTAACCATAGTATGCTTTGGAAACTGTTTAACTTGAGTGCAGAAGGGGAGAGTGGAATTCCATGTGTAGCGGTGAAATGCGTAGATATATGGAGGAACACCGGTGGCGAAAGCGGCTCTCTGGTCTGTAACTGACGCTGAGGCTCGAAAGCGTGGGGAGCAAACAGGATTAGATACCCTGGTAGTCCACGCCGTAAACGATGAGTGCTAGGTGTTAGGCCCTTTCCGGGGCTTAGTGCCGCAGCTAACGCATTAAGCACTCCGCCTGGGGAGTACGACCGCAAGGTTGAAACTCAAAGGAATTGACGGGGGCCCGCACAAGCGGTGGAGCATGTGGTTTAATTCGAAGCAACGCGAAGAACCTTACCAGGTCTTGACATCCCTCTGACCGCTCTAGAGATAGAGTTTTCCTTCGGGACAGAGGTGACAGGTGGTGCATGGTTGTCGTCAGCTCGTGTCGTGAGATGTTGGGTTAAGTCCCGCAACGAGCGCAACCCCTATTGTTAGTTGCCATCATTCAGTTGGGCACTCTAGCGAGACTGCCGGTAATAAACCGGAGGAAGGTGGGGATGACGTCAAATCATCATGCCCCTTATGACCTGGGCTACACACGTGCTACAATGGCTGGTACAACGAGTCGCAAGCCGGTGACGGCAAGCTAATCTCTGAAAGCCAGTCTCAGTTCGGATTGTAGGCTGCAACTCGCCTACATGAAGTCGGAATCGCTAGTAATCGCGGATCAGCACGCCGCGGTGAATACGTTCCCGGGCCTTGTACACACCGCCCGTCACACCACGAGAGTTTGTAACACCCGAAGTCGGTGAGGTAACCGTAAGGAGCCAGCCGCCTAAGGTGGGATAGATGATTGGGGTGAAGTCGTAACAAGGTAGCCGTATCGGAAGGTGCGGCTGGATCACCTCCTTTCTAAGGAGTCCGNAAGGACACACGGAATGCACTTGNGTCTTGTTTAGTTTTGAGAGGGCTATGTGGGGCCTTAGCTCAGCTGGGAGAGCGCCTGCTTTGCACGCAGGAGGTCAGCGGTTCGATCCCGCTAGGCTCCATTATCTAGTTTGACTAGATAAAGAACTTGTCCATTGAAAATTGAATACNGATATCAAATAGTAACAAGAAAATAAACCGAAAACGCTGTGAATATTAATGAGTTTAAGACTGAAAGGTCAAAAATAAGGTTAAGTTAGTAAGGGCGCACGGTGGATGCCTTGGCACTAGGAGCCGANGAAGGACGTGACAAACGACGAAATGCCTCGGGGAGCTGTAAGTAAGCACTTGATCCGGGGATGTCCGAATGGGGGAACCCAACAGGTTGATGCCTGTTACCCATTTCTGTTAAGGGAATGAGGAGGAAGACGCAGTGAACTGAAACATCTAAGTAGCTGCAGGAAGAGAAAGCAAAAGCGATTGCCTTAGTAGCGGCGAGCGAAGAGGCAGGAGGGCAAACCGAAGAGTTTACTCTTCGGGGTTGTAGGACTGCNNTGTGGACTCAGAATTTATAGAAGAATNACTTGGGAAAGTNNGCCANAGAGAGTAAGAGCCTCGTATTTTAAATAGATTCTGTACCTAGCAGTATCCTGAGTACGGCGGGACACGTGAAATCCCGTCGGAATCTGGGAGGACCATCTCCCAACCCTAAATACTCCCTAGTGACCGATAGTGAACCAGTACCGTGAGGGAAAGGTGAAAAGCACCCCGGGAGGGGAGTGAAATAGAACCTGAAACCGTGTGCCTACAACAAGTTCGAGCCCGTTCATGGGTGAGAGCGTGCCTTTTGTAGAATGAACCGGCGAGTTACGTTATGATGCGAGGTTAAGTTGAAGAGACGGAGCCGTAGGGAAACCGAGTCTGAATAGGGCGNNTTAGTATCATGATGTAGACCCGAAACCATGTGACCTACCCATGAGCAGGTTGAAGGTGCGGTAAAACGCACTGGAGGACCGAACCAGGGCACGTTGAAAAGTGCTTGGATGACTTGTGGGTAGCGGAGAAATTCCAAACGAACTTGGAGATAGCTGGTTCTCTCCGAAATAGCTTTAGGGCTAGCGTCGACATTAAGATTCTTGGAGGTAGAGCACTGTTT
>NZ_RJMM01000046.1 GCF_003943655.1 Streptococcus sanguinis
GATCATTCAAGAAATATTATTGAAGAGTATCAGGCTAGATATCCTGAACTTATTCGAACGTTCTACAATGAAGAAAACTTAGGGATTGCACTTACCTGGAAGCGAGTCTGTCAAGAAGCTTGTGGGAAATATATTGCCCGCTGTGATGGTGACGATATTTGGTTAGACAATGAGAAACTCCAGAAACAGTATAGAGCTCTGAGAGAAAATCCTGAATATCGTTGGTCTACAACAGATATTTGTTTTATTAATCAAGATAATCAAATTACAGAAGATCAAGTTTTTTCTAGTGGACAGATGCCACTGATTACTTCTTACGAGGTGATGTTAGCAAGCCGAGGTTTTACAGCTCCATCTACTTGGTTAATTGAAAGAGAACTGATGTTGGAAGTTAATGATGAGATGGATCCAACAACAGCTGACGATACTTTTGATATGCAACTTGATCTCTTTCAAAGGACAAAAAAGCTCTTCTTGCCAGAAGCTATGGTTGCTTATCGAATACATGAAGGTTCAGATTCTAGACCTAAGGATTTTGAAGCTTTGCAAAAACGATTTAATCGTCTTTTGGAAACCCAACTTTTCTATGTTGATAAATATCCCCAAAGTGATTTTAAAGAAATGGTTAGATTCCTCTTAGAACGGATTAACACGTATGAGATATATTTGTCCCGGCCAACGAATTCCTTGTCACATATTGGCATTGAAAAACTGACCATCTATTTTGCAGATAAGCTGGGAGTTTTTTCCCAAGAACATATCTTACAAAAAAAACTACAGTTTGAAGATGAAGTTTCTTTTAGGCTTCCCCCAGAATGTAGGAGGCTGCGGGTTGATTTATCAGAGCTTCCTAGCTTTTATTCTCAGGTTTCCCTATTGGACGTAGATAACAATACTGAGATATTACCTAGTGCATCAAATGGATTTACTGCAAAAAATTTTTATTTTTTTCCTCAACATGATCCACAATTGCTTTATGATTTGAGAGACTATCATGGGAAAAATCTTATTTTACGCTATAAAATGCTAAATATTGATGATCCAGTAAAATCAGATTATGTAGCCGTTGTTTTGGGAAAAGAATTGGAGATTTTAACTAGACAGCTGGAAAGGCAAGCAGAGGACAAGGCTGAGTTAGAAAAAATGAAACAGGAAAATCACCGACTACAGAAAGATATTGAGAATATTACCCTTCAGTATAATTCTGTAGTCCATTCTAGAAGATGGACTCTTTCTAGCAAAATTCTAAATATATTTAAAAAAAGGAAGTAAAATGAAAAGAATACTTTTCTATGTTCACTATAATAAATTGAGTATAATTAGCCAACATGTGCTTTATCAACTGGAACACATGAGGCCACTGTTTTCTAAGATTGTTTTTATTTCTAACAGCGCACTAAATGAAAATGATAAGAAGAAAATAGAGAATCAGCATTTAATTGATTATTACATTGAAAGAGAAAATGTTGGTTTTGATTTTGCTGCCTGGCGAGATGGTATGGCTGAAATTGGATTCGAAGAAATAAAAAATTATGATTCTGTAACACTGATGAATGATACATGCTTCGGTCCTCTGTGGGATATGAAGGAAGTATATCGGCGTTTTGAGAATGATTCTTCTGTTAATTTTTGGGGTATGACTAATTTTCGCAGAACCAAGCACTTTCGGGAGCATATACAAAGTTATTATATGTCTTTTTCTAAGGAAGTAGTAGCTTCAAATGTTTTTCAAAACTTTTGGCTTTGTGTACAGAATTTCACCGATGTCCAAGATGTCATTAATCATTATGAAACTAATATTACTACCAATTTAGTGGATGCCGGATTTAGCTACCGAACTGTTTTTGACACAGTTGGTGAAGATACTGCAGGCATGCTTCATCCGGATTTTTCCTATTACAACCCAACGGCCATTTTGCGCCACAAGGTACCTTTCATAAAAGTAAAAACTATCTCTGCAAATCAAAGTATCACACCTTATATTCTAGACGAAATTGAACGAAAAACCGCTTATCCAGTTGATTTAATTGTCTCTCATATGTCTAAGATTGGTTATCCAGATTTGCCTTATCTCCTAAGTAGAAAGTATTTGAAAGAAACGAAGAATGGGCAATTTGAGAATAAGAAGATAGCGGTTCATCTACACGTCTTTTACTCGGATCTATTAGAGGAGTTTTTAGAAGTTTTTCAGAAATTTGAGTTTTCCTATGACCTTTTTATTACGACCAACACAGAAGAGAAAGCATTGGAAATTAAAGATAGTCTCAAAACTTTTCATCAAACAGCTCAGGTTTTAGTTACAGGTAATATTGGTCGAGATGTCTTACCTATGCTCAAATTAAAAGAACAGCTAGCTACTTATGATTACATTGGGCATTTCCATACGAAAAAATCCAAAGAAGCGGATTTTTGGGCTGGGCAGTCTTGGCGAACAGAGTTGATTGATATGTTAGTTTTGCCAGCAAATAATATTATCAAAACTTTTAACCAGCAAGACGATTTGGGTTTGGTCATTGCTGACATTCCAACTTTTTTTCGCTATAATCGGATTGTTGTTGCTTGGAATGAACATCTAATTGCCCCAAAGATGAATGATCTTTGGGAAAAGATGGGATTGAAAAAATCTATTGATTTCAACTCCTTTAATACATTTGTTATGAGCTATGGAACATACATTTGGTTTAAGTATGATGCATTAAAGCCTCTTTTTGATTTAGAGTTGACAGATCAAGATGTTCCTGCCGAACCGTTGCCCCAGAATTCAGTCTTGCATGCCATTGAACGTCTCTTAGTTTATATTGCTTGGGATAGGAACTACGATTTTAAAATTTCACCGAATCGGATAGTACTGACATCTTTTATCGATAATAAAATTCTCAATAATCGAGGAGATTTGCAGCCGTCAACATATGTTGATTTTAACTATATGGGTGGTATAAAAGGAGCGCTAAAATATATTTTTATTGGGCCTGTAAGAGCGGTTAAATACATATTAAAACGTTTGATAGAGAGGTAAGAAACTTGCAGAGTTTTATAAAAAAAATAGATATCATTACTATTGTCAATAAAACTTTATTCGCTTTATTTATGTTTTTCATAAATTTTTTCTTGGTAAATTACTCTATCTTAGACAAGATAGTTAATAATGGTTCGAAAATTGCAGAAAATATCAGGATTCTATCTTTTGTTTTGTATGTTATTTCTGTTTTAGCGGTGTCGCTCTATACGACGAGAATTTTAAGTAGGAAGTTCTTGTTAAAATTAGGTATAGGATATGGAATTTATGCAGTAACTTCTTACGCCATAGTGGTAACTCGAAATCTTAATAATGAGGGTTTTAAGTTATTTGATTTGATAAACAATAATTTTATTCAGTTCAACTTCCTTCTTACGGTACTGGGGATGATCTTAATAGTATATGGTTTTAAATATCTTATGAAGCTACCATATTTTAATCGATATTTCCGTATAGGAGCACTGGATAAAGTTGGCAATATTTATCCACTCTGCCTGTTTTTAGCTTCTTTTGCAGCTAACGATTTCCTTTTAACAGATTATATTCTAGAAAGGAATCAAGTGGTAATAACAAATAATATTAATAGTACGGCATTTCAACAATACCTCTTACATTCTGGAGGGAGTATTTTTATTACCTTAACTGCATTTGGTGTTCTTAGTCTTATATACTTTAAAGGAATGAGTGATGCTAGGCATAATCAAGCTAGTTTTTCATTGGTCATATTGACAAGTTCAATTTTGTCCTTAATTTTTAATTATACACTGCAATATGGTGTTAAAGGGGATGATAGACTTCTAGAAAGATATATTTTCCCTGGTGCAACTCTGTTTCAAATATTAAGTCTTTTTATAGTTTTTATGCTAATATATTTATCTATCAATAGATATTTACTACCAACTTTTCTTATTATCAGTCTAGGCATTATTTTATCTTTAGCAAATGGTATAAAACAAGGGATGCGTAGTGAGCCATTACTTGTAACTGATTTTGTGTGGTTGCAAGAACCAAAATTGCTCTTAAGTTTTGTAAGCAAATCGGCAATTATTCTTTGCATCAGTTTTTTGGTCACCATAACAGTAGTTTATTATTTGTTGAGAAAACGTATACTTGTTGAAAAGTTGGTAGTAAAAAAACGTTTTCGCTATTCAATGATCTCATTTTTGCTTATAGTATCTCTGTCAGTCTTTGTAGTTTTTAAAAACGAAAAAAATGGGAAAATTACTGAGGGAATTCCTGTTTTATCTACTGTTAACAATTGGGAAGATATAACTTGGATGGGTTTTTCTGTAAATGCACGTTATAAATCACTAATGTATGTAT
>NZ_RJMM01000047.1 GCF_003943655.1 Streptococcus sanguinis
CTCCTTTAGTCTATTTTGATAGCTATTTTACTATGATTGCCCCTATCTGGCTAATATATATTTTCTATGAAAGTAATAGAAGAATTTTATAGGTGAGTTGAATAGCGTAAAAAAGCCATCCAAGAAATAACTCCTGAATGTCTATTAGTTTTATCCCTATAGAATGATTCCTCTAACGAAGCATATATTATTAAAACTTTTCAAATTCCAATTAGTCAATCGGTTCACCTCCGACACTTATGTAATTACCTATAATCATTTCTTCAAGATTTACACTTTCATCATCATTAATCGGTATATCCACTCCCCACCCCGATTCTTCAATATTATTGATACGCCCAAAAACATTAATATAATACTCGGGATTTGTAAGACCGCCATCACTCCATTGCGTCTCTTCCCAATCAATCTGAACTGATTCGACTTTTGGACTTTGAGCTTTCACCAAATCTATAATTTCTTGCTCATGCTTTTTTAGATAAGCGAGCTGTTTTTGCTTGATAGCTTCTTTATCATCTTTGATAGCCTTTTTTGAATAAGCAACTTTCTGATTTTCTTTATTACTTTCTTTTTGGGTAAGGGTACATCCTCCCAGACTTACGAGCGCCACTATTGATGAAATTGTTGCAATTATGCTTTTCGTTCGTTTTTTCATAACGTCTCCTTAAATTTTTTGATACCACACTAATTTTCTAAAACAGCTAGTAACATCCATACTAATTTTTCAATCACTCAAAACCCAATGTTACACATCTAGTTTACTATATAAATTTTTAAAAATCTATAAATTACTAAATCTATGAACCACACCCGCAAGGCAGGTGGTTTATTTTTCTTGTACCTTGGAGAGTGAGACAAGCTGAAAGCCACATAACTACTTTTCTATCTTCAATATCTTTGCCCCCTCTTCATTACAACTAATAGATCTCTGCTAACATTACTTCAATTTCTATCGGAGAAGTTGTTCTAAAATCTTTAAAACAAAGAGATAAGCAAAATCATTAAATTGACTCTTTTAATTTCTAATATGATATAATTATTTAAAATATCATATTAGTGAGAATATTATGTCAAAGACAAAAGGTAATAAAAAAAGAAATTCTTCTAAAGTAAAATATATCTTAGGAAGTGGAGCTTTAATTTTAGCTTCTACAGTGATTCTGCCTAAAGTTTTGAAAAAAACAACAAATTATTTATATAAAAAGCAAGTAAAAATAACTAATCATCGAAAAGTCAATTTTGATTGTAAGGACAAATTGGTTAAAAAATCTGAATATAAAAAGGTAGAAAATCATGCAAATTAATACTGACAATATTGCGCAACAATGTCTCAATGCGATTAATGATAGAATTCATAATTTAAAAAGATTAAATATCATCGTAATTGGTAAATCAGGTGTTGGTAAAAGCACACTAATCAACAGTTTGTTTAGAGGTAATTTTGCCGATACTGGATTGGGTAGACCAGTAACTCAGGAAATTCGCAAAATTGAAAAAAATGGATATCCTTTGGCTATCTATGATACACCCGGCTTTGAATTATCATATACCCAACAGGAGAGTGTCAAAGATGAAGTGATTAACCTAATTAACAACGGTTACTCTTCTAATGATATCAATGAGGTGNTCCACTGCATTTGGTATTGTATTAATGTCGGTTCAAACCGTACTTTCGATAGTTCGGAAGTGGAATGGCTTAGAGAGTTTTCTGAGAAGAATAAAACGTCTAAGGTACCTATCATTGTTGTCCTTACTCAATCTGTACCTAAGAAGAAAGCACTAGAAATGAAAGCTCATGTTGAGCAGGAAAACTTAGATGTTTGTAAAGTTGTGCCAATTTTAGCTCAAGATATGGATTTTGATGAGGAATATGTCGCTAAAGCTTTTGGATTAGATACTTTGATTGATGTAATGTCTGAGGTATTGCCAACTGAACTACAAGATACTCTCCAAAATATCCAAAAAGTATCTCTGGAATCTAAAAAAAAACATGCTAGGGCAGTCATTGCGACTGCAGTAGCAGCAAGTTTTGGTGAAGGTTTCGCTCCAGTTCCATTCGCAGATGCATTCATGCTTGTTCCAACCCAGATAAGCATGATTACTGGCATCACTGTAATATTTGGCCTTGATATAAATAAAACTTTTCTAACCGCCTTTGTATCCTCAACCTTAGGGTCTGGGGGAGCAACATTCCTCGGAAAAACAATTGTCTCTAATATACTCAAATTTATTCCCGGAGTAGGAACAGCAGTTGGCGGAACGATTTCTGGAACCACTGCTGGATTAATTACAACTGCTTTAGGCGAGGCTTACCTATTTTTAATGGAACAAATATTTAAAGGAGAAATAAGCAAAGAAGCACTAGGTACTCCTGCCGGACAAAAACAAATGACAAAACTTTTTAGAGAACAATTATCTAAAAAAAGATAATACACCAAGATTTTGAATCTTGGTGTATTTTTAGGTTAAATTGTTTTTTACATCAAAAAAGACATCCAAGAGAGGCCTCTTGAATGTCTGTAAACGTTGATATAATCGTATTGATTAACGTTTTGAGTGCAGTGGTTGCCATCCAATCAAACATCGCTTCGCTTGTTTTCTTGGGGCAACTGTGCATAGCATATCTCTATGCGACTAAAGTCGCTAGAGCTATCCTAATTGCGCACCGCCAGTTCTCATAGAAAAAAACACCTTGCAAGATGCAAAGTGTTTTCGTTTGTATTCTGCTGTCCAGTAACGAATTAACGTTTACTAAATTGTGATGCTTTACGGGCCTTTTTCAAGCCTGGTTTGGAAAGTATGAATTTCAGTTGGACTAAAAACAGCGTAATATCAAGACTTTTCTCCGCTTTTATAAAAGCTTTTTTCCAATCAAATTCAACTAATTTTATCCGAATGGTGTGGATTTTACCCCCAAAATTACAGAGAATGGAGCTGATAAACACTAAACGTTCACACCATTAGTTAAATGATTTTTTGTTCATCATTTTTCTTAGATGATAGAACTTCTAATTTATTTCTTATTCAAGCAAAAACAACCTGCTATAAGTAAGAAAGAGGAAGATACAAGAAAAACACGGCGTAAAAACCGATTCAGTTCATTGTCCTCAATCCTTGTCTGCTTCATTTTCTTTTACGAGATCGTTTTGTGAATCTTTTTCAGAGAGTTTTTGATCAATATACTTGTCAATGTTTTCATAAAATTCCTTGGTCGCTTCACTATCTAATG
>NZ_RJMM01000048.1 GCF_003943655.1 Streptococcus sanguinis
GTATCATCACCAGCACCTCCATAGAGCTTATCATTGCCAGAACCGCCCTCTAGAAGATCATTGCCAGAACCGCCCTCTAGAAGATCATTGCCTTCGTCACCATAGAGCTTATCTGAACCTGATGATCCATTGAGTGTATCATTACCAGCACCAGCATAAATAGTCAAGTTGTTAATCGGAGAACTCAAATACTCGCTCTCAGATGTACCATAGAGTGTACGGAACGGACTGCCTTCATCACTCACACCTAGCTCTGTACCGTCCGAAAAGACCAGTTTCAGATTGCGGTAAGATGCTGAGTAACGGAAGTCACTAAATGTGATACTGTCGCCAGTCTTGGTATTGGTCAATACGGCCGTCCAATTATCATTAACGGGATGACTTACCTGCAAGTCTGCCAATGAAATTCCAGCTCCAAAGCGAATGGTGCTTAGGCCTTCGGAATCGCTAATGGTATCCTGGCCATGACCTAAATCGAAGATATANGTATCATCACCAGCACCTCCATAGAGCTTATCATTGCCAGAACCGCCCTCTAATATATTATTTTGCTTGTCTCCTTGGACATTATCATCTCCCCCGGAAGCCATAACAAAAACTTGCTTTTCCGTCGCCTGTAAACTTTCTCCTTGATCGCTACCCATCACGACCTCTCCAGCTCCTATCATAATAGCCTTGAGGTAGTCATGAGACATAGAACCAAAGTAAGTCTTAAAGTCCTGATAACCACTGATCCCCTGATTCTCCATGTGTTTGAGATAGCCCGCTATGTCGCTTAGCTGGATTCCATCTTTAACATTCAGATAGCCCGGCAATACTGACTTGAGAAGCTCAAGATCAATGACCTTATCTTCCTTAACCTGTATAAGAGGTACTACACCAGAGAGGTGGCTGCTGCTCATCATAGCATAGTAATAATAATCCACCATCTTCTGATAGAGATCCTTGAGAATTGATGCTGAACTTGCGTGTGGATTAGACCCAGAAGTCCCAGTATAATCGCGTCCTAGGAGAGCTTCTATAACCTGAAGCTGTTTGGCATCCATAGCAGTCCCTCGACTGTTAGAGGCAGTGTTTTGAGCTCCTGCCATCTGAGTCAGGATACTTTCCACTAGCTGACGTCTCTCTGCTACATCGCGAGACAAGATAAATCGACCCACCTTATCCTTGAGTTGACCAGTAACATCCTTTGCCATCGCCTGATGGAGAGATGGCATATTACCCGAACCAGCTACATTTGGCAAAAAGTGGACTTCCAGCGGAATATTAATATCATTGAGTGACTTAGTATCGTAACCTCTCTTCTTGATCCAATATTCAGTCGCATCCCCAGTCTCACCGTTCGCCTTGATAAATTTGGCGCTGTTACCGAAAATAACCTCCTCGTGACCACCCAATTGACTTTTTTGATAGTTAAGCTGAATAGCAGTGAATAGCAGCTATCCCTGCTTGTGATAAACTGCGTAGCTCTTCTTTTTCAGAAATACCATTTTGGTTAGCATCTTGCCAAACTTGAAGACGACTGTAATTAGCATCTTTATCATCAATGACCTTATCACCATTTGTATCTTGCTCCATCAACGCCTCAAAACCAAATCTTGCAAGTTTACCATTAGCTAAACGATAGCGATCTCCAAAAAGCTCATTACCATCGTTAATCACGCCATCCCCATTTTTATCTAGAACCAATAGAGCATCATCACCTTGAATCCAATTGATCCGCTCAGCGAAACCATTCCCATCTAAATCGAAATGCACACCCTTATCCAAAGAAGTTGGCTTGAATCCATCCCCTGATAAATCAAGAACAAGGGGATCAAGGTTGGGAGTTTCAGAGGCTTTATCAGCTTGGGAATCCCAAAGTATTTCCGCTCCTTTATGACCTATAGCTTCACCACCACTTTCCAGAGCTTCTTGTAAGAAGAATAGTCCTAAAATGTTATTTGCTAACCGAAATCTATTTTTGGTATTGCGTTGAAAAGCAAACATAGAAAATAAATCGGCTATATTTTTACCTATAATAGAACCCGCCTTTGTAAATCTCTCCCTTTCATCTCCTTTATGTTCACGGACACTTTTGACATCCTTATACCCTTCTATTATTTTTTGAGAAATTTCTAAAAAATCAAAAGCATTAATTTTTCCTCCTCCCTCCTCAATAAAATCGGGAAGGTATTCATCTGGTACTGTAACACTTCTATCATTGATTTTCTCTATAACTTCATCAACTAATTTCCCGACTTTTCTACTTTTAGGTCCAAAATATTTTCCAATATCAGTAAAACCTAGTCCTTTAGAAACTCTAACATTTTCCTCTTTTTCAATAATCCCTTTACTACCTCTTTCAATAATATCACCTAAATCATACACTTGTTTTAAACGGTCAACAATCTTATCTAATAGTTCCTTTTCTTTTTTATCTTGCTGTTTTTCTTGGTAATATTGTTTAATTAGTTCTAAAAGAGTTTTGTCGTCTTTATTGCCGTTTGATTTCGAAGACTGCTTCTCATCAGATGGTGTAGAGTTATTCTTTTGTCTTGGATTATCTTCATTTTTTTTAGGAATCGGAGGTACATAAGGATTGGAATCGGGACTGGAAAATTGACGATAAGTCTTAAAGAGATAGTATACTTCTCCATCAGTTGGTGTAGACTGCTCGTTCCCTGAGATATTGGACGAGCTGTTTTCTTCTCCCAATTCTCTCTCGCCGTCAATAGCAACAGAATCTTTAATCAGATCTGTGATTGGTTTGACATTAGCAATGACACTAGCCTTGATAACTGGAGGTTTTGCAGGCTTAACTTCAGCAACTACACTAACCTCGTTTCTTGTGACATCTTCAATTGAAGAAATAGATGACTTTTTACTTTCACTTTTATTCTGCTCCACAATTCCGCTAGCAATTGCTCTTTTCAGCATATTTTGCAAAGCTAAATCAAAAAGTCTGCTATCATTGACTCCATCCTGTTTTAAATCCTCTTTAAGCACTTGCGACATTTTACCATCTGCCATCATTTTACTCCTTATATAATTCATTAGTATAATACTATATATGGCAAGTAAAAATTTCGGCCTTGGATGCTATCTCGTTTTTATGATAGATAATCGAAAAAACAAAGAGAATAAAAGAGTTAGGAAAATAGATTATCAACAGAACCTTTTATTT
>NZ_RJMM01000049.1 GCF_003943655.1 Streptococcus sanguinis
ATAATAAATCATTTGAAGCATTAGCTAATGATTTAAAATCATTAATAGGTTTAGAAAATGTGAAGAAAGAGATTGAGGATCTAGTCGCGTTTAATAAAGTTCAACAAAGTAGAGAAAAAATCGGTCTTAAAAAAACAAATAGAACTATGCATATGGCATTTTTAGGCAATCCAGGTACCGGTAAAACTANAGTTGCTAGAATCGTCGGGAATATGTATCGTTCTTTAGGAATATTAAGTAAAGGTCACTTTATTGAGGCGAGTAGAACAGACTTGATAGCAGAATATCAAGGTCAGACAGCCTCTAAAGTTAAAAGATTGATACAAAAAGCCAAAGGTGGTGTATTGTTTATAGATGAAGCATACAGTATTACAGAGAATGATAAAAGTGATAGTTACGGTCGAGAGTGTTTAACTGAGTTAACTAAAGCATTGGAAGACTATCGTGATGATTTGGTGGTTATTGTTGCGGGATATGATGAATTGATGAAGAAATTTTTTGAATCTAATCCTGGCTTAAAATCAAGATTTAATTATTTTATTACGTTTGAAGATTATACTGTGGACCAAATGTTTGATATTTTTCTTTCATGTTGCAAACATGAAGAGTACACTTTGCATGATTCTGCAAAAGAAAAATTAAAAAAATATTTAGAATTACATAGTAACAATCTTGAAAATAAAAATGCAAATGGACGATTTGTAAGAAATGTATTTGACAGGATAATTATGAACCAAGCAAGAAGATTGGCTAAATTAAATTCTGATACAAAGGAGAATTATGTTACAATTCTTGAAGAAGACATTTTTTGAATGAAATTAGAAAGCGACACATGAACGGAATTATCAACCTAAGAAAAGAAGCGGGCATGACCTCGCATGATGCGGTATTTAAGCTGCGCAAGATTTTAAAAACCAAGAAAATTGGTCATGGGGGCACCTTGGATCCAGATGTGGTAGGGGTGCTTCCGATTGCTGTGGGCAAGGCGACGCGCTTGGTTGAGTTCATGCAGGAGGAAGGCAAGGTCTACGAGGGGGAGATTACTCTGGGTTGCTCAACAACGACAGAGGATGCCAGCGGAGACATCCTAGAGCGGACTCCGGTGACAGAGCCTTTAGAAGAAGCTTTCATCGATGAAGCCATGGAGTCCATGACCGGTGAGATTCGCCAGATTCCGCCCATGTACTCTGCAGTCAAGGTCAATGGCCGCAAGCTTTATGAGTATGCAAGAGCGGGTCAAGAAGTGGAGCGGCCAGAGCGGCAGGTGACCATCTATAGTTTCGAGCGCACCAGTCCGATTTCCTATGAAGATGAACAAGCCCGCTTTCGCTTTCGAGTGAAGTGTAGCAAGGGGACCTATGTCCGAACCCTGTCTGTTGATTTGGGAGCCAAGCTTGGCTTTGCCAGTCACATGTCTCAGCTGACACGGACTTCCTCAGCAGGTATGAGCTTGGATGATGCCTTGACCTTAGATGAAATAGCGGAGCGAGTAGCAACGGAGGATTTCTCCTTTCTCCAACCACTTGAATTGGGAATCGGAGATTTAGTGAAGGTTGAGCTCTCTGCCGAGCAGGTCGAGGACGTGAGGAACGGCCGTTTTATCAGCTTGATGTCAGAAGAAGCTGAGCTAGCTGGCTTTTATAAGGAGAAGTTAGTAGCCATTTTGGAAAAGCGGGAAGCAGTTTACAAGCCTCGCAAAGTCTTCCTTTAATATCCGCAGTAGAATTGTCAAAAGATTGTTACTCTTTTGTAATATGAAATGTGCGCTTGCATGTTATAATTATTTCATTAAACCTCACAAAAGGACAGCAACTGCACAACTGCTGTCCTTTTGTTTTGCTTTTTTCAGATTTTGACAAACGCCCTGACTAGAGCAGTAAAGTTTTTTTGAATGTTTTGCAGTTTAGAGCGGAACGGATATTGTAAAAATAGCAAATGCGTAGTAAAATAGAGGAATGATGATAACCAAGAGAATTATAGATGAAAAAGGGATTGATCAGACAGAAGATACGGTCCTTGTTCTAGGCTATTTCGATGGGCTGCATAAGGGCCATCAGGCACTCTTTGAGAAAGCGAGAGAGATTGCCGATAAGCAAGGTCTCAAGATTGCCGTGATGACCTTCCCGGAGTCGCCTAAGCTAGCCTTTGTCCGCTATCAGCCTGAGCTCATGCTGCATTTAGCTAGTCCTGAAGACCGGATGGCGCAGCTGGAAAATCTAGGTGTTGACTATCTTTACCTGATTGACTTTACTAGCCATTTTGCAGGCAATACAGCCCGGGACTTTTTTGAGAAATACGTGTCTCGTCTGCGCGCCAAGGCTGTGGTAGCTGGCTTTGACTATCATTTTGGCTCAGACCGCAAAGAGTCACATGAGCTGAGAGATTATTTTAATGGCAAGATTGTTATCGTTCCCTCGGTTAATCTGGATAATCGGAAGATTTCTTCCACTCGGATTCGGGAGACGATTGCTGTCGGAGATATGCTGAAAACTCAAGAATTGCTGGGCTACCCTCTGTCCACTCGCGGTATTGTGGTTCATGGCAATGCCAGAGGACGGACGATTGGCTATCCAACAGCCAATCTAGCTCCCTTGGATCGAGTCTTTCTTCCAGGAGATGGCGTCTATGTCGCGGACGTTGAGCACAATGGTCAGCGCTATCGTGGTATGGCCAGTGTTGGGAAAAATGTAACTTTTGACGGTGATGAGCTTCGTTTTGAGGTCAATATCTTTGATTTTTCTCAGGACATCTATGGCGATACCATTCGGATTTTCTGGCTGGATAAGATTCGCGAGATGGTTAAGTTTGAAGGTATTGACAGTTTGGTTGCTCAGCTGCAGAGCGATGAACGGATCGCTAGAAGTTGGACTGGTTATCGAAATAGTTGAAAAATTTATATTTTCATGACATTCGGCAGTAATTTTCAAAAAAATATAGTCAAGCCAAATAAAATTTAGTATAATAGAGGTAGTTATTATAC
>NZ_RJMM01000050.1 GCF_003943655.1 Streptococcus sanguinis
CTCGTCTTATTTTGTAGTAAATGGTTTTTCTGCGGTACTTGGGGGTAAAGATGATATGATATTTGCACATCCATTTGGTATGTGATAAACTGTAACTGGTTTTAGACATTTCTTTTTCCTACTTTGTCTTACCTGAACAAGTAGATTATACCAGGAAAAAGAAATGAAAGCTCAAAGCCTTGGCAGCCACCAGCTTAGCTGGTGGTTTTCTTGTTTTTCTATGCGAGAAAAACTGGCTTGAAGCCAAAACAAAAAGCCTCCCATCGGAAGACTTTCCCATATAAATAAGAAAAACCAGGCTCAATGCCCCTTGTGCTTTTCCAACCGTTTTTGCTGTTTGAGTTCGAATTTCCTTTGCTTAGCCAGTTCTTTCTGCTGCTTGCGCTTGACTCGAGCGATTTTCTTTTGCTCTTCTAATTGCAGACTCAGCGCTTCCTGAGACTTTGAAGAACGTGAAGCCATCTGCTCCTTTTTAGCCTGTCTCTGCAGGCGTTTAGGACTGACCGACTTAGTCTTCTCCTTCACTCTGATGCTAGGACTAAACTGCAACCGATGATAATAACGGTTTAGAAAATCCAACAATTCCTGCGTGCTAGGCTCTGCACCAAAGGTGACTCGGCAAACTCTATAAGATTGAGCATGTTCCTGCTCGAAAAGACCGTGCCAAAATCCCTCTTCAAAATAAACTGTCAGCGTCATTGAAATCTTATCCATGACAGCACCTCCTTTAAAAAATCCCTAAGAATGGACAACCAAGGAGGAAGGTTACTGACAAAAAATGGATTTTTTGCGTCTGGACTACCAACCAGAACTGTGTTTTTATCTTAGTAGCTACAGTTTAGCAAGATTTTCTAAAAAACTCAAGGTTATCGGAATCTCGCTTAGATGGCTGAATTGGATTTTCTTGTATGAGATCCAGAAAAATCAAAAACAAGAAAGCTCTCTTCTTGTAAAATACATTCATTTCCGCTATAATACTACAAATACTGAAAGGAGAGAACTATGAAGTATATTTGGGCTTTCTTAGTAGCCTTGTGCTTGGCTGGACTAGGCCTTTTCTTCTGGCACTCCCAGATTAAACCGAATCCTACCCCTTCTACGCCAGAAACCACTCAGACAAGTTCTAGCGAGAAGAGCGACAAGCAACCGACTCCGACAGAAGACATTGTATCCGAAGAGTACAGCGTTTCCTACGATGACAAGCAGCTCTACGGAAAGATTACAGCTCCTTCTGACTACAAGAGTAAAAAATTGCCGACTATTGTTATCGCACATGGATTGAACAACATCCTTGAGCAATATGAAATGTACAGCCAGCTGCTGGCAAAGCAAGGTTATCTGGTTTACAGCTTTGATTTCTACGGCGGCAGCCGCCAATCGAAAAGTGGTGGGCAGGATATGCTGAATATGTCGGTCAAGACCGAACTCACAGATTTGACTCAAGTCATGGAAAAGCTGAGTTCTGAGACCTTTGTAGATAAGAGCAAAATGAGTTTATTCGGTGCCAGCCAAGGCGGTGTCGTTGCTAGTCTCTATGCTGCTGCCTATCCTGATCGTGTGCACAAACTCATGCTTATCTTTCCAGCCTTCGTTCTTTTCGACGATGTGCAAGAGACCTACCGTCAGCTAGGGAGTCCAGAACTAGACCAACTTCCTGATAGCATGACTCACCACAATGTTACCCTGGGCAAGATTTATCTGATCGATGCCTTAGACATTGACATCCAAGCAGAGCAAGCCAAAATCACAGCTCCGACCCTCATTATTCACGGAACTGATGATGCAGTCGTGCCCTACCAGTATGCTGTTCAAGCGAGTAAGACCATTCCAAATACAGAGCTGGTCACAGTAGAAGGTGGAGAGCACCGTATCGACGAAAGATTTGCTATCACTGCCGCTCCTGCAATCCAAAAATTCTTGAAAGAGTAAATTCGCTGATAGAAAAAGTTCTTCTAAAATCATGGAAGAACTTTTTATTTGGAGAAATTAGAAGGGGTAGGCTAGGAAATAATATTTGAATATGTCAAAACGGGATAACTAGACAGCAAAGTATTTTGGAGGAAAGATTAACAAAAAAGCCATCTGAAACTAGAGAACTAATTTGAGCTCGGGCTAAAATCTTAGTGAAAATAAAAAATCTCCCCAAAGGGGGATATGACACTCAGCACTCTAAAATATTTTCTGAGTTCAGGCACCTTATGAAAGCAAAAAAAACGGCAAATGCCGTTTTTTCAGATTGAAGACAAAGTTCTTAGAACATAAGTTTCTAAGGGCTTTTCTTTGTGTAAAGTCGTATAATAGAAGTAAGAAAAGTTGTGAGGTACTCCCTATGTTTCACAAAGAAAAACCTGATTATCATCGCTGCCAATATGGCTTCTATACGATAGACGAATTGGTCCCAGAAGATCACTTTCTTCGCCAATTGGAATCAGAGGTTGATTTCGACTTTATCTATGACTTGAAAAAACGGCAAATGCCGTTTTTTATTTGCCTTTTTTACTATTGTAAGTATCCCAAATAAAAGTAACAATCGTAATCGCTGAACTAACGACTAATGAAGCATATCTTGGTGGGAGTTCTTTAAAAGAAAGACCTTTCCCGTGACCGTCCCCTTTGTCATTTCTA
>NZ_RJMM01000051.1 GCF_003943655.1 Streptococcus sanguinis
ATTAAATTATTTTGTTACTGTTCCAGCAAATAATCAGCAATTGTTTTCGTTGAATCTGATATGACTTCATTAACTGTTTTTCTTGTTCCAAAGTCGTTATGCCAATAATGAATATCTGATAAACCACCGCGTGGTGGAAAAAGTTCTTGATAAAGAGTAAATTTTTCCCTTGTACTTAGCTCGTCATTGGTATTCAAAGATTTTTTTAAATATTTTAAATCCTCTACTTGCGGATGAACGTTTTTAATCTTATATCTGTCAATTATTGATAACAAATCATCAATTGCTTTTAAAACTGTTTCTAACATACTAATATTTTCCTGTCCTAGAGTCATATTCAAAACGTTTTTACTCGAAGTTAGGATCGTGTTTGCTTAACAAATCTACGAGACGAAAAGGGCAAGGAAAGCATCCTACCCTAAAATTCTTTATACTATATCAATCTTCTAAAATCACAGGAAAAATATCTTCCCCTCTATGCATTTTTTCTTCCATTTCTTTCCACTCTAAAACCAATTTATATAGTTCATCAGTTGAAATAAAGCAAGGTTCCCCAAGACTTTCATCATCCATTTGATAGTATACTTCTGTTTCTTCTTTACCTATATCAATATTTAGCATATTACCGCCAAAGTCTGATTCTTCTTTTTGACCAGTAACAACTGCCTCTAATTCTTTTTGAATATGGGTGTAAAAATTATGAACCTCAGAATTTAAAAAGTCTGACAATGATTGAAATTTTTGATCAGTAAACTTCAAAATTAACATTATATCATTTTCTTCATTTCCAAAAACCAAAACTGAATATGTTCTCTCCATTAACCTTACCTCTAAACTCATTTTACTCCATTGGGAATGCTGATATAATCTTTCCATCAGATTCTCTTATATACATTCCAATCTTTAATCCATTATGACTTTTTCCAATGTATGTGTTTCCATAAGCTAAAACTTTATTAGAATATGCCTCATTAATGGTATCTACAGATTCTCTGCGAGCTTACTTCGATAATAGATTTCAGCAGCACCGGATAACTTCATATCATTGACAGCCTTGTCTATAGCATGTTCTTGTGGTGTCCGACAATCACTCTTTGAAACAGTCTGAATCTCTTGAGCCTTCATCTTAGCAGACCAACTCATATCTATGCCATCAGTAGAGTAATTACCCTCACTGCCTACCAATACCTGACTAAGCTGCGTCGCTCCTTGAATAGCTAAACCCAAAACCTGCAGACTATCTGTGAAATAGCGGCTAATCAGCTCTAAACTTAGAGGAAAAGGGCAAAAGATTTATCTCGCCCTTTCACTTTTTACGACAACAAACACATATATATCTATTTATCGGGATTTTTTTATCTTTACAGACTGAACTAGGGGAATTTAAAACCTAACTGAATAGATTGTCTTTGTTAGTAGTTTGTATTTAACGAAGTTCTGCCCGTACTTCCATCAGAATTTTCCCCAGCATATTTTTTCCTGTACCATCGCCACCATCAGCCCAGTAGCTATCATTTTTCGTATGTTCAATGATGATACTATCTCCAGTCTCTAATAAATCTTCCATAATTACTGTGTTTTGACGGAATTTCTCACGAACAGCATAACGCATAATATCATCCTTGACATCTTCCCAGTCCTTTCGTAACGGATTATGGCGATTGCGTCCCTCCAAAGCAGCATCCATAGGTGACTCCAGCAGGCGAATTTTTTCCTGAATTTCTGGAACCAAGAATTTCTGAGCCTGGAAATAATGTTCCGATGTAGGCCAGATTTTATTTCCATCCGAAAAAGGATAAGGAGCAAAATTGGACATATAACCGTAAGCATCGTTTACCTTATAGAATTTAATTTCCTTCATTCTCTTCCTCCAATCCGAAATCAGCTAGTGATTTATCTTTCTCCTCCAGAAGTTTTTCCACATAATCAGGTTCTATCTCTAAAAACAGTTTCAAAGTATCATGAATTCGCCAATAATTATCTTCTGGCTTATCCATAATAACAGATAGAAAGTGCTTTAGGTAAGGGATATATTCAGAAAAGCCATTATCTTCAACTAGATAGTAAAAATATGAAAGATCATAATAACCTTTTTCCGCCTGCTCTATAATTTTGCAGACATAAGGGAATATGTCTTGCCTTGCTTTATCACCATTGCCAATATCTGATTGATTAGCCCAATAGCTAGTAAGAGCATCTAATATAATTCGATTTGTATCATCATAACTATATAGCCGATGAGGAATGTAGCCTTCCAATTTCCCTTCAACAAACATCTGAGTCAACACATCAAAACCTTCTTTCAGCCCCCAAATAGTTAAAAGCCTAGAAGCTTTATAGCGCAAAAAATCATCATCGCTAGATAATAAAGAGATAAGTTTGTTAATCGTTTCTTCTGGCACATCTTCTAAGTCAACTTCTTCAAGCAAGTCTGCGTAGTCTACACCATTAGGGACTTTGTAAAATAGATTATCAAGTTCTTCTCTAGTCATTTTTTCTCCTTATTCAAAAGTAAAATATTCGGGTGGAATACTTCCTTTTATCAATACTTCCCCATCACGTTTAGTAT
>NZ_RJMM01000052.1 GCF_003943655.1 Streptococcus sanguinis
TAAGAATTCTTTTCTTGGAGAATGATCGAAAGGAGAAAACTCCTTTTCCCAATACTCTTTAAATATTTCAATTTGCGGCTTCAACTTACTAAATAGCAATTCAAAGTAATCCAAATCATCTGATTGAAGTGCTTTTTTAAAAAGTTTTTTAAATTCACTGTCTTCAAATCTATGGTCGAAAATCTGAGCAAAAAGGTAAAACTTTATTATCCTAACCTTCAGAAAAGCAAGTTTTTCATTTTCATAATGCCTTATATTATTCTTTAAAATGCCAAAGAACTTTTTGCTTTTCTGACCTTCAAAGCATGTATCAGTAGAAAAGTCATACCAGTTCAGCTCTGAAGTATAGCCAGAACCTTTCAAATGCATGTGATTTTCTGAAATGCCTTCGGATAGTATTCTATTCAATCTATAATTATCATGTTGGATGCGGTGAGCATCCCCAGCAGAAATTTCATGACCTTCGATAGCAGCTTTCATAGCAAAAATAATATTTGCGTCTATCTTGTTGATAATACCATTCCATTCCAATAAGGAATCAAAACTTATCGTCAGCGAGTTAGCTTGGTAAAATACCAATTCTTTAGCTATATAAAGAAAAAGATTTAAGGTATTATGTTTATATTTAGTTGGGCTGTATTTACTAATTTTTTCACTATATTCAACGATCAAATTATCTAATTCATCTTCATTGTAATCCGAATAGATTCTTTGATAGACTTTTTTCACCTCATGTCTATAGCCCTCGTCTTTAAGGTCAAATGCTGACCTCCACTTGATAGAAGCAACTGATGCAAATTTATAACTCGGTACAGAACTTTTATAATTATGATCAAAAATCTCAAATAAAGGAAAATCTTTATAAATCGTTCGCAAAAAACGGTCAATCTGTCTCAAAACTTCCCCCCTAAATAATATATTTATTGTAAATTTCTTCTAATTCCATAAGATCTTGATATGTCACATGACCATCTTCGATTTTTTTAGTAATTTTAGAATACTTGGCATTTTCATTTGGCGTCATTTGAGCATCTTTAACCATATCATTTAAATTACTTGACAATTTTTTATAGTTGGATGGAAGAGATGGAGGTTTTTTAAGAGATTCCTTTAAATACTTATGTATATCTTGCATCCTAAGTATTTTTTTGTCTAACAACTCATTAAAAATATCTCCTAATTTCTCATCTTCATATAACTTATCATAAAAACTTCCTTCGTCTTCATTATAAATAATTGTTTTTAAAGAAGCCACATCTAAGAATTGATCGGTACCAGATAAAATATCATTTATACTTCTTAAGGCCTTTGTAAAATTATATTTTAGATTTCTTGAATACCTGGAAGCATAATTCCGTCTTATAAATATATCCGTGTGAAAAACATTTTTATAGATATATTTAGACGGTAACTTATCCGACTCATCTGTATTGTATAAATTGTCCAAACCTAAAAGAATTTCAACCAAATACTCTAATTTAGTTGGCCAGATAAAAAAATTTATTTGATAATTTCTATTTTTGGGCCGGAAAAAAGGTGTATAGGTATAAAATTTACGGAAAATAAACTGAGATACCCCATTTTTGATATTCTGACTAATATCACCTAGAACTGGCAATTCAGAATTAATAAACATTTGGATGAATTTATAATAGAAATCTTTATCATCTTTATTATCTTTATTAACTTTAAAACTAGAAATTGTAGGAAAAAATAGAACGTAATCTTCTAAAGTATAACCTTTAACATAATCTAGGAAGCTAAACTCTTGAGGCATAAAATTAGAATTAACGACCTGTAAGTAATCAATTAATTCTGGTAGCTGACTAGTTAATGCACTTAAACTTTCTTCATACTCCTGTTCATAGTTATATTCTGTATCACCCTTTACTG
>NZ_RJMM01000053.1 GCF_003943655.1 Streptococcus sanguinis
CAACGGCTTTATTATACACTAATTATACACTATTCCTTTTTACTTAGCTATATATATAACTATAATTATGGAATTTTTATTTAGAAATAGACACTTTTTAAAAATAGTCTATTTTTCAAAAAAGGAAAGATCCTTAAACGAATCTTTCCTCTTTTAATTTGGTATCTGAAACCTAAATTCTTAATTTTTAGTCTTCAGACTTTTTCTTTCTCTTGTCTAAGCCAATCAGTCCTAAACCTGATACTCCCGCAAGTAAGCTTGCAGCCAAGTATGAGGTTTCTTCTGAGCCGGTCTTAGGAAGGGATTTAGCACCCTCGCTCTTAGAAAGAGAAGGTGGTGCAGGTGTAATCGTCCGCTCTGGCTGAACAGGAGCTTCTGTCACAGTCGGAACATAGATTGCTGAAATCGTCTGACCATTGCGGTCTTTGCGAATCACTGTCACGCCGTCAGCTTGACCGACAAAGCCCGTTTCCGGTACAAAGGTCACAGTGCCATCTGGCGCAATCGTATATGTACCTTGACCTGGAACAACTTTTTCTGTGCTACCGTCTTCGAATGTTGGTGGAACGGTTGGATCCACGTCTCCTTCAAAGATAGGCTTGCCGGTCTGAGACTGGCCTTTAAGACCCGTGCTGCTGGTATCTGCTGTATCAGTACTTCCCAAAACAGTTGGGGTATAGGTAGCCGTCACGGCATTGCCATAAATATCGAGACGTTTCACGACGACTCCGCGAGCAGTTCCGACAAAGTCGGCTTCCGGCGCAAATGTTACTGCTCCCAGCATATTGAAACGATAAGTTCCTTCTCCTGGGACAACCATTTCGGTGCTACCATCCGCAAAGGTTGGTGCTACCGCTTGGTCAATCGCCCCTTCAAAGGTTGGCGTTCCCGTTTGAGCTTGACCCTTGCGACCGCTGGACACACTGTCCTTGCTGGTTGATGGTTCAACCACGGTTGGAACATAGCGAGCCGTCACTGAGGTACCGTTCTTATCACGACGTACAAGGGTCACACCAGTACCCTGACCAAGGAAATCAGCTTCTGGAGTGAAGGTGACTGTACCATCTGGTGTGATGGTATATGTTCCTTGACCTGGAATAGTCTTTTCCTTGCTTCCGTCTTCAAAGGTTGGCGCAACGGTTTCATCAATTGGAACCAATGGATTACCTGACTCAAATATAGGTTTCCCAGTCTGAACATGGCCTTTGATATTTGTAGAGGTCGCATCTTTACCGGTTGGGACTACTGCTTTCACTATTGCTTGATATTTGACAATAACAGGAGTTCCGTTAGCGTCTAAACGAATTAATCCCAGTTCTGATGTTTCGCCCTTGAATTGTTTTATTGGGGTGAAGGTCACCTTGTTGTCCGCATCCACTTCGAATTTACCAACATTTGGCACTTCTTTAATATTCTTTCCGTTACCAAACAGTGGAGTCGAACCGGCTGGGAATGGAACTAATTTATGTCCTGGCGTGAAAGTCACTTGACCTTTTTGAACCTGACCTTGCAGACCTTCTGTCTTGGTGTCAGTACCTGTCGGAGTTACCTTTGTGAACTCTGGACTGTAAGTTGCAGTGACTGGAGTTCCGTTTTTATCAACACGTTTCACAGTGATTGGATCGGGTTTTCCTACAAATTGCTTGTCTGGGGTGAAAGTCACTGCTCCATCCGGAGTGATGGTGTAAGTTCCTTGACCTGGAATATTCTTTTCCTTGCTTCCATCTGCAAAGGTTGGCTCAACAGTCTCATCAATTGGAACTAGTGGGTCCGCACCTTTGAAGGTTGGAGTGC
>NZ_RJMM01000054.1 GCF_003943655.1 Streptococcus sanguinis
TAGTAAACATCGTAAATCACCCCCAGACAGCAAAACAAGATAATATTGTAGTTTCTAGAGAGGTTGATGGACACAAAAAGCATGAAAATAAAAATAAAATGACTGACTAAATGCCATTGTAAAGGCAGAATATTAGCCAGAAAAGTCGAAATCTGCCCGTCAATCAATAAAACAAAAAATAAAATAATAGGAGTCAAAAGATGTTCTTTAATATCTCTCATATCAGTTCCCTACCAACATTACAGCACGGATATCCGACAAATCAGCAGCCGGCTTAACCAGGACAATCTTGTTTAACTGATCCTTAGCCTCAGACACGGAAAGCACCTTACCGACAGGAATATTTTCTGCATTATAAGCGCCCAAGCCACTGGTTGCAACCTCATCTCCCTCTTTTATATCTTCAGCACTATTTAACTGACTGATGATATAAGCTGAGTTTTTTTCATCATATCCAGTTATAATCCCATAAACTGGACCAGACTTAGTTTGAATTCTAACAGAAATTTTAGTTGAGTTTTCCTCGTTAGTCAGTAGAGATACTAAGCTAGACTGACTACTAGTTTCAGAAACACTTCCGACTAGACCACCATTAGCGACTACTAGCATAGCATCAGTCACATTATCAGATTCTCCCTTGTCAATAGTCAGCTCATTTTTCCAGGATGCTGGCGTACGGGCAATCACTTCACTGGCAATTTGAACTTGATTTTTATCAGCCTCTTTAAATTCCAGAAGTTTTCGCAACTGCTCATTCTCATCTTCTAAGGAATCTGCCTTCCCAGCCTTTTCCTCAATCTCATAAAGATTTTTCTTAAGCTGCTGATTTTCTCTGTAAGTAGACATCAAATCTGACATTTCTTCTTTTTTATCAGCTACAAAAGCAAAAGGAGAACCAACGAGTCTATCTACCAATGAAATAATATTTGAAGTAGTTGATACAAACCAACTAGAAGAGGTAGATAAGATGAGTATCGTCATTGCAACAACTAATACAAAAAAAGAAATTAGAAATTTAGACTTTTTAAATCGATTCATCAGAAAAACCTCACTAAACAGGACAAGAAAGTATAAGAAAAGGAGATAGCAAATGCTAAACTCCTTATTCATACGGAGAATGGGGGAT
The DNA here is from genome assembly GCF_003943655.1 of Streptococcus sanguinis. Taxonomy (GTDB): domain Bacteria; phylum Bacillota; class Bacilli; order Lactobacillales; family Streptococcaceae; genus Streptococcus; species Streptococcus sanguinis_F. Next base: position 1,127 of record NZ_RJMM01000054.1, read on the forward strand.
TCGAACCCCCGCGCCGGTTACCCGACCTAACGATTTAGCAAACCGTCCTCTTCAGCCTCTTGAGTAATTCTCCAATATTTTATGGGCACGAGTGGACTCGAACCACCGACCTCACGCTTATCAGGCGTGCGCTCTAACCACCTGAGCTACGCGCCCAAGTTCGAAAACTTGGTATGAACTTTCGTTCAAAGCGGGTGACGAGAATCGAACTCGCGACAACAGCTTGGAAGGCTGTAGTTTTACCACTAAACTACACCCGCATTTCCAATACGATAATGTATGGCGCGAGACGGAATCGAACCGCCGACACATGGAGCTTCAATCCATTGCTCTACCAACTGAGCTACCGAGCCAACTATTGCGGGAGCAGGATTTGAACCTACGACCTTCGGGTTATGAGCCCGACGAGCTACCTAGCTGCTCCATCCCGCGTCAATACTATTCGTCCCTAAGGAGGATGTGGGATTCGAACCCACGCACGCTTTTACACGCCTGACGGTTTTCAAGACCGTTCCCTTCAGCCGGACGAGCTACTTCCCGAACTTAAGTTATTACTTAATGCACCCTAGAGGAGTCGAACCTCTAACCGCCTGATTCGTAGTCAGGTACTCTATCCAGTTGAGCTAAGGGTGCTCATCTTCTTCCACTTCTGCCTCTTACAAGTCTATGCCGAGGACCGGAATCGAACCGGTACGATCGTTACCAATCGCAGGATTTTAAGTCCTGTGCGTCTGCCAGTTCCGCCACCCCGGCCGCCTCAAGCGAACGACGGGATTCGAACCCGCGACCCCCACCTTGGCAAGG
>NZ_RJMM01000055.1 GCF_003943655.1 Streptococcus sanguinis
CTTATGAAAATAAATATTATACATTTGAAAATACTGATTTAAAGGTATTTGTTGGCTTTCAAAAATCTAACTTTGAGAACTCTTTTTATATCAATTACGGCTTTTTTATAAAAAAGCTTCATGAAAAATTAGAGAAGTTGAGTCATGGCTTTGGAGATTTTGGAGGTCGCTTTGTTTACAATGATAACGACAAAATGCTTGGNGATTATAAACTATCTGATCTGACGAAGGAAAGTCTTTCAGAGAATACAGAGAAGTTTATTAAACCAGCCTTTGAGAAAGGGATTGATGACTATTTGGAAANGTATCCTCACTTAAAACGAAGACTTCCTTTGACAGTAAAGGAATATTTAGATTCCGCCTACAAATGAACAAAGCAGAATTCAAAAAAATTGTTAGTGAAACTTTAAAATCACAGGATTTTGCTTATGAAAATAAATGGAAGAAAAAATGCACAGAGGGGAAGATACTTTTCCTGTGATTTTAGAAGATTAATCTAGTATAAAGAATTTAGGGTAGGATGCTTTCCTTGCCCTTTTCGTATCATTGATTTGTTAAGCAAACACGATCCTAACTTCGAGCAAAAACGTTTTGAGTATATCGCTGAAATGGGCCTTGATCCAGTCACAGGCAAAGAGGCTGATGAGGAACTCCTGAATTATGCCACAAACTATACCAGGTACGCACCGAGTATAAAAGCGGGTTATGACTTCCTAATGGTAAGTGCAGCAGCTTGGAGTACTCGGGCTTATAATAAGGATTTACAAATACAAAGGGCTGATACCCAGATTAATGAGTATTATCAGATTAAGGATGCGGTAAGGACTCAGAGCGTGGTGCCGGCTGCTAAAGTGAATACTAGAGCTTTTACTGAAAAAACTGTTCCGGATTTTGTAACTCGAAACGATAACAATTTCTATGATACTCGAAATTATAAAGGAAACCCTAAAGCTTATATCAATGAGGATGGTTATCTAGTGTCAGTAAATCCTGAGGGAGATCTTCCTATCCATTCTCAAATACGAGGTGGTAATTCTGATCGTACACCTTATATTTCAACAACAGATCCAGAATTCAGTACAACTCCCAAAAATTATGGATCAGATAGGATAAGGATTGATTCCAAGCAAATTCAGCATGATATTGAGACAGGAAAACTTAAAAACGTAGAAGTTATAACACACCAAGAAATAGTTGACCATTTGCAAAAACGAGTTGTCCAAGCACAAGTGAGATATAATAAAAATCCAAATGATATAAATACGAGAAGGCTAAATGATGCTAAAAAAGATTTATTCAATACT
>NZ_RJMM01000056.1 GCF_003943655.1 Streptococcus sanguinis
GAAGCTACTTTTTACGCTGTTGATATTACTATATTTGACACTCATGCTTTTACAAAATGGTTTGCAAAAGCAAGGCAGTTGATATTCTGGTTGCTCCTAGGTGGAGGAATATGTTATATCTTGTCTGCAATTGCTTTTTATCTCTGGGGGGATGTTAGAGTGCTAGCGATTTTTGCCTGTGCTTCCTTTGTTGAGACTATCATCATTTATAATGGTATGGCAGGGAATGTTTTTCTGAAGGTTAATGATTTTTACACGAAAAAGAGAAACAACGATTAGGGAGTGTGTTTGGATGAGTAATCAAAATGATTTAGTACGAAACTTAATCCCGCTAGGTGAATATAGAAAACCGCAATTCTTGTTTTACGATTGCAAAACTTCACAGATATATGCCATAGACAGTTATAACAGTAATAAACAATCTATTTGGATATGGGTGGGGATTGTTTTAGTTGTCCCTGCTTTGAGGCAATTAACAAATGTTGCCTTTATTCGGTCTAGTGTTTTAAAAATAATATCAGTTATTTTAGCAATTATTATTTCGTTTATCATAAGTAAATTCTTTCGGAAAAAATCTTTTGAAAACAAGAGACTTTATCGGGTTGATAAATATTATTATCAAAAAAGTGATTTTTATTCTTTTGCTTATAGGACGAATCAACTCGTTATAGAAGGATTTGCTTTTGTTTGTATTGCTTCTGTCGTCTGTCTAGGACTTTATTCTTGGGGAGGAAATCTTCTGTTTTTGTTTTTCTTTTGTATGATGACCTCCTTAATATTCACCTTAATAGAATTAAATCATTTAAAGCGCGGGCAGGCTATTAAGCAGCTAAAAGAGGAATCCTAAAACGTAAAGAAAAATGGAACAGACTATCTAGATCTGTTATTTATATAAGTAGTATTATCACTTTTGCTTCTATGACTTGTGAAAAGAGTACTATAGAGACTATACTGTCACTATTTAAAATGCTTCTCTTCTATTAGAGAAATAATATAAAAATAAAAAAGGAATTAAACTAATGTCACAATTATTGCCACTTGGAAGTGTTGTTCGTTTGAATAATGGCGATGTCAACCTAATGATTATCAGCCGT
>NZ_RJMM01000057.1 GCF_003943655.1 Streptococcus sanguinis
TGATTCTTAGCCATCTTACTGAAGATATCATTTCGCTTAACTACAACATTTTGCTCGGCAACAAAAATTTGAACATCCTGAATTTTTAACAATTCTTTCTTTGATTCTTAGCCATCTTACTGAAGATATCATTTCGCTTAACTACAACATTTTGCTCGGCAACAAAAATTTGAACATCCTGAATTTTTAACAATTCTTTCTTCTTATCAGATTGTTCCTTTTTGTTTTCATCTTGTAGTTTTCTTGAAATTAATCCATCAAGTCCATTAATGATTATGGCACCTAAGATGCCTGTTAGTAAACTTGCTAAAAAAATCCCCAAAATATTTGCTATGGAGCCTAACAATGGTATTTCAAATTTCATTCCTGGTATAGTTAATAGATACTTTTCAAAATATTCTCCTAAAAACATTGCTCCTATAGCAACTAAAGCAGAAGTAATGATTTTTGAAATATGAGCGATTTTAATTGCTGTAGATTGTGACTGATTTTCAGGATTTGATAGATAAGAGGTACTTTCTCTTATTGAACCAAATATTTGTTTAATCAAGTTTGGAAGTTTTTTTAGTTTCTGGTTAATTACACCAATAATTTCTCCCACTATACTTCCAACAAAACTATCAATGCCAACTTTAATAAAATCTTTAATCTTATCAAAAAAAGAATGAAGTGCATTTTTCATTTCTGGTAAAAATGTATCAAACGAACATTTTTTAGATTTGAAAAAACGAACCAAAGCATTCATAATTTCTTTCAGCATCCCAAATAAAGCTGCAACAAACATTGCTTTAACAGCATCTTTACCTGCCTTACTCGCCATTTTTACAGGTACTTTTTTTGCTATATCTCTATTGATAGCTTTCTTTGCTTTTTTCTCAACCTTAAGC
>NZ_RJMM01000058.1 GCF_003943655.1 Streptococcus sanguinis
GTTATAATTTTTATTTTTTTAAGAGGTAATATACAAAAATATCTGAAATCATATTTGAGGTCTATATTGGTATTTTCAGCAGCATTTGCTATGACGATGTTATTGACATCAAGTATTCTCAATTACCAGTCTGTTGTGAAGTATGAAGCTAATAAAAGTCGTACAATGCTATATTATGTTAATCTTGGTTTGACATATAGTGGAAATATTCATTCAGAGCTATCAGAAGAAATTCTAAATTCTGAGGGAAAAGACAGAAATAGAATTGCTATAAATGAAATTAAAAGTAGATTGAAAAATTATAATTTTGAAACTTTTATAGGGCATTTATTTTACAAATATTATTGGATGACTGGAGAAGGTATGCTGGGATGGTTTCAAGAAAGGGTTTTTTCTGAAAGCAATAGACCAGATATATCGTGGTTGAAAAATATTCAAGATACGAAAATTGCAAAATTAATAAGAACATATGTATATGTAGAAGGGGAGAATTATTTTTACTATGCTCTTTTTATACAGATACTCTGGGTTATAATGGTAATAGGTTTGATATTTTATTCAAAGTTATTTGTTACGAATAATTACTATCTACTTTGGATGCAAATCTCAATTTTTGGTGCATTAATGTTTCTATTTATCTTTGAAGCTGGAAGGACAAGATACCTAATTCAATTTTTACCGGCTATCATAACCATTTCTGCCACAGGATGGTCAGGTCATCATTTCCTTTAAGCCCAAGGAAAAGAAGGAGCAAGCCTTTAATCGGGACTCCCAGCAGCTTTTTGGTCATGGTTATCTGTCGGTGGCGGAGGCTAATCTGATTTTGGACCATCTGCCCATGGAGATTACC
>NZ_RJMM01000059.1 GCF_003943655.1 Streptococcus sanguinis
GACAAATAGTTGACCTATCACTTCTTCATGACAAATAGTTGACCTATCACTTCTTCATTCAAAGAGATATGGTATTCAGAATCAAAGCTCGCTACAATGTCTTCGATTCTTTCTGCCTGCATGAAAGATTCTAACAATTGATTGTTAAAAGAATCTTTCTCAACTTCCAAGAAATGACCAAACTTTATTCGATATAAATTTGTAACCAGGAGCAACTTTAACATTCGTTGAGTTGCGAAATTGACAGGAAATGCAGTTTCTTTATAGACCAGTGCTAACAGCTTACACAAAGGTTCTACAGAAAAATCTGTAAAGGGCCATTCAAGAAAATAATATTTTTCCGAAAAATATTGTGCAAAAAAATAACGGATATCAATCTCATTTCCAATAATCCGAGCAGGATTGAGACTAATTTTAAAATTATATTGTTTTTTTATGATTTTGTTAATGTGACTGATTATACGATAGAGTGAGGAAGAGCTTATATAAAACTCTTTACAAATACTCTCAGTTTCGTATCCTTCGTTAAAGAAGATGAATTCTAAAATTGAAAAATGGGTTGAATGCTTAAAAAAATGGTGATAGACCATCTCAATATCACTATCATCGGTATTAATGATACGTATGCCATTAGTAGACGAGTGAAAAATCAATTCAGGAAACGCAGACTTGACATGAGATAAATCATCTTTTACTGAACNTTCTGTACAATTCAATAGTTCAGCCAGTTCAGAAATATGAAACCAGCGTTTGTTTTTAAATAGTAGCTCTAATAGTTCTAATTGTCTGTGGATCTTTTTAGACAGTAATTCTCGCATTAAAATATTATCTTTCTTTATAT
>NZ_RJMM01000060.1 GCF_003943655.1 Streptococcus sanguinis
CGTTATAAATCACTAATGTATGTCGTTATAAATCACTAATGTATGTATGGATAAAGCAGTTATCTAAAACATTAATGGAGAAACCGGATGATTATAGCAAAGATAGAATTAGTGAAATTGCTAAAAAATACGAAAGGCGTGCACTTGAAATTAATAAAGACAGATTTGAGGATATACATGATCAAACTATTATTTATGTTTTAAGCGAAAGTTTTGCTAATCCAAATAGATTACCTGAAGTACATCTTTCTGAAAATGTTATTCCAAATATAGAATCTATAAAAGAAAAAAACACAGGTGGTCTTATGATTTCGAATGGTTATGGTGGCGGAACAGCAAATATGGAATTTCAAACATTAACAGGTTTACCTTTTGATAATTATTCATCAGCAACTTCTGTTCTTTATACTGAAGCAGTTCCGAATATGAAAGTATTCCCAACGATTAGCAATCATTTTGATTCAAAAAATAGAATAGTTATTCATCCGTCTGGTGCAAATAACTATAATAGAAAAAATATATATAAACAGTTAGGTTTTAATAAACTAATTTTTTCTAGTGATTCTAATAGACAGTTAAAAAATGTCCAGTATGAGGGAGTGAGTGTTAGCGATGAAACGGTATATAATAATGTTTTATCTAATCTCAATGCCTCTGAATCACAGTTTTTTTCAGTAATAACAATGCAAAATCATGCTCCATGGTCTGATCCTCAACCAGAAAATGTGACAGCGACTGGTGATGGCTTAAATGATGAGGAAAATGAAAATCTAACTAGTTATGCAAGGCTATTAACACATACTGATAAGTCAACTAT
>NZ_RJMM01000061.1 GCF_003943655.1 Streptococcus sanguinis
AAGTCATAACCACCCGTGAAAACGGGTGGCTTGTACATCGGCTATAAGCCGTTTCCCTCCAGCGACGTCTAAAGACGTTCGCTGAACTTCGTTCAGGTTAATGCTATGATGAAAACGGGTGGCTTGTACATCGGCTATAAGCCGTTTCCCTCCAGCGACGTCTAAAGACGTTCGCTGAACTTCGTTCAGGTTAATGCTATGATTACTTGACTAATGCCCGTAAAAACGGGCTTTTATCTTGTTCTAAAACTACCATCTGAGAACGGATCCTCGTACTCTTTGACACTTAACTTATCCAAGGCAATGTCATTTTTCTCTTGCTCGCGAATATATTTGGCAACTGTCTTTTCATTGAGGCCAACGGTACTTACATAGTACCCTCTCGCCCAAAACTTTCGATTACCATACTTATATTTTAGGTTGGCATGTTTATCAAATATCATCAAAGCACTCTTGCTTTTCAAATATCCCATGAAATCGGAAATCGAAAGTTTTGGAGGAATCAAGACAAGCATGTGAACATGATCTGGCATCATATGTCCCTCAATAATTTCCACACCTTTGTATTGACATAGATGACGAAAAATCTCAATGAGATCTCGTCTTATTTTGTAGTAAATGGTTTTTCTGCGGTACTTGGGGGTAAAGATGATATGATATTTGCACATCCATTTGGTATGTGATAAACTGTAACTGGTTTTAGACATTTCTTTTTCCTACTTTGTCTTACCTGAACAAGTAGATTATACCAGGA
>NZ_RJMM01000062.1 GCF_003943655.1 Streptococcus sanguinis
AGTTAAATCATCATAATAGTTAAATCATCATAATAGGCTGAAAAAGTTAAATCCCGAACCTTTGCATAATTATTTAAAAGTTCATACATTTTATGATATGCCAAAAAACTTAAAATTGGACTTGTTGGAAAACCTTGAGGTAGAAAACTTTTATTCCCTTTTGATACCGTTGTCAAATCTGTCATTATTTTAGCAATATCAGTAGACTGATTCATATCAAACCTAAAAAAATTATACACATTCTGCGCATCTGTACTAGGAAAAAAATTCGATATATCAATAATTACACCATATCTATTCTTCTTATGAGATTCTACATTGGTAACATAGCTTTTCCCTGTAATACCTCCATGGATATAATTTGGAATGTCAATACTCTGCAAATATTTTACAATTCTTTTTAATACTAGCTTATGCATTTTTCCAGCATTATATAATTCCCTTCTTTACAAAAGGAACTGTATTAAAATTATTTCTTATATTTTTTAATTTACTCTTTTCAATTTTTAACAACTCTGATAACCATTTTTTATTAGATACACCATATAAAATAGTTCTAGATATAAAATAGTTCTAGTAAAATCCATTATAACCTCACTTTACAAAAAAACTCTTATAACTAATGTATAAGAGAATATTTTCTATAAATAAGAGAAGAAACTAGATCCTTCACTCTTGTGAAGAAGGTAATGAGTATATCTTTT
>NZ_RJMM01000063.1 GCF_003943655.1 Streptococcus sanguinis
AATATGGGAGTTAACGGGATCGAACCGCTGACCCTCTGCTTGTAAGGCAGATGCTCTCCCAGCTGAGCTAAACTCCCAAAGGGTGGAGTCTAGCTCAGCCAACGGTGAGAAACTTCGTTTCTCTCATCCGCCGATTGTAATTTCGATTTCCTCTCCATTACAACTAAGCTAAACTCCCTTCGCTAAGCGACTTCCATATCTCACAGGGGGCAACCCCCAACTACTTCCGGCGTTCTAGGGCTTAACTGCTGTGTTCGGCATGGGTACAGGTGTATCTCCTAGGCTATCGTCACTTAACTATTGAATTAACTGTCCTGTCCTCTCAGACAAGCCTTGTCAACTCAAAATTGAATACAATATCAAATCTAACATTTCTCTAAACCATTCGCTGCACTCTGATGAAGCTCTTATTCTAGGATAAGTCCTCGAGCGATTAGTATTAGTCCGCTCCATGTGTCACCACACTTCCACTTCTAACCTATCAACCTGATCTTCTCTCAGGGCTCTTACTAACTTGCGTTATGGGAAATCTCATCTTGAGGTGGGTTTCACACTTAGATGCTTTCAGCGTTTATCCCTTCCCTACATAGCTACCCAGCGATGCTCTTGGCAGAACAACTGGTACACCAGCGGTAAGTCCACTCTGGTCCTCT
>NZ_RJMM01000064.1 GCF_003943655.1 Streptococcus sanguinis
CTCACACCCGCTCACACCCGTTCTTCTCTTACAACAGAGCTTTACGATCCGAAAACCTTCTTCACTCACGCGGCGTTGCTCGGTCAGGGTTCCCCCCATTGCCGAAGATTCCCTACTGCTGCCTCCCGTAGGAGTCTGGGCCGTGTCTCAGTCCCAGTGTGGCCGATCACCCTCTCAGGTCGGCTATGTATCGTCGCCTTGGTGAGCCGTTACCTCACCAACTAGCTAATACAACGCAGGTCCATCTGGTAGTGATGCAGTTGCATCTTTCAATTAATTATCATGCAATAATCAATTTTATGCGGTATTAGCTATCGTTTCCAATAGTTATCCCCCGCTACCAGGCAGGTTACCTACGCGTTACTCACCCGTTCGCAACTCATCCAAGAAGAGCAAGCTCCTCTCTTCAGCGTTCTACTTGCATGTATTAGGCACGCCGCCAGCGTTCGTCCTGAGCCAGGATCAAACTCTCATTAAAAGTTTGAGTTCGCACTCATTACTGTCCACTGACAGATTTATTCTCGTTTTTTTGACAGGTTACATATCTCTATGTCACCCTGCACTTGGTTCGTCTTGTTCAGTTTTCAAAGGGCTTTGTCTTTCGCGACAACTATATTAGTATATCACCCAACCACACCTCTTGTC
>NZ_RJMM01000065.1 GCF_003943655.1 Streptococcus sanguinis
CTCACACCCGTTCTTCTCTTACAACAGAGCTTTACGATCCGAAAACCTTCTTCACTCACGCGGCGTTGCTCGGTCAGGGTTCCCCCCATTGCCGAAGATTCCCTACTGCTGCCTCCCGTAGGAGTCTGGGCCGTGTCTCAGTCCCAGTGTGGCCGATCACCCTCTCAGGTCGGCTATGTATCGTCGCCTTGGTGAGCCGTTACCTCACCAACTAGCTAATACAACGCAGGTCCATCTGGTAGTGATGCAATTGCATCTTTCAATTAATTATCATGCAATAATCAATTTTATGCGGTATTAGCTATCGTTTCCAATAGTTATCCCCCGCTACCAGGCAGGTTACCTACGCGTTACTCACCCGTTCGCAACTCATCCAAGAAGAGCAAGCTCCTCTCTTCAGCGTTCTACTTGCATGTATTAGGCACGCCGCCAGCGTTCGTCCTGAGCCAGGATCAAACTCTCATTAAAAAGTTTGAGTTCGCACTCATTACTGTCCACTGACAGATTTATTTTCTCGTTTTTTTGACAGGTTACATATTTCTATGTCACCCTGCACTTGGTTCGTCTTGTTCAGTTTTCAAAGGGCTTTGTCTTTCGCGACAACTATATTAGTATATCACCTATACC
>NZ_RJMM01000066.1 GCF_003943655.1 Streptococcus sanguinis
GCAATGGTCAAAGCCGCTAACGTAACTTTGATTGGTAAAGAACAAGTCGGCGCTGGATTGGTAACAGTTTTAGTTCGTGGTGATGTCGGCGCAGTAAAAGCAGCGACAGATGCTGGAGCAGCTGCAGCTGAAAACGTTGGTGAATTGATTTCAGTTCATGCGTTGGTGAATTGATTTCAGTTCATGTAATCCCACGTCCACACGCAGAAGTAGAAGTAATCTTGCCTCATCAAGAATAAGATTACAGACTTTCATATAAAATTAAAAACAAGAAAATAATTGGAGGAAATAAACATGGCAAACGCAAATGCATTAGGAATGGTAGAAACAAAAGGACTCGTCGGCGCAATTGAAGCAGCTGATGCAATGGTCAAAGCCGCTAACGTAACTTTGATTGGTAAAGAACAAGTCGGCGCTGGATTGGTAACAGTTTTAGTTCGTGGTGATGTCGGCGCAGTAAAAGCAGCGACAGATGCTGGAGCAGCTGCAGCTGAAAACGTTGGTGAATTGATTTCAGTTCACGTAATNCCACGTCCACACGCAGAAGTAGAAGTAATCTTGCCTCATCAAGAATAAGATTACAGAC
>NZ_RJMM01000067.1 GCF_003943655.1 Streptococcus sanguinis
TCCCTGTATAGCTTTACTATTTGCCTCTTTCGCTGCAATCAAAGACTTTGAAATACTTTGAATATACTCATCGTCTAATATCTGAAAAGTTTCGTAAATGGTATTAAATTCTTGAATAATCTTTTTAATATGCTTGTTTTGTTCAATCATTCTATTTTGAACAGCATCAGTGAGAGCGTTTAAATCCTTACCTTTAACATCATATTCCATACCAATAAATCCTAGCATAGGATCGTCTTGTGGGACAGTTGGTAAATCTGATTGTTCTGGAATCTCTTCACTAAAGGCTTTTAGCTCTTGTTTTTTTTCATTAAATCTTTCAGAATTTGCTAAAACTTGAATCTCTAATTCTTCTGACATAACTTTCTCCTATAATAAATCATTTAATGCATTTTGCATTTCTTCAAGTTTACTTTGCTTTTCATCAAAGTATATTTCGTTAACTAATAATCTCTGTTTGGAAGCAACCCTTGAATCAAAAAACTCCGCTGGAACATTACCAAGC